>JAZKIW010000137.1:0-9526 GCA_040384625.1 Pseudomonadota bacterium | reverse complement strand
GTCGGGCGAGGTGACGATGAGCGGCGAGGCCAAGGGCCTGCTGGCCGATCCGCGCGTCAGGGCGGCCTACCTGGGCGAGTAGACAACCGAGGATTCGACCGGCGCACAGACGCCCTTGTCGGCCCGACCGGCCGGCGCAGCGTTGGTGTTGCAGCGCAGAGCCGAGCTCGACGGGATGGCATCATCGCGGCCTTGCGCCCCGGGCCAGCGTGATCCGCCGCCCGGCCACTGGAGGCGACTTCCACCGAGACCCACGAGGACTGCATGAAGATTCCGCATTTGCTGACCCATGGTGCCGCCTGTTCGTTGCTGGCCATGGCCGCATCGCTGGCGTTGGCCCAAACCGCCCCGACCAAGCCTGCAATCAAGGCGGTCAACAAGACCCTCAGCGGCAAGACTGCCGGCGCAGGGAAGCTGATGACGCGCGACGAATTGCGTACCTGCATGAGGCGATCCGACGACCTTAACGCGAGTGCCAAAGCCATCGAGAGCCAACGCCCCGTGCTTGACGGCGAACGCGACGCGTTGAAGCAATCTGGCGAGATCCTGGTGGCCGAGCGCGCCGAAGTCGACCGCCGGCTCGCAGGAGTGCGCGAGTGGGAGGGCAAGATGCGTCTCCACGGCGCGGAAATTGAGGCCTTCAACAAGCGCAGCGCTGGGATCAACGAGTTGCCGCGCAAACAGCAGGAACAGCTTGCAGAAGAACTCAAGGTCGATCGCGAGCGGCTGGAAAAGACGCGTCTTGCGCTCGGTGTCGAGGAAGCCCAGCTCGTTCCGGCCTACCAAGCCAGCGCGAAGACCTATAACGAACGCGCCGTCGCCCGTGATGCGAAAGTCACAGCCTGGAACGCGCGCAACGCCGCCGCCCTAGATGCCTCTGTCAAGCAGCAGGAGGACCGTGCCCTGTGGTTGAACGAGTGCGCCAACAGGCCTTACCTTGAAGACGACGAGACCGCCATCAAGGCCGGCAAATAGGAGCATGACGATGAGCGAGAGCACCAATCCACTGCTGCAGGCTTGGGACACACCCTATGCCCTGCCGCCATTCGCGATGCTGCGCGCCGAGCACTTCGCACCCGCCCTGAGCGCAGCCATGCAGTTGCATCGCGTCGAGTTGGACGCCATCGCCGGGCAGCCCGACGCACCGAGCTTTGACAACACGTTGGCGCGCTTCGATGCTTCGGGTCGCTTGCTGGCGCATGTGGAGGGCGTGTTCCACAACCTGTGCGCCTCGGAGACTTCGCCCGCCTTGCAGCAGGTGCAGCGCGAGATGGCCGAGCCGATGGCGGCGCACTCGAGCGCCGTTTACATGCATGGCGGCCTGTTTGCGCGAATCGACGCCCTGCACAGCCAACGTGCCGAGCTGGGCCTCGCGCCGGAGCGGCAACGTTTGCTCGAACAGACGCACTCCGATTTCGTCCGCGCCGGGGCGCGCTTGGCACCGGCCGATCAGTCACGCTATGCGGCCTTGATGTCGCGCCTGGCGGCGTTGACCACCCAGTTCGGTCAGAACGTGCTGGCTGACGAGAATGGTTATCGTCTGCCGTTGTCGGGTGAGGCTGACCTGGCTGGGCTGCCCGACTTCGTGCGCGCGGCGGCGCATCAGGCCGCCGCGGACCGCGACCTGGACGGCCACGTCATCACCTTGTCGCGCTCGCTGCTGGTGCCGTTCCTGAGTTTCAGCGAGCGGCGCGACCTGCGTGAGCAGGCGTGGCGGGCGTGGACCAGCCGCGGTGAACATGCCGGGGCCAACGACAACCGCGCCATCGTGCGCGAGATCCTCGAACTGCGCGCCGAACAGGCAGCGTTGCATGGTTATGCGAGCTTCGCCGACTACGCGTTGGCCAACTCGATGGCGCGCGAGCCTGCAGCCGTCCAAGGCCTGCTCGACAACGTCTGGCAGCGCGCCGTCCCGGCACTCGAACGTGAACGCCGCCAACTGCAGGCCCTGATGCAGGAAGCTGGCGTCACGCATGCGATTGAGCCCTGGGACTGGCGCTTCTGGGCCGAGAAGGTGCGTCGGCGCACCTATGCCGTCGACGACGCCGAGATCAAGCCGTATTTCCCGCTCGACCGCATGGTGGCGGCAGCCTTCGACTGTGCCGAGCGCCTGTTCGGTGTGCGATTTACCGAGCGTGCTGACCTGCCGACCTACCACCCGGACGTCAAGGCGTACGAAATGCGCGGCCGCGATGGTCGCGTGGCCGGCATCTTCCTGCACGACAACTTCGCGCGGCCCAGCAAGCGCAGCGGTGCGTGGATGAGCTCGCTGCGCCAGCAGACGAAGAACGGCGGCGACGTGATCCCGATCATCGTCAACAACAACAACTTCGCAAAGGCTGGGGCGGGAGAGCCAACCCTGCTGTCGTTCGACGATGTGCGCACCTTGTTCCACGAGTTCGGCCACGGCCTGCATGGGCTCCTGTCGAGCGTCGGCTACGAGCGGCTGTCAGGTACCAACGTGCTGCGCGATTTCGTCGAGCTGCCCTCGCAGCTGTTCGAGCACTGGATGAGCGAACCCGCGGTGCTGCGCCGTCACGCCCGCCATATCGCCACCGGCGAGGCGATTCCCGATGTCCTGATCGACCGGCTGGCGGCGGCGCGCCGCTTCGGCCAAGGCTACGAGAGCGTGCGCTACACCGCCAGTGCCCTCACGGACCTGGCGGTGCACAGCCTGCCACAGGGCCAGGTGCCGCAGGATGTGGTGGCCTTCGAGGCCGAGGTGCTGCGCCGGCGCGGCCTGCCGCCTGGCGTGGGTGTCAACCACCGCTTCACCCACTTCCAGCACCTCTTCGCCGGCTCGGGCTATGCCGCAGGCTACTACGTCTACATGTGGGCAGAGGTGCTCGACGCCGATGCCTACGACGCATTCGTCGAAGCGGGCGACCCTTTCGATGCGGCGGTTGCCCAACGCCTGCAGCAGCACATCTATGCCGCTGGCGACAGCGTCGAACCGGGCTCGACCTACCTGGCCTTCCGGGGTCGTGCGGCCCAGGTCGAGCCGATGCTGAAGAAGCGCGGTCTGCTCGAACCGGCCTAGCGCCGCGTGAGGCGCATCGTGTCGTTGTCGCGCTTCATCTGGAAGCGCGTCAGGAAGCTGTTGCCGAGCAGGATGTGCGGCAACGCCGAGGGCATCACCACCGCTTCGACGTTGGCCACCTCGACATCGCCGACGCGCACCGACGCCAAGGTGACGACATTGATCGGAATGCGGCCGTTGGCCGTGCCGGCGAATCCGCGCGGCGCGTTCTTGTAGCTGATGCCCAGGCGCTCGGCGTCGGCCTGACCCAGCGCGACCGATGTGGCGCCTGTGTCGACCATGAAAGTCACGGCCTTGCCGTTGATCTGTCCGTCGGTCGTGAAGTGACCGCCGCTACCGGCCGTCAGGATGATCTCGCTGCCGCCTGCGCCGGCATTGTCGACGCCGCCCAGGCGCACCTGACTGGCACCCGCCACCAACAGGCGGCGCTGACCGGCCACCTCGATCTCCGCTTGAGAAGGCGACAGGCTCACCAGGCGCACGCCCTGGACCGTCGTGCCGACCTCGACCACCCTCGGCGCGCCATCGATCACCAGCAGTGCCTGGCGCGTGCCCATGCTGCCGTTCAGGGTGACGGTCTGCGCCGATGCTGATGCGGCGAGCACGAGCAGTGCAGCAAGCAGAGGCCGGGCGGTGTGCATGGAAGTCAATCTCGAAAGTTGTCGAACTTCAAGGGCGCGCCGGTAATCTCGCGCCGAAGCAACGCGATCACCGCCTGCAACTCGTCGCGCTTCCCCCCGGTGATTCGAACCGTCTCGCCCTGGATCGCGGCCTGCACCTTCAGTTTGCTCTGCTTGACCAACGTCTGGATCTTCTTTCCCAGCTCGCCGTCGATCCCGCACTTCACGCCAACCGGCTGGCGCACCTTGTCGCCCCCTGCCTTTTCGATCTTTGCGCTGTCGTCCAGAAAGCGCACATCGACTGACCGTTTGGCGAGCTTGGCCAGCAGGATGTCCTTGACCTGGCCGATCTGGAAGTCGCTGTCCGCATGCAACACCAGATCACGCGCCTTGCTGCCCGTCTCGATCAACTCGATGCGGGCGGCCGAGCCCTTGAAATCGAAGCGTGTGCCGATCTCCTTGTTGCTCTGCTCAACGGCGTTGCGCAACTCCACGAAGTCGGGTTCGAGAACGGTATCGAAGCTGGGCATCAGATTGCGACAGTGCAGGGCGCGATGATCGGTCAAAATTCTGCCATGCCGAGAGCCCCTGCAACCGCTTTGCCCGTCGAACATGGCGTGAACCTGCGCACGTTCAACAGCTTCGGCCTGGCGGCAACCGCGCACACGCTGGTGCGGATCGACAGCGACGCGGCGCTGCGGCGTGTCGTCGACCACCCGGATCTGGGCCGGGCGCCCAAGTTCATTCTCGGTGGCGGCAGCAACATCGTCTTCACGCGTGATCCCGATGCGCTGGTGCTGAAGGTCGAGGTTCGCGGGCGGCGTCTGGTGCAGGAACGGCCCGATGCCTGGATCGTCGAAGCCGGCGCCGGCGAGAACTGGCACGACCTGGTCGCCTGGACCCTGGCGCAGGGCTGGCCCGGCCTGGAGAACCTTGCGCTGATTCCTGGTTCGGTCGGTGCGGCGCCGGTGCAGAACATTGGCGCCTACGGAGTCGAGTTGAAGGATCGCTTCCATTCGCTCGATGTCCTCGACCTCGTGACAGGTCGCAGCGTGACGCTCGACGCGTCGATGTGCCATTTCGGCTACCGCGACAGCGTGTTCAAGCACGACCTGGCGAGCAAGGGCGTGATCATGCGCGTGCGCTTCGCATTGCCGCGACCCTGGAAGCCGGTGTTGGGCTATCTGGAACTCGAACGCAGGATGCAGGACAGCGGCATCGCGGCACCCGACGCGCAAACCATCTTCGACTGGGTCTGTGCGATTCGTCGCGCCAAGCTGCCCGACCCGGCAACGATCGGAAATGCCGGCAGCTTCTTCAAGAACCCGGTCGTCAGCGTCGAACAGTGCCGCGACATCATCGGGCGCGACCCGGAGATAGTGCACTACCCCCTGCCTGACGGCAGCGTGAAGCTCGCCGCCGGCTGGTTGATCGATGCCTGCGGTTGGAAGGGCAAATCGATCGGGCGCGCAGGCGTCTACGAGAAGCAGGCCCTCGTCCTCGTCAATCGGGGCGGCGCGTCGGGCGCCGAGGTGGTGACCCTGGCGCGCGCCATCCAGGAGAGCGTGTACGGGCGCTTCGGCATCCGCCTCGAGCCCGAGCCGATCGTCGTCTAGTGCCCCCTCAGGCGCGTGGGGCGCGCAAGGCCGACTTCGGCCGGAAGGCCCGGCATACCGCTTCGTCGGTTTGCAGGTACGGCCCGCCGATCAGGTCGATGCAGTAGGGCACCGCCGCGAAGATGCCGTGCACCGGCGGGACGGCGGTTGGCAGGCCCTCCAGGGTTTCGGCGATCGACTTCGGCTGGCCCGGCAGGTTCACGATCAGGCACTGCTTGCGGATCACGGCCACCTGGCGCGACAGGATGGCCGTCGGCACGAAGTGCAGGCTGATCTGCCGCATCTGCTCGCCGAATCCGGGTATCGGCTTGTCGGCCACGGCCAGGGTGGCTTCCGGCGTCACGTCGCGCAGCGCCGGCCCGGTGCCGCCCGTGGTCAGGACCAGATTGCAGCCCTGGTGATCGACCAGATCGACCAGGGTCCGCGCGATGCCATCTTGCTCGTCGGGGATCACGCGCGCATCCCAGTCGATCGGATTGCGCAACGCACGGGTCAGCCAGGCCTGCAGCGCGGGGATGCCCTTGTCTTCGTAGACGCCGGCCGACGCCCGGTCGCTCACCGACAGCAAGCCGATCTTGACGCGGTCATGCGGTTCATTCATTGGCTTGCACCAGGGTCGGCTTGATGAACTGGAACAAGTCGCGCCAAGCACGGCCGTGGCGCTGCTCCGGCGGCAACGCGGCTTCCTTGCGCGCATTGCGGATCAGGGTGCGCAGTTGCTGGGCGTCGCTGTCGGGGTAGTGGGCCATCCAGCGCGTCAGCGCATCGTCGTCGGCAACCAGCTCGACGCGCCAGTGCTCCGCGCGGTGCAGCGCCAACGCGTCATGCGCATGGCCGAGCTGGGCCTGGGCGACGGCTTCCTGCAGCGGTGCGAGGTCGGCCTGGCGCATCAGCTTGCCGATGCGCTGTCGTTGGCGACGCCGCCCTTCGTGCGAGCGGGTTCGCTGGTACTCGGCCAAGGCGTCGCGCAAAGCTTCGGGCATCTCGAGGGCGGCCAGGCGGGCTTCCGACAGGCTGCTGAGCGCCTCGCCGAGCGCTTGCTGCTCGTGAGCTTGCTTCTTCAACGCCGTCTTGCTCGGCCGCTCAGCGTCGTCATGCTCAGCAATGGGGACAAATCGGGTCATGCAAGGTCGTGGGGAAGCTGCTCGGTATGATAGTTTGACGCGCTTCACGATCGGACCCAATGACAAGCCCCACGCTCTTTGCCTACACGCGCGAACAGTTTCGGCAGACCGTCGACGATGCGCTTGCGATCGCCCGGCGTGCCGGAGCCAGCGATGCGGGGGTCGAAGTGTCGGAAGGCGTCGGCCTATCGGTGTCCGTGCGCAAGGGCGAGCTGGAAAACGTCGAGCGCAATCGCGACAAGTCTCTCGGCGTGACGGTCTATCTCGGGCAGCGCCGCGGCAATGCCAGTACCTCGGACTTCTCGCGCGTGGCGATCGAGCAGACGGTCCAGGCGGCGTATGACATCGCGCGCTTCACGGCCGAGGACCCGGCTGCCGGCCTGCCCGACGAGAGCGACCTGGCCAGCCCGGCGATCGCCGGGCGCGACCTCGATCTGTTCCACCCCTGGACGATCGATGCCGAGGCCGCGGCCACGCTGGCCTTGCGTTGCGAAGCGGCGGCCATAGGCACCGACCGGCGCATCACCAACTCGGAGGGCGCCGGGGTGAGCGCCCAGCAGTCGCACTTCTTCATGGGCAACTCGCGCGGCTTTCGCGGTGGGTACGCCAGTTCCCGGCATTCGCTGTCGGTCGCGCCGATCGCTTCGCGCGCCACCGGCAAAGCCGAACCCGACATGCAGCGCGACTACTGGTACAGCTCGATGCGCGATGCGCGAGATCTTGCGGCGCCCGAGGCGGTCGGTCGTTACGCTGCCGAGCGGGCGCTTTCGCGCCTGGCCTCGCGCAAGATCGCCACCTGTGAAGTGCCGGTGCTGTTCGAATCCAGCCTGGCGGCCGGCCTTCTGGGTGCCTTCGTCCAGGCCACATCAGGCGGCTCGCTCTATCGCAAGGCGAGCTTCCTGGAGGGTTGCCTGGGCCAAGCGGCGCTGGCCACACACCTTGATCTGCGCGAAGACCCACATGTCGTCAAAGGCAAGGGCAGCGCAGCTTTTGACGATGAAGGCGTTCCGACGCGTGCGCGCGCCGTGGTCGAGGCCGGCGTGGTCAAGGGCTACTTCCTGTCGAGCTACTCGGCCCGCAAGCTCGGCATGAAGACCACTGGCCATGCTGGTGGCTCACACAACCTGACCTTGAGCAGCAGATTGACGCAAGGTGGCGACGACCTCGAAACCATGCTGCGCAAATTGCAACGTGGCCTGTTCGTCATCGAGTTGATGGGCCAGGGCGTCAATTACGTGACCGGCGATTACTCGCGCGGCGCGGCGGGTTTCTGGGTGGAAAAGGGCGAGATCGTGCACCCCGTGCACGAGGTGACGATCGCCGGCAATCTGCGCGACATGCTGAAGGGCATCGTCTCTCTGGGCGCCGACACCTACACCTATGGCAGCAAGACGGTGGGCTCAATGCTGATCGATCGGATGAAGGTTGCCGGTGCCTGACGGGCCGTGAAGGTCTGGGAAAACCCGCGCCGCCGTCACGAGGGCGATCTCTAGAATTGGGTCGGTCTGCTTTCCGTCCCTTACTCTGCAGGAGATCGATTCATGGAACGTCGTTCATTCGTTCGCAGCGCCGGCATCGCTGGCGTGCTTGCCGCCGGGGCCGCCCCCGCGGTGGTCAATGCGCAGGCCAACGTGCGCTGGCGCCTGACGTCGAGCTTTCCGAAGTCGCTCGATACCCTTTTCGGCGTGGCCGATGTTTTCGCCAAGAAGGTCAATGACATGACCGGCGGCAAGTTCGTGATCTCGACCCATGCTGCAGGTGAGATCGTGCCGGCCTTCGGTACCGTGGACGCGATCCAGCAGGGTACGGTCGAGTGCGCCAACACCGCGCCGTACTACTACTTCGGCAAGGATCCGACCTTCGCCCTCGGCTGCGCGATCCCCTTCGGCCTGAACAGTCGCCAGATGACGGCCTGGCAGTACGAAGGCAACGGTCTGAAGCTGATGCGCGAGTTCTACAGCAACTACGGGATCATCAGCTTCCCGATGGGCAACACCGGTGCGCAGATGGGTGGCTGGTGGCGCAAGGAAATCAAGACGCTGGCCGACATCAAAGGCGTCAAGTTCCGCACCGGTGGCTTCAGCGGCAAAGTGTTCGAGCGCATCGGCGGCGTGGCGGCCAACATTCCCGGCGGCGAGATCTACGCCGCGCTGGAGAAGGGCACGATCGACGCGGCCGAGTGGGTCGGCCCTTATGACGACGAAAAGCTCGGCTTCCAGAAGGTGGCCAAGTTCTACGCATACCCGGGCTACTGGGAAGGCGGCCCGCAACTCGACCTGCACGTCAACATCAAGGCCTATGACGCGCTGTCGGCCGAGTACAAGGCCATCGTCGAATCCGCCGCCGCCTTCGCGCACACCGACATGCAGGCGCGCTACGACGCGCGCAATGCGGCCGCGTTGAAGCGCCTGGTGGCCGGCGGTACCAAGCTCTTCCGATTCCCGAAGCCCTTGATGGACGCCGCGTTCAAGGAGTCGATGGCCCTGTACAGCGAACTCTCGGCCACCAACCCGGCCTGGAAAAAGGTGTACGAGGACTACTCGGCATTCCGTCGCGATGCCAACCTGTGGTTCCGCTTCACCGAAGCCGGGTTCGACAGCTACATGCAGAGCGCCAAGCTCTAGGCAGATTTCGTCAGCAAAGAAAGAGGTCCCGCTGGTCGGGACCTTTTTGCTTCTCAGGGGCGGCTCGTTGCCGCGCTACTTCTTGCCTGCTTCCTTCTTCAGGGCGTCCTCGACCGCCTTCATCGGATCGTCCGACTCTTCCTTCTTTTCGTCGGCGTTCGGCGCTTGCAGCGGATCCGACGGCTGCGCGTCGGACGCGCCGCCGGCGGGCAACTCGGCCTGCGGTGCCGTGTCCGTGTAGTTGCCACCTCCCATCTGCTCGATGGCCTCGCCAGCCTTGTTGATGTCGAGCACCTGCTCCTTGTCGAGGAACACCGTCACCGTCTGCGGGAAGAAGATCACGATCGCGACGAGGATCAGCTGGATCACGATGAACGGGATCGCGCCCATGTAGATGTCGCGTGACTCGACCCTGCGCGGCAGGGACTTGTTCTTGAACAGCGTGTCCGCGATGCCGCGCAGGTAGAACAGCGCGAAGCCGAAGGGCGGGTGCATGAAGCTG
>JAZKIW010000136.1:0-12272 GCA_040384625.1 Pseudomonadota bacterium | reverse complement strand
CGCCGCCGTTCTGGGCGATGGAAAGCCTGCTGAAGGAATACCCGATCTCCAGCGCGGAGGGCTTGGCGCTGATGCGGCTGGCCGAGGCGCTGCTGCGCGTGCCGGACGCGGAAACCGCCATCGCGCTCACGGCCGACCAGCTGGGCCGCGCGGACTTCGACGGCGCCACCGACGGAGCGCTCGCGCGCCTGTCGCAGTCGGCCATCGCGATGTCGAAGAAATTCCTGCCAACCGGCGAGCAGGACAGCGGCCTCTTCGGCAAGCTCGGCGCGAAAACCGTCGTCGCCGCGACGCTGCGTGCCGTGCAATTGCTCGGCCGCCAGTTCGTGCTCGGGCAGGACATCGGCGAGGCCATGCACGAGGCCGACGCGGCCCGGCGCAGGAACGCGAACGTGCGGTTCTCCTACGACATGCTCGGCGAAGGCGCGCGCACCGATGCCGACGCGCTTCGCTATCTCGCGAGCTACAGGAATGCGATCGAGGCCATCGCGAAGCGCGCGCAAGCCGATGGCCCCGTGGAGCGCAACGACGGCATCTCGATCAAGCTGAGCGCCCTGCACCCACGCTACGAGGATGCGCAGCGCGAACGCGTGATGCGCGAACTCGTTCCGCGCGTGTGGGGCTTGTGCGAGCAGGCCGCACGCGCAAACATCAACCTGACGATCGACGCGGAAGAAGTGGATCGCCTCGAACTCTCGCTGGACGTCTTCGAAGCGCTCGCGCAACGCGTTGCGCAGCAGCAAGCGCAGTGGCAGGGCTTCGGCCTTGCCCTGCAGTCTTACCAGACGCGCGCGCTGGAGTTGATCGAGCACGTGGCGCAGTTGGCGCGCAAATACAAGCTGCGGTTCATGTGCCGGCTCGTGAAGGGCGCGTACTGGGATGCGGAGATCAAGCGTACGCAGGAAACCGGCCTGCCGCACTACCCTGTCTTCACGCACAAGCACCACACGGACATCTCCTACCTCGCCTGCGCGCGCGCGCTGCTGCAGGCGCAGGATGTGATCTACCCGCAGTTCGCCACGCACAACGCAGGGACCATCGCAGCCATTCTCCAGATGGCTGCGCGCACCGGCTCCAACTTCGAACTCCAGCGCCTTCACGGCATGGGTGAAGGCGTGTACCGCGAAGTGATGCGCAATCCGCTGATCGCGTGCCGCGTGTACGCGCCCGTAGGCCAGCATCGCGACCTGCTCGCGTACCTCGTGCGCCGCCTGTTGGAGAACGGCGCGAATTCATCGTTCGTGCATCAACTCGCCGACGAATCGGTCGGCATGGATTTGCTGCTGGTTTCGCCGTTGCGCCTGGAGCCCGCGCCATCCCTGCCGCTTCCGCCGGATTTGTACGGCTCCACGCGCGCCAACAGCGCCGGCCTCGACCTCACCGTCGAAAGCATGCGCGCGCCTTTGCTGGCGGCACATGCGGCCGCTTCTGTTCCGCACGTTGCGCAAGCCCGTGCGGAAGACGTCGCCGCCGCGATGGGGCGCTCCTGCGCTGCCTATCCGCTCTGGCGCGCGACACCCGTCAAGACCCGCGCAGCGATCCTGCGCAGCGCCGCCGACGCGATGCAAGCGCGCCTGCCCGCGCTGTGCGCTTTGCTCGTGAAAGAAGCGGACAAGACCTGGGGCGACTGCGTTTCCGAAGTGCGCGAAGCCGTGGACTTCCTGCGCTACTACGCCAATGAAGCCGAGCGCATCATGCAACCCATCGCGTTGCCGGGACCCACGGGCGAAACCAACGAGCTGCGACTGACGCCGCGCGGTCCGTGGATCTGCATCAGCCCGTGGAATTTCCCGCTCGCGATCTTCACCGGCCAAGTGGCCGCCGCGCTCGCCACGGGTAACACGGTGCTCGCAAAACCCGCGGAGCAGACGCCGGCGATCGCCCTCGAAGCGATCGCACTCCTGCACGAAGCCGGCGTTCCGAAAGACGCCCTGCAATGCCTGCACGGCCCCGGCGAAACGGTGGGAGCCGCGCTCGTCGCGCATCCGCATGTCGCGGGCGTCGTGTTCACCGGCTCGACGCAGGTCGCGAAGATCATCCAGCGCGCGCTGGCGGACAAGGACGGACCCATCGTCCCGCTGATCGCCGAAACCGGCGGCATCAACGCCATGGTGGTCGACTCCACCGCACTGCCCGAGCAGGTGACTGATGCGGTCGTGCAAAGCGCCTTCCGCTCCGCCGGCCAGCGCTGCTCGGCGTTGCGCCTGCTGTGCGTGCACGAAGGCATCGCCGATGGCGTGATCGAGATGATCCAGGGCGCGGCGCGCGAACTGGTGACCGGCGATCCGGCATTGCTGTCCACCGATGTCGGCCCGGTCATCGATGCAGAAGCCTTCGACGGACTGCAACAACAGCTGCGCCGCCTGCACGACGAGGCGCGCGCGCTCCTGCCACCCTCCGAATTCGCGCCGTCGACGCGACTCATCGCGCCGCAAGCGTTCGAGGTGAAAACCATTGCCGACGTTCGCCGCGAGATCTTCGGGCCGGTGCTGCACATCGTGCGCTGGCGCGGCGACCCGCAAGGCGTGATCGACGAGGTCAACGCGCTCGGCTATGGGCTCACGCTGGGCATCCAGACGCGCATCGACAGCCGCGCCGACGCACTGGCCGGGCACGCGCACACGGGCAATGTCTACGTCAACCGCAACATGATCGGCGCCGTCGTGGGCGTGCAGCCGTTCGGCGGCGAGGGATTGTCGGGCACCGGGCCGAAGGCGGGCGGGCCCCATTACCTCTATCGCTTTTGCGCGGAACAGACGTTGACGATCAACACGACCGCGGCAGGCGGCAACGTCGCGTTGCTCGCCTGAGCGCGGATGGGCCCGCACGATCACCGCAGGCTCAAACTCGCCCGCTTCCACGCCGGGTCCCGCCAGCGCTGGAACGCACCGAGCGACGCTGCATCGCCCGACCGGCGTTCTGTCGTGAGGGAAGCGAGTCGCACCACTTCGAAACTGCGTTGCGTCTTGCCCTCGCCGCGCGCCTCGCGCGCCACAAGCACCTGTTGGCCGCCGGGTACCCAGCCCGCAAATTCCGCATAGCCGACCTCCGGCTGCGTCGTCGCGGGCGGCAGCACGTCGATGGTCCAGCCCTTCGCCTGCTTGCGGAACACCCACAGTTCACGCCAGGCTTCCATCGGCTGCACCGCGAGCGCGAGCGCCGTGCCTTCGCGGTTCACGCTGGCGGATTGCGCCCACACGAGCGAGTAAGTGCAGCGCTTGGCGAGCGGGCGGGTGGCGTCATTCTTCGCATCGACAAGCAGAACGCAAGTCTCGCCCGGCTGGCCGGTCGCGGTTTCAATGTGGAGCCCGCCTGCGGCAGGGCTGGGCGCAGCGGCAGCCGCCCATCGCGATGCATTCGTGCGTATCGCAGCCTCCGTGTACGCGGGCAAATCGACATCCGTCAGCTCGGCTTTGACGACCGATCCGAGATCGCCAAGCGCGTGTTGCGCCGCGATATCCGCAGCGAGGCCCTGACGGGCGCGCGCATAGGCCAAAGCACTCCACAGGCCCGCTCGCCGCATCAGCACACGATTCTTCAGGTAACCCGGAAGCGCAGTCGCGTCCACGCGCTGCAGCACTTGCGCGCGCCACTCGTCCACCTGCGCACGTTCCAGCGGACGCAGCGACGGGTCCACGCATTCCGGCCGTGTAAGCGCGAGCGCAGCGCGGGCCTTTTGCTGCGCGTTCGACTCCATCGCGAGCACGCGGCGGAACGCGTCGCCTTCGTAGCAAATCTGCATGCGCCCCTCGCGCTCGTAGGTCTTGAACGCGATGCCGTATCGCGAAGCGACATCCAGGTGCGCCGCGAGCGTGGCCTGCGCGGACTTGCTGAGCGACGCCCCGAAGGACGCGCGGTGCGCGAGCCGGTCGGCCATCGTGCCCAGTGCATCGAACGCCTCCACGCCTTCCTTGCCGCGCAGCGACTCCGCTGGCGCGGCTTGCAGGTAGGCGGCCGTCATACCGATGCCGAGCGCATCCGAACCGCCCGCGTCACGTACGAACCGCACCACGGCGAGCAGATCGGCCGCCTCGGTCGCGGCGAGCGAAGTGCGCCGCACCTGGCTCGCCTTGATGAAACCACCGCGCTCGCGCTTGTGGTCATACACCTGGAGATAGTCCAGCCGTTCGCCGCGAACTTCGAGCAGTTCGCCGGACCAGAGCTGCGCCTGCTGTTGTGCCGAATCGCGAGGGGCGGCGCGCAGCGAAGCCTGGTCGACGAGAACGATCGCCGCGGCTTGAGGACCATCGGAGGCGGCGGGCACCGCACCCGATGCGGCGCCCGCCACGAGACACACCGCAGCGGCCAACACGGAAAGTACGCCGCGCATGATCAGTCCTCCTCTTTCGCGGAAGCCTGTTGCGCCTGCGCTTCGCCCGCGCCCGAACGCTTGCCGCCCAACAACGCCGCCCCGATGAACCCGCCATCCCCCGGCGGCGGCGCGATGATCACCTGGATCTTGTCCGAGAGCTTGTCGGCCAGGGTCTTCTGGATCAGGAGTGGATGCTTCGTGATGAGCGCGCCTTCACGCGCCATCTGTTCCGCGTTGGCTTTGCCGACGCGCTCCATCCGAAACACTTCCGCTTCCGCGAGACGTTGGCGCGCATCGGCCTCGCCGTTCGCCTCGATGCGGCGCGCCTGCGCGCTGCCTTCGGCGATCTTGATGCGCGATTGCCGCTCGGCTTCCGCTTCGAGCTTGCGTTGCTCGATCTGCCGCTCCTTGAAGGGCAGCACGTGCTTCATCGCTTCCTCCTGCCCGCGCGCCGCGATCACCTGCTCGCGCGCAGCCGCTTCGGCGCGCACTTCGCGGCGCACCTTCTCCGCGTTGGCCTCGAGTTCGGTCTCCCGCACGCGTTTGTCCTTGAGCTCCAGCGTGTAGCGCATCTTCTGCGTCTCCAGTTCTTCCGCCAGCAGTCCCTCCATGCCGCGCTTGTAGTCGGCAGGCAGGTCCACCTTGCCGATGAGAACGCCGCGCAGCACGATACCGTCGGCGGCGAGACGCGGTTTGAGTTCGGCTTCGACCACCTGCTGGATCTCCGCGCGCTTGGTCGAGAAGATCTCGCGCACCGTGTAGCGGGCGAACACCTTGTAGATCACGCCCTGCACGGCCGGCTCGACGATCTCGCTCGCGTAGTTGTCCGGCAGGTTCTTCGCCACGCTGGCGATGCGCGATGGGTCCAGCGCGTAGCGCACCGAAAGATCGACGCCGACCGACAAGCCCTCCACGGATTGCAGCGGCGCCGGGCCGTTGGAGCGGCTCGCCTGCTCGGCGCGGTACACCTGGTCGCGCAGTGAATACACGCGCATGTCGTACAGCCCGGGCATCACGAACACCGAGCCTTCGCGCCACTGCGTGACGGCGCCGGTGAGCTGGTTGGTGCGCACACCGACGTCGCCGCGCGGGACGGACTCCAGCGGCATGTGCGCGTAGAGCAGCCAGCCCGCCACGCCGGCAGTGCCGACGAAGATCAGGGTGCGGCGGGCGCGGGCCAGGTTCGAGTAAGTTGCGTCCGCGCTGAAGGGCACGGTGGTGGCGCCATCGTGGTTGGGGCGAACGGTGCGGGCGATCGTCCTGCGCACGGCGCGGGCGATGACTTTAAGGCGGTGGATCATGATGGTTCTTCTTAGAATCGTGGGTTGAGGATCAGCAGCCGGACATGGCCCAGAGCTGCGCGCTGGGCGGGTTGTCGCCGGCCTGGGCTTTCGTGGAAAGCAGCAGGAAGGTCTCGTCGCCGACTTCCACGAGGAAGTCCGGCATCGCATCGCCGTCCAGGTCCGCGATCGCATGCACGCGGGTCGCGGCGGCCGGCAGGCCGAGCACGTAGTTGTGCGTGACGCCGCCATACGTGATGGCGTACTGGGTGCCGTTCTCGCCACTTTCCACGGCGAAAGCGAAGCGTGTCTTGCCCAGCAGCAACTCGTATTGGTGGCCGACCTTCGGGCGCAGCACCGTGTTCGAGAAGCGGTACGTGGCGCGCATGCCTTCCTTCAGCCGTGTACCGGGCACGCGAACGTAGATCGCACCTTCGGGTTCCGCGTCGTCGGGATCGCTTGGCGTCATGGCGCGCACTTCGATGGATTTTCCCGAAGGCGTCAGGCGATACCACGCATCCACCGGCCAGTCCGGAGACGGTGCGCCCGCGACTTCCGCGCGCCAGTCCTGCGCGGCGAGCATGTAGCCGTCTTCCTGGATGCCCGCGGCCCAGGTGGTGGCGGCGATCAACGCGCCGCCCCACAAAAGGCCGAGCTGGCGCAAGGCGCGGGTGGTGGTGGAAAGGGGTTTCTTCGAGTCGGTCATCGCGCTTCTCCTTCGGTTGTTTGCGATGAATCCATTCTTGGAAATGCGCCCGGAACTAACAACGCGAACGCGGGGCCTCTTTGCTCCGGCCCCGGAAGAAAAACTCACACCGTCCCGCGCGGGGCGCCGGGATAATCGATCACAGGAAACCAAGGAGCGCCGTGACCCTCGTCGCCGTCATCGAAGACGATGCCCCCACCAGCAACCAGCTCGCGGGCTGGATCCGTGCCGCGCGGCCCGGCATCACCGTGCACCAGTGGTTCAACCGCGACGACGCGGAAGCCGCCCTGGCCCGCGAGGCTTACGACGTGGTGGTGCTGGACATCGAGCTGGGACGTGAGCGTCACGCGGGCGTGGCGCTGATCAACGCGATAAACAAGCAACGCCAGGGCACGCCGGTGCTGGTCGTGTCCGCGATGCCGGCCGCCATCTATCGCAGCATCATGAAAGCGCTGGACGCGTGGGACTACCTGCAAAAGACGACCTTCGAGGAGGCCGACTTCATCGAGACCTTCCTCGACATCCTGCGCACCACGCAAGCCGCCCAGCCTGCCGCCGCGCCGGCCGCCGCAGGCGATGCCCTGGTGCTGGACCCGCTGTGGCAGCGCACCCCCACCTGGCGCGGCGAGCGCATCAACCTGCCGCTCACCGCGCAGCGCATCCTGGCCACGCTGCACCAGCGCAGCGGCGAGGTGGTGTCGTACGAAGAGCTGTTCGAGGTGGTCAAGAGCGGTCGCAACCGCGACAACGTGCGCAAGCATGTGAGCACCATCCGCGAGGCCCTGCGCGAGGCGGACCCCGCCTTCGAGGGCATCGAGAACGTGCCCATGCGGGGGTTTCGCTGGGTGGGCTCGCCGCTGGCGCAAGGCAGGTTGAAAACCTGATGATCAAGCGCCTGCTGCGCCCCGGCCTGGAGATGCCCCGGCTCGAAATGCCGCGCCTGGGGCTGCCGGCCTTTCGCCTGCGCATCCTCGTGCGCAGCGTGTTCATCCTGCTGGCGGTGGCCACCGTGGCGCTCAGCGTGGTGCTGCTGCGCGAGGAGAAGGAGCGCGCCTGGGAAAGCTACCAGCATGGCTTCGAGCGCAGCCAGGCCGAGGTCATGGCGCGGCTGCGCCACCCCTCGGGCCAGCTCGCGCTGCTCAATGCGGGCAGCCTGGGCCAGGGCGCAACGCCGCTCGCGCCCCTGCTGCTGCCCTACTCGGCCATCGATTTCGACGACCAGAACAAGGCCCAGCAGGCGGTGGAGATGGCGGGCTGCTCGGTGCTGTACCCCGATGGTTCATCCGTCTGCGCGGCCATCGGCAACAACCCCTACGCGGGCGGCTTCATCTACATCGTGGGCAGCTTCTATGCGGGCGAGCTGGCGGCGCGTGAACGCGGCGCCCTGGCGCTCGATGCCGTGCACCGCGCCCGCGTGACGCTGGACATGCGCGGCAGCACCAGCCGCTGGGTGGCACCGTTCGAGGCCATGGCACCGGCCAGTGGCACGGTGGCCGGCACCAGCCCCGGGGCACGGGGCCGGCTCACGGGCTTTGTGGACAACGGCGGCGACACGCTCGACGTGCGGGCCCGCCCGGTGCGCGACTTTCGCGGCTGGCTCTGGCAGAACGGCCAGTGCCGCGACCTGGCCGGCGCCGCGCCCGACTGCCTGCGCCGCAGCTTCTATTCCATCCGCCTGCCGGTGGAGCTGTTCCGCGAGGCCCTGTTCCGCAAGGAGCGCCTGGTATGGCCGCCCGAGGACCTGGGCAGCATGCGCGTGCGCGTGGAGATGCTCGCCCCCGGCGAAGGCCCGGCGCTGTTCGACAGCAATGCGCCCGGCGCGCAGCCCGGGGCCTCGCTGGCCGATGTCACGCGCAGCCTGCTGCCCGGCGAGAAGGTGCAGGTGCGCAAGCTGGGCGATGGCGACGAGACCACGCTGACGCTCAAGGGCTCGGAGGCGCAGGCCGAGCCCTCGGCCCCCTGGCTGATACGCCTGGTGAGCTGGCTGCCGCTCGACGCGCCCGAGGCCCGGGCCACGCCCGCAGGCCTGGACATCCTGGACACGCCCACGGGCAACTATGTGGTGAGCTTCACCGGCAACCTGCGCGGGCTGGAGCATGGCCTGGCCGCCGTGGCCACGCGCATGTCCTGGTACCTGGGGGCCATGCTGACCGCGATCGCGCTGGCCTGGCTGATCGTGGAGGTGGGGCTGCTGCGCCGCGTGACCGCCCTCACCCGGCGCGCGGCCGCCGTGTCCTACAACGTGCAGGACGGGCACATCGGCCCGCGCCTGGGGGATCTCGACGTGTCGGACCTGCGGGGATCGGACGAACTCGGCATCCTCGCGGGCGGCCTGTCCGACCTGCTGCAGCGCGTGAAGGACGACCTCCAGCGCGAGCAGCTGCGCGCCCAGCAGGAGCGCGACATGTGGCATGCCGTGGGCCACGAGATCATGTCGCCGCTGCAGTCGCTGATGGTGCTGCACGGCGGGCCGGGCGACCCCGGCCACCGCTATGTGCAGCGCATGCAGCAGGCGGTGCATGTGCTCTACGGCACGGCCTCGCCGGCCGAGGCGCTGCAGGCGGCCGACGTGCCGCAGGGCCGGCTCGACCTCGACGCCTTTTTGCGCCATGTGGCGGACAACGCCCATTTCGCGGGCATCGCCCAGGTGGTGTACGCAGGGGGCAACAGCCCCGTCATCGTGCGCGCCGACGAGTTCGCGCTGGAAGACGTGGTCACGCACATCCTGCGCAATGCCGACCGCTACCGCCCCGCGGGCACGGCCATCACGCTCACGCTCACCGCCTCGGAATCCACGGCCAGCGCCACGCTGCACAACCAGGGCGTGACGATTGCCGACGAACTGCTGGGCCGCATCTTCGAGCTCGGGGTCTCCGACCCCCACCTGCCCACCCCCGTGGGCGAGGGAGAGCACCGGGGCCAGGGCCTGTTCGTGGCCAAGACCTACATGGCCAAGATGGGCGGCACCATCAATGCGCGCAATACGGCCGACGGGGTGGCGTTCACGCTCACATTCCAGCGCCTGGGCTGAAGAGGCGCCATCCAAAGGGACGGGACAAGGGATAGGCGCCAGGGCGCACGGCCGGGGTCGGTGCTGTCCGACAGGGACGGCAGGGAAGGGGCACTACGCTGCACTCATCCCTTTTTGCAACCTGGTTGCACCCCGTCATTTGCGCCCCGCGCAAGGAGTCCCCCATGAAACGCATTGCCTTTTTCGCCCCCGTCCTCACTGCCGCCCTGCTGGTGGCCTCTGGCGCCGCTTCGGCGCAGACGCCTTCTGCGGATGCCGCAGCACGCTACGAGCAAGATCGCCAGAAGTGCATGACGAACAACACCCAGGACAGCATGGCCACCTGCATGCGCGAAGCCACGAACGCGCTGGACGCCTCGCGCAAGGGCCAGCTGAGCAACCCCGGCCCCGTGGCCATGGACAACGCCACACAGCGCTGCAGCGCCTTCCAGAGCGCCCAGGAGCAGGCCGAGTGCGCGCGCCGCGTGCAGAACGCGCCCGCCAGCGGCTCGGTGCCCGGCGGCGGTGTGCTGCGCGAATCGACGACCATCATCGTCCCCGCGCCGCAGTAAGCGCCCGGATCAGCCCAACTGGGACCGCATGGCGTCGATGACGCCCTTGTAGTCCGGCTTGCCGAAGATGGCACTGCCGGCCACGAAGGTGTCGGCGCCCGCATCCGCCACACGGCGGATGTTGTCGGTCTTGATGCCGCCATCGACTTCGAGGCGGATGTCCTTGCCGCTGGCATCGATGCGGCGGCGCACGTCCTCGATCTTGCGCAGGGCCGAGTCGATGAAGCTCTGGCCGCCAAAGCCGGGGTTCACGCTCATGATCAGGACCAGGTCGATGTCGTCGATCACCCAGTCCAGCACATCGAGAGGCGCCGCCGGGTTGAACACCAGGCCGGCCTTGACGCCCTTGGAGCGGATCGCCTGGATGCTGCGGTGCACATGGCCCGAGGCGTCGGGGTGGAAGCTGATGTAGTCGGCGCCAGCGTCGGCAAACGCGGCCGCCAAAGCGTCCACGGGATCGATCATCAGGTGGACATCCACCGGAATGGCGGAACCATCGGCCTTTTTGGCATGCGGCTTGAGCGCCTGGCACACCATGGGGCCGAAAGTGAGGTTGGGCACGTAATGGTTGTCCATCACGTCAAAATGGATCCAGTCCGCGCCGGCAGCGATGACATCGCGCACTTCATCGCCCAGACGGGCGAAATCGGCGGAGAGGATGGAGGGGGCTATGCGAAAAGGTCGGCTCATGCAGCGATTGTCGCAGTTACCATTCGCCCATGCCAAAGTACCAGTTTGACGTGCAGGTGCAGCCCGAGTACCTGCCCGAGCAGTCCGCCCCGGACACGGGGGTGTTCAGCTTCGCCTACACCATCACCATCACCAATGCCGGGGATACGCCTGCCCAGCTGATCTCCCGCCACTGGATCATCAGCGACTCGCGTGGCCACACCGAAGAGGTCAAGGGCCTGGGTGTGGTGGGCCACCAGCCCCTGCTCAAGCCCGGGGAATCCTTCCAGTACACCAGTGGTTGCCGGCTGCGCACGGCCAGCGGCACCATGCATGGCACCTTCCATTGCGTGGGCGAAGAGGGTGAGCCCTTCGACGCCAAGGTGGACCTGTTCGTGCTGGAGGCCATCAACCACGGCCCCTCGGGACAACCCCTGACCGGCCGGGTGCTGCATTGAGCCGTGGCGCCGACCTGACCAACATCCTGGCGCGGCTGGACCCCACGGCCGACCTGGCGCACCGCCACCTGTGGCTGATCGGCCTGCTGGCCTGGGTGCGCGGCAAGGGCGACTCGGTGCCAGGCGCCATCGGCCGCCTGCAGCTGTTCCTCGACGCCGCCGAGGCCCGCCCCGAGGTACAGGCGAAGCTGCAGGCCTGGTGGGCGGTGCTGGTGGACACGGTGGACATCACCACCTTGCTCGCCGATTTCGGCTTTGCCCCGCGCACCGCGCTGGTCAGCGAGGTGGCCGAGCGCCTGCGCACCAAGCTGCTGCCCGCGAGCCCCGAGACCATCGACGCGTCCGAGCTGTTCATGCTGGCCCTGCCCGGCGAGTTCGACGCCCAGTGGGTGGCCGCCCTCGATGAAACGCAGCTGACGCGCCTGGTGCAACTGCTGGCCCCCACGGACACGGGCGGCGCCTCGCGCTGGCAAAAAGCGCTGCTCGATGCCATCACCTACTGCGCGGGGCAGATCCTCTCCACCGGGTTCGCACCCGAGCTGCGCCTGCGCATGAGCGAGACGGCGCGCGAATCCCAGCCCTTCCATGACCTGATACGCGACGTGGAAAGCCTGCGCGTGGAGGTGCTGCATGGCCTGCGCACTCCCGAGCGCCTGGACGCCGCCGTGCAGCGCCTGCGCGAGCGGCTGGAGGCCTGCCGCGCAGCGGCCGCCACGGTGTACACGCATTTCGAGGACAACGGCATCTCGGTCGGCCTGGTGTTCCGCCTGCGCCAGCTGCGCGAGCGCATTCTGCGCGTGCGCCAGTTGCTCGACTGCCTGCTGTCTCCGCAGCCGGCGCTGACGGCGGCCCGGCTCATGGCCAACCTGGTGCTGGTAGGGCAGGAGCGGCGCAGCCTGCGCGCGCTGTATGCCTCCAACTCTTCACTGCTGGCGGCCAAGGTGGCCGAGCGCAGTGCCGAGACGGGCGAGCACTACATCACCCGCACGGGGGCCGAGTACCGCTCCATGCTGGGCAAGGCAGCCGGCGGTGGCGCCCTGATGGCCTTCACCACCCTGGCCAAGTTCGGGCTCTATGCGCTGGCGCTGTCGGCCTTCTGGGGCGGCTTCTGGGCCGGCGTGAACTACGCCGTCACCTTCGTGCTGATCCAGCTGCTGCATCTCACGGTGGCCACCAAGCAGCCCGCGATGACCGCGCCCGCCATGGCCGCCAAGCTCAAGGAGCTCGGCGCCAGCGATGCCATCGAGTCCTTCGTGGACGAAATC
>JAZKIW010000135.1:0-33366 GCA_040384625.1 Pseudomonadota bacterium | reverse complement strand
CACGATGATCTTTTCGTAGGCGCGGGCCACCTTCTCCAGCGTGTCCGGCGTGTCGCCCGACACCACCTTCAGGATCTTGGTGAGCGTGTGCTCCTTGTCGCCCGGGTTGATGCGCTCGGGTGAGTAGCCGACGAAGAAGTCCTGCTTCCACTTCATGCCCGACTCGCGCTCGAGCACCGGAATGCAGACCTCCTCGGTCGCGCCGGGATAGACCGTCGATTCGTAGACGACGATCGCGCCCTTCTTCATATGGCGGCCGACGCTGGTGCTCGAGCCGATCAGCGGACGGAAGTCTGGGATGTGCGCGTCATCGACCGGCGTGGGCACCGCGACGATGATGATGTCGGCCTCGGCGAGCAGGCTCGGGTCCGCCGTGTAGACCGCGTGCTTGGCGGCCTGCATCTCCTCGTCGGCCAGCTCGCGCGACGGGTCCACGCCGCGCTGGCAGGACTCGACCTTGGCCACCGAGATGTCGAAGCCAATGGTGCGCATCTGCTTGCCGAACTCCACCACCAGCGGCAGGCCGACATACCCGAGGCCGATCACGGCAAGCGTGTTCATGCAAACGTCCTGTTCATCATTGGTATTTTGGAGCGGGCCCACGCTCAATGGCCAGCCCGTGTTGCTTCAAGCTGCTTTCGCAGCGCGGCCAGGTGGCCACGCGCGAAGGATTCGAGCAGCGCGTCGGTGCCGCCCCGCGCGTCCTCGGCCGCGTACAGCAAGATCACCGCCGCATCGTCGCCGCGTCCGAGCAGCCGCGACAGCGCGCCATAGACCTTGGCCCAGGCATCGCTCGCCGTCACGTGGCTGTCGACCCAGTAGATCTGCCAGACGCGCAGCCGCGGCGCCTCGACCTGCCCCGGCACGCGCGAGCCGCGCAGCCACGCGGTACGCACCGTCAGCGGCCCGGCGCCGGTCTGCATCGTGCGTTCACCGCGCTCGACCTGCACCCAGGTGCCCTCGCCCACGACCAGCCCGTTGGCGGAGCTGACCAGCTTGCGCCGGTAATCCTGGTCGCGGTAGTAGCCAATGTAGACGCCGACCGCGCCGCCGGCCGAGCCGTAACGGGCCTGCGCTTCGGCCGACGGCTGCTGGAACGCCGGCCGCCAGTCGGTGAAGGCTGCGGCGCCGGGCTGCCAGCCCTCGGCCAGCGCACCGAGCGGCACGAGCGTCGGTGCCCGGCGGTCGTCGCTGCGGTCGAGGCCCCACAGCAGCAGTTGCGGCAGCGCCACCAGCAGCGCGAGCGCGGCGGCCATCGCCCAGGGCCGGTCGGCCCGTGCGGGGTCGCCCGCTGCCGGTCGCGCGGGCCGGCCATCGACCGACGGTGCCGGGTCGGTGTCGGCCCAACGCATGCCGATCACGAACATGATGACCATCACCACGCCGAAAAACACCCAGCCGTAAAGCAGATGGTCCGCGCCGGTCGCCAGCCGGTTGTCCGACAGGTGCCCGAGCATCACGATCAGATACGCGCGCACCCAGTTGGCCAGGATCGGCACCAGCACGGAGATGCCGATGAAGATCAACCGGCGCCGCGTCGAGCGGTAGTTCAGGTAGGCGAACAGCGTGCCGACCGTCAGCGACGCGATCAGGTAGCGCACGCCGCTGCAGGCCTCGACCACCGACCAGGTGCCCGACGGGATCACGAACTGCAGCCCGTCGCGGTAGACCGGGATGCCGCTGGCGCGCAGCGCCGTGACGGTGAAATCGGCGGTGCCGGTCATCAGCACCGGCAGCAGGAACTCGCCGATCGGCACCGCGAAGAACAGGAAACCGAGCGGGAACAGGATGCTGCGGCTGGCCGGCAGCCCCAGCAGCGCCAGGGTCACCAGCACCAGCAGCGCGGTGAAGGCGAACTGGGTGACCGAGTTGACGCCGACCAAGTCGCCGAGCAACCACGCCGCGGCCATCGCCGCGATCGGCAGCAGCAGCCAGGCGTTGGGCTCGGGCCGCTGCGCCGCCAGTTCGTGACGGCGGCGCCAGATCAACCAGGCGACGATGGGTGGCACCAGGAAGGCGTGCGCGAAGGTGTCCGAGCGCGCCCAGATGCTCACCATGCCGATCGCGGTGTCGCGGTACAGCAGCAGCACCGTCGCCAGCAGCAGCAGCAGCGCGCTCAGCGTGCGCGGCCAGGCCAGGCCGGAGGGGCGCCAGGCGACGGCGCTCATCCCAGGCTCCGCACGATGTGGGGCCCGAGCCAGTTGGCCACGCCGATCGGCAGGCGCCGCCAAGCCTGGATCATCAGCTTGTACTTGGCGTTGGACGGGTTGTTCTGCGGCACCGCGTCGCGCGCGTAGAGACAGAACTCGTAGTGCAGCGGCTGGGGCTCGAAGCCCCAGTTCTTCTTGAACGCGTAGGAGCCGGTGCCCTGCTTGCTGCGGCCGTAGTCGAACAGCTTGAGACCGCGCGCGCAGGCGCGCCGCATCAGCTCCCAGTACTTGAAGTCGTTGGCCGCCAGTTCGCGCGCCGATTCGTCGTCGCCCGCGTAGTAGGGCAGCACTTCGTCGCGGAAGTAGAAGCTCATCACGCTGCTCAGCGGTCGTCCCTCGGGACTGCTGACGGTCAGCACTTCGCAGTCGTCGCCGAAGGTGTCGCGCAGCGCCTGGAAGTAGCGCTTGGGCAGCGCCGGCGTGCCGTGGCGGTGAACGTTGTCGGCATACAGCGCGAAGAAGCGCTCGACGCCGGAGTCGATCTCGCTGCGCAGCCCATGCTTGAGGCCCTTGCGCACCATCGCCCGCTGCTTGCGCGGGATCGCCAGCATGTTGGCCTCTTCGTCCGGCAGGATGGCCTTGCGAAAGGTGACGTACAGATCCTGCGCGGGCCAGTCGGCATGGCGCTGCGCGACGTTGCGCAGCTCCAGGTGCCCGGCGCCGAGCTGGCGCGCCAGGCGCTGCGCTTCGCCCTCCAGCGCCGCGGCGGCCTCGTCGTCGTTCGCCGCGACACCGCCGTATACGGCGAAGGGCAGGCTCACCAGCGCATGGCCGAACAGCACGCTCTTGACCTGGGCGAGCGGCAACACGCCGCGCAGGCGGCCGCCCGATTCGGCATAGAGGAAGTAGGTCGGATGCCGGAACACCTCGCCGATGACGCGCTGCCAGCCGGACAGGTGGAAGAAGCTCGCGCCGGGACAGGCCCGCACGAACGCGTCCCACTGGGCTTGGCCGGCGAGATCGTTCGGTGAGAGCTGGTGGACGTTGGCCACGAGGGGGTCAGCTCGGCAGACCCCGGGCCGCGTTCGCGGGCTCCAGGAAGATCTGGTCCATGCGCCCCCATGCGAAGTCGCCGAGCAGCTGGTCGAGCCGGCGCTCCATGCGATCGATGTTGACGTAGTGGCGAAAGCGCGTCTTGCGGTTGATGCCCGCGATGCGCGGCTGGCCGACGTCGATTTCCCAGGGGTGGAAGTAGAAGATCGCCGACTCGCCGTCGCCGCTGTTGACCTGGCGCAGCATCCAGCGCGACAGCGCATAGGGCAGCAGCCGGAAGTAGCCGCCGCCGCTGGAAGGCAGGTTGCGGCCGAGCACGCGCAAGGTCGTCACCGGGATCTCGAGCAGCCCGTCGCGCACCGGGTGCGCGAAACGCGGCGCGTCGGGCATGCCGTAGTGGTCGTGGCGGATCGGGTAGATGCTGGAGCTGTAGCGGTAGCCGGCGCGCTCGAGGCAGTCGAAGGCCCACAGGTTGCCCTCGCCGATCGAGAAGCTCGGTGCGCGGTAGCCGCGCACTTCGACGCCGGACAGGTCTTCGAGGATCTTCTTGGCGCTTTCGATGTCGGCGCTGAAGGCGGCCGGGCTGAGGTCGCTGGCGCGCTGGTGGCCGTAGCCGTGGCTGGCCAGCTCGTGGCCCTGGTCGACGATCGCGCGGACCAGCGCCGGGTAGCGCTCCGCGACCCAGCCGAGCGTGAAGAAGGTCGCCTTGGTGTCGTGGCGCTCGAGCATTTCGAGGATGCGCGCGACGTTGCGCTCGACGCGGCATTCGCGCCGGTCCCAGTCGCCGCGCGCGATGTAGGGCGCGAAGGCCGAGACCTGGAAGTAGTCTTCCACGTCGATCGTGAGCGCGTTGGTGAGGGGGCGGGTCGACATGGCGGCTTTTACGGGGTGTGCAGGGCCGGCCCAACGCGCGCTGCGGGTGACGCGGCGCACGCCTGCCACCAGGGGTGAAAGAGCAATTTCATCGTGCCCCGATCCTAGTGCCGGCCCGTGAACATCAGCAGCACCAGCATCGGGGGGCGCGGCCTAGAAAAGCGCGCAATAGTCGCGCTCCGCTCGGGAAATCGTGCCAGGCCTCGACGTCGATCGGGCTCACTGCTCGTCCTCGTCGCCGGGCTTCTTCAAGGCACCGACCAGCGCCTGCAGCATCGCCAGCGTCTGCAGATTGATGTGCTCGAGCCGCAGCACGCTGCGTTCGAGGCGCTGCAGGCGATCGCCCTCGTGCTCCGCACCCAGGTCGCCGAGCTTGCGCGCCATGTCGCCGGCCAGGTCGGCGCCGAGCCGGATCTTGGACACGTCGATGTCCAGCGGATCGAGCGCTTCCGGCACGCCGCGCAGACTGTCGAGCGACGCGCCGTTGGTCGCGTGCGCCTTGGGCGGCGGCGCGCTGGCCTCCTGCTTGAACTCGGCGACGACCTCCTCGACGTCCTTGATGGTGAGGTGGCTGCGGTTGCCGATGAAGCCGACCATCAGCAGGCGGTCGCAGACCGAATTGATGCGCCGCGGGATGCCCTGGCTGGCTTGGTGGATGCCGGCGAAGGCGCCGTCGTCGAAGGTCGGTTTGCCGGTCGCCCCGGCGCACTTGAGCCGGTGTTCGATGTAGCCGCGGGTCTCGTCCAGGTCCAGCGGTCCGATGTGGCACGTGGCCGCGACGCGCTGGCGGAACTGCTCCATCTCGGGCCGCTGCAGGATCTCGCGAAACTCCGGCTGCCCGACAAGGAAGCTCTGCAGCAGCGACTGGTTGCCGAGCTGGTAGTTCGACAGCATGCGCAATTCCTCGACCGCGCGCGCGGTCAGGTTCTGCGCCTCGTCGACGATCAGCAGGCAGCGCTTGCCCTTGCTGATCTGGCTAAGGAAGAAGGCTTCCAGCGTGATCAGCAGCTCGGATTTGGTGACGTCCTTGACGCGAAAGCCGAAGGCCGCGCCGACCATGCGCAGCGTGTCTTCGGCGCCCAGCTGGGTCGTGACCAGGTGGCCGGCCACGACGTTGTTCGGATTCAGGCTGTCGATCAGCCCGCGCAGGATGGTGGTCTTGCCGGCGCCGATCTCTCCGGTGATGACGATGAAGCCCTCGTTCTTCATCACCCCGTAGTCGAGGTAGGCCTTCGCCTTGCGGTGCTGCTTGCTGCCGAAGTAGAAACTGGGGTCGGGATTGAGCTGGAAGGGCTTGCTGCTCAACCCGTAGAAGGCTTCATACATGGCTCAGAACGTCGTGCTGAGAGTGCCGACGACCGCATTCTCGGTGTAGGGGTTGCTCTCGCTGTCGAACTTGGAGTGTCGTGCCCCGAGCGACACCGTCGTCTTCTTGTCGAGCCGGCTGGACCAGCTGGCGCGCAAGGTCCGCAGATCGGTCGCCAGCGCGCTCAGGTCGCCGGTGGTCTTGCTCTGCGACAGGCCGAGGTTGAACGTGGAGCGCGGCGTGAGCCGGCGCGCCCAGCCGATGTCGTAGCCGCGCTGCTTGATGTCGCGGCTGTTGTTGAAGTCGTCGTCAACCACGGCCACGGTGTCGAGGCGGCGGCGGTCGGTCACCGAAGCCAGCAGCGTGATGGTGTCGCGCACCCCGAGCAGCGTGTACGACAGCTCCTGGCGGCGATCGACGGTCACTGCCGAGGCCAGAAAGTCGCTGGCGATGACCGCCGTGGGACTGATGCCGTTGGCCTGCAGGAAGTCGTTGACGATCTGCTCGCGCGCCACCGGATCGGGTTCGACCGACGCGAACTGCAGGAAAAACAGGTCGAACGCGGTGCCGAGGCTGCGGCTGGCGAGCCGCTGCAGGCCGGAGCCGACGTTGCGGCTGCTGCTGAAGCGGATCGCCGAGCGCGGCGTGCGGTGCTCAAAGCTGGCGGCGTGTGCGGTGCCGAAGAAGCGCCGTTCGCCTTCCGCGGTGAAGCGGGTGCGCGCTGTCGGCCGCCAGCTGATGCCGAAGCCGGACGTACTGCGGCTCTGCTTGTCGAGGTCGGTGAAATTGTTGGCTTCGCGCCCGCCGATCGCCGACACGCTCAGCTGCGAGTTGAGCGCCAGCGTCAGCACGCCGCGCACGCGATCTTCTTCGGTGCGGCGGCCCTCGCTGAAGTCGTAGGACGTGCGCGAACCCGTGACCGACCAACTGAAGAGGGTGAGCGGGTTACCGCCTCGCAGCAGCAGCGAGCCGCCGTTGATCGTCGAATCGGAGCTGCCCGACGCGTCGGTCCGCGTCGCCGCATGCGACAGGCGTGCCTCGTAGTCGGCCAGGCTGCCCAAGCGCCCGCGGACATAGGGCGACAGCGAATAGGTCGCGACCTCGGCCTGGTTGGAATTGTCGAGGCTGCTGTCGGAGGATTGCGACCCGAAGGCCGAGATCAGTTGACGCGACACGTTCGCGCTGGCATCCAGATAGACCCAGTTGTCGACGAACTCGGCAGTCCCGAACGCGTTGAGTTCGTTCTGGAAATTGCTCTCGTCGGCATCGCGCGCGTACAACAGGCCGCTGAGCGTGTAGTCCAGCGCGCCCTGCACACGCCCGGCGGTCTTGCGCACCTGCACACCGGCACTCAGCCGGGTGATCAGGTCGGCTTCGCCGCTGCCGCTGCTGCGATTGTTGTCGGTGGCGGTGAGCGTAACCCCCGCGCGCGGAACCACCGACAGCGCGGGCTCGCGCTCGGTCTTCTCGGCGGGCTGCGCGGTCGGCGCGGTCTGCGCCTGCACGGCCGCAGCCAGCAGGGTCAGTGCACAACCGATCGCGCAAGCCCCGCGGGCCCGCAGCGGCGACACGGGCACGGAAGGGCGAAGACAGATCATGGCGTGCGACTGCGCGCTCAGGCGGATTGCTTGTCGTAGCCATAGCCATAGCCGTAGCCATAGCCGTAGCTCGCCTGCGCATCCGCTCGGGCCCGGTTGAGCAGCATCAGACGCACCGGGCAGGCCTCGATGGTCGACAGCGCGTGCCGCACATCGGACTGCAGCGTGTGTTCGGCGCGCACCACCATCACGATCTGGCCCATGTGCGTGGCCAACACGCGCGACTCGGTCGTGAGCAGCAGCGGCGGCGAGTCGAAGATGATGATGCGGTCGGGGTAGCGCCGTGCCATGTCGTCGAGCAGCTGGCGCATCGCGTCGCTGGCGAGCAGTTCGGTGGCACGGGCATGCGGTGTGCCGCTCGGCAGCAGCGTCAACTTGTCGACGTTGGTCTTGAGCAGCACGTCGGACATCTCCGCCGAATTCTCCAGCAGGTCGAGCAAGCCGGGACCCGGCGGCAGCCCGAGCATGCGCAGCACGGAGGGCCGCGCCACGTCGGCGTCGACCAGCATCACCGTGTTGTCCAGCTCCGCGGCGATGCTCATCGCCAGATTGATGGCGGTGAAACTCTTGCCCTCGCCCGGCAGCGCGCTCGTCACCATGATCAGGTTGCCGTGCGCCAGCGGCGACGCGCCCTTGCCCATCGCGTTGCTGATCAGCGGCCGCTTGATCACGCGGTATTGGTCGGCCAGCGCCGACCTCGGTGCGTTCGGCGTCACGATGCCGGCCGCCGCGAGCGCGGCTTGATCGAGGTCGACGCGCCGCGAGGACGTGACCGGCGGCGCGACCGCGGCCTCGGGCTCGGGCGGCGCGTTCGCTGCAATGGCGGGACCGGGCTCGGCCGCCGCGCCCCGGCCGACCGGGACGTCGGGGACAACCACGCCGGCCTGCCGCAGTTGCTCCAGCCGTTGTGTCGCTTGCTCGATCAGGCTGCTCATCGTCGTTGCCTAATAGGACAGGATCGACAGCGCGATCAGCCCCAGAATGAAGGCACCGACCAGGCTGCCGGAAGCGAGCGAGAAACGCATCAGACTGGCCCGCTCGCGGCGCTTGTCGGCGTCGCTCAGCACCGCGGACACCACCCCCAGCAAGGGCAGATCGAACTTGTCACGCAGTTCGGTCGCCGCGTGGAACACCGGGCGCAGCTGACTGAAGATGAAGGCCGTGAACAGGCCGGCACCGAGTGCGGCGACCAAGGCCAGCGGCATCAGCAGCAGCCGGTTCGGCGCGACCGGCTTGGGCGACACGCGCGGCGGGTCGATCAGGCGGAACTCGGCCACGCCGGCCGCCACTTCCAGGTCACCCGACATCGCCGCGGCTTCGCGCCGCGCCACCAGGTCCTCGTAGTTCTTCTTGTGGATGTTGTAGTCGCGGTTCAGCTGCGCCGCCTCGGCCTCGAGCTGCGGCGCCGTGCGCATCATCACGCGCGCCTGCTCGTAGCGGCTGCTGTATTCCGCGACCCGGGCCTGCAGCGATGCGACCAGCACCTCCGACGAGGCGGCCATGCGGTTGAGCTCCTGGTAGGCCAGGCTGTTGTTCGCCGCCGCGGCCTGCGCCGGGGCCGCCATCGCGGCACGGCGCAGTTCCAGCACGTCCTTGCGCTTCTGCTCTTCGAGCTCCTGCAGCAGACGGCGCGTGCTGACGATGTCCGGGTGCTGCTCGGTGTAGCGCTGCAGCAGACCGTCGAGGTTGCGCTTCTGGGCGTCGATGCGGGCGTCGATCTCGGGTGTCGAAACCGACAGCGCCGACTCCTGCAGCAGGCTCTGCGTGGAGAGGTTGGCATCGCGCCCCTTCTCGCCCGCCAGCTGCTGCCGCGCGGCGTCGCGCGCGCGCTCGGCCTCGCGCAGTTCGAGACGGGCCTGGTTGAGCTGGGCGTTGATCTCCGCCAGCCGCGACGCGGAATCCTTGCCGTCGACGCTCTGCAGCTCCAGGTTGCGCAGGCGGAATTCCTTCAAGCGCACCTCGGCCTCGTCGAGCTTGGCCTCGTAGCTCTTGATCTGGTCGTTGATGAAGGCCTTGGCCGAGTCGGTGTCCTTGCGGTTGGCGCCGAGCCCGGAGTCGACGAAAATCGACACCAGCGACTGGATCACCCGTCGCGCCTTGGCCGGGTCGGGATCCTGGAACGACAGGGTGTAAAGGTTGTCGCGCTGCGTGCTGCGGATCTGCAGGGTCTTGAGCAGGCTCTCGACCAGCGCGTCCTGTTCGACCTTGGAGGTCGTCTTCAGGTCAAGGTCGGCCATTCGGATCAGCTTCTCGACGTTCGGCCGGCTGAGCAGCGTGCGGCTGAGCATGACGACCTGCTGTTCGATGTTCGGCTGCACCGCCAAGCCCGACATCAGCGGCTTCAGGATCGTCTGCGTGTCGACGAAGATTCTGGCGTCAGCCTCGTAGCGGTTCGGCTGCCGCAAGACCACGGCGACGCCGATGATCGCCACCACCCACGCCGCTACCAGCCCCTGCCAGCGGTACTTCCACATGCCCCGCGCGGCCGCGGAGATTTGACTGATCAGCTCTTCCATGTCAGCGGACTCCAGCCGTCGAACGCATTCGGCCCGCCACAGCGGCGACCGTCACGACGGGCGGACGCGGTACGGTCCGCACTCAGAACCAGCTCTGCGGGATGATCAAGATGTCGCCGGGCTTCATCTCGACATTCGCCGAGACGTCGCCGCGCTTGACCAAGTCGTTGAGCCGCACCGAGTAGCGCTTGTCGCCTTCGGAACTGCGCAGCAGGACCGCGCTGTTGCCGGCTGCGAAGTCGGTCAAGCCGCCCACCGCGATCATCACGTCGAGCACGGTCATCTTCTGCCGATAGGACAGGAACTGCGGCCGCGCGGCCTCGCCGACCACGCGAATCTGCTCGCTGTACGGGCCGACAAAACTGGTCACGATCACCGTCACGACCGGATCGCGCACATACTTGCCGAGTTGCTGTTCGATGTCCCGCGCAATCTCGATCGATGTCTTGCCTTGGGCCACCAGCTCGTCCACCAGGGGCGTCGAGATCTTGCCGTCGGGCCGCACCGGCACCGATTGCGACAATTCGGGGTTACGCCACACGATGATGTTGACGTTGTCCCCCGGGCCGATGAGGTAGTTGTAGTTCTCCGTCGCTGCCTGCGCCGGTGCCGGCGGGTAGCTGCCGGGGGTCGCGCAAGCCGCGAGCAGGCTCACGGCCACGACGGCCGTGCACTGGCGAACCGCCCGCACGAAGGAGTTGGTATAGATATTCAAGGCGCGCCCCTCTACAAACTGACCGTGGTTGGAACAACCCGACTCGAGTCGCCCGCGCCGCGTGGACTTTCGTCGCGACGCAGGCCGCGCATGGCGCCGCCGGAATCCATCTTCTTGCCGTCATCGATGATGTCATACGCGTTTGACGGCTCGCCCCCCCACCTTGGTGCCGCGGCAACACCGGAAGCGTAAAATTCACGCAGACGGGTAACTGGATGGATTTGCATCGCGCTGTCGAGGACTGGAAAACGCTGCTGGGTCCATCGAGAGTGGTTCTCGGCGACGCCGCGATCGCGGCTTATGGCGCCGATGTCAGCGGCTCGAACCGCGACCTTCCGGCCGCACTGCAAATTCACGATGCCGGCCTGCTGCCCGAGGTGATGCGCATCGCTTGGCGCCATCGCGTTTCAGTGTATCCGATCAGTACCGGGCGAAACTGGGGCTACGGCAGCGCGCTGCCGGTGCGCGACGGCTGCGTGATCATCGACCTGTCGGCACTGCGCAAGGTGCTGCATTTCGATGCCGAACTCGGCGTGGTGACCGTGGAGCCGGGCGTGACGCAAGGGCAGCTGGCCGAGTTCCTCGACGCCGGCGGGCATCCCTACATGGTGCCCGTCACCGGTGCCGGCCCCACCTGCAGCCTCCTCGGCAATGCGCTCGAGCGCGGCTACGGCATCACGCCGCACACCGATCACTTCGGCGCCGTGACTGACCTAGAGGCCGTGCTCGCCGACGGCAGCCGCTACCGCGGCGCGCTGCACGAGGTGGGCGGCGAGGACTTGGCGCGCCTGTTCAAGTGGGGCATCGGCCCGTACTGCGCAGGACTTTTCACGCAAGGCGGGTTCGGCATCGTCACGCGCATGTCGATCCTGCTCGCGCGCCGGCCCGAAGCGATCCAGGCCTGCTTGTTCAGCCTGCGCGACGACGCACTGCTCGAGCCCGCGGTCGAGCGCATCCGCGACGTGCTCGGAGCGCTGCCGGGCACGGTAGGAGCGATCAACCTGATGAACCAGCACCGGGTGCTGGCGATGGCGGCGCCCTTCCCGGCCGACCAACTGGGCGCCGACGGACTCATCCCGCCGGCGCTGCTGCGCGCACTGGGCCGCCAGTACCAGGTCCAGCCCTGGACCGGGTTCGCCACGCTGTACGGCACGAGGCGCGTCGTTGCCGCAGCACGCAAGGAGATCAGGCAAAGACTCGCCGGCGTGGCCAACCGATTGTTGTTCGTCAGCCCGGAGCGCGCGCGACGGCTCGCCGCGGTGGTGGCCCGCTGGCCCGGCGCCGCGGGGCAGCGGCTGGCGCGCACCGCCAGCACGCTGGCGCAGTCGCTCGAACTGGTCAGTGGCCGCCCGAACGAGACCGCCTTGCCTTTGGCCTACTGGCTCAAGCCCGACGCCCCGCGCGGCCGCTGGCGCGACCCGTCGCGCGATGGTTGCGGTCTGATCTGGTATGCGCCGCTGGTACCGATGCGCCCGGCCGGCGTGCGGGCCTACACCGACATGGTCCATCACGTCACCCGCCAGCACCGGATCGAGCCGCTGATCACCCTCACCAGCATCGGCGACAAGCTGTTCGACAGCACGGTTCCACTCTTGTTCGACCGCGACCAGCCGGACGCCGTCGGCGCCGCCCGGCGCTGCTTTGACGCGCTGTTCGCGCGCGGCCGCGCGCTGGGTTGCGCCCCCTACCGCGTCGGCATCGACCACATGGATCAGCTGCGCGCCTTGCAGACCGACGCCAGCGCTTTCCACGACCGGCTGCGCTCCAGCGTGGACCCGCACGGGGTGCTGATGCCTGGCCGCTACGGTTAAAGAAACTTCCAAATCGACTGCGTCGACAGTGTCGGAATTGCTTACATGGCCTCAGGCGGCACTGCATCCAGTCTTTATGAATCAATGACTTAGAGGTTTGGCACAGACCGTGCTCACGTTAGCGCCAGACAGCCTTTTACACTTTCTTCTGGAGATGATCATGAAGCGCATGCTTGCAGCCGTCACCTTCGCCCTCACCGCTTTGGCCTCGCCTTTCGCAAGCGCCGTGCCGGTGATCACTTGGGACTACACCGTCAGCACCGAGTGGACAGGCGCCGCTTTCGACAATGGTGGCTCCGCCGGGACCCAGACCGTTACAGCAGACACTTTGAGCTGGGGCGCGACCGGCGGCAGTTTCGCCGCGAACAACCGCAGCGGCCTTGTCATCAGCCCGATCTTGACGAGCGGGCAGATCGACACCAACGGCCCCTTGCAGCCCACCACCACCATCACGCACATCAACAACTCGATCAGCAACACGTTCAAGACGCTGTCGTCGGCTTCGTTGAACACCACGCTGACACTCAATGCGTTCAACCCCGACTTCGAGCCGGGGCTGCCGCCGTTCCCGATCAACTTCACCATCGACTTCACGGAAACGTTCAACGATGGTGACTGCGACTTCGATTCAGCGTCGGACTGCGACGACATCTTCGTGATCACCTCGGGTGCCGACTCGCTGAGCCAGGACTTCGAGTACATGGGCACGGTCTACACCGTCACGATTCTCGAAGGCACTGGCAACCTGGCTCCGCTGCCGGCCGCAACCTGCGCCGCTGCGGGCGTTGCCGAAGGTTGCCTGGGCTTCCAGACCCCGGAAAACGCAGACACCCCGGTGCAGTTCGCGTTCCTGATCACCGCGAACCTCGTTCCGGAGCCGGCTTCGCTGGCCTTGGTCGGCCTCGGCCTGCTCGGCCTGGCCGCCAGCCGCAAGCGCAAGCAGCAGGCGTGATCGCTAGCTGGTGATGCGGATCTCTAGCTAGTCGACGATCTCAGCACCACCAAATTAGAGCGCCCCGGCCGTAATGGCCGGGGCGCTCTGCCTTTGTGGGTCCGCTTTCCTTTCTGCCGCGTAGCCTCGCAGACCGCGACAGTTCCATCCCCGTGTTCCGTCGCTCCGTCGCTCCTCGCGCCCGTGAGGCTGAGCGAGAAGCCGCCGCGGTACAGTCGCCAGCCCCGCACTTCGAGCCGGCAGAGCTAGTGCCCCCCGATGCGTTGCGTTTGCGCGGCCCACGATGATGAACGGCGGCCATTCAGAGGTTTCTGTTTGTCAAGTCCGCAACGCCCCCCTAAACAGGCGGCCCAAATATCAAACAAATGTCACAAATATCGACCACCATGAATCGGTAACTCATTCAGGGGGTTGACATTTAGTTTTACATCGAGAAAAATCCACTCGAATTATTATAAATAGATGTGCAAATGTTACTCGATGAATACTATTTAGTTTATCGCTCCGCAAATGCACATTACCGACAAACATCGCTCACAACGGAAAAAGAAGACATCTCCGCATAGCTGAGCCATCATGATTCGAATTTTCAATCATTATCTCCATCGTCGGACTTTGCTGCACATCCTGCTGGACGGCGGCTTGATCGTGTTCACGATTCTTGCGTTTGTCATCACGCAGGTCGACGACCCTTATTTCGCCATGCCCCCCGCTTTTGCCAATGGCGCCGTGCTGGCCGCTTACGTGTTCGTGATCAATACTGCGTCTGGTTTTTATCAGCTTGTACACAATCGGTCGTTCATTCAATCCTGTGCTCGCGCGGTATTGGCGATGGTGCTGGTGTTTCCGCTCGGTTATCTTATTTTCAGTCTGCTGCCGGTCGGCGTCGGTGGCAGCGAGAATGTCAAGATCGCGGCGATGCTGGGCGTCGCCTTGGTGATGGCGCATCGCGTCTACATGTCGCACGCGCCAGCCAACTCGCGCATCCGATCCAAGATTTTGATCTTCGGTGCCGGCCCGGCCGCCCGAACGGTCGGTCAGAGCTTGACCGCGGCCGACCCTTATGTCGACATCGTCGGCTATTTGCCGGGCCCGAACGAACAGCAGCCTGCGATCTTCGGCGACGAGTTGTTGCCAACGCACCGCTCGTTGACTGAAACCGCCTTGCGCCTCGACGTCGACGAAATTGTCGTCGCTTTGACCGAGCGCCGTGGCGGCAGCATGCCGCTGCGGGAACTGCTCGATTGCAAGTTGAACGGCATTCGCGTCTACGACATCGCAACCCACTTCGAGAAAACGCTCGGTCAGATCAAGATCGACTACGTTTACGCCGGCTGGCTGATCTTCGGTGACGGCTTCAGCCAAGGCGCGCTGCGGACGGCCGTCAAGCGCTGCTTCGACATCGTCTGCTCCTGGCTCCTGCTGCTTGTGTTCATGCCGGTCATGCTAGTGACGGCTTTGTTGATATGGATGGAAAGCAGAGGCTCTATTTTTTATCGACAGGAGCGCGTCGGCCTGAACGGCAAGATATTCAACGTCATCAAGTTCAGAAGCATGATTGCTGACGCCGAGAAGGACGGTCAACCACGCTGGGCGACGGTCGGCGACGACCGCGTCACTAGTGTCGGCCGTGTGATTCGGAAACTGCGTATCGACGAGCTGCCGCAACTGTATTGCGTGCTCAAGGGGGATATGAGTCTGGTTGGACCGCGACCGGAGCGCCCCTATTTCGTCGAACAACTGACCGAACAGATTCCATACTACTCCGTGCGGCAGAGCGTGAAGCCTGGCGTGACCGGCTGGGCGCAGGTCCGATACCACTACGGCGCGACCGTCGCGGATTCTCAGGAAAAACTCAACTACGACCTGTACTACGTCAAGAACCACACGCTGTTCCTTGACCTGGTGATCCTGTTCGAAACGGTCGCGGTGGTGCTGATGGCGAAGGGATCGCGCTGATAGCGAACTGTTTGTCGATCCGTGTGCCGATCAGACTGCTTCGCCCCATCACCGCCACCTCATGCAAAGCCAAGTTCCCGAGCTTGAGTTTCTCGGGTATATCGTTGCGGCGCTTGCATATACTGCACTATTCCTGCGGCTAGCCCTGAAGGGATACTTCCGTATCGCCTCGGCGAAAGCCCCGACGGCGTTCGCCGTCGCGGTAGGCGCAAGCGCGTTGTGGTCGTGGTTTGCGATTGCGGCCTTGAGCTACTCCCGGCCGGGACTTTCGATCGTCACGGCCTTGGTCGACACCGCCAGGTACGGCTTGTGGTTCCTGTTCCTGCTGCTGCTCCTGCAGTCCAGCACGTCCTTGCGCCAGGCCCCCGAGTCCGGGTGGTTGCGTCAGACGGCCTTGGTGCTGGTGGCGGTCGGCGCCGCACTGCAGTCCTTCGTGGCCTTGTGGGTCAGCGACACCGGCCCCTATGCCCGGCTGGTGCTGTTCGGCGCGCTGGCGTTGCCGGTCTTCGGCTTGATCCTGGTCGAGCAGTTGCTGCGCAACGTGACCGAGGACTCGCGCTGGAACGCGAAGCCGCTGTGCTTCGGGCTGCTGATCGTGTTCGGCTTCGATTTCTACTTCTACTCCCAGGCGGTGCTGTTCGGCCAGTTCGATGCCGCGACGGTCAGCATCCGCGGCGGCGTGCACGCGGTGGCTGTGCCCTTCTTCTTCGTCGCGATCAACCGCCACTCGGACTGGATCGGCAAGCTGAAGATCTCGCGGGCCGCGGCCTTCCACTCGGCGTCGCTGCTGCTGGCCGGCGTGTACCTGCTGTTCATCTCGGCCATCGGGTACTACGTGCGCTACTCGGGCGGCGACTGGGGCCAGGGGCTGCAGATCGGCCTGCTGTTCGTGGCGGCGATCGGCCTCGTGATCCTCGTATCGTCGGGCACGCTGCGCTCGAAGCTGCGCGTGCTGATCGGCAAGCACTTCTTCAGCTACCGTTACGACTACCGGGTCGAGTGGCTGCGGTTCACGACGATGCTGGCCAGTCAGAGCTCGCCGCAGCAGATGGGCGGCCTCGTCATCCGCGGCTTGGCCGACATGGTCGAAAGCCCGGCCGGCGGCCTGTGGCTGAAGGACCGCACCGGCGCAGAGTTCATCCAGACCGCGCGCTGGAACATGCCCGACATCGCCGGCCGGGAGGCGGTCGACGGCTCCTTCGCCGGCTTCCTGGCCGAGCGCGGCTGGATCGTCAAGATCGCCGAGTACCGGTCTGACCCGCAGCGCTATGGGCTGATGTCGATGCCGGCCTGGATCCTGTCGAACGCCGAGTTGTGGCTCGTGATCCCGCTCGCGACAGCCGACGAGCTGATCGGTTTCGTCGTGCTGACCAAGCCGCGCGCCGCGATCGACGTGAACTGGGAGGTGACGGACCTGCTGAAGACCGCGAGCCGCCAGGCCGCGAGCTTTCTCGCGCAGATGAGCGCGACCGAAGCCCTGCTCGAGGTGCGCAAGTTCGACGCCTTCAACCGCATGTCCGCGTTCGTGGTGCACGACCTGAAGAACATCGTGACCCAGCTGTCGCTGATGCTGAAGAACGCGCAGCGCCTCCAGCACAACCCGGAGTTCCAGCAGGACATGCTGATGACGGTCGAGAGCTCGCTCGACAAGATGCGTCAGCTGATCCTGCAGTTGCGCGAGGGCCAGCCGCCGGTCGGGCGCGTGGCGGGGGTCGACCTGGTGCCGATCGCGCATCGGATCGGGGCGGTGGCCTCGGCGCGCGGCCGCGCGCTCGATCTGCAGGTGGTCGACGCGGTCGCGACGCGCGGCCACGAGGACCGCATCGAGCGCGTGCTCGGCCACGTGGTCCAGAATGCGTTCGACGCGACGACGGCCTCGGGGACGGTCTGGCTCAAGCTCGAGCGCGCCAGCGGCCAGGCCAAGGTCGAGGTCGGCGACACCGGCACCGGCATGTCGCCGGAGTTCATCCAGACCCAGCTGTTCAAGCCCTTCCAGACCACCAAGCAACATGGGATGGGCATCGGGGCCTACGAGAGCTTCCAATACGTGCAGGAGCTGGGCGGCAAGATCGCGGTCGACAGCCAACTTGGCCGCGGTACCGTCATCACGATCCTCCTGCCCCTGTTCGAAGCCCACCAGGGCTCAGACATCCATGCGATGAGTGCGCCATGACCGCCGAGAAACTGCCGCAGTTGCTGATCGTCGAAGACGATCTGGCGCTGCAGAAACAGCTGAAGTGGTCGCTCGACCGCTTCGACTCGGTCACGGCGAACGACCGCGAGGCCGCGCTGCTGCAGTTCCGCCGCCACGGCCCGACGGTGGTCACGATGGACCTCGGGCTGCCTCCCGACGCCGATGCGGTGTCCGAGGGCTTCAAGCTGCTCGAGGCCCTCCTCGCGGCCGACCCGGACGTCAAGGTCATCGTGCTGACCGGCCAGAACGACCAGGCCAACGCATTGCGCGCAATCGCGCTCGGTGCCTACGACTTCATCGCCAAACCCTTCGACCCCGATCTGCTCGCGCTGACCATCGACCGCGCGTTCCGGCTCTACGAGCTGCAGGCCGAGAACCGCCGCCTGCAGGCGCTGCACCAGCCCGACGCGCTGTCGGGCCTGATGACGCGCGACGCCGATCTGCTGCGCGTGTGCCGCACGATCGAGAAGGTCGCGTCGAGCGATGCGACCGTGCTGCTACTGGGCGAGAGCGGCACCGGCAAGGAAGTGCTGGCGCAGGGCTTGCACCAGGCATCCAAGCGGCCCGGCAAGTTCGTCGCGATCAACTGCGCCGCGATCCCAGAGAACCTGCTCGAGAGCGAGTTGTTCGGCTACGAGAAGGGCGCATTCACCGGCGCAGCCAAGACCACGCCGGGCAAGATCGAGAGCGCCAACGGCGGCACGCTGATGCTCGACGAGATCGGCGACCTGCCCCATGCGCTGCAGGCCAAGCTACTGCGCTTCCTGCAGGAGCGCAAGATTGAACGGTTGGGCGGGCGCCAGGAGATCCCGATCGACATCCGCGTCGTCTGCGCCACCCACCAGGACCTGAAGAGTCAGATCAAGGACGGCCGGTTCCGCGAGGACCTGTACTACCGCCTGGCCGAGATCGTCGTCGACATCCCGCCGCTGCGCGCGCGCGCCGGCGACGCGGTGCTACTGGCGCACGCCTTCCTGCGTCGCTTTTCGCAGGAACTGCGCAAGACCTCGATGGCCTTCACCGACGACGCGCTGCGTGCGATCGAGCGCCACCCCTGGCCGGGCAACGTGCGCGAGCTGCTCAACGCGATCAAGCGCGCGGCGATCATGGCCGAGGGCAACCGCGTCTCGGCCCAGGACATCGGCCTGGCCGCCGACGAGCCGAGCGACGACGTCGCCGATGCCAAGCCGCTGGACCTGCGCACGGTGCGCGACAAGGCCGAGCGCGCCGCGATCATCTCGGCGCTGGCCTACTCCAACGGCAACATCGCGAAGGCCGCCGAGAGTCTGGGCATCAGCCGGCCGACGCTCTACGACCTGATGCACCGGCTGACGATCAAGTAGATCGCCGGCAGCTTTTTCGAGAGGCTTCCGACCATGAAGAACGACATCACCCGCTGGACCGGCCTGCTGCTTGCCGCCGCGGTGCTGCTGGGTTGCGGGCAGCAGTCGACCGAGTCCTTGCTCGGTTCGGCCAAGACCTATCTGGCGAACGACGACACCCGGGCCGCCGTCATCCAGCTGAAGAATGCCTTGCAGCAGGACCCCGAGTCCGCCGAGGCGCGCTTCCTGCTCGGCAGCGCGTTGTTGAAGAACGGCGAAGTGGTCGCCGCCGGCGTAGAGCTGCGCAAGGCGCTGGCGCTGAAGCATCCGCAAGATGCGGTCGTGCCGGCGCTCGCGCGCTCGATGGTCATGGCCGGCGAGCACAAGAAGCTGACCGAGGAATTCGGCGCGACGCAGCTGACCGACCGGACGGCGACCGCGGATCTGCGCACCTCGCTGTCGAACGCCTACGCGGGTCAGGGCAAGGTCGAGCAGGCGGAGCAAAGCCTCGCCGCGGCGCTGGAGGCGGTACCCGAGTACGCGCCGGCGCGCATCGCCGAAGCGCGGCTGAAGGCGGTGCGGCGCGACGTTGAGGGCGCGGCGCGTCTGGTCGACGCTGTGCTCGCGACGTCGCCCAACGAAGCCGATGCCTGGCAGCTCAAGGGCGACCTGCTGATGTTCGGCGACTCGCCCAAGCCGGCGGAGGCGATCGCGGCCTACCGCAAGGCGCTCGCGCTGAAGCCGGACGCGCTGCTAGCGCACTCGGGTGCGATGTCGACGCTGCTGCGCGGCAAGGACCTCGACGCCGCCAAGACGCAACTCGACGTCATGAAGCAGGCGCTGCCCAGGCATCCGCGCACGAAGTACTTCGAGGCGCTCTACGCCCTGCGCCGCGATGACTTCAAGACGGCCAAGGAGCAGATCGACGAGGTGCTGCGGATCGCCCCCGAGAGCATCGAGGCGTTGCAACTGGCGGGCGTGATCGAGTACCGCAACAAATCGCTGCTGCAAGCCGAGAAGCACTTGAGCAAGGCGCTCGCGCTGGCGCCCGGGATGACGGCGACACGAATGCTGCTCGCCGAGACCTACGTGCGCACGGGCCAGCCGATGAAGGCCATCGAGGTCGCCGAGCCAGCGCTGGCCGGCGGTAAGGCCGATGCGAACACCTACGCGCTGGTGGCCCAGGCGTACATGCAGACCGGCAATCCGCAGAAGGCAGAGGCCTTGTTCGCTCAGGCGGCCAAGGTCGACCCGGGCCACGTCCGCAGCCGCACCGCGCTGGCGCTCGGGCAGCTCGGCAAAGGGCAGACCGAAACGGGGATGAGCGAGCTGCGCGCGGTCGCGTCGGCCGACCCCAGCGGCTTCGCCGACCTCGCGCTGATCAACGCCCAGATGCGGCGCCGCGACTACGACGCAGCGCTGAAGTCGATCGACGCGCTCGAGCGCAAGCAGGCCGACAAGCCGCTCGCCGCCAACGTGCGCGGCACGGTGCACCTGGCGCGCAAGGACGAGGCGGCGGCGCGCCGGAGCTTCGAGCGCGCGCTCGAGATCGACCCCGTCTATTACCCGGCCGTCGCGCAGCTCGCGGCGCTCGACCTCGCCGCCAAGCAGCCCGACGCAGCCCGCAAGCGCTTCGAACGGGTGCTGGCGGTCGACCCCCGGCATCCCCAGGCGCTGGTCGCGCTGGCGGCCGTGGAATCACGCAGTGGCGCGGCGCCGACGGTGGTGGCGGAGCGCCTCGCCACGGCGATCAAGCTCAATCGCGAAGACGTGACACCCCGACTACTGCTGGTCGACCACTATCTGAAGCAGAAGGACTTCCGGGCCGCGATCACGACCGCCCAGGACGGCGTCACCGCGCTGCCGCAGAGCGCCGACATGCTCGACGCGCTGGGCCGCGCGCAGATGGCGTCCGGCGAGGTCAACCAGGCGCACAGCACGTTCAACGGCCTGATCCGCCTGGAGCCGCAATCGCCGCGACCGCACATCCGCTTGGCCGACCTGAGCGTGGTCGCGAAGAACAACGACGCCGCGATCCAGAGCTTGAAGCGGGCCCTGGCGACGGCGCCGATGCTGCTGGCGGTGCAGCGCAGTCTGATCGTGCTGTACGCGCAGTCCGGCCAGCCGGCCGAGGCCCGCGCGGTGATCCGCAACATCCAGAAGCAGCGCCCCAAGCAGGCGGTCGGCCACGTGCTCGAGGGCGACCTGGAAGCCACGCAGAAGAACTGGGCGGCCGCAGCGAGCGCCTACCGCACGGCTCTGAAGAATCCCGGCACGGACGACGTGGCACCGAAGCTGCACGCCACGCTGGTCGCGGCGGGCCAGCGCGCCGAAGCCGACGCCTTCGCCGCGAACTGGGTGAAGGAGCATCCGAAGGAACTCGGCTTCCAGTTCTATCTGGGCGAGCAGGCGCTGAGCCGCAAGGAGTTCCCGGCGGCCGAGGCGCGCTACCTCGCGATCGTGCGCAGCGACCCCGACAACGCGCCCGCGCTGAACAATCTGGCGTGGGTGACGGCCAAGCTGGGCAAGCCCGGCGCGCTGGCCTACGCGGAGAAAGCCAACGCGCTCAAGCCCAACGAGCCGCCGTACATGGACACGCTGGCGATGCTGCTGGCCGAGGCCGACCAGGCCGCCAAGGCGGTCGAGCTGCAGAAGAAGGCGCTCGCGCTGCAGCCCGACAACCCGGCGCTGCGGCTCAACCTCGCGAAGATCTACATCAAGTCGGGCGACAAGGTGCTGGCCAAGGACGAACTGGAGAAGCTCGCCAAGGGCACGCAAAAGTTCGCCGGGCAGGCCGAGGTCGGCGAGTTGCTGAAGACGCTATGACGTATCGGGCCGATCCCACCGCAACGCCATGAAGATGTCGCGCCCCCGGCTGCGTGTCGCCATGGCGTTGGCGCTGGGTCTCGCCGCGGCCGGCGCCGCGCTGGCGCCGCCGAGTGCCGCCGCCGCCCAGGGCGGCAAGGCCGCGGCCGCCTTGCTGCGCACGCAGGCGGCGGCCCTGGAGCACGGTGAAGGCGTGGTCAAGGACGCTGCGCTCGCGGCGACGCTTTACTGCCAGGCGGCCCGACTCGGCGACGCCGAGGCGCAGTTCAACCTCGGCTGGATGTACGCCAACGGGCGCGGCGTCGAGCGCAGCGACGCCACCGCCGCCTACTTCTTTCGCGCCGCCGCCGCGCAGGGCATCGCGCAGGCCGACCGCATGCTGGCGCAGGTCGGCGCGCCGCCCTCCGCCACGCCGGCCTGCCTGAGCGTCGCCGAGGCCGAATCGCGCGGCAATGCCGCGAAGCTGGTGGTCGCTTCGGTGGATGCAACGCAGTGGCCGGTCGAGTTCCGCAGCACGGCGCCGCCGGCGATCGTCGATCTCGTCAAGAAGATGGCGCCCGAGTACCAGGTGCATCCGCAGCTCGCGCTGTCGATCATGAAGGCCGAGTCCAACTTCAATCCGCAGGCGGTGTCGCCGAAGAACGCCCAGGGGCTGATGCAGCTGATCCCGGAAACCGCGGCGCGCTTCAACGTGAAGAACGCGTTCGATCCGACGCAGAACATCCGCGGCGGTCTCGCCTACCTGCGCTGGCTGCTGGCCTACTTCGAAGGCGACCTGGCGCTGGTGGCCGCCGCCTACAACGCCGGCGAGGGCACCGTGGAGCGCCACCTGGGCGTGCCGCCCTACAGCGAGACACGCCAGTACGTGAAGCGCATCCTCGACGGCGTCGGCCGCGGCGCACACCCCTTCGACGCCAAGGTCACCAAGCCGTCGCCGCAGCTGGCGCAGATCCGCGCTCCGCGCCGACCCTGACGACTCGCCGCCTTCGGCGGCGGGGGCGGCGGCCCCGGCGAACATGCGGATACATCCGCAACACTCCGTGCTCTTCATCGCCCGCGCGACCCGCCGTAGACACTGGCAGGACGGCGGAAGTGATGTCGAGCCAGCGAGTGCAAAGGGTGGGATGCGTAACAGCTCGAGAGCAAAACGGCGGGGCCTGTCGACTGGTCTGCAGGCCCGACCGAAACCGTTCGCCAGGTAACAAAGCGCGAGTCTGACGGGCAAACGCCAGCTTCATCCAGACACAAAGAGGTCAGGGCCCGTCCCTAGAATTTGGGGGTGCCTCGGTAGAATTTCACGGCGCTCAAAGCGAGCCCCGGGGAGTGTTACCGAGGGTTGTAGGGCGAGCAAATGGGCGCGGTTTCTGCTCCTTTTCTCGCGATCAAGAATCTGTGAAAGGCATACCTCGCGAAAGCGGGGGACGCAAAGTCTTCGGTCTAAAGGGCTCAGGCCCCAGGACGGCTGGACTGCCAGATGGATCCGGATGCCGCAGCGATGCGGTGACTGTCGGATGGAGATGTTCGGCAGCGATCGGGATGATTGCTGCGCGCGGCATCGGCACCGACCCGGGCTCTTCCACGCAGTCTGCTCTTTTGGGTGACCGGCTCGCTGCGGGAAGGAAAGAGTCGTGGGAAACAAGAAAGTCGAAAAGAGCGTCGCCGCAGTTGCGTCCTCACACTGCAACCGGGCCGTCGCGCTGGCGGCCATGGCGCTCTGCGGCATGCCGCTGATCGCCCAGGCGGCGCCGCCGACGCAATCGAGCGACGGCCCTTGGATCCAGGGTCGCGTGCTGGTGATGCCCCGCGCCGGCCTGTCCGATGCCGAGCTGGGCAAGATCCTCAAGGTCCACGGTGGCCAGGCGCGTCGCATCGGCAACAGCGATCTGCACGTCGTCGAACTGCCGGCCAACGCGTCCGAGAAGGCCGTGGCGGCCCAACTGGCGCACAACCCGCACCTCAAGTTCGCCGAACTCGACCAGATCGTCGCCCCGGCCTTCGTGCCGAATGACCCGTACTACGGCAGCGCCTGGCATCTGAGCAAGCTCAACACGGCGGCGGCCTGGGAGACGGCCCAGGGCAGCGGCGTGACGATCGCCATCCTGGACACGGGGGTCGACAGCGCCCACCCGGACCTGGCCTCGCGCATCGTCCCGGGCTGGAACTTCTACGACAACAACTCGAACACGTCCGATGTCAACGGCCACGGCACCGCCGTCGCCGGCGCTGCGGCCGCGGCCAGCAACAACAGCGCCGGCGTCGCGTCGGTGGCCGGCCAGGCCAAGATCATGCCGGTGCGCATCGCGAGCCCGACCGCCTATGCGTCCTGGAGCACCCTCGCCGAGGGCATCACCTACGCCGCCGACAAGGGCGCGCGCATCGCCAACATCAGCTACAGCGGCATGTCCGGCAGCGCCACGGTGCAGAGCGCGGCCCAGTACATGAAGAACAAGGGCGGCCTGGTGTTCGTCGCCGCCGGCAACAGCGGCACCAGCCAGAGCGTCGCGCCGACCACCACGATGATCGTGGTATCGGCGACCGACAGCACCGACAAGAAGACCAGCTGGTCGAACTACGGTAGCTTCGTGTCGCTGTCGTCGCCCGGCATCAACATTTACTCGACCTCGCGGGGCGGTGGCTACGGTCTGTTCTGGGGCACCTCGCTGGCCACGCCGGTCAGCGCCGGGGTCGCGGCGCTGGTCATGTCGGCCAAGCCGAGCCTGAGCGGCGCCCAGGTCGAAAGCCTGCTGTTCTCCACCGCGGTGGATCTCGGCACGGCCGGCCGCGACACCTATTTCGGCCACGGCCGGGTCAATGCGGGCGCCGCCGTGCAGGCTGCGCTGGGCACCGCGACGGTGACGGCCGATACGACGGCACCGAGCGTGTCGATTTCGGCGCCGCTGGGCTCCAGCACGGTCAGCGGCCTGGTGCCGGTGAATGTAAACGCCACCGACAACGTCGGCGTCAGCAAGGTCGAACTGCGCGTCAACGGCGCCACGGTGGCCACCGACAGCAGCACGCCCTTCGCGTTCAGCTGGAACTCGGCCAATGTCGGCAACGGCATGCACAGCCTGGTGGCCGTGGCCTTCGACGCGGCCGGCAACAGCAAGGCATCGACCACCGTGTCGGTCAACGTGTCCAACACCATCACCAGTGTCGTGGCGCCGGTGCTCGACATCACCGCGCCGTCGGTCAAGCTGATCAACCCGATCGCCGGCAGCAAAGTGAGCGGTAACGTCTCGATCAGTGCCAGCGCCACCGACAACGCGGGCAGCGCCGGCATCGCCCAGGTCCTCTACATCGACGGCGTGATGGTCAAGACCGCCACCGGCGGCAGCCTCTCGCACACTTGGTCTGCTCGCAAGGCGAGCGCCGGTGGCCACACGATCAAGGTGGTCGCTAAGGACAAGGCCGGGAATTCGTCGACCACCAGCGTGCTGGTCTACAAGTAGACTGCAGACGACTCGACCGACGCGAAAGCGGGCCTGCGGGCCCGCTTTTCGTTTGGCCGACTCCGAGCTGCGAGGTGTCGGACAGCTTTACACCGTGAGACTTGTAAACAGCATCGGCAGACCACGATCCCTTTAAGAACAAGAACTTAGGTCCCCTGGCACGAAGCCTGCAACGTAACCGAGTGTACACACCCAACACCCACGAGGAGCCGTTCATGAACCTGCCTTTTGCACTCGGTCAGACGACCAAGGCGCTGATCTCCACCGCGGCGCTCGCCGGCAGCCTGGGCTTCGCGACCATGCAAGCCCATGCCTATGCCATCGACACGAAGATCGGTGAAGCCAATCTGGCCAACTCGAGCGACGCCGCCGAGATCGCCGCGATTGAAGCTGCGGCCGGCCTCGCGCCCGGCACTTTGGAACTCGATTTCAAGTTGGACGCCGAGGACGCGGGATTCAACTTCAATGTCAACCCCGAAGGTGGCTGGTACATCGATGTGGCTCCCGACACCCCGGGCTACTTCGCGCTGAAGTTCGGCACCGGCGGCACCACGGCCACGGCAGATACCTTCTTCTTCCAGAACATTGCCGACCTCACCAAGCTGGTGTTTACCAACGAACAGGTGCAATTCCTGTCGGGCGGCAACTGCGGCGCGAACAATCAGAACGCCTGCAACATCGGCCGCCTGAGCCACTACGTCGGGACGGCCAGCAGCAGCACCAGCGGCAGCGGCAGCGGCGGCGCCTCGACCGGCGGCAACGTGTCGGAGCCGAGTTCCAGCGCGCTGGCCCTGCTGGGTCTGGGCCTGCTGGGTGTGGGTTTCCGTGCCCGTCGCAAGGCCGCTCGCGGCTGAGTCGTTCGGCGCGGTTTCGTCCGCCCTCTGCAAAAACCCCGCTCTGCGGGGTTTTTGCTTTGTGGAGGCCACATCCATGTACGCCGCGTGCGAGCAACCGCCGCGCACGGCGATAAAGTAGCCGCCGATGAGTGATCCTGTCCGCCTGCCCCTGTCCGCCCCGCTGCCGCTGCGCCTGCGCAACCTGGGCGCTTCGCTGGCGGTCGTGGTGCTGGCCGTCGGGGTGTTCAGCGTCGTGCCGCACACCCAGGATCGGCTGGCCACGCTCTACGGCTGGGGCAGCTTCACATTCACCGGATATCGCTTCCTCTGGGTCGCGGCACTGCTCTACGGCGCCGGGCTGGCCGTGTTCCACGCCTTGCTGCATGATCCGGCCGAGGCCACGAAGTCGGTACGGTTCTGGCGGGTGGTGACGGTTTTTTTGACATCTCCGGCAGCGCTGATCCGGCAAGGCCTGCCGCCCGAGGACCGCGTCGCGGTGCTGGCGACGCTGCTGAAGGCCTTCTTCGGGCCGCTGATGGCCCTGGCCCTGATGTCGTTCTGCACCGGCGCGGTCGAGCACGGCGTCGAGATCGTCGCCAGCGGCGCGTTCGCCGAGGGCTTTCGGGTGCTGTTCGACCGGCACGGCTTCTGGTTCCTGATGCAGCTGATCCTGTTCGTCGACGTGCTGCTGTTCACCATCGGCTACCTGGTCGAGTCGCCACGGCTCGGCAACCAGATCCGCTCGGTCGACCCGACGCTCGTGGGCTGGGCGGCGGCGATGCTGTGCTACCCGCCCTTCAACAGCGTCACGAGCGCGGTACTGGGCTCGCAGGTCAGCGACTTCCCGCAGTTCGACGACCCGACCGCCCATCTGACGCTCAATCTGCTGCTGCTCGGCCTGATGGCGGTGTATGCGTCGGCGTCGGTGGCGCTCGGCTGGAAGGCCAGTAACCTGACCCATCGGGGCATCGTCGCGCGCGGCCCGTATGCGCTGATCCGCCACCCGGCGTACACGTGCAAGAACATCGCCTGGTGGATCGGCTCGATCCCGATGGTGTCGGCGGCGTTCCACGTTTCGCTGTTCGCCGGCATCCAAGCCTTCGCGTCGGTGGTCGGCTGGACGATGCTCTACATCCTGCGCGCGCTGACCGAGGAAGACCACCTGCGCGGCGTCGACGGCGACTACGCGGCCTACGCGGCGAAGGTCCGCTACCGCTTCGTCCCCGGCGTCGTGTAAGCGCACGCCGCGCGCCCCTCGGATCCGGGGCGTCGCGGCGGCGATGGCGCAGAGGCGCTGTGGCACCATCCGCCCGGCGGCGCCAGGCCGCACGGCGCACGCCGCCTTCCGTTCCCTCACCCACGACAAGACGACCGGTTGACCCATGAAGATTCTCCTGACCGGTGCCGCCGGCTTCATCGGCATGACCACCACCCTGCGGCTGCTCGAACGCGGCGACCAGGTGGTGGGCATCGACAACCTCAACGACTACTACGAGGTGTCGCTGAAGGAGGCCCGCCTGCAGCGCCTGCTGCCGCATCCGGCCTTCCGTTTCGTGAAGATGGACGTGGCCGACCGCGCCGCGATGGCGGCGCTGTTCGCCGCCGAAGGCTTCGACCGCGTCATCCACCTGGCGGCGCAGGCCGGGGTGCGCTACTCGCTACAGAACCCGCACGCCTACATCGACAGCAACGTGGTCGGCTTCGTGAACATCCTCGAGGGCTGCCGCCACGGCGGCGTGCAGCACCTGGTCTACGCGTCGAGCTCCAGCGTCTACGGCGGCAACACCCGCATGCCGTTCTCCGAGCACGACAGCGTCGACCACCCGGTCAGCCTGTACGCCGCGACCAAGAAGGCCAACGAGCTGATGGCGCACACCTACAGCCACCTCTACGGCCTGCCGACCACCGGCCTGCGCTTCTTCACCGTCTACGGACCTTGGGGCAGGCCCGACATGGCGCTGTTCCTGTTCACGAAGGCGATCCTCGAGGGGCGGCCGATCGACGTGTTCAACCACGGCCAGATGCAGCGCGACTTCACCTATGTCGACGACATCGTCGAGGGCGTGCTCCGCGTGACCGATCGCGTGGCCGCGGCCGACCCGGCCTACACGGCCGATCGCCCCGACCCGGGCAGCAGCAACGTGCCTTACCGCGTGTTCAACATCGGCAACCACCAGCCGGTGCCCTTGATGGAGTTCATCGGCTGCATCGAGGACGCGCTGGGCCGCCGGGCCGAGAAGCGGCTGCTGCCGCTGCAGGACGGCGACGTGCCCGCCACCTATGCCGACATCGATACGCTGAAGGCCTGGTCGGGCTTCGCGCCGGCCACGCCGATCCGGACCGGCATCGAGCGCTTCGTGGCTTGGTACCGCGACTACTACCGGGTGTGAGCGCGCTCAGGCGCGGCTGGCGCTGCTCTCGGCGCCCCACCGCGTCGCCTTGATCGCCAGGTGGCGCACCAGCAGGCCGGGCGGCATCCGCAACCAGTGAGCGCGCACATACAAGGCAAACAGCGCCGGCGCGGTGCCGATGTCCGCCGCAGAGGGGTGCGGCGTGCGCAGCGCGCGCGACCACAGCCGGTCCATCAGTCGTGACAGCAGCGCGCCCGGCGCCGCGTGTGCCGCGCTCGCGAGCGTCTCCTGCGGGACGGGTGTGCCCAGGACACGATGCACGTGGCGCAAGCCGTAGTGCAGCGGCCGGGCCAGGTCGAGCTCGCGGGCGCGCGCCACCAGCTGGGGCCAAAACGCCGTGTCGGCGCCGAAGTGGCGCAGCAACAGGTCAAGGTCCGACAGGTCGCGCAGGCCGTGGCTGAGCTCCTCGTTATGGAACAAGTGGGTCATGCTGTGCAGCACCAGATCGGTCGGTGCCAGCACCTGCAGCTCCGGATTTGCGGGCAGCGTGTGCGCGGCGGCGATCAGCCGCGCGGCGTCGGGCCGCAGGCGGGCGGTCTCGGGCAAGATGGTGTGGTGCACGTCGAGCACCGCGTGGCGGTGCATGTGCTGCAGCGGCGGCAGCTCGTGCATCCACTGGCGGTAGTAGCGTTGGTCATAGGCGCTGTGGTGGGTCGTGACCCAGCCGTGCAGCATCAGGCTCGCCTCGGCTTCGGGCAGGCGCGCCTTCTGGATCAGGATGTCGACGTCGGCGAAAATGCGCCCGGCGGCCGCCGGCAGCCCGGCCATCACGTACGCCGCGCCTTTGAGCAGGATGGGCCTGAGCTTCAGCGTGGCCAGCGCGGCGACGATGTGCGCGACTTCGCGCCGCACCTCGCCCTGCTGGGCCTGCGACAGCCGCCGCGCCGCCTCGAGATGCGCGCGCGGTGCCGCCGGCACGTCAGCGGTCAGGCCGCGATCGTCGAGCAAGCAGGCCACGCGTGCCAGCAGATCGGCGCGCCGCGCCTGGCTGACGAGCCGCGACCAGTCGGCGAGCGACAGCGCCGGCAAGCGCTCCGGGTGGCGGAGCGCGAAAACGACGAGGTCGCGAGGCAGCACGCTCATGCGCGGGCCCCGGGTGCGGCCGCGGCGAGCCGCTCGAAGATCGATGCGGCGTCGTCGAGTCGGCTGTAGGAGAACTCGTAGCAATCGCAGCGATCGATCGCATCCGCTAGCGTCGCGAGACCGTGACGGCCGTGTACGTTGTAGTTGAACGCGTTTTCGACCAGGTGCATGAAGGCACGTGCCTTCGTCAGAGGCTCCAGGCGCCCCTCGGCGCCGGCCACGAAGCGCGGCAGTACGACCCAGCCGGGCAGCGCCCGCTCGACACCGCGCTCGACGCCTTCGACGGGCGGCTGGACATGCGCGACCTGGCCCTTGACCGTGTCACGCACCACCGCGCTGAAGCGGGCCTGGGGCGCGAAGCCGCGGATCACGTCGATCGACCCGTTCTTCAGGCTGATCGGGCGCGGCAGCGGGACGACCTGACCCGACACCGGGTCGATCAGCGTCAGTTCGTCCGACAGCAGCCGCCAGCCGCGAAAGGCGAGGCCGGCGCACAGCGTGCTCTTGCCGGAGCCGGAAGGCGCCGGCAGGATCAGCGCACGGCCGGCGCGTTCGAGCACCGCCGCGTGCAGCACGAGGTACTGGTGGCAGTGGCTCGACACGCACCAGTTCAAACCCCACTCGAGCATCGGAAAGCCCTGCCCCCCCGGCAGCGGCGCGAAGGGCGCGTCGCCATCGAAGCGGAACAGAACCTGCGGCTGGACCCAGCGGCGCAGGCTGCGCGGCCGCTCGACGCTCACCGAGAAGTCGACGAAGCCGGACTCGGCTTCGATCGGGTGTCGCGCGTAGTGCAGCTCGATGCCCCGCGCGACCGCCGGGACCGACGAGTGGATGCGCGTCACGACCGGGCCGGTGCGCAAGCGCAAGCCGGCGCCGCGCAACCTGCGCCTCAGGGTCTGGGGCGACAGATCGGCGACGATCAAGGGGCGCGACGCGTCATGAGGCCGATGCGCTCGAATTCGGCCAGGCTGGCAGACACAAGGACCGCGTCGTCGTCGCCGTTCAGCGCGGGCCCGCTGACGCCGACGTCGAGCAACAGCGCTTTGAAGACGCGCGCGGCGTCAGCGGTGAGCCAGTGCGTCTCGGCGGTTTCGTGCACGTAGACCACGACCTCGTCGGCCCACGCACGCCACTCGATGGCGCCGATTCGGAGCCCGTCTGTCAAAGCCGGACTCGCTATCGAGGGATCGGGAGAAAACACTGCCTAGATTCCACCGTGCCAAGTCGACTCGATCCAATACTTCAGCCCGCCGTCGCTGGCAGGAACCGAATGATCCGCATACCACTTGATACCGGCGGTCGGTTCGTAATAACCGTGAGTATTGAATGCCGTCCAAATAGTCTTGACGGTATCGACGTCCATCACACCGGCGGTTTTGTTGGTCGCGGCATTGAGCAACGCGGCCACGATGTAGCGGCCGACCGAATTCTTGTCGCCACCCTTTAAGTCGAGGACCTGCAGCAAAGTCAGTTCCGGAAAACCGGCACCGAATACGGTGTTGAACAGAGTTGCTTGGGCATTGAGCGGAGGATTCCAGCCCTTGCCAGGGATCGCCTTTGCCGACGGCACCCAGTATTCCGGCCACTCCCTGAAATGCTGCGGCTCCTTCCAGTACCCAGGACTGACGCCGTCGCAGGACACTGGTGGCTGCTCACCGTGCCTGCTCGCATTGATGGATGCAAATGACGAGGCAGGCGCGCAGGTACCCGCCATCACAGGGCGGCTCGCAATCGTCATCAGCAAGGGAGTCGCAGCCAATCCGCCGCGCAGCAGACGCCGGCGCGAGTTCGCCAAGGCCGTTCGTGCAGCTGGGGCTGTTGCTGCATCTACCCCCATGTACTGGCTATCGTCGGACATCTCGTGCGCTCCTAGGTTCGCTCGAGACGATCATAAAGGGGGCGACGGGCCGCCGCCGCTGGACAAGTCAAAAGCATCCAAGTCGGGGGGCGTGGCACGGACTTAAAGCACGCACCAAGCGGTCTTCACGGGTCAGCGACCCAGGGAGACCTAGGCCTTCAAGGGCTAACCGCCGATCTCCACGACTTCGCGACTGCTCAGCCCCTCTTCGCTCATGATCTCGATCAACGCACGGTGATAGCGGTTGAGCGAGCGCATCTGCTTCTGTTCCGGAGTAAAGGCGGCCTGACCGGAGATCTGTTCGTTCAGCTTGGCGAAGTCCAAGCACAAAAGAACCGCCGGCGCGTCGACGCGCAGGTTATGCCGCTCCTCACCGATCACGGAGAATCCATACATTCTCTCGTAGTACCTGACGTGCCGCGGATTGACTTCGATCAACAGCTTGTCGAAACCCATCACACGGTGCGCATAAAGATAGGCCGTTTCGAACAGAGATGCCAGCACGGACGCGGATCGTTCGATCTGGTCCATCGCCAGCTTCGTGAACTCGCAAAGCTTATCCCCCGCGGCGCGCAATGCGTTGACCTCGTCAGCGAACAAATCGTCGATGAACAGCCCGCGCGGACTATCGAAACCGATCGTCACCGTGCCGACGGTGACGTCGTTCTCATCGGCAATCAGGGTAATTTCATGATCGCGCTGGACGGCGCGTGCCGAGAGATTCCGGTAACCACGGTCGGCATAGCGCCGCTCCACCAGTGCCCCGGCAGCAAACTGCTGTCCAGGGGATTGGACGGGCTGGATCTTCAGGAAATTCGGACTGGTGTCCATCTGAGAAGGGAAAGCCGCCTGCAGCGCGTACTGCAGTGCCACGCCATCATCCCCGTTGCGCTCGATTCGACGAGCAGCGACGCTTGCATCTTGCACTTTGGTTTCCTCGGGCTTGCAACCCCTAGTGTGCAGTCACTCTTCGACGCTGCGTGTATCCGTTGGCGCCCGACTTGTGTCAAGTTGATTCGTTGATGAAGGTGATCAATTGGTCGTATGCATGCGCCCGACGATCCCGGCTTCTTCTGCGATCGAGAAGGCGTACGGATACAAGGAACTCATCGAAGCCGACAGATCCGACTTGCCACCGAATTTGCTGATCTGCTCCTGAACGTATGCGAAGTCCAGATGCAGTAGAACGGCGGGGGCATTGACCCGCGGATTGAGACGCTCGGGGCCCATGACCGTCGACCCGAGCAGCCTCTCGTAGTAGCGCACATGCCGTGGGTTGACCTCGATCAACAAGCTGTCATGGCCTCTGATCCGGTGAGCATAGATGAATGCGACATGGAAGAGCGAGGCCAGCACACGCTTTGATCGGGCCACGTTGTCGACGGCCAGCTTGGTGAACTCGCACAGCCGACGTCCTGCCATACGCAAGGGATCGATCTCGCGCTTGAAGAGGTCGTCGGCCAACAGCCCTTCGGGGCCATCGAACCCGATCGAGATGGTCCCAATCGTGACGTCGTTGTCCACGGCCATCAACGTGATCCGATTCGATTCGGCAACGTCGGGCAGCGGGTTGGTGAGGTAGCCCCGAGTCGCGTACATCTTGTTGATGAGGATGCTCGCGGAACTGCGCCGGCCCGACGAATCGGCGGCCCTGATCTTGAACAGACGCGCGCCCATTGCGGCCTCGGCCTCGAACTCGCCGCGTTCGGATAACAACGACTGCAAGGCATGGGCCGTCTCGAAGGGAATGCCAATGATCGTGTTGGTTGCCACTGCTGCTCCCTTGCGGTCGATCTCCATTCCTTGCATCGTCTTCTGGGGAGACGAATGTAGTGGGCTTGGTCCGTTCGCAGAAGGCAGACCGGGCGGATTCGGCGGCTCTCAGGGAACGGCATGCAGGCCACAACTCTGATCTTGACACCGAGCGGTCGACCCAGAGAGCGATCGTAATGGATGTGCCGAAGTAGGCACCCCCCGCCTTGGGCGGGACATCGTTCGTGGCCGCCTCTGGCGGGTCGCTCGCAGTTCTCTTCCACACGTACGCAAACGGTTCGCCGAAAAGCAAAAAGCCCAGCCGAATCGGCTGGGCTTTTTTATATTAGCCTGACAATGTCCTACTTTCACACGGGAACCCGCACTATCATCGGCGCTGAGGCGTTTCACTGTCCTGTTCGGGATGGGAAGGAGTGGGACCACCTCGCTATGGTCATCAGGCTTAACCGGACACCACGTTGCTCGTCGAGCAACGCGGCCAATTCGTAGAGTCTTCTCAGTTTCTTGATCGCGCCATCACGGCATAACACTTTAATCGACTCAAATCGTCGTCAAAGTTATAGGGTCAAGCCTCACGAGCAATTAGTACCGGTTAGCTTAACGCATTACTGCGCTTCCACACCCGGCCTATCAACGTCCTGGTCTCGAACGACTCTTCAGGGGGCTCAAGGCCCCGGCAGA
>JAZKIW010000134.1:0-35633 GCA_040384625.1 Pseudomonadota bacterium | reverse complement strand
TCGGTCAGCGCGATTTCGGCAGCACTGCGCTTGGGCTCGTGCTTGTCGTCCATCTTCACGCCGGTGGGAATGCCGCGACCGTTGTCGGTGACACTGATCGAGTTGTCGGTATGGATCGTGACGACGATGTCGTCGCAATGCCCGGCCAGCGACTCGTCGATCGAGTTGTCGACGACCTCGAACACCAGGTGATGCAGGCCGGTGCCGTCCGAGGTATCTCCGATGTACATGCCCGGCCGTTTGCGCACCGCCTCCAATCCTTCGAGGATCTGGATCGAGCCTTCGCCATAGGCGTCGGAATGCTGCTGCGGGGTCGTCGGTTGGGGATCGTTCATCGGTCTTTTCGTAGCATCTGAAAAAGGCGAAGCGGGCTCGTGAGCCCGCTCGGCAGCCGTGAGTTGCTCCAGTGCGTCAAATGCGCATCGGCATCACGACGTACTTGAAGCCCGGCTGTTCGGGCAACGTGAAAAGGGCGCTCGAGCTGGTGTCCTGCAGCTCAAGCTTGACCATCTCGACATTGGCATTGCTCAACGCATCGATCAGGTAGGTGACGTTGAAGCCGATCTCGATGGCGTCGCCCGCGTAGTCGATCTCGAGCTCTTCCTTCGCCTCTTCCTGTTCGGCATTCGAAGACGAGATGCGCAGCGTGCCCGGCTCGATGTTCACGCGCACGGCCTTGAACTTCTCGCTCGTCATGATGGCAGCCCGCTGCAAACTCGACAGCAGGGGCGCACGGCCCAGCGTGACGGCGTTCTTGTGGTTCTTCGGCACCACGCGGTTGTAGTCGGGGAACTTGCCTTCAACCAGTTTGGTGACGAACTCCATGCCGGAGAAAGAGAACTTGGCCTGGTTGCCGGCAAAGCGCAATTCGATCGAAGTGTCTTCATCCTTCAGCAAGCGCTGCAGCTCGAGCACGGTCTTGCGCGGCAGGATCACCTCCTGCTTTGGCATGTCGACCTCGAGCGTGGCTTGGGCCAGGGCCAGACGGTGACCATCGGTCGCCACCAGAGTCAGAAGCTTTCCCTCGGCAACGAACAGAATCCCGTTCAGGTAGTAGCGGATGTCATGCACCGCCATCGCGAAGTGAACCTGGTTGATCAACCCACGCAGGGTCTTCTGCGGCACCGCGAAGGCTGGACCGAAGTCAACCGCCTCGTTGACCAGCGGGAAGTCCTCGGCCGGCAGGGTCTGCAACGTGAAGCGGCTCTTGCCGCCCTGCAACGTCAGCTTGTTCTGGCCCGAGCTGAGGGTCACGATCTGATCGGCGGGCAAGGTGCGCAGGATGTCGATCAACTTCCTCGCCCCAACGGTGCAGGAAAACGCACCACCGTCTCCACCGAGCTCGGCCCGGGTGCGCACCTGGATCTCCAGATCGCTCGTGGTGAACTCGATCTCGCCTGCATTCTTGCGCAGCAGCACATTGGCCAGGATCGGCAGCGTATGCCGGCGTTCGACAATGCCTGCGACAGCTTGCAAGGCGCCGAGCAGTTTTTCTTGCGCGGCTTTCAGCACGATCATGTTGTCTTCCTCTTAGGTATCTGATCTTGTTGGTAGTGCTAGTAGAGTCGCACCCCAACTGTGGAGAAGGCCATTTTCGCCTGATCGATCAATGGCTTAGGTCCCGATGAACCCTGTGCGCCGAGGCCTCGTTTGCAAGCGGCTTCGAATACAACAAGTCTGCTCTGGCGCTTGCACCTGTGGATGAGTCGCAGTTTGCGAGACAGTTGTCCCCAGGTTTGTGAGTTGACAGGCGCATCGTCTTTACCCCTTCAGCGTCTGTTCGAGCACGTGCAGTTGCTGGTTCAGCTCGGTGTTCTTCTGCCGCTCGCCGCCGATCTTTCGCACCGCGTGCAGCACCGTCGTATGGTCGCGACCACCGAAGTTGTCGCCGATCTCGGGCAGGCTCTTCTGGGTCATTTCCTTGGCCAGATACATCGCGATCTGGCGCGGGCGGGCGATGCTGGCCGGCCGCTTCTTGCTGTACATGTCGGCGACCTTGATCTTGTAGAAGTCGGCCACCGTCTTCTGGATGTTCTCGACCGAGACCTGCCGGTTTTGAATCGACAACAAATCCTTCAGCGCCTCGCGTGCCAACGCGATGTTGATTTCCTTCTGCGAGAACCGTGAATAGGCGAGCACCTTGCGCAGGGCACCTTCCAGTTCGCGCACGTTGGCCCGCACATTCTTGGCGACGAAGAACGCCACGTCTTCGGGCATCGGCGAACCTTCGGCGTCTGACTTGCGGATCAGGATCGCGACGCGCATCTCCAACTCGGGCGGCTCGATGGCCACCGTCAGGCCGGCGTCGAAGCGGCTCGTCAGGCGCTCGTCGATGTCCACCAGACCCTTTGGGTAGGTGTCGCTCGTCATGATGATGTGAGCGCGCTTCGCCACCAGCGCCTCGAAGGCGTTGAAGAACTCCTCCTGGGTGCGGTCCTTGCCAGCGAAGAACTGGACGTCGTCGATCAACAGCAGATCCAGGGAGTGGTACTTGGCCTTCAACTCGTCGAAGGTCTTGCGCTGGTAGTTCTTGACCACGTCGCTGATGAACTGCTCGGCGTGCAGATAGAGGATGCGGGCGTCGGGCCGGTCTTTCAGCAGAGCGTTGCCGACGGCGTGGATCAGGTGTGTCTTGCCCAGGCCGACGCCACCGTAGATGAAGAGCGGGTTGTACATCTGCCCCGGTGCACCGGCGACATGCAGTGCCGCCGTCCGGGCCATCTGGTTGGCGCGACCTGCGACCAGGGTGTCAAAGGTCAGTGCTGCATTCAGGCGGTGCGACGGCAGTACCGTGCTGAGCGTGCGCGGCGCCGCGAGTGACCGTCCAGGCTGACCGCGGCCAGCCTCGTCATTGACCGCTGTGCCGCCGAGCGTTGCCACAGAACTCGCGCGCGGCGCAGCGTCTCGCGGTGCAAGCTGCAATTCCAGCTTGACCGGGTTGCCAGCCAAACCACTCAAAACACCTTCGATGCGCGCCGCGTACTGCGAGCGAATCCAGTCGAGCTTGAAACGATTGGGCACGCGCAACGAAACCACGGTCGACCCGCTCGCGTCGACGGCGTCACTCACCTCTGCAGGCGGCAAGGGCCGGATCCAGGTGTTGAACTGTTGTTCGGGCAGTTCGGCAGCCAGTTGCACGCAGCCGCGTTGCCAGAGGGTCTCGCTCATTGTGGACAAGTTATTTTGGAGCAGCCGAATTGTAGCTCATGGCTGGCCGCAAACGCGTGGTTATCCACAGCGCGGCCGTGCTCGTGAGGCTGGCACGATACTCAGCCATTGCAGGGCAAGTCGTTGACCGACAACGCCTTTTTTGCTGTAATTGCGGGTTTCCCTGATTCTCGCCCTCTCACCGCCCAGGCCCCGCCATGAAACGCACCTACCAAGCCTCGAAGACCCGCCGCGCCCGCACCCATGGCTTTCTCGTTCGCATGAAGACCCGTGGCGGACGTGCCGTGATCGCCGCCCGCCGCGCCAAGGGCCGCAAGCGCCTGGCCGTCTGACTGCGGCGACGCAAGCAGGGCTGACCGCTCCACCGCGCCCGATGGCCCGCAGCGCGCAGGCCGCGGCCGACGAACCCCTGGCTGTGCAGGGTGCCTGGCGAAGCCTGAAGAGCGCGGACTTCGCCCAGGCGCTCGCCGGCCGAGCCCTCGCCAAGAGTCCGCATTTCGTGCTGCACCATGTCGCGGCGAGCCCCGCCTCGTCTGCGCGTCGCACGGAAGGGGCAGTTGTTCCGGAGTTATCAACAGATGGCGCACCAAATCGGAACCGTGATGTGGATAACACCCCGGCGAGTGCTTGGTGGCTCGGGTTGGTGGTGCCCAAACGCCATGCCCGCCGCTCGGTGACCCGTGGGTTGCTCAAACGCCAGATGCGCGTCATCGCCGAAGGCCACCGAGGCAGCCTCGCCAGGGGGCAGTGGTTGATCCGCCTGCGCGCGCCCTTCGATCCGGGGCGCTACCCGAGCGCCGCTTCGCAGGCGCTGCGCGACGATGCGCGCGAAGAACTCGAGCGGGTGTTCAAGAGCGTCGCCAGAACATGAGCCGCGCCGCTGCAATTCGACTCTGGCCGCGCCGCCTGTTGGCTTGGCCGGTGCGCGCATACCGGTACTTCTTGAGCCCGTGGCTGGGCAGCGCCTGTCGCTTTGAGCCGACCTGTTCGCGCTATGCGCTCGAGGCGCTCGAAAGGCACGGCGCAGCGACTGGCAGCTACCTGGCCGCTCGTCGTGTGCTGCGCTGCCATCCCTGGTGCGAAGGTGGCCTCGACGCTGTGCCGACCACCGCATCTTTTCCGAATCCTCTGACCAAGGGTCTTTCATGACCGACATCCGTCGCACCCTGCTGTGGGTGGTGTTCACCATGTCACTCGTCCTGTTGTGGGACGCGTGGAACAAGCACACCGGCCAACCGTCCATCTTCGGGCCAACGACGGCTGCGCGCCCGTCACCCTCCGCGCCACCGCCAGCCGCGACCGCGTCGCAGGTGGGCGTCCCGACGCCGATTGCCACGGCGGTGCCGGGGCCTGCCACAGCCGCGGCGAGCGCGGCGGCCGGCGCGTTGCCCACGACGACGGCGAATGCCGCGCCAGGCGAGCTGATCACGGTCAGCACGGACGTCGTCCGGGCCAGTTTCGACAGCCGCGGCGGCAACCTGGTGCGCCTCGAGTTGCTGCGCCATGCAGACGTCGAAGATCGCCAGCGCAAGGTCTTGCTGTTTGACCAGAGCGCCGAGCGCTCCTATGCCGCCCAAAGCGGACTGGTGGCCACCCAGCCCGGCGTGTCGCTGCCCAACCACTACACACCCATGAAGCGGATTGCGGGCGCCGACACCCTGGCCGCAGGAGCAGCCGAGCTGCAGGTGCGCTTCGAATCCAGCGACGACAACAGCGTCAAGCTGGCCAAGACCTACACCTTCAAGCGCGGCGACTACAACATCGGCGTGCGTCACGAAGCGCAGAACACCGGCACCGCGCCGGTTGCGACCCAGTTGTACCTGCAGCTGGCGCGCGACGGCAACCCGCCACGCGGCGAGTCCTCCTTCTATTTCACTTTCACTGGCCCGGCCGTCTACACCGAAGCCAAGAAGTTCGAGAAGATCGATTTCAAGGACATCGAAAAGGGCAAGAGCGCACACGCCACCAGCGCCAATGACGGCTGGGTGGCCATGGTCCAGCACTACTTCGCGTCGGCGTGGCTGGTGCCGGCCGGCACGCCGCGCGAGTTCCGCACGGCCAAGGTCTCGAACAACCTGTACTCGGTGGCCATGGTGCTGCCGCTGGGCGAGATCGGTGCGGGCACGACCAAGACCCACGACGCGACCTTGTTTGCAGGCCCCCAGGAAGAGAACCAGCTCGCCGCGTTGGCGCCCGGCCTTGACTTGGTCAAGGACTACGGCTGGTTCACCGTCCTGGCCAAGCCGCTGTTCTGGCTGCTCGACCAGCTCAACAAGGTCTTGCACAACTGGGGCTGGTCGATCGTGGCTTTGGTAGTGCTGCTGAAGATCGCCTTCTACTGGCTCAATGCCAGCGCTTACCGATCGATGGCCAAGATGAAGGCCGTCGGCCCGCGCGTGGCCGATCTGCGCGAGCGCTTCAAGGACAAGCCGCAGCTGATGCAGCAGGAAATGATGCGCATCTACCGCGAGGAGAAGGTCAACCCGCTCGGCGGCTGCCTGCCGATCCTGGTCCAGATGCCCTTCTTCATCGCCCTGTACTGGGTCCTGCTGTCCTCGGTCGAGATGCGCAACGCGCCCTGGATCGGCTGGATCACCGATTTGTCGGCCAAGGACCCGTGGTTCATCCTGCCGGTGCTGATGACTTTGTCTTCGTTGTTCCAGGTCTGGCTCAACCCGACGCCGGCCGACCCGATGCAGGCCAAGATGATGTGGATGATGCCCCTGGTCTTCGGCGTGATGTTCTTCTTCTTCCCGGCCGGCCTGGTGCTTTACTGGCTGACCAACAACATCCTGTCGATCGCCCAGCAGTGGTTCATCAACCGGCAACTCGGCGTCAACAAGTAGGCGCCGTGCAGACCGCACGGCCGAGAGGCACTTGACGCACCCGAGGGCTTGAACGCGGCCGCCGCAAGGTCGAGGATGCAGGCATGCGGGGGTGACCCGCCCGGGCTTGCATGAGTCCGGGTCGGTTCGAGAGTGTCTAACGCCACTCACCCCGCGCCATCTCCGAAGGCACCGCAGCGACAATCGCGCGGTGCCTTCTTCATTGCTGCTGCCGCAAGACCCGATCGTCGCCATTGCCACCGCGCCCGGCCGCGGTGCGGTGGGCATCGTGCGGGCGTCTGGACAGAAGCTCGGGCCACTGATCGAGGCCCTCGCCGGGACGCTGCCGGCGGCGCGCACGGCGCAGTTGGTGGCGTTGTGCGACGGCCGCGGCGAGGCCATCGACCAGGTCCTTGCGCTCTACTTCCCCGCCCCGCACTCCTACACAGGCGAAGATGTCCTCGAACTCCAGGCCCACGGCGGCCCTGTCGTGCTGCAGCTGCTGCTGGCGCGGTGCCTCGAGGCCGCTGCCGAAATCGACTCGCTGACGGGTGGTGCGCGGCTGCCGCACCTGCGCCTGGCCCAACCCGGCGAGTTCACGCAGCGTGCTTTCCTCAATGGCAAGCTCGACCTGGCCCAGGCCGAGGCCGTGGCCGACCTCATCGATGCCGGCACCGAGGCCGCCGCCCGCTCGGCGACGCGTTCGCTCGGGGGCGCGTTCTCGCGCGAGATCACGGAGCTCGCCGCACGCCTCGTGGAACTGCGCGTCCTGGTCGAGGCCACGCTCGACTTCCCGGAGGAGGAGATCGACTTTCTCGAACGCGCCGATGCGCGCGGCCGCCTGGCGGCGATCGCGACAACCCTGGCAGGAGTGCTGGAGCGCACCCGGCAAGGCGCCCTGTTGCGCGAAGGCATGACCGTCGTGCTGGCAGGCCAACCGAACGTCGGCAAGAGCTCCCTGCTCAACGCACTCGCCGGAGCAGAACTGGCAATAGTTACGCCCATCGCTGGGACCACGCGCGACAAGATCGGGCAGACGATCCAGATCGAAGGTGTGCCGGTGCACGTTGTCGACACCGCGGGCCTGCGAGACGTGGGCGCTTCGGCCGACGAGGTCGAACGCATCGGCATCGCCCGCAGCTGGGCCGAGATCGAGCAGGCCGACGCCGTCGTCTTCCTGCACGACCTGACGCGGCGCGGCGAGTCGGCCTACGAAGCCGGCGATGCGGCGATCGCAGCGAGGCTGGCGCTGACCCCTGCCGCGCGCGTCTTGCATGTCTTCAACAAGCAGGACGCCGCGCCGAAGGCGCCCGCCCCCGACGCGGGCCTGTGTCTCTCGGCGCGCACCGGCGCGGGCCTGCAGGCCCTGCGCCTGACCCTGCTCGAACGCGCTGGCTGGCACGCCAACCCGGAGGGACAGTTCATCGCGCGCGCCCGGCACGTGCTGGCCCTGCGCCGCAGCGCCGAACACCTGGCGCGGGCGCAGGCGCTGGCCGCTCGAGCCGACGCTGCGCTCGATCTGCTGGCAGAGGAGCTGCGTCTTGGCCACGCCGCCCTGGGCGAGATCACCGGCGCGTTCAGCAGCGACGACCTGCTGGGTGAAATATTTGGACGCTTCTGCATCGGCAAATGAGCCGGTTTGCCCCCGGCTCGGGCGGTTGTGCAAAGCGAGGCGTCTGCCGACAATCGCTTGGCCGCCTGCGCAGTCGCGAGGCGATCGGACGCCAAGATGGACATCCAGGAACTATTCGACGCCGTTCACTCCCTCAACGCCCCTGACGCGTTCAAGCCGCGCCTGATGCTCGAGCAATGGCGCGCGTTTCAGACCTACCTGACCCGACACGAGATCCGCGCCGGCGACCTGTTGGTCAAGCAGGGCGAACACGATCGCACGATGTACCTGCTCGAACGCGGCACGCTGCAGGTCTTCGTCAGCAATGCCAAGCCGGGTGTGTCGCGCCTGTCGATCCTGCGTGCGGGCTCGGTGGTCGGCGAGGCGGGACTGTTCAGCGACCAGCCGCGCATGGCCAATGTCGAGGCCATGACCGCCTGCGTGGTGTGGGCCCTGCGCGGCCCGCGCCTGGAGGAGTTGAGCGTGCGCAACGCGCCGATGACCCTGGAGCTGGTGCGCGCCGCCGCAGCGGTGATGGGTGTGCGCATGCGCGCGAACATCGAACAGGGCCAGGCGGTGAGTTGAGGGCCGAGCGGCAGACGCCGCCTGTTCAGTGCCCTGCGAAGTCGACCAGGGTGTAGAGCGGCAAGCCGGCCTCGCGCAGGCGCGCCGAACCACCGAGTTCGGGCAGGTCGACGATCGCTGCGCCTTCGACCACCACCGCACCAAGGCGCTCCAGCAGGCGCTTGCCGGCCATCATGGTGCCGCCAGTGGCAATCAGGTCATCGACCAGCACCACGCGGTCGCCCGCGGCCACGGCATCGGTATGGATCTCGACGGTGGCCGAACCGTATTCGAGCTCATAGGTTTCGGCCACTGTGGCGAAGGGCAGTTTGCCCTTCTTGCGGATCGGCACGAAGCCCACGTTGAGCTCGTAGGCCAGTACCGAGCCGATGATGAAGCCGCGTGCATCGAGCCCGGCGATGGCCTGGGGCCGGGTGTCGAAGTAGCGATGGACGAACTGGTCGATCAGGACCCGGAAGACCTTGGGGTTGGACAACAAAGGCGTGATGTCACGAAACTGCACCCCCGGCGCTGGCCAGTCAGGCACGGTGCGGATGTGGCTGCGGATGAAGGCCGCGGGGTCTCGTGGATCGTCCGACTGGATCATGGCGCGGTCGATTGTGCGGCCTCAGCCGCGCAACAACTTGGCCTCGGCCAGCGCCAGCGCCTCGGGCAGGCCCGACAGCACCAAGGTGTCGCTGGCCGCCAGCAGCATGTCGTCCTGGGCTGCGAGCACCTGACCCGTGGCGCGCCGGATCGACACCACCTTGGCGCCGACGGCATCCAGCGCCTGATCCGAGAGCGGCCGGCCCAGACAGGGCGCGGCCAGCGGCAGGGTCACACTGAGCAGGCGCGCCTGCTGCAGTTCTTCGACCGTGTCGTCGTCGGCCCCGTGGAAGTAGCCGCGCAGCAGGCCGTAGCGCGCATCCCGCGCATCGCGTGTGATGCGAATCACGCGCCGCATCGGCACGCCGACCAGGGCCAAGGCATGGCTGGCGAGCATCAACGAGCCTTCGATCGCCTCGGGCACCACCTCGGTCGCGCCGGCGGCTTTCAAGCGGTCGATATCGGTATCGTCGACCGTGCGCACCACCACCGGTACCTGCGGTGCATGCGAGCGCACGACCTGCAGGATTTTCAGCGCCGAGGCCGTGTCGTGGTAGCTGACCACGACAGCGCTGGCGCGCGCCAGGCCTGCCGCCATCAGGCTGCGCAGGCGGGCCGCATCGCCGAACACCACACTCTGGCCGGCCGCGGCGGCCTGACGCACGCGGTCGGGGTCGAGGTCCAGCGCCATGTAGGGAATCTGTTCGCCGTCGAGCAGGCGCGCCAGGTTCTGTCCGCTGCGGCCGTAGCCGCAGATGATCACGTGGGCCTCGCTGGCGATCGACTTCTTGGCAATAGTCGTCAATGCCACCGACTGCAGCATCCAGTCGGTCGCCGACAGCCGCGCGACGATGCGGTTGCTGTACATGACGATGAAGGGCGTGGCCAGCATCGACAGCACCATGCTGGCCAGCACCGGGCTGACCCATTGCGGCGCCACCAGGCCACCGTCCGCGCCCAGCGTGAGCAACACGAAGCCGAACTCGCCGGCCTGGGCCAGGTACAGGCCCGTGCGCATCGCGACGCCGGGCGCCGCGCCGAAAGCACGCGCCAGCAGCGCCACCAGGGCCGCCTTGGCCAGCACCGGGACCAGGCTCAACAGCAACACCAGGAGCCACTGGTCCAGCAGCGGACGCCAATCGAGCTTCATGCCGATGGTGATGAAGAAGAGGCCGAGCAGCACATCGTGGAAGGGGCGGATGTCGGTCTCGACCTGGTGCTTGTATTCGGTCTCAGCGACCAGCATGCCGGCGACGAAGGCGCCCAGCGCCAGCGACAGGCCGGCATGCTCGGTCAGCCAGGCCAGGCCCAGCGTCACCAGCAACAGGTTGAGGACGAAGAGTTCCTCGCTCTTGCGTCGCGCGACCAGGGTCAACCACCAGCGCATCACTTGCTGGCCACCGGTGAGCAGCAGGGTCAGCAAGACGGCGGCCTTCAGCAGCGCCCAGGCCAGGGTCGCCGCCATGTCGCCGCCCGATGAACCGAGGGCCGGAATCAGCACCAGCAGCGGCACCACGGCCAGATCCTGGAACAGCAGCACGCCCATCACACGCTTGCCATGCTCGGTCTCGAGTTCGAGCCGGTCGGCCATCAGCTTGACCACGATCGCCGTCGACGACATCGCCATGGCGCTGCCGAGCACCAGCGCGCCGCCGTAGCCGAGCTGCCACGGTTGAGATGCGTAGGCGAACATCGAGATCAGCAAGGCGTTGCCGAGCAGCGCGCCGACGATGGTCAGCACGACCTGCGACAGCCCCAGGCCGAAGACCAGCGAGCGCATTGCGCGCAGCTTGTGCAGGTTGAATTCGAGCCCGATGACGAACATCAGGAACACCACGCCGAACTCGGCCAGGTACTTCACTGCCGCCGAGTCCTTGGCCAGCGCCAGCGCATTCGGCCCGATCAGCACCCCGACCGCCAGGTAACCCAGGATCGGCGGCAGCTTCAGCGAGCGACAGACCGCTACGCCGAGCACCGCGGCAACCAGATAGAGCAGGACGAGTTCGAGGGTCGATGCCATCTGTTGTGTGCCGCCGCAAGCTGCGTGCCCGCGGCCTAGAATCGCGCGCCTAGTAAACCACGAGTGCCGTGAGCCCCAGCCCCGCGCCTTCCCTGTCTTTCGACCCCGCGCGTGCGTTGGCGATGGCGGCCCAGACCCTGGACATCGAAGCGGCGGCCCTGCTAGGCGCCAAGGCCGTTCTGGGCGACGCGGACGGCGGTTTTGTGCGAGGCGTGGCTGCGGTGCTCGCCTGTCGTGGCCGCGTGGTCGTGATGGGCATGGGCAAGAGCGGCCACGTCGGCCGCAAGATCGCCGCCACGCTGGCTTCGACGGGGACGCCGGCAATGTTCGTGCACCCGGCCGAAGCCAGCCATGGCGATCTCGGCATGGTCACCGCGCAGGATCTGGTGCTGGCGATCTCCAACTCGGGCGAGAGTGACGAGCTGAATGTCATCCTGCCGGTGTTGAAGCGCCTGCACGTGCCCTTGATCGCGATCACCGGCAGGCCAGGCTCGACGCTCGGTCGCCATGCCGACGTGGTGCTCGACAGCACGGTCGAGCAGGAGGCCTGCCCACTCAATCTCGCCCCCACCGCCAGCACGACGACTCAGATGGCCCTGGGCGATGCGCTGGCCGTGGCGTTGCTCGATGCTCGCGGCTTCCGTGAGGAGGACTTTGCCCGCTCGCATCCAGGCGGCGCCCTCGGCCGCAAGTTGCTGCTGCATGTGCATGACCTGATGCGCAGCGGCGACGCACTGCCGCGCGTCGGCCCCGAGTCCAGCTTCACGATGATGCTGCGCGAGATGACCGGCAAGGGACTCGGCCTGACGGCGATCGTCGATGCGGACGGGCATGTACTCGGGATCTTCACCGATGGCGACCTGCGCCGCCTGATCGAGCGCGGTGCCGACCTGCGTGCCCTGATCGCGCGCGATGTGATGCACCCGAACCCGCGCCGCATCGGCGCCGATGCGCTGGCCGTCGAGGCCGCCGATCTGATGGAACGGCACCGCATCACCAGCGTGCTGGTGGTGGATGACGAACAGCGCCTGGTCGGCACCCTGAACTCGAACGACTTGATGCGGGCCAAAGTCATTTGATGACGACATCCCCACTCGCGGCGTCGCTTCGCTTCCCGCCCGAGCTCCTGCTCAAGGCGCAAGGTCGGGGCCTCGGGCTCAGGGCCGCGATCTTTGATGTCGACGGCGTGCTCACCGACGGGCGCCTGTTCATCGGCGAGAACGGCGAGTCGTTCAAGGCCTTCTGCGTCCTCGACGGCCATGGCCTGAAGCTGCTGGCGCAAGGGGGCATCACGCCGCTGGTGATCACCGGCCGTGATTCGCCGGCCGTGCGACGGCGCGTCGGCGACCTCGGCCTGGCGCACGCCGTCTATGGTGCGCACGACAAGCTGGCCGCGGCCAGATCCCTGCTCCAGGGGTTGAACATCGACTGGGCCGATGTGGCCGTGATGGGCGATGACTGGCCCGACCTGCCCTTGATGGCGCGCGCCGCGTTCACCTGTGCGCCGACGAATGCGCATGCCGAGGTGCGCGCGATCGCCCACCACGTGACGGCTGCGCGCGGCGGCGAGGGGGCCGCGCGCGAGTGCTGTGACCTGTTGCTGATGGCCGCGGGGCGCTACGCCGCCTTGCTGCAAGGCCAGCTGACCACGCTCGATGGGGCCTGAGTGGACATCGACAGCCTGCTCCAGCCGCTCGACCCACCGCTGCCGGGAACCAGCCCGGCGCGACCGCGTCAGCCTTGGCCATGGCGCCTCGGGCAATGGGTATCGGCCTACCTGCCGATGCTGCTGATGGCCTTGCTGGCGCTCGGCACCTGGTGGTTGGTGCAGAACACACCGCGCCTCGAACTGCCGCCCGAGGCCTCCGCGCCACGCCATGAACCCGACTTCACGATGCAGGGCTTCACGCTCCAGCGTTTTGGCGTCGATGGTCGACTGCGGGTGCAGGTGCAGGGCAAACAGATGCGCCATTACCCCGACACCGACACGCTCGAGATCGAGGGGGTGACGATCCGTGCGCTGTCGCCCGATGGCAGTGTCACCCGGGCGACGGCACGCCGGGCATTGACCAATGGCGACGCCAGCGAAGTGCAGCTGCTGGGCGACGCGCAGGTGGTGCGCGACGGCGTCGGCAGTGAGGCGCCGATCGAGTTCGAGAGCGAGTTCCTGCATGCGTTCCTTAACACCGAACGCCTGCGCTCGCACCTGCCGGTGCGACTGCGCCAGGGGGCGAGCGACTTGCGTGTCGGTTCGATCGAGTACGACAACCTGAGCCGCAGTGCCAGGCTCGGCGCGCCGGTCCGCGCCCGCTTCGACACGCCCAAACGATGAGCGCGCCCCTGGTCTTCATCACCGGGGCCTCGAGCGGGATCGGCCAAGCGTTGGCGGCCCGCTATGCCCGGGCCGGATGGCGGCTGGCCCTGGTGGCGCGCCGTACCGGCGAGGTCGAGTCCTGGGCGCGCAGCCAGAACCTGGCGCCCGAGCGTTGGGCTGTCCATGCCGCCGACGTGCAGGACATCGACAGCATCGTCGCTGCCGGCCAGCGCTGTATCAGCGAACAGGGCCTGCCCGATGTGGTGATCGCCAACGCCGGCATCAGCGTCGGCATGGACAGTGCCGAACGCGACGACCTGGATGTGATGCGCGAGACCTTCGCCGTCAACAACACCGGCTTGGCCGCGACCTTTCATCCCTTCTTGCGCACCATGCGCGCGCGCGGCTCGGGCACTCTGGTGGGCATTGCCAGCGTGGCCGCCATCCGCGGCCTGCCCGGGCATGGCGCTTACTGCGCCAGCAAGGCCGCCGTGGTGGCCTATCTTGAAAGCCTGCGCGGCGAATGTCGCGACGCCGGCGTGCGTGTGGTCACGATCGTTCCGGGCTACATCGCCACACCGCTGACGGCCGGCAACCGCTATCCGATGCCCTTCCTGATGCAGCCCGAAGCGTTCGCGGAATGCGCCTTTCACGCGATCGGGCGCGGTACCAGCTACCGCGTGATCCCATGGCAGATGGGCGTGGTGGCCAAGCTGCTGCGCGTGCTGCCCAACGCCCTCTTCGATCGCCTCTTCTCAGGGCGCGGGCGCAAGAAGCGGCGCAACGAGTAGCACGGCGTTGCGGAGCGCCGACAGGCAGGCCGCTCCGAGTTGTGCATGCCGCGCGCCGCCGCTACAGTTCGCGCCTTCGTTCTCCCCAACGCCGGCACCCTTGCCGACAAGGAGGTTCCCATGACGCAGATCGACACCCTCGGATAGCTGCCCCAGCTACGCCCGCCAGCGGCGCTGCAGCGATGCCTGCGCGCCGACGATCCGATCATCACGCCCTGCGACGCTCTTGTGGCGCTGCAGGTGCCAGGAACCTCGAACAATGAACACTTGGCCACTGGCTCGGCGCAGCGCCGTGCCCTTCGAACATCTCGCCCGACGCTGTGTCGCGGGCTTGCTCTTGGCGACCCTGCCGCTCGGCGCCGCGCTGGCGCAGCCGCGTGCATTGACGCTCGCACCGGGCGAACGCATCGTGCTCGACGGTCGCCTGGACGAGGCGGCGTGGCAGCGCGCGCCGCTGCATGACCGCTTCGTGCAGTACCTGCCGATCGACCGGCTGCCGCCACCAGACGGCTACCGCACGACAGTGCAGGTGCTGGCGGAGGCGGATGCGCTGGTGATCGGCATCCGCGCCTTCGATCCATACCCGGCCGAGATCCGTGCGCCGCTGGTCCGGCGCGACCAGGTGCGGCGCGACCAGGACTTCGTTGCCGTGATGATCGACGCCGTCGGCGACCGACGCTCGGCGCAGTTCGTGCGCGTCAACGCCGCCGGTGTGATCGCCGACGGTGTGTACATCGCGGCCGGCGACGTCGAAGACTTCGCACCCGACTTCGAAGTCGACGCCGCCGTGCAGCGTCTGGCCGATGGTTACAGCGTCGAGCTGCGCCTGCCGCTGCTGACGCTGCGCTATCCCCACGAAGCGGGCGCACCGTGGCGCTTGATGGTGGCGCGCAGCGTGCCGCGCGCGTCGAGCGCCCTGCTGTTGTCGGCGCCGCTGACCAAGGATGGCCTGTCCTTCATCGCCGAGCTGCAGGTCATCGAAGGCCTGGAGGGCCTGGTCGAGAGGGCGCGCCGCCAAAGCCTGCTCACCCTGCGACCTGAACTCACGCTGCGCAGCACCCGTGAACGCTACGCTGGCGGCGCCAGCAAGCGCCTAGACAAGGCAGCGCTCGGCGCCGAGCTGAAGTGGCGCCCGCGGGCCGACTGGGTGATCGACGCGACCCTCAATCCCGACTTCTCTCAGGTCGAGCTGGACGTGCCGCAACTCGCCGGCAACACCCGCTTTGCACTCTCGGTGCCGGAAAAGCGCGCCTTCTTTCTCGAGAGTACCGACGTCATCGACCTGCCGCTGGCGGCCTTCTACTCGCGCTCGGTCACCGATCCGCGCTACGGCCTGCGTGCCACGTGGCGGGCGCCGCGTGCCGACGCGACGGCCTGGACGCTGGACGACCAGGGCGGCGGCCTGATCCTGCGCCCGGGCGCCTTCGCTACCGCGGTCTTCGCGCAAGATGGCGCATCGCAGGCCAGCTTGTTGCGAACCCGGCGACACCAGGACCACGACAGCAGCCTGGGCCTGCTGCTGTCGCAGCGCGACTACGGTGCCGGTCGCGGGCGCAACGACGTCGCCGGCGCCGATGCGCTGTGGCTGCCCAGTGCCCAGGACCAGGTGCGCCTGCGCCTGCTCGCGTCGCGCACCAGCGCGGGCTTCGATGTTCAGGGGCGCGTCAGTGAGCGCCCGAGTGAGAGCGGCCAGTGGCTCGAGGCGCGATGGCATCGGCGCAGCAGTGACTGGATCGCCAACCTGATCGTCAACGACATCAGCCCTCGCTTTCGCAATGACAACGGATTCGTCGAGCAAGCCGGGGTGCGCCGTGTCGAGGCCGAGCTGATCCGGCGCTGGGGTGAAGTCGCGCTTCCCGCATTCGGGCCACTGGGCTTCAGCGCGCACGAGTTCGAGACCTACACCTGGTTCCAGCACACCAGCACGCGTGCCGATGCAGCACAGGCCATCGACGCCGGTCAGACCGTGTCGCGGCGCTGGCATCCGGGCATATGGTTCGCGGGTCCGCTGAACACCGAGGGCTGGGTCCAGGTCGAACTCGACGCCGAACGCACCCGCGCGAGCGGGCGCTTGCACGCGACCCAGCGTGTGGGTTCCGAGATCGGCATCAACCCGGCACCGTGGTTCACGCGCGCGACCGTGAAGCTGGTTGCAGGCGAACGCGTCGACGTGGAGGCCGACCGTGTCGGCCGAGGCGCCGAATGGCTGCTCGAGGCCAAAGTGCGCGGCACGCTGGCGGGGTTCGGCCTCGAGGCGGAGCAACGGGTCCAGCAGGGCTTCATCGACCACGCCGGCGCGCGCGCCTTGAGCGACAGCGCTGCGCAGTGGCTCGGGGTCGTGCACTTCAGCGCGCGCGACTCGCTGCGCGCGGTCTGGCAAAGCTCGCGCTACAGACGCGAGGCCGATGTGACCGCCGCGATCGGGGCCGAGCGCTTCAGCAGCCGCACCCTGTCACTGGTGTTCCAGCACCGCGTGGGACTGGGCCGCAACCTGGCGATCGGCGCGAGCACGCAGCGTGACGACCCCGGCGGCGTGCGTCGCGAAGAGATCTTTGCCAAGGCCGCGTTCGCCTTGTGAGAAGGCATGAAAAAAGGGCGCTGGTGTTGCCACCGGCGCCCCTCATCGTGTGCGAAGGCTGGGTTCAGTAGCCGCCGCGGCCACCGCCGCCGCCACCGCCGTAGCCGCCGCCACCGCCGCTGCGACCACCGCCGCCGCCGCCGTAGCCGCCGCCACCGCCGCTGCGACCACCGCCGCCGCCACCGTAGCCACCACCACCACCGCCGCCGCCGTAGCCGCCGCCACCACCGCCGCTGCGACCACCACCGCCGCCGAAGCCGCCCGGACGCTCTTCGCGCGGGCGGGCCTCGTTGACGACGAGCGGACGGCCGTCGAGGGCTTGACCGTTCATGCCGTTGATCGCGGCTTGCGCCTCGGCATCCGAACCCATCTCGACGAAGCCGAAGCCCTTCGAGCGGCCGGTTTCGCGGTCCATCATGACCTTGGCCGACGTCACGGTACCAAACTGTCCAAATGCCGCTTGCAGCGACTCATCACGCACGCTGTAGGCGAGGTTGCCTACGTAAAGCTTGTTTCCCATCGGGGAGCCCCTTTCCAATCGCAATAAACCATGTGGAGCTTCAACCCGTCGTGACCCATTCAAGCGAAGGCGCCGCATCCAGACACAGAGGGCGGATTATCAAAGAACTGGCCGCAAACCCGCATGCCTCCCCAAAAAAACTGTTGTTTTCTGTCCGCGACGCGCAGGCGGGACCCCCGGGTTGACCCGAGGCCTGCGACGGCTTGGCCGTTTCAGCCATCATCGCCGCCCCCATGAGCGCTGCTAAGGCCACCTTGCGAATTGCCAGCCTGGTCCCGAGCGTCACCGAACTGATCGCGGCGCTCGGGCTGGCGCCGCATCTGGTCGCTCGCACGGGATACTGCATCCACCCCGAGGCGGCCCTGGCCGGCGTGCCCAAGGTCGGCGGCACCAAGGATGTGAACCTCGGCAAGCTGCGACGTCTGGCGCCGAGCCATGTGATCGTCAACATCGACGAGAACCGGCGCGAGACCGCCCTGGCCCTGCACGATTTCGTGCCCGAGGTCATCGTGACGCATCCCTGCGGCCCCGAGGATGTCGGCGCATTGATCGAGCAGATGGCGGCCGCCTTCGGCGAGGTGCCCGGCGTCGCCGCGCGCGCGGCCGCCCTGGTGGCCGAGTGGCAAGCAGAAATGCGCGCCACGACGCCGGGTCCGCGGCCCTCGTTGCCCGTGCTGTACCTGATCTGGCGCGACCCCTGGATGACCGTCGCCCGCGACACCTACATTGCAAGGTTGCTCGCGCGGGTCGGCTGGCAAACCCTGCCCCCGGTCGAGGGCGGCGAGCGCGGCGCGGCGCGCTACCCGGCACTCAGTGGCCGGGAGCCCTGGCTGCGCGAAGTGCGCGAAGTCCTGCTGTCCAGCGAGCCCTACCCTTTCAGGGCCGAGCACCTCGCCCAAGCGCAGGCGCTCTGCCCAGACGCCCGCGTGCGCCTGGTCGATGGTGAGTTGCTGAGCTGGTACGGCCCGCGCACGGCGGCCGGCCTGCGCTACCTGCGCAGCTTGGTCGGCTAGCATCAAAAGATGGACCTGCTGAAGCCGCTGATTGCGCTGCTGGCGATCGTCAACCCGATCGGCGTGATCCCGTTCTTCATCGCCTTCACGCAGAACTTCAGCCTCGAGCAGCGTCGGCGCACCATCAAGGTGGCGAGTTTCAGTGCCTTCGTGGTCATCGCCGTCAGCGCCATCGCCGGCTTGAAGATCATCGAGTTCTTCGGCATCAGCATCGCCTCATTCCAGGTCGGCGGGGGCACCCTTCTGCTGATCAGCTCGCTGCAGATGCTGAACGCCCAGCCGGCCGAGGCTCGGCCGAGCGATGTCGACGAAGGCAACCAGAAGGTCGACGCGGGCGCCAGCATCGCCGTGGTGCCGCTGACCGTGCCGCTGCTGACCGGCCCCGCGACGATCTCGACCATCGTCATCTACGCCGAGAAAACGCGCCACCTGTGGGAGCACGCGGTGCTCGTGGGCTATGGGGTGGTCATCGGCCTGGTGACCTATGCCACCTTTGTCGCGTCGGCGCGCATTGCCAAGGTGCTGGGCCGAACCGGCATCAACGTGATGACACGTCTGATGGGCCTGATCCTTGCCGCGATGGCGGTGGAGTTGCTGGCCGATGGCTTGGTCAAGCTGTTCCCGGTGCTGGCTTCCCACATCGCCCGCTGAGACCTGCAATGAGTGGGCAGCCGACCTGGGACTGCATCATCGTCGGCGCCGGCACGGCCGGCTGTTTGCTCGCCAATCGCCTTTCGGCCGACCCCGGCAAGCGCGTGCTGCTGCTCGAAGCCGGCGGCAACGACAACTACCACTGGATCCACATTCCGGTCGGCTACCTGTACTGCATCGGCAACCCGCGTACCGACTGGCTGTACCAGACTGAGCCCGACGCAGGCCTGAACGGGCGTGTACTGCGCTACCCACGCGGCAAGGTCCTGGGCGGGTCGTCGAGCATCAACGGCATGATCTACATGCGCGGCCAGGCGCGCGACTACGACGGCTGGGCCGATCGGCTCGGCGACGAAGCCTGGCGCTGGGACGCCTGCCTGCCCTTCTTCAAGCAGCACGAATCGCACTGGCGCGGTGCCGACGACCTTCATGGTGCCGTCGGTGAATGGCGTGTGGAGCGCCAGCGCCTGTCGTGGGACCTGCTCGATGCCTTTGCGCTCGCGGCACAGCAGTCCGGGATTCCGGCCAGCGGTGACTTCAATCGCGGCGACAACGAAGGTGTCGGCTACTTCGAGGTCAACCAGAAGCGCGGTCTGCGCTGGAATGCCAGCCGGGCTTTCCTGCGTCCGGTCCGGCGCCGACCGAATCTCGAAGTGCGCACAGGCATCGCGGTGGAGCGTCTGACGCTCGAGCGGCGCGGCGACGGTTCGTTGCGGGCCAGTGGCGTCGAGTGCCGGGCTGGCGACGGCCCATTGCAGACCCTGCGAGCGGCGCGCGCGGTGGTGCTGGCCGCCGGAGCCATCGGCTCGCCCCAACTGCTGCAGCTGTCGGGCATCGGATCGGCGCGCCTGCTCGCCGAGCACGGCATCGCGCCGGTGCACGAATTGCCCGGCGTCGGCGAGAACCTGCAGGACCATCTGCAGATTCGCGCCGTGTTCGGTGTCAGCGGTGCGGTGACGCTGAACACGATGTCCCATTCGCTGCTCGGCAAGGCGCGCATCGGGCTGCAGTACCTGCTCGCGCAAAGCGGTCCGATGAGCATGGCCCCGTCGCAGCTGGGGGCCTTCACCCGCTCGTCGGCCGAGCGGCGCTGGCCGAACCTCGAGTACCACGTGCAACCCCTGTCGCTGGACGCCTTCGGCCAGCCCCTGCACCGGTACCCCGCCTTCACGGCCAGCGTCTGCAACCTCAACCCTGAGAGCCGTGGCACGGTGCGCATCCGCTCGCCCCGGCCGGGCGACGCGCCCCTCATCGCGCCGCGCTACCTGGCCACGCAGGCGGATCGCCAGGTGGCCGCCGAGTCGCTGCGCCTGACGCGGCGCATCGTCGGCCAGCCGGCGCTGGCGCGCTATTCGCCGCAGGAAATCAAGCCCGGGGCCCAGTACCAGTCTGACGACGAGCTGGCCCAGCTCGCCGGGGACATCGGGACGACGATTTTTCACCCCGTGGGTACCTGCACGATGGGTCGCGACAGCGATCCGATGGCCGTCCTCGACCACCGGCTGGCGGTGCGCGGTATCGCCGGCCTCAGGGTCGCCGACGCCAGCGCCATGCCCACCATCACGAGTGGCAACACCAATGCCCCGACCCTGATGCTGGCGGAACGGGCCGCGCAGTGGTTGCGCGAAAGTGACGACTGGGCAGCCTAGACCGGCCCACCCGTCAAGATTGACGGGTACGCCGCACCACGGACGTCGATAGACTGGGATTGATGCCTGAAACCGAAGCGTCAAGCTCGCGGCGTGGCCGACACGGCGCAGGCGCCGAGCGGAGTCGCGACCGTGTTGCGCAGCCTTGGCCGTGGTCTGCCTGGGCGGTCGTGGCCGTCGCTGCGCTGGTGGTTCTGGCCGCGGCGCCGCTGTGGTGGCCGCGCGCAGCGGGAGTGGCTTGGCTGGCGGCTGGAGCGGCCGTGACCCTCGGTGTGGCCGCCATCTTGCTGCTGCGTCGCGCCCGGCGCGAGTCGAACAGCACCGCGATGGCGCTCGATCAGTTCTCGCAACGGCTGAGGGAAGGCGACGTCGGCGGCGCGCTGCGGGCGGTTCGGGTCGACAGCAGCATGCCCGCAGAACTGGACGACTCCGGCGTGAGTTCGGGGGGGTCATGGCCGGCCATTTCGCACTTCGGGAGCGTGGCGCGCGAAGTCGAGCGTGCGCTGGGCGACCGTGAGCGGCGTTGGCAGGCGCGCATGCGCCTGTCGGCCGATTGGCATTGGGAAACCGACCCCGAGTTGCGCTTCTCCTGGGTCTCGCGCGATCTGGCCTCCTTGGTCAAGCTCGGCGTGCAGCCGAGCGACCTGGTGGGCCGCCGCCTGGACGCCGTGCCGATGTTCCAGGCACCGGACGAGGGCTGGACCCCGCTGATAGAACGCATGACCCAGCACAAGCCGCTGCGCGACATGTTGCTCGAGGTGCGTCGCCCAGGGCGGCTACCGGTCTGGGTCACGCTCAATGGCCGCGCGCACCGCGACGAGCAAGGGCACTTCGCCGGCTACGAGGGTGTCGGCCGCGACGTCACTGAGCAACGCCTGGCGTACCTGAAGCTGGCCGAAAGCGAACGCCGCCATGCTTTGATGGCCGAGCTGTCGGTCGACTGGTACTGGCAGACCGATGCCGAACACCGCATCGAGCAGTTCGGGCCGGTGGCGCTCGATCTGCTCGGACCGCGCGCCGACGAAGCGCTCGGACTGACCCGTTGGGAGCTGCACCCGGATGGAGCCAGCGATGCCGAATGGGCCGCACACCGCGCCGATCTCAATGCTCGCCGGCCGTTTCGCGGCTTCGATTACGCCGTGCGCCAGCCCGGTCGTGGTTTGCACTGGATCTCGATCGGCGGGCAAGCGCGATTCGATGCCCGCGGCGAGTTCATCGGCTACCACGGCGTCGGCCGCGACATCACCCTCAGAAAGCGCGCCGAGCGCGTGCTGCTGAACCGCAACCAGGCCCTGGAGCGCCTCGTCGCCGAGCGCACCGCCGAACTTGAGCACAGCAACCGCGACCTCGAAGCCTTCTCGCGCCAGCTCGCGCACGAGCTGCGCACCCCGATCGGCCAGATCGCCGGCCTGGCCGATCTGCTGAAGAGCCGGGCCTGGGAGCGCCTGAGCGAGGATGAGCGCGAGTGGCTGCGCCTGCAGGGCCAGGCGGCGCGCGAGATGTCGCATACCGTCACGGCACTGCTGGAGCTGGCGCGCTCGGCGTCGACCGCACTGCTGCTCGAACCGGTCGATCTGACAGCGCTGGCGCAGGCCGTGATCGAGGACCTGCCGTGGGTCGAGCGTCAAGCGCCGGTGGAGTGGGTCGTTGAGCCTGGCCTGGCAGCGCATTGCAGTGCCTCGCTGGCGCGGGTGGTGCTGATCAACCTGCTCGGCAACGCGGCCAAGTTCACGCGCGACGTGGTCGAGCCGCGGATCGAGTTCCGCCGTGGCGACGACCAAGGCGAAGGCGGGTTCCTCATCACCGACAACGGTGCCGGATTCAATGCCGAGCACGCGGCGACGCTGTTTCAGCCCTTCGTGCGACTGCATCGCAGCGAACAGTTCCAGGGCACTGGCCTGGGCCTCTCGATCGTGCGCCGCATCATCGAGCGCCATGGCGGCAGCGTGACCGCCAGCGGTGAACCGGGCCGCGGTGCGCGCTTCGCCTTCCGCTTCGGCCCCGCGCGCGCCGAAAGCGATGCCGCGGCGACCAGCCCGCAGGACAGCGGCATCAGCAGCGCGGCGGCCTGAAGGCGGCGGGCCCGACGACAATCGGCGCCGGACCCGGACAGGGCCGCGGCGTGCTGATCGTGAGCGCCGCGGACTCTGCCGCTCTCAGACAGGAACTCGCATGGCAGACGACCCCGCCTTGAAACGCCTCGACAGCGACCTGCCGGCGCAACCCGAGGCCTTGGTCAAGCTTTCGCTGCTGATGGCCGCGGACGACATCGACCTGAAGGCGGCATCAGCCTTGATCGAGTCGGACATGGCCCTGGCCGCCGCGATGATGAAGGCCGTCAATTCTTCGCTGTACGGCCTGAAGGGCCGCGTGCAGTCCGTGCTGCAGGCGGTGCAGTACCTCGGCCTGCGCGAGGTGGCCGCGATCACGTTCGAGATCGGCCTGCGTTCGGCCTTTCCACCGACACCCGAGCTCGAGCCGATCTGGCAACGCGCGGCACGGCGCGGCCTGATCATGGGGCGTCTGGGCCAGCGCCTGGGCGTCGACGGCTGGATGGCGCACTCCGCCGGCCTGTTCGAAGAGTGCGGCAAGGCCTTGCTGCTGCGGCACGCGCCGCGCGACTACCCGGCCATGCTGCGCGCGACGGACGGCGACGACACCAGGCTGGCGCAGCTGGAACACGCGGCCTTTGGCGCAGGGCATGACGTGCTGGGTGCTGCGCTCTGCCAGAGCTGGGGCCTGGCCGCCGCCGCCGCCGAGAGCGTGCGTCACCATCTGGCGGTTCGCGACGGCGCGACGCTGCCGCCCGGTCTGACCAAGCCGGCACTGCTCGCGCTCTCGGCCATTGCGCACACCATGCTCGCCAACGCCGATGCGGCACCCATCGTCGCGCGCCTGGCGGCCCAAGTGCCGCTCGACGAGGCACTGGCGCTGCGTGCCGTGCGCGAGGTTCAGCAGCAACTCGGCGCCACGACGGCCACCGGGCGCTGAGGCCGGCCCGGGCAGGGGTAACCACGGTCTGCAAGACGGGCCCCAGCGTCTATATTGGTCATTGCTTATGTACGAATGAACCAAGATGACCAACCACACGACGCAGGAAGCCGATCAGGTCTATGCCGTGGCGGCGGAACTGTTCGCGTTGCTGGCCACGCCACTGCGACTGAAGATCATCGCTGCGCTGTGCAACGATGAAAAGAACGTCGGTCGCCTGCTCGAAGAGATTGACACCACGCAGCCCAACATGTCGCAGCATCTGGCCACGCTGTACCGCGCCGGCATCCTGTCGCGGCGGCGCGAGGGCACCCAGGTCTACTACAGCGTGGCGAACTCGAAGGCGGTGTCGCTGTGTCGCGCGGTGTGCACGCAGATCGCGATCGAGGTCGATGACCCCGCCGCAGTGACCCCTGCCGAGCGGCTGGCGCCGGCCCGGTCATTGGGGGTCTGATCGCGTGCGGGACGGATCTGGTCCTGACAAGCCGCCGGGCCGCTTGCGCAGGGCACCCGAAAGCTTTCTCGATCGGGCCTCCATCGCCACCGTGCAGACCGAAGCGCGAGCGGGTCGCCGCGGTTTCCTCGGTCGGGCTTTTGCCACGGCATTGCTTGGCACTGCAGGCTCGGGCAGTGCCGCGCGAGCCCAGCCCGCCGACGGCGACCCGAACATCCTGAACCTGCCCGAGCACAGCCGCTCGCTCGGGCAGGGTGTGGCCACCGAGGGCTATGGCAAACCGTCGCGCTTCGAAGCCAATCTGCAGCGGCGCCAGAGCCCAGGCCTGACACCGACGCGTCAATCTTCGGTGTCGTTCGCGCCGCTGCAGGGCCTGTTCGGCATCGTCACGCCGAGCGGCCTGCACTTCGAGCGCCATCACCAGGGCTGGTGGGACATCGACCCGGCCAAGCACCGGTTGATGCTCAACGGCAGCGACGACAAGATGCTGAAGCGGCCGATGGTGTTCACGCTCGACGAGCTGATGCGCCTGCCCAGCGTGTCGCGCTTTCACTTCATCGAGTGCGGCGCCAACACCGGCATGGAGTGGGGCAATGTGGCGGTGCCGACGGTGCAGTACACGCACGGCATGCTGAGCGGCTCGGAGTTCACCGGCGTTCCCCTGGTCACCCTGCTCGAGATGGCCGGCGCCGACTGGCGGCGGGGGCGCTTCGTGCTGGCCGAGGGCGCCGACGGCGCATCGATGACGCGCACGATTCCGCTCGCACTGATCAGGAGCGGCGAAGTGCTGGTGGCCTACGGCCAGAACGGCGAGATGCTGCGGCCTGAGAACGGCTACCCGTTGCGCCTGGTGGTGCCGGGTGTGCAGGGTGTCTCGTGGATCAAGTATCTGCGCCGCGTCGAACTCGGCGACCAGGCCTATGCCAGCAAGGACGAGAGCGTCCACTACATCGACTTGATGCCCGATGGCCTGCACCGCGCCTACACCTCGGTCCAGGAGGTCAAGAGCGTTGTCACGACACCGTCGGGCGGGCAGGTCCTGATGGACCGCGGCTTCTACAGCCTGAACGGCCTGGCCTGGAGCGGACGCGGCAGGGTGGCGAAGGTCGATGTGTCGGTCGATGGCGGGCGCCACTGGGAGGCCGCGCGCCTGCAGGGCCCATTGATGGACAAGTGCCTGACCCGCTTCTCTCTCGACTGGACCTGGGATGGCCGGCCAGCCCTGGTCATGAGCCGCGCCACCGACTCGACGGGCCAGGTGCAGCCGACGTATGCGCAGCTGCGCGCCGTGCGCGGCCGGCGCTCGATCTATCACAACAACGCGATCCAGACCTGGCTGGTGCAGTCCAGTGGCGAGGTGAAGAATGTCCAGCTGTCGTAGCGCGGCAGCGCTGATGCTGGGCCTGCTCGCGGTGGGGGTGGGGGCCGCCGAGAAGGCCTCGGCCGACAAGTACGCGGGCATCGGTCGCAGTGCGACGCGCAGCGAGGTGGCGGCCTGGGACATCGACGTGCGGCCGGACTTCAAGGGCCTGCCGGCGGGGCGCGGCACGGTGGCACGGGGCCAGGTGGTGTGGGAGGCCCAGTGTGCGGGCTGTCACGGCATCTTCGGCGAGAGCAACGAGGTGTTTGCACCCCTGGTCGGCGGGACGACGAAGAAGGACATCGACACCGGCCGCGTCGCTGCGCTGACCGACCCGGGCTATCCCGGTCGCACGACCATGATGAAGCTCTCCCGGTTGTCGACGTTGTGGGACTACATCCGACGCGCGATGCCCTGGACGGCACCCAAGACCCTGACGGTCGACGAGGTATATGCCGTCACCGCCTACCTACTGCATCTCGGTGAGGTGCTGCCGGCCGAGTTCGAGCTGTCGGAGCGCAACATGCGCGAGGTGCAGGCGCGCTTGCCCAACCGCAACGGCGTGAGCACCGAGCACGCCTTGTGGCCGGGGTCCGAGTTCGGCAGGCCGCGCCAACCCGATGCGCCGGGCAGCGCCTGCATGGCCCGCTGCGCGGTCGAGCCGACGATCGCCTCGCTGCTGCCCGATCATGCCCGCAACGCCCACGGCAACCTGGCCGCGCAGCAGCGCGCGATCGGCCCGCAGCGCGGCGCGGGTACCGAAGTGTTGGCCGCAGCGCCGAGCGCCGAGGCGGTGGCCACAGCACAGGCCACGCCGATGCGGGAGCTGCTGCAGAAGAACGTCTGCCTGGCCTGCCATCAAATCGACGCCAAACTGGTCGGCCCGAGCTTCAAGGACGTGGCGGGGCGGCACGCGGCACGTCCCGAGGCCCAGGCCTATCTGGTCGAGCGCATCCTGCGCGGCAGTGCCGGGCAGTGGGGCACGATCCCGATGCCGCCGCAAGCGCTCGGTGCGGCCGACGCGCAGGCCATTGCCGCCTGGCTGGTGGCCGGTGCAAAACCCTAGGCCGGCAGCGATGCGCGTGAACGATGATCATGCGGGCCTACCCGCGATGGAGACCACCCGATGAATGGACAACGACGAACCGCCCTGCAAAGCGGCGCGAGCCTGGCCGGCCTGATGCTGGGTCTGGGCCTGTTGCCCGGCGCCGCACGGGCACAGGCCGGAGGGTTCAACCGCGCCGCCTTCGACGCCAAGAGCCTGGCCGAGGTGATGAAGGCCACCGGTGCCGGCACGCCGACCGAGAGCAAGGACATCACGCTGCAGGCCCCCGACATCGCCGAGAACGGTGCGGTGGTGCCGCTGGGCGCCAGCACGACGCTTCCCGGCGTCAAGCGCATCCTGCTCCTGGTCGAGAAAAACCCGAACGCCCTGGCTGCGGTGTTCGACCTGAGCGACGGCATCGATGCCAATGTCGCCACGCGAGTCAAGATGGGCCAGACGTCGAACGTCTATGCCGTGGCCATCACTGCCGACAACCGGGTTCTGTTCGCACAGAAGGAAGTCAAGGTCACGCTCGGCGGCTGCGGCGGCTGATCCAACAGACGAGGAGATCGATCATGGCAACAGACCCGATGCGCATCCGCGCCCAGGCCCAAGGCAGCAACGCCATCGTGCGCGTCCTGATGATGCACGAGATGGAGACCGGCCAGCGCCGCGACGCTGCCGGCAAGATCATCCCGGCCTGGCACATCAGCGACGTCACGGCGCAGCACAACGGCAAGACCGTGCTGACAGCCTACTGGGGCCCGGCTGTGTCGAAGAACCCCTTCATGCAGTTCACGGTCAAGGGGGCCAAGGCCGGCGACAAGATCGTCGTCACCTGGAAGGACAACCGCGGCGAGTCGCGCACCGACGAAGCGGTCGTGGCATGAGGCCGGCCGCACGCCTGATTGCGGCAGCGCTGGCGCTTGCCATGATGCAGGCGGCCAGTGCGCAGCCGAGCACAGCCGAAGGCATCGCGCGCTACCGCGAGATGCTGGCCGACGGCAATCCGGCCGATCTCTTCGAAGCCAAGGGCGAGGCCCTGTGGAAGCAGAAGCGCGGGCCAAAAAACACCTCGCTCGAACGTTGCGACCTCGGCAAAGGCCCGGGCGTGGTCAAGGGCGCGTTTGTTGAACTGCCACGCTGGTTTGCCGACACGCAGCGGGTGCAGGACCTCGAGTCGCGCCTCCTGACCTGCATGGAATCCCTGCAGGGCCTGGATGCCAAGGCGATTGCCGAGACGCCCTTCGGCCGCGGCGAGCAAGCCAACATGGAGGCCCTGGCAGCGTATGCGTCGGCCGCCTCGCGCGGAATGAAGATGAACCTGTCGCAGTCCCATGCCAAGGAGCGCGAGATGTTCGAGGTCGGCAAGCGGGTCTTCTACTTCCGCGGCGGCCCGTACGACTTTTCTTGTGCTTCCTGCCATGGCGAGCCCGGCAAGCGCATCCGCCTGCAGGATCTGCCCGACCTGACGAAAAACCCGGGTGACGGCGTCGGCTTCGCCGCCTGGCCGGCGTATCGCGTGTCCGCCGGCGAAATGTGGAGCATGCAGCGACGCCTCTACGACTGCTACCGCCAGCAGCGCTTTCCGGCGCCGGGCTTCGCCTCCGATGCGACCATTGCGTTGGGTGTCTACATGGGCGTGAACGCGAAGGGCGCCGAGTCGATCGCGCCGTCGATCAAGCGTTGAACCGGGGCCGCACGAAAATGACCAAGACACGCATCGCGCTGGCTGCTGCGACCTTCATCGTTGTGGGCTGTGCGACCGGTCCGTCGCCGACCGAGCTCGACCGCATCGCGCAGCAAGTGATGAAGACCTCGTTCCGCGAACAGGGCATCGCCAAGCTCGACCGCATCCAGCAGGACCAGGGACAAGCCGCCTGCTCGAGCGAGACGGCGCCGCCCGAGGCGCTGGCCAGGCAGATCGAGGCCGCGGCGCTGGCCGGCGTGAAGTGGCCCGAGGGCGGGCGCTACCTGGGCGACTGGCGCGTCGGCGAGACCCTGGCGCAGAACGGCCGCGGCCTGACCTGGACCGACGCGGCCGGTGCGCCCAGCGGCGGCAATTGCTACAACTGCCACCAGATCAGCAAGGCTGAAATCTCCTACGGCACGATCGGCCCGAGCCTGTACAACTACGGCAAGCTGCGCGGCGTGAAGAGCGTCGCCGCACCCGAGTCGGCGGCGATCGTGCAGTACACCTGGGCCAAGATCTACAACAGCAAGGCTTACAACGCCTGTTCCGGCATGCCGCGCTTCGGCCACGCCGGCGTATTGACAGAAGCCCAGATGCGCGACGTGATGGCGCTCTTGCTCGATCCGCAGAGCCCGGTCAACCAGTAGGCCTACTGGTGAGCGCACTGGAACGGCGCGAGTTCCTCCAGGTTCTCGGTGCTGCCGCGGTGGCTGGCTTCGGCCTGGGTCGAAGCGGCGAGTCGCAGGCGGCATCGAGCTACGACCTGCCACTGCGCCTGAAGGGCCCGGGCAGCGTCTCGCTGCTGCACCTGACCGACTGCCACGCCCAGTTGCTGCCAAGCTACTTTCGCGAGCCGAGCGTCAACCTCGGCTTTGGCGATCAGTACGGCAAGCTGCCGCACCGCGTGGGCGAGCACCTGTTGCGCAGTGCCGGCATCAAGCCCGGGACGCTCGAGGCGCATGCCTTCACCTACCTCGACTTCGAACACGCGGCGCGGCGCTACGGCAAGGTCGGCGGCTTTGCGCACCTCGCCACCCTGGTCAAGCGCCTGAAGGCCGGGCGGCCGGGGGCGTTGCTGCTCGACGGCGGCGACACCTGGCAAGGCTCGGCCACGGCACTGTGGACGCGCGGCCAGGACATGGTCGACGCGGCGAGCCTGCTCGGCGTGAACCTGATGACGGGGCACTGGGAGTTCACGCTCGGCGCTGAGCGCGTCAAGCAGATCGTCGATGGTGACTTCAAGGCCGCCGGGATCGAGTTCCTGGCCCAGAACATCCGCACCACCGACTTTGGCGACGAGGTCTTCGAACCCTGGTTGATGAGGGAGATCAATGGCGTGCCGGTGGCGATCATCGGCCAGGCCTTCCCCTACACGCCGATCGCGAACCCGCGCTACTTCGTGCCCGACTGGAGCTTCGGCATCCGCGAAGATGAGATGCAGAAGACCGTCGACGAGGCGCGCGCCAGGGGCGCCGGGGCAGTCGTGCTGCTGAGCCACAACGGCATGGACGTCGATCTGAAGCTGGCCTCGCGCGTGACCGGCATCGACGCCATCCTCGGCGGCCACACACACGACGGCGTGCCGGTGCCGGTGATCGTGAAGAACCGGGGCGGGCAGACGATCGTCACCAACGCCGGCTGCAACGGCAAGTTCCTCGGCGTGCTCGACCTCGCGGTCAAGGACGGCAAGGTGGCCGACTTCCGCTACACCTTGCTGCCGGTTTTCGCGAATCTGCTGCCGGCCGACCGCGAGATGGCCGCGCTGATCGCCCGCGTGCGCGCACCCTACGAGGCCCAACTCGGCGAGGTGCTGGCGCGCACCGACGGCCTGCTGTACCGGCGCGGCAACTTCAACGGCAGCGGCGACCAGTTGCTGCTCGACGGGCTGATGCAGGTGCAGGACGCGCCGATCGCCTTCAGCCCCGGCTTTCGCTGGGGCACCACGTTGCTACCGGGCCAGGCCATCACGCGCGAGTGGCTGATGGACCAGACCGCGACCACCTATTCCTACGCCACGGTCACCGAGATGAGCGGCGAGCAGATCAAGACCGTACTCGAAGACGTGGCCGACAACCTGTTCAACCCGGATCCCTACTACCAGCAGGGCGGCGACATGGTGCGCGTCGGCGGCCTGGCCTATGCCATCGAGCCGACAGCGGCGATGGGCTCGCGCATCCAGGACATGCGTCTGGGTGGCAGGCCGATCGAGGCCGACAAGGCCTACAAGGTCGCAGGTTGGGCGCCGGTGGCCGAAGCCGCGCGCACAGCGGGCAACAAGCCGGTGTGGGAGCCGCTCGAGGCCTGGCTGAAGAGCCAAGCGCGGATCGCAGCGCGGCGGCCGAACGTGCCGCGCCTGATCGGCGTGCAAGACAATCCGGGCCGGGCCTGACGCAGTCTGCGCCGGCAAGACGAACTCAAGGAGCAAGAACGATGTTGAAACGATTGGCGCAAGTCCTGCTGGCCGCCGCCCTGGCCGTCACCGCGGCGTTGCCCGCTGCAGCGCAGGACAAGGTGGTCTATCACATCAGCGATGCGGCCAGCCAGGCGCTGGGGGGCCTGCGCAACGTGAAGAACCATCTCGACACCGACCCTGGCGCCAAGATCACCGTGGTGTCGCACGCCACCGGCGTCGACTTCATGATGCAGGACGCCAAGGACCGCAACGGCAACCCCTACGAGATCGCGATCCAGGACCTGGTGCGCCGCGGCGTCGTGTTCGAGGTCTGCGAGATCACGCTGGCCAACCGCAACCTGAAGCGCGAGCAGTTCATCCCCGAGGCCAAGTTCACGCCGTCCGGGGTGGTGCGCCTGGCAAAGCTTCAGACCCAGGGCTGGGCCTACATCAAGCCCTGATCGGGCGCGGCGGCTAGAGGCCGCCCTCCAATTCCGGTCTGGGAAAGCCCGCTGGCCCGCAGGCCCGGGCGCGGCTAGGCTGCGCTGTCATCGAACACGTACCGAACGGAGACAGCCCATGGTCCAAGTCGCCCTCGACTCCCTCGCCCTGCAGCGCCTGTACCACTGGGAAAGGACCACGCCCGATCGCGTCGTCTTCACCCAGCCCTACGACGGCGCGGCCAAGGGCGCTGGCCAGGTGCGCACCTGGACCTGGAAGCAGGCCATGGACGAGACCCGCCGCATGGCCACGCACCTGCAGAGCCTGGGCCTGCCGCCGGGCGCCAAGGTGGCGCTGATCTCGAAGAACTGCGCCCACTGGCTGATGATCGACTGGGCGATCTGGATGGCCGGCTATGTCTCGGTGCCGCTGTACCCGACGCTCGCTGCCGACACGATCCGCCAGATCCTCGAACACAGCGACGCCAAGCTGCTCTTCGTCGGCAAGCTCGACGGCTGGGATGGCATGAAGGCCGGTGTGCCCGCCGGCATGGCTTGCATCAGCACCTCGCTGTCGCCGCAGGACGCGCAGCAGCGCTTTCCCAAGTGGGAAGACATCGTCGCCAAGACGGCGCCGCTGGCCGGCAACCCGGTGCGCGGCGCCGACGAGCTGTGCACGATCATGTACACCTCGGGCACCACCGGCATGCCCAAGGGCGTGATGCACAGCTTCGGCACCCTGGCCTGGAACATCGTCGCCGGCCTGAAGCGCGTGCCGCTGGACCACACCGCGCGCATGATGAGCTACCTGCCGCTGTCGCACATCGCCGAGCGCATCCTGGTCGAACATGGCCTGATGGCCACCGGCATGCAGGTCTGGTTCGCCGAATCGCTCGACACCTTCACGCTCGACCTGCAACGCGCCAAGCCGACGGTGTTCTTCTCGGTGCCGCGCCTGTGGGTGAAGTTCCAGCATGGCATCAACCACAAGATGCCGCCGGCCAAGCTCGACAAGCTGCTGCGGCTGCCGATCATCGGCGGCCTGGTGCGCCGGAAAATCCTCAAGGCGCTGGGCCTGGACGAATGCACCTTCGCGGCCGGTGGCGCGGCGCCGATGCCGCCCGACCTGATGCGCTGGTACAACAAGCTGGGCCTGGACCTGATCGAGGGCTATGGCATGACCGAGAACGGCGCCATCTCGCACGGCACCCTGCCCGGCAAGCAGCGCCCGGGCACCGTCGGCCTGCCGTACGACGGCGTGCAAAGCCGCATCGACCCGGCCAATGGCGAGATCCAGATGAAGAGCGGCGGCGTGATGCTCGGCTACTACAAGGAGCCGGGCCTGACCAAGGACGCCCACACCGAGGACGGCTGGCTCAAGACCGGCGACAAGGGTGCGCTCGATGCCGAGGGCAATCTGAAGATCACCGGCCGCGTGAAGGACCTGTTCAAGACCAGCAAGGGCAAGTACGTGGCGCCGGCGCCGATCGAAGACCGCCTGGTCATGCACGACGCGGTCGAAGCCTGCGCCGTGACCGGCGCCAATCTCGGCCAGCCCCTGGGCATCGTGATGCTCAACGTCGACGGCATCGAACAGGCGGCCCAGCCCGAGGGCCGCAAGGAACTCGAGGCCTCGATGACCGAGCACCTGAAGGCCATCAACGACAAGCTCGATCCGCACGAGCAGCTCGACTGCCTGGTCCTGGTGACGACCCCGTGGACGGTCGAGAACGGCTTCATCACGCCGACCTTCAAGATCAAGCGCAACCGCGTCGAGGAGGTCTACGCGGCGAAATACGAGAAGTGGGTCGGCGCGCGCAAGAAGATCCTCTGGGAAACGGCCTGAGGCCGGGCCCGTTCAGCGTCGGCGCAGGGCTTCCTGCTCCATCAGCAGGTAGGTGTTGTAGGCGTTGATGCGGTTGGCCGCGCGAAACAGCGGCAGGGCCCCGAAGCGGCGCCAGTCGGTGGCGGCATAGGCGTCCTCGAAGGGCGTGAACTCGCCGACCGCGCGGCCCATGTGCTCGCGCAGGAAGGCGAGGTAGTCGCGCGTCAGCTGCAGGTCTTCGCGCGCGGTGGTCGAGAGCGGACCGTGCCCGGGCACGACGACTCGCGCCGGCAAGCCCAGCAGCGCGTCGAGCGAGGCGATCCATTGCCGACTGTCGGCCTGCCCGACAAACGGGACCCGGCCGCGAAAGACCAGGTCGCCTGCGAACAACACGCCGCGTTGCGGCAGCCACAGCGCCAGATCTTCCGGCGTGTGCGCCGGGCCGACGACGCGCAGCTCGACACGCTCACCACCCACTTCGAGCACGCCGTCGGCATCGATCCAGTGCGTGGCCTCGACCAAGCGGGTGCCCGGCTCCGTCAGCCCCTGGGCGATGCTGTTGGCCAGGCGCAGGCGGGCCAAATCGCTTTGCAGGTACTCGCGCGCAGCGCGGTGCGCGACGATGCGCGCGCCGGCCTCGGCGAAGACCTGCAAACCGTAGATATGGTCGGCGTGGTAGTGCGTGACCACCACGTGCGTCACGCGTTGCGGCGTGTGTTCGGCGATCGCCGCCAGCAGCGCGCGCGCCAGGGCCGGGGAACCCAGCGCATCGACGAGCACCACGCCACCAGGTGTGCTGATCACGCCGGCGTTGGAGATGAAGTTGCGATTGGCGCGGTCGCCGAGCGCCGCCTCGCCCTGGGCATACCAGACCCCGGGCGCAACCGCCTGAAGGGCCATCGCCGTCGCGTTGGGCGTCGCCGCGGCACAGCCGGCGAGCCAGGGCGCAGCGCCGGCCAGGCCCGCCAGACCGGTGACCAAGACGCTGCGCCGGCGCAGCGGGCGCGTCATCGCTTCAGTCGAGCGTGACTTCGCCGTGCACCGCGCCGGCGCGGTCGGCGCGCGCGCTGAGGCCGACGCGTGTGCCCTTCGGCGCGCGCACGACCCATTCGGCCACGGCGCGGTCGGCAGTGACGTCGCGGCTGGGCAGGAAGGCGAGCTGGCTGCTCTTGGGCGCATGGCCTTCGAGTTGCGGGCCCTCGTGGCGATGCTTGCCGTTGACCAGCGAGACCTCGGGACTCTCGGGCAGGTGGATCTCGAACATCACCCCGCGCACGGTCTTGCGGTCCAGCGCGCGCTGGGTCACGTAGGCCGGCAGCCAGCCGCTGTTGGCGACGGCAAAGCGGATGCGCCAGGTGTCGGGGCCGAGCGCGCGCACTTCGGTGCGCAGCATTTCGAGCTTGGGCAGCGACAGCGCGATCTGCGTCAGCCAGGCCGGGAAGCGCGCGGCCTCGCGTTCGCGCAGCGCCGGCGGCGGGTTGCGCCAGAAGTTCATCTTGTCCCAGCCGCCGATCTCGACCGCGCCGAGCTGCGGATGCATAAAGGGCTGCCAGTCGACATAGGCCAGGCCGCCGCACTGCTCGTCGCTCCACTTCAGCAGCTTCAGGTCGTCCTCGACCGGGTGGTCGCGGTACCAGTGGATCCAGTCGTAGTCGGTGATGCCGGCTTCCTTGTTCGGCGCCCACAGCTCGACGGTCCAGAACAGCGCGCCGAGGTGTTCGTAGACCCAGTCCTGTGTGCCGGTGATGATCTCCTTCGGGTGGTACTTGAAGTCGTGGAAGATGCTGATGGCCGGGTAGCCGGTCAGCTTCTCGCCGATCTCCGAGAAGCGCTTGTAGGTCCACAGGTCTTCCGGGACCATGTCCTCGTCGCTCTGCGTGCCCATCGGGCGCAGGATCACGCCGCTGTGGGTGTGGAAGCTGACCGCGGCGCCGATGTTGCGGTGCGCCGTGACGAAAGCCACCATCGCCCGCACCTCGGGCTCGCTGGTCGGGAAGGGACCGGCCCCGACCTGCTCGAACTCCTGGCGCCAATGGGTCGGGAAGTTGCGGTTCAGGTCCAGGCCCTCGCGGTCCTTGTTGACCTTGACGGTGAGGCCGTCCCAGTGCGAGAGGGTGCCCTCGGGCATCAGCCGGTAGTACTCGCCGGCGAACTCGCCGGGCTGGCGCGCCACCATCAGGCGCGGCTCCGTCGGGTGCTTCTTGTAGGCGCCGTGCGGGTCGCGGAAGCGCATCGTCAGCATGCGGCCGTCGCCATCGACGTCTTCCACCGTCAGGCCCTCGACCGGTTCTTCGTCGAATGGATAGCGTCGCGTCGACGAGCGGATGTGGCGCGGCCGGTCGGCCAGCGCCAGCTCGGCCCCGTCGGGGTTCAGGCGCGGACACAGGTAGACGCAGCGCGTGTCGAGCAGCTGGGTGATGTCGAGGTCGATGCCGTGGCCGCTGGCCAGTTGGTGCAGGTAGTACAGGCAGGCGGTGCTGGCCGTCAGCTCGGCGGCGTGGATGTTGCCGTCGACCCAGAACGCCGGCTTGTCGGTGTCGACGCCAGTCGCGCTGTTGGTGATCGCGACCACCCAGATGTCGCGCCCTTCGTGGCTCTTGCCGAGCGAGCGCACACTGATCAGTTGCGGCAGGGCGTCGGCGTAGTCGAACAGCAGGCGCGTCAGCTCGCTGTAGCGATAGAAGGTGTCAAAGCGTGGGACGGGCAGGTCGCGCATGGGCCAGACGGTCGAGCAGGGAAGCTGGGCATTGTGCCTAGGCGCCCTGCCTGGACCATCCGGGCTTGCGTGGGTGGGCTCACTGGCCCTTGAACAGGCCCTTGAAATGCAGCGACGCGGGCAGGCGTTCGCTGCGCCCGCGCAGGGTCAGGTGCATGCTGCCCTCGTCGACCCGCACCGCGCTGACGATGTGGCGCTGGTTGACGATGACCGAGCGATGCGCTGGCGAACTCGCGCCACGGCCTGTGCCAGGCGCTGGTCGTCGACTGGCTTCATCACGTAGTCCACGGCGCCGGCGTCGAAGACCGCCAGCGCGTGGTCGCCATAGGCGGTGACGAAGGTCTCGGTGGTCGTCAGTGCGACACGAGTGGGGCGCCGTCGACGAAGACCTGCAGCTCGCCCGCGG
>JAZKIW010000133.1:0-11778 GCA_040384625.1 Pseudomonadota bacterium | reverse complement strand
TCTTGCCGGTCTGGCGGTCGCCGATGATCAGTTCGCGCTGGCCGCGGCCGATCGGCACCATCGAGTCGATCGACTTCAGGCCGGTCTGCACCGGCTGGTCGACGCTCTTGCGCGCGATCACGCCCGGCGCGACCTTCTCGATCACGTCGGTCATCTTGGCGTTGATCGGGCCCTTGCCGTCGATCGGCTGGCCCAGCGCGTTGACCACGCGACCGATCAGCTCGGGGCCCACCGGCACTTCCAGGATGCGGCCGGTGCACTTGACCGTGTCGCCTTCGGAGATGTGCTCGTACTCGCCCAGGATCACCGAGCCGACCGAGTCGCGCTCGAGGTTCAGCGCCAGACCGTAGGTCGGCTGGCCGTCCGGGGTCGGCGGGAACTCCAGCATTTCGCCGGCCATCACGTCCGACAGGCCGTGCACGCGGCAGATGCCGTCGGTGACCGACACCACCGTGCCCTGGTTCTTGATGTCCGCCGAGGCCGCGAGGCCCTCGATACGGCTCTTGATCAGTTCGGAAATTTCAGCGGGATTGAGTTGCATCGTTTTCTCCTGTGGTGGCCCTCGCTCAAGCGGCGAGCGCGACCTTCATTTGTTCGAGGCGGGCCTTGACCGAGGTGTCGAGCACCTCGTCGCCGACCACCACACGGATGCCGCCGATCAGCTCGGGCTGCACGACCACGCTGGCATTGAGCTTTCGAGCGAAGCGCTTTTCGAGCGTCGCCACCACGTCGGCCAGTTGCGCGGCATCGATCGGGAAGGCGCTGTAGACCGTCGCATCGGAAACGCCCGACTGGGCGTTCACGAGCGCATGGAACTGCGCGGCGATCTCCGGCAGCGCATCCAGGCGGCCGTTGTCGAGCACCGCGCGCAGAAAGTTGCTCACCTGCGACGACAGTGGCGCCTTCAGCACGGAAATGATCAGGTCATAGACCTGGGCCGACTCGATCTTCGGGTTGCCGGCGTACTGCCGCAGTTGCGCATCACCGGCCACGGCGGCCAGCGCGCTCACCTGCTCCGCCGCGGCGGCATTGCCCCCGGCCTTGAACAGCGCTTCGGCGTAGGGCCGGGCGATCGTGGCGAGTTCGGCCATGGCTTACAGCTCGGCTTTCAAGCGGCCCAGCAGGTCGGAATGGACCGCGGGGTTCACTTCCTTGCGCAGGATCTGCTCGGCGCCCTTGACGGCCAGTGCGGCGACCTGGTCGCGCAGGACCTCGCGCGCCTTGCTGGCCTCTTGCTCGGCCTCGGCCTTGGCGGCGGCGACGATCTTGGCGCCTTCGGCGCTGGCGCGGCCCTTGGCTTCCTCGATCATCGACTGCGCCAGGCGCTCGGCGTCGGCCAAGCGCTTGGCGGCATCGTCGCGCGCAGCGGACAACTGCTGCTCGACACGCTGGTTGGCTTGCGCCAGCTCGGCCTTGGCCCTGTCAGCGGCCGACAGGCCGTCGGCGATCTTCTTCGCCCGCGCGTCGAGCGCGGCCGTGATCGGCGGCCAGATGTACTTCATCGTGAACCCGACCAGGATCAGGAACACGATCATCTGAATGATGAATGTGGCGGTGATGCTCATATTGCCTTCGGCGAAAGACGAAAGCCGCCGCGAAGCGGCGGCCAAGGCGGCTGATTTACTTCGGCAGGTTGGCCAGCTGGGCCAGGAACGGGTTGGCCGTCGTGAACCACAGCGCGATGCCGGTGCCGATGATGAACGAAGCGTCGATCAGGCCGACGAGCAGGAACATCTTGGTCTGCAGCTCGCCCATCAGTTCAGGCTGGCGCGCGGCCGATTCGAGGTATTTGCTGCCCATGACGCCGATGCCGATACAGGCACCCATGGCACCCAGACCGATGATGAGACCAGCGGCAAGCGCGACGAGACCGATGAGTTCCATGATGACTCCTGTTGGAAATGTGAGGTTGAAAAGGAAAAAGGAAAGGGCGATCAGTGCGAGTCGTGGGCCTGCCCGACGTAGACCAGCGTCAGCATCATGAACACGAACGCTTGCAGCGTGATGATCAGGATGTGGAAGATGGCCCACACGGTACCGGCAACGATGTGCAGGCCGGCAAGCAGGAAGCCGCCGAGGGAGAGCGTGAAAGCACCGCCGAGCAGCGCAATCAGCAGGAAGATCAACTCGCCGGCGTACATGTTGCCGAACAGCCGCATGCCGTGCGAAACCGTCTTGGCGACGAACTCGACGATCTGCATCGCGAAGTTGAACGGGTAAAGCGCCCAGTGGTTGCCGAAGGGTGCGGCGAACAACTCGTGGATCCAGCCGCCCAGGCCCTTGATCTTGACGTTGTAGACCAGGCAGGTGATCAGCACCCCGACAGACAGGCCCATCGTGATCGACAGGTCGGCCGTCGGCACCACGCGCAGATATGCGTGAGAGGGGTCGTGGCCGGCGGCGCCGTAGATCCAGGTCCAGATCATCGGCAGCAGATCGACCGGCAGCAGGTCCATTGCATTGAGCAGGAAGATCCACACGAACACCGTGAGGGCCAGCGGCGCCACGAGCTTGCGGCTGTGGGCGTTGTGCACGATGCCCTTGGCCTGGCTCTCGACCATCTCGACCAGGATCTCCACCGCTGCCTGGAAGCGGCCCGGCACGCCCGAGGTGGCTCTGCGCGCCGCCTTCCAGAGCAGGAAGCAGCCGATCACGCCAAGCGCGATGGTAAAGAAGACAGAGTCGTAATTGACGACTGAAAAATCGACCAGACCCTTGGGCTTGCCGGTGCCCAGGTGGGTCAGGTGGTGAATGATGTATTCACCGGCGGTGGGCGCGTGAGCTTCGGCTGCCATGAATTTTCAGTCCCGTCCGGTCTTTTTCTCAGCGAATTTCTCGATGCTTGCGCTTCAGCAGAAGCGCAAACCAGTACACCAGCATGCACAGCACCATCGTCGCCAGCAACGCCGGCCAACTCAGGGGCTGCACCAGTTTCGCCGCCAGCAACAGCATGACGATCGAAACCCCCATCTTCACCGTACTCCACAACATGACGCTGAAGGCGCTGGCGCCGGGCGACACGCTGCTGAGCCTGCTGGTCATGCCGCGCGCCATCAAGGCGCCCGGCACCACCACCACCGCGGCGCCATACAGCGCCGACCAAAACCATCCTCCCGCCGTGTCCAGCAGCCCCGCGACAGCGGCTGCCAGCACGCCGATTGCGGCTTGCACCGCAATCACCCGCCACGGTGAAACCGAGTGCGGACTGTTGGCCAACAGGGCCTGCGCTTGCTCACGCGTCAGGGGCTTGTGGGCCGCTTCACGGGTCTCGTCTGCATCGGCCCACGGGTCGGAGCGGAGGTTCCGGTCTGACGTGGTTGAAGTCACAGATTCGTCCAGCAAAGCCGCGGGATTATACGGGCATACCCGCGCCTTTCCGAGTCAGGCTGTGGTTCGAATGACAATCGTCGCGCCTCACCCGTCGTGAACCTCCTCGTCTCCAGCGACACCAAGCTGCCATGCCGCTTCTGCACCGCCTGCTCCTGACTGCCGTTGCCGCGCTGGCGCTGCCGGTGCTGGCAGCGGGGACGGTCGTGACGACCGAGCAGGTGCGCGCCGAGCTCGTGGCCCACGCGCCCGACGGCATCGGACCGGGCAAGCCGGTGTGGCTCGGCCTGCAAATCGACCACCAGCCGCACTGGCACACCTACTGGAAAAACCCCGGCGACTCGGGTCTGCCCACGACGCTGGACTGGCGCCTGCCCAGCGGCGTCACTGCCGGCGACATCGCCTGGCCGACGCCGAAGAAACTGCCGGTCGGGCCGCTCGTCAACTACGGTTTCGAGGGCCGACTCTTGCTGCCGGTGCCGCTCGACGTCGGTCCGTCCTTCAACGGTGATGCTCTAGACGTCAAGCTCAGTGCTCAGTGGCTGGTGTGCAAGGACGTGTGCATCCCGCAACAGGGCGAGTTCGCGCTGACGATTCCGGCCCGGGCCAGCACCGCCCTCCACGCCGCCGCCTTCGCCACCGCCCGGGCAGCGATGCCCTTGCCTGCCCCCGGTGCCCAGGCGCACGCCGAACTCGTCGATGACGCAAAGACCCTGCGCGTGAAGCTGACTGGCCTGCCGGCGGCACTGCACGGCCGCGAGCTGGCGTTCTTCGCCGAAACCGCCGGCGTGATCGAACACGCGGCGCGCGTCGAGGCACGCTGGGATGGCGCCAGTTGGCACGCCCAGGTGCCGATCTCGTCGCAGCGCTTCGAGAGCCCGGCGCAGATGCAGGCCGTGCTGGTGGCTCCGGGCGCCACCGCGGGAGTCCAGGTGAACCTGGCGATCACTGGCGCCTGGCCCGCCCTGGCCGCGCCGGCGTCGCCGACCGTTCAAGGAGAGACACCGCCGCCGGCCGCCCCAGCTGCGCCCGCGGCGCCTGCGCTGAGCTTCGGCCTCGCCCTGTTGTTCGCCGTCGTCGGTGGCGCGTTACTGAACCTGATGCCCTGCGTGTTCCCGATCCTGTCGCTCAAGCTGCTGGGCTTCGCGGGCCACGCCCACAGCCGGCGCGCCTTGGTGGCCGGCGGCCTTGCCTACAGCGCTGGCGTCGTGCTCTCCTTCGTCGCCCTGGCCGCCCTGCTCCTGTTGCTGCGCGCAGGAGGCGAGCAGCTCGGCTGGGGCTTCCAGTTGCAGTCGCCGCTGTTCATCGCTGCGCTGGCGGTGCTGTTCACCCTGATCGCTTTGAACCTTGCCGGGCTGTTCGAGTTCGGCACCTTGCTGCCGAGCGGTTTGGCGTCGATGCGCCTGCGCCACCCGCTGGCCGACTCGGCACTCACCGGTGTGCTCGCAGTGGCTGTGGCTTCGCCCTGCACCGCGCCCTTCATGGGCGCAGCGCTTGGCCTGGCGTTCACGCTGCCGGCCGCCCAGGCCTTGAGCGTGTTTGCCGCGCTCGGCGTCGGCATGGCTTCACCCTTCATGGTTGCGAGCGCCTGGCCCGCGCTGGCCCGCGCGATGCCACGCCCCGGTGCCTGGATGGCGACCTTCAAGACCGCGATGGCTTTCCCGATGCTGGCCACGGTCGTCTGGCTGACCTGGGTGCTCGGGCAGCAGACCGGCATCGACGGCGCCGCTGCCCTGCTCGCGCTGCTGGTCGCGCTGGCGTTTGCCCTGTGGGCCTGGAGCCGCGTCGACGGCGGCAGCTTCGCGCGCGCTGCCTGGAGCACGACCGGCATCGTCCTGCTGGCTGCGGTGCTCGCCTGGGCCCTGCCAAGCTGGCGTGAAGCCAATGCCGCGGCGCCGGCCCAGGCGGCCGATGCACGCTGGCAGGCCTGGAGCCCCGCGCGCGTGGCCGCGCTCCATGGCGAAGGGCGCACGGTGTTCGTCGACTTCACGGCGGCCTGGTGCGTGACCTGCCAGGTCAACAAGCGCACGACCCTGGGCAACGCCGCCGTGCTGGCCGACTTCGACGCCGGGCGCATCGCCCTGCTGCGAGCCGACTGGACACGCCGCGATGCCGTGATCAGTACCGAACTGGCGCGCCTGGGCCGAAGCGGCGTGCCGGTGTACGCGCTCTACCGGCCCGGCCAGTCGCTGCCGACACTGTTGCCCGAACTGCTGAGCCCGCAAGCGCTGCGCGATGCGCTGGCGGCTCCTTGATCTGGTCCATCGCGCATCCTTGGAGCAAACATCATGAACTTGAAGACTGTCACGCCCCTGTTGTTCGGCCTGGCCCTGGCCTGCAATGCGGCCTGGGCCGCCAGCGCAACGGTGGGCCAGGCGGCGCCGGCCTTCAGCGCCGTCGACGCCAGCGGCAAGACCGTGTCGCTGGCCGACTTCAAGGGCAAGACCGTGGTGCTCGAATGGGTCAACCCGCAGTGCCCGTATGTGCGCAAGCACTACGACAGCGCCAACATGCAAGGCACGCAGAAGTCGGCCTCGGCCCAGGGGGTGGTCTGGTTGTCGGTGAACTCCACCCACCCCAGCCATTACGACTACAAGCCGGCGGCCGAGATGGCTGCCTGGACACAGAAGCAAGGCGCCGCGCCGAGCGCCACGCTGATGGACAGCGAAGGCCGGATCGGCCGCGCCTACGGTGCCCGCACCACGCCGCACATGTACGTGGTGGATGCCAAGGGCACCCTGGTCTATGCCGGGGGCATCGACGACAAGCCGAGCGCCAACCCGGCCGACGTGAAGACGGCGAAGAACCTTGTCAACGCCGCGCTGGCCGATGTGCTGGCCGGCCGGGCCGTCGCACAAGCGGTGACGCGGCCTTACGGCTGCTCGGTCAAATACGCGGATAGCTGACCACCCCGGAGCGGCTGCGCTCTACGGCAGGCGCTGGTACTGCCCCGCCAGGGCCTCGAAGCTGCGTTGCGAGGCCTCGGCGTCGAAGGCCGGCCCGAGTTCCTCAGCCAAGATCGCCGCCACCGCGCCGGCCTGGCGCTGGGCTTCGGCGGCATCGAGGAAGAGCAGGCGGCAGCGGCGCGCCAGCACGTCCTCCACGCTCTGCGCCATTTCGTGGCGCGCGGCGAAGCGCACCATCGCTTCGCTCAGGCCACCCTGGCCCGATTCGGCATCGCGCCACAGCCAACGCTCGCCACCGGGCAGGCTGCGCAAGGTGGCGGCCTCGTCGCCGTAAAGGTGTTCGCCAGGCGCCGCCGTGATCGGCGTGGTCGCACGCGCCGGAGCGCCGACGAGGGGCAGCTTCACCGTCACGCCAGCAGCGCGACGCGGCAGCAGGCGGCGATCGAAGCAGTGGTCGAGCACGTCTTCGGCCATCGCGCGGTAGGTTGTCCACTTGCCGCCGGTGACGGTGACCAGGCCCGAACGCCCGACCAGCACGGTGTGCTCGCGCGAAATCGACTTGGTGTTGTCGGTGTCCTCGTCGCCAGGCTTGACCAGGGGGCGCAGACCGACCCAGACCGAGCGCACGTCGGTGCGCCCCGGCGCCTTTGACAGGTAGCGCGCCGACTCGCGCAGGATGAAACCCACCTCCGCGGCAAACGGCGTCGGTTCGCGCACCACGTCGTCGCGCGGCGTGTCGGTGGTGCCCAGGATCGTCTTGCCGAGCCAGGGCACCGCGAACAGCACGCGGCCGTCTTCGGTCTTGGGCACCAGCAGGGCGTGCGTGCCGGGCAGGAAGCTGCGGTCCACCACCAGGTGCACGCCCTGGCTGGGGGCGACGATGCCCGGCTTCTCGGGTGTGCCCGCATCGCGGTCCATGTTGCGCAGGTCGTCGACCCAGACCCCCGTGGCATTGACGATGCACTTGGCGGCGACACGCAGTTCGACATCACTGATCGCGTCGCGCGCGACGACGCCGACGACCTTGCCGCCGTCGCGCAACAGCGCCGTGACCGGACAGTGGTTGAGCACGATGGCACCGCGCGCGGCCGCGGTGCGTGCCAGGGCCAGCGCCAGACGCGCGTCGTCGAACTGGCCATCCCAGTACTTGACGCCGCCCGACAAGCCGCGCGGCTGCACGGTGGGCAGCAACTCGCGCGTACGGCCGACCGACAGGAACTCGGTGGCGCCCAGGCCGCGCGAACCGGCCAGTGCGTCATACATCTTCAGGCCCACGCCATAGAACGGCGCCTCCCAGATGCGATAGGCGGGCATCACGAAGGCCAGCGGTTGCGCCAGGTGCGGCGCATTGGCCAGCAAGGTCGAGCGCTCGTGCAGCGCCTCGCGCACCAGGGACACATTGCCCTGGGCGAGGTAGCGCACGCCGCCGTGCACGAGCTTGGTGGCGCGCGAACTGGTGCCCTTGGCGAAGTCCTCGGCTTCGAGCAGGATCACCGAGAAACCGCGCGCCGCCGCGTCGAGGGCCACGCCGCAGCCCGTCGCACCGCCTCCGATGACGGCCACGTCGAATTCGCGTGCGCCCTGCGCCGCGGCGAGGGCCTGTGCCCGTGCCGTCGAGGCGGCCGTCACGCCTGGGCCCCTTGGCCCGCCGGTGCAGCGCTCCTGGTCATGATTGGGCGAAATGGACCGGCAGCCCCGGCACATCGACGCGCAGCTGCAGCACGCAGCCAGCGAGCGGCTCGCGCGCCAGTTCCTCGGCCGGGCGCTTCTCGCGCCCGGTCGTGATGTAGAGCGTCTTCAGGTCGGGGCCGCCGAAGCAGGGCATCGTGGGGCAACGCACCGGCAGCCTCACTTCGCGGGTCACCGAGCCGTCGGGGGCCAGGCGCAGCAGGCGTGCGCCCTCGAACATCGCCACCCAGTACCCGCCCTCGGCGTCGACGGCGGCGCCGTCCGGGCGACCGCCGTAACTGGCGAGCTCCTGCTGCGGCGTCTTGAGGGGGAACTGGGCGAACACGCGGCGGCGCGACAGGCTGCCGGCACCGACATCGAAGTCCAGTGCCTGGACGCAGTGGGCTTTGGTGTCGGCCCAGTACATGGTGCGCGCGTCAGGGCTCCAGGCCAGGCCATTGCTGACCGTGACGTCGCTGGCCATCTTCTCGAGCTGGCCACCGCCGAAGCGGTACAGGGCGGCGCGGGCCGCGTCGCGTGGCTCGCAGATCGTGCCGACCCAGAGTCGGCCCTTCGGATCGGCCTTGCCGTCGTTGAAGCGCTCGCGCAAGGGGTCGTACGGCGCTTCGGCCAGGGTCTTCGACCGGCCCGTCGCGGGGTCGAAGCGCACGATGGCGTGGCGCAGCGCGAGCAGAAGGCTCCCATCCTGCAGCGGCGCGCAACAGCCGACCTCCGCATCGAAGGTCCAGTCGCGATGCGCGCCGCGCCGCGGGTCGAAGCGGTTGAGCTTGCGCCCCGGAATGTCGCACCAGTACAGCGCCTGCTCGCCGGGGTGCCAAAACGGCGACTCGCCCAGCAGGCTGGGCGCCACACCGGGCAGTGCCGCAATCACCTCAACGATTCCAGCGTGGGCCACACCCCACGGTCAAAGTCTGGCGACCTCGATCGTCATCCAGGCCTCGAGCGTGTCGCCGGCGGCCAGCGCAACCAGGCCGTGCGCCGCCGGATCGGCCATCTGGATGGCGTTGCTGACGTGGCTCACCGGTTCGACGCAGAAATAGTCGCGCGCAGGCGGCGTGAACACCACCAGATAGGGCAGCGACGAGCTGAGCTTCAAGGCCAGCTTCTCGTCGCGCAGGTTGGCCGCGCCGCGCCAGCCCTCGAAGCAATTGTCGAAGTCGAGATGGCGCACTTCGCCGTCGATGCCCCCCTGCTGCACGCGCCGGGTCGGCAGTTGCGTGCCTGGGTCGGACTCCCAGCGCTGGCTGCATTCGACATGCAGGCGGCTGCGCGAGCGCTTGGGAAAGTAGGGGTGCCAGCCCAAACCTGCCGGCTGCGTGCGCGCATCGATATTGGTCAGCGTCATGCGCAGGGTGAGTGCGTTGTCGGACAGCTCGAAACTCTGCGTCGCATCGAAGTTGAACGGCCAGTGCTCGTTGGACACGTGCGTGACCGCCAGCTCGGCCTGGGTGGCATTGGCCCCCGTCACACGCCAGGGCTCCTGCCACACCGTGCCGTGCAGCGAGTGCGGGTTGCCGGCTTCGAAGTTCGGCGCGGTGCTGAAGTCGCGACCGAGCCAGCGGAAGTGCCGGTAGCCGATGCGGTTGGAGTACGGCGCCAGCGGAAAGCAGGCCGAGGGCCGCGACGCCTGCAACTCCGCCGCCTCACAGCTGCGCAGCACGGGCGTGGTGTCGTGCCACAAGCCGGCGATCGCCCCGCCCAGGTCCGGGCGCAGCGCCAGGCGCAGCGCGCCGGCACGAAGTTCGAGGGCCAATGAAGGAGGGACTGCGGTCATGGTGCTCCGTGGCGTTGGGGTGGCGCGCCGGCAGCTGCGGCACCCACCCATCGTAAGCGCTGCGCCGCCTCGCCCGCCGATGGGCAGCGACTTGTTCGATGTCAGCCGCGCTGAGTTTGCGTGCCACCGGCCAGGGTGTGCACATGGGTTTCCCCGTCGGGCGTGGTGAGCGCCTTCACAGCGGTCTGGGCGCCCCGCATCAGCAGGCCGAGGTCCGATGCGATGGCAACGAAGGTGTAGCCCGCGGCCCGGTACTGCACCACCAACTCCGGCGTGCCGCCGACGGTGCCCACCGGCATGCCGAGGACCTTGCAGCGCTGCGCCGCATCGGCCATCAAGGACATCACTGCCGGGTGGGTCAGCTGGCCGACATGGCCCATGCTGCCCGACAGGTCGGCCGGGCCGAGGAAGACCGCATCGACGCCAGGCACGGCCGCGATGGCTTCTAGATTGGCCACCGCCTCGGGCGTTTCGAGCTGCACGATCACGCCGACGCCCTTGTTCGCCGCCCTGAAGTAGTCCGGCACGGTGCCGAACTTCGAGGCGCGGCTCATTCCCGCCATGCCGCGCATGCCTTCGGGCGGATAGCGGGTGGCGGCCACGGCCCGTCGCGCCTCGTCGGCGTTCTGCACGAACGGAAACAGCAGGGTATGGGCGCCGGCATCGAGCACGCGCTTGACCGTCACGCTGTCGTTCCAGGGCAGGCGCACGACCGGCACCATCTTCGTGTTGCCAACCGCCTGCAGCATGTGCACCAGAGCCATCAGATCGACGGGCGTGTGCTCCATGTCGAGCACGCCCCACTCGAACCCGGCGTTGCCGATGGCTTCGGCGACGATCGGGCTGGCCGACACGACCCAGGTGCCGACGGGCGCATGCGATCCCGCGGACATCAGCAGTTGACGAAAGGCGTTCATGCGCTGGTTCCTCGGTAGATGGCTCGGGTCGGCGCATTTTCTTCCCCTTCGCTGGCTGCCCCATTCGGGCATGCCCAGGGCGGCGCTGCCGGCGCCCCACGCCTTGCCTGATCAGGCCGGCGGGCGTCGCGCCTGCTGCCACTGCAGCAGGGTGTCGTGCAGGCGCTGCGCATCGATCGGCTTGGTGAGGAAATCGTTCATGCCGCTGGCCAAGGCCTCGTCGCGCTCGGATGTCAGTGCCGCCGCGGTCAAGGCAATGATCGGCAGGTCGGCATGGCGCTGGCGCAGCACGCGCGTGGCCGCGTAGCCACCCAGCACCGGCATCTGCACGTCCATCAGCACCAGGTCGAACGGCGCACCGGCGTCGGCTTGGGCGTTCACCGCAACGATCGCCTGTTGGCCATTGCTGGCCTGGGCCACGACGATGCCCCATTGTTCGAGCAGGGCCACCGCGATCAGCATGTTGACGGGGTTGTCCTCGGCGATCAGCACCTGCAGCCCGGTCAGGGGGCTGCAGGGCTCGGGCAACAGACCGTAGGCCGAGACAGGCGCCGCCTCGGTGCTGGCCGGCAACGGCAACTCGGCCCAGAAACGGCTGCCTTCACCCGGCTGGCTGTGCACACCGACGACGCCGCCCATCAACTGGGCCAGTTCACGGCAGATCGACAGACCCAGGCCCGTGCCGCCGAAGCGGCGCGTCGTCGACTCGTCGCCCTGCATGAAGGGCGTGAACAGGCGTGCCTGGACTTCGGGCTCGATGCCGGGGCCGGTGTCCTGGACCTCGAAGCGCAGCAAGGTCGCATCGATTGGCCGCACCTCGATGCGCACGCCGCCGCGCTCGGTGAACTTGAGCGCATTGCTGAGAAAGTTGGACAACACCTGGCGCAACCGCGCCGGGTCGCCGCGCACCCGCCTCGGCACATTCGGGCGCACCACCATCTCCAGCGTCAGTGCGCGCCCATCGGCCAGGGTGGCGTACCCGTGCTCGATCGACTCGAGCAGTGCGTGCAGGTCGAAGTCGGTGGCCTCCAGGCGCAGCTTGCCGGCTTCGATCTTCGACAGGTCGAGGATGTCGCTGATGACGCCGGACAAGGCTTGCGCGCTGTCGTCGATCTGCCGCAGGTAGCGCTCGCGCCGCGGCGCATCCAGTCCCGGCTGGCGCGCC
>JAZKIW010000132.1:0-16949 GCA_040384625.1 Pseudomonadota bacterium | reverse complement strand
GCGGCGCCTGCCCGCACGGCGGCGGCGCGTTCTCGGGCAAGGACCCGTCCAAGGTCGACCGCTCGGCAGCCTACGCGGCGCGCTACGTCGCCAAGAACATCGTCGCCGCCGGCCTGGCGCGGCAGTGCCAGATCCAGGTGGCGTATGCCATCGGCGTCGCACGGCCGATGAACATCACGGTCTACACCGAGGGCACCGGCGTGATCAGCGACGAGAAGCTGTCAGCCCTGGTGGCTGAACACTTCGACCTGCGCCCCAAGGGCATCATCCAGATGCTCGACCTGCTGCGGCCGATCTACGAGAAGACCGCGGCCTACGGTCACTTCGGGCGCGAGGAGCCCGAGTTCACGTGGGAGCGGACCGACAAGGCCAAGGCGCTGCGCGCCGCCGCGGGTCTCTGAGGGCAAGCGCGGCTTTGAGCCGCGCTCAGAACAGGCCCACGATCCGTCCCTCGTCGTCGACGTCGATGCGCGTCGACGACGGCACCGCCGGCAGCCCCGGCATGGTCAGGATCTCGCCGCAGACCAGGACGACGAACTCGGCCCCCGCCGCCAGGCGCACCTCGCGGATGTCCAGCACGTGCCCGGTCGGGGCGCCGCGCACCAGCGGATCGGTCGAGAACGAGTACTGGGTCTTGGCGATACACACGGGATAGCGGCCGTAGCCCTGTTCCTGCAGGCGCTGCAATTGCGCCCGCACCTTGGTGTCGGCGCTGATGCCGGCGGCGCCGTAGATCTTCTTCGCCACCGCCTCGGCCTTCTGCCACAGCGTGTCGGTGCTCTCGTAGACGAAGTGCATGTCAGGCGGCGTGGTCTCGATCACGCGCATGACCTCGCGCGCCAGGGCTTCGGCGCCGCGCCCGCCCTCGGCCCAGTGGCGCGACTCGACCAGGGGCACGCCATGGTGGGCGAGCTTGCGCTGCAGCAGCGCCAGCTCGGCCGGCGTATCGTGCACGAAGTGGTTCAGCGCCACCACGCAGGGTAGGCCGTAGTGGTTGCGTACGTTGTTGATGTGGCGCTCTAGATTGGCAATGCCGGCCTCCAGTCGCACCAGGTCCTCGGTCTTCAGGTCCTTCAGGTCAGCACCGCCGTGGAACTTGAGCGCGCGCACCGTGGCCACCAGGACCAGAACGTCGGGGCGCAGGCCCGACTGGCGGCACTTGATGTCGATGAACTTCTCGGCTCCCAGATCAGCACCGAAACCGGCCTCGGTGACCACCACATCCGCCAGCTTCAGCGCCGCGCGGGTGGCGATCACCGAATTGCAACCGTGCGCGATGTTGGCGAAAGGGCCGCCATGGATCAGGGCCGGGTTGTTCTCCAACGTCTGCACCAGGTTCGGCTTGATCGCGTCGCGCAGCAGCGCGGTCATCGCGCCATGGGCCTGCAGATCGCTGGCAGTGATGTTCTTCAGGTCGCGGGTCTGGCCGACAACGATGCGGCCCAGCCGCGCCTTCATGTCGCGCAGGTCGCGCGCCAGGCACAGGATTGCCATCACCTCGGAGGCGACAACGATGTCGAAGCCGTCCTGGCGCGGGAAGCCGTTGGCCGGGCCGCCGAGGCCGACCGTGATGTCGCGCAGTGCGCGGTCGTTCATGTCCATCACCCGGCCCCAGCCGATGCGGCGCAGGTCGAAGCGCAGTTCGTTGCCGTGGTGGATGTGGTTGTCGATCAGCGCGGCCAGCAGGTTGTGCGCCAGCGCGATGGCGTTGAAGTCGCCGGTGAAGTGCAGGTTGATGTCTTCCATCGGCACCACCTGGGCGTGGCCTCCACCGGCGGCACCGCCCTTCATGCCGAACACCGGCCCCAGCGAGGGCTCGCGCAGGCAGACGATCGCGTTCTTGCCGATGCGGTTGAGGGCGTCGACCAGACCGACGGTCGTCGTCGTCTTGCCCTCCCCGGCCGGCGTCGGGCTGATGCCGCTCATCAGGATCAGCTTGCCGTCGGGCTTGTCCGCTAGGCTGGCCAAGTGGGCAAGCGAGACCTTGGCCTTGAAGCGGCCATAGGGTTCGAGCTGGTCCTCGGGAATGCCGAGCCGGTCGCGCGCCAGCTCGACGATCGGGCGCAGCGTCGCGCGCTGCGCGATCTCGATGTCACTCTGCATGGGGCTTGACTTTCGATGCGGCCAACTTGGCGTTGCGGCGCGCGACCTCGACATCGGCATCACGGGCCAGCGCGACGCCCATGCGGCGCTTGACGAAACTCTCGGGCTTGCCGAACAGGCGAATCTCGGTGCCAGGCACGCGCAAGGCCTCGTCGACGCCCTCGAAGACGATGCCCTTCGCGTCGACGCCACCGTAGATCACAGCACTCGCCCCCGGGCTTTTCAGCGCCGTGTCAACCGGCAGGCCGAGGATCGCGCGCGCATGCAGCTCGAACTCGTTCTGCCATTGCGTCGTCATCGTGACCATGCCGGTGTCGTGCGGGCGCGGGCTGACTTCACTGAACCAGACCGCGTCGCCCTGGACGAAGAGCTCGACGCCGAACAGCCCCTGACCGCCGAGGTTGTCGGTGACCGCCTTGGCGATTTCGCGCGCGCGTTGCAGCGCAGCAGGCGACATGCGGTGCGGCTGCCAGCTTTCAACATAGTCGCCGCTGACCTGGATGTGGCCGATCGGCTCGCAGAAGTGGGTCTCGATGCCGCCCTCGGCCGCGCGTGCACGCACCGTGAGCAGCGTGATTTCGTAGTCGAAATCGATGAAGCCCTCGACGATCACGCGCCCGCCCGCGACGCGACCGCCGGCCATTGCGTAGTCCCAGGCCTTCTTCACGTCTGTGGCCGAGTCGATCTTGCTCTGGCCCTTGCCGCTGCTGCTCATCACCGGCTTGACGACGCAGGGGTAGCCGATCCCACCGTCGATGGCGGCCTGCAACTCGGCCAGCGAGTTGCAGAATTTGTAGGGGCTGGTAGGCAGCGCCAAGGTCTCGGCGGCGAGGCGACGGATGCCCTCGCGATCCATCGTCAGCCGCGCTGCGCGCGCCGTCGGGATCACGCGCACGACGCCTTCGGCTTCCAGCGCCTCGAGTACCGGCGTCGCGATGGCCTCGATCTCGGGCACCACCAGGTCGGGCTTCTCGGCCAGGATCAGCGCGCGCAGTGCATTCGCGTCGCTCATCGTGATCGTGCGCGCGTGGTGCGCCACTTGCTGGCCGGGCGCGTCGTCGTAGCGGTCGACGGCGATCGTCTCGACGCCCAGACGCTGCAGCGCGATCAGCACCTCCTTGCCGAGCTCGCCGCTGCCCAGCAGCATGACGCGGGTGGCGGAAGGCGACAGGGGCGTGCCGATGGGAGTCATCGCGGGGCTCGGGGGTGGTTGACGGGGCCTGGATTGTCGCCGCGCGCGGTGCTCTCCTACAAAACGATGCGCCGCCGGCTGATCGGCCGGTCCCGCGTCGCGGACCTAGAGTCTCTCCATGGCCCGACTCGCCACCAGCGACCGGGCGTTTAAAGGAGATGCTCCATGACCCGACAGTCCTCACTCACGCTCACACCGCTGCTGGCTTCGCTGATCGCAACCGTCGCCCTGGTGGCCTGCAACCGCCCTGAAGAGCCGCGCACCGCCGGCCAGGTCGTCGATCAAACCGTCTCCAAGGCTGAAAAGCAGGCCAAGGAGGTTGGCGCCGAAGTGCGAGCCGGCACCGAGAAGGCGGCCGACGCCATGGCGGATGCGGGGGCCAAGACCTCGAATGCTGTGCGCGATGCCGCGATCAGTGTCGAGATCAAGGCCAAGCTGGCCAAGGACCCGAGCCTGAGCGCGCTGCGCATCGATGTCGACACATCGGAAGGTCGCGTCGCCCTGCGAGGCAACGCTCCGACAGCTTCGGCACGCGACCGCGCAACGCAATTGGCACAGGCCGTGACCGGTGTCACCGCCGTCAACAACGAACTCACCATAGTCGCCGGCTCGTGAGCCCGGCATCAACCAAGAAGGAAATCACCATGCAAACCCGCCATGCACTTGCCGCCATCATTTCTGCGGTCGCCCTCCTGACCACCACCGGTTGCGCCGTAATGCGCGACCAGCAGTCGGTCGGCTCCTACGTCGACGACGCCACCCTGACCACCCGCGTCAAGGCCAAGTTCGCCGAGAACACCACCGTCAGCGCCATGTCGATCGCCGTCGAAACGCTGAAGGGCACCGTGCAGCTCTCGGGCTTTGCCAAGAGCTCGGACGAGAAGATGACGGCCGAGCGCCTGGCGCGCGAGACCTCGGGTGTCGTCGCGGTGCGCAACGACATCATTGTTCGCCCCTGATCCTGCAGTGATCTGAGATCGAAGCCGAGCCCTCCTGGCTCGGCTTTGTTGCGTCTGCACGCAATGCGATGATGGCGGCGTGCCGCCGAATCCGACATCGCCCGCCCCGCTTTCGACCGCTGCGCTGGTCCTCTACAGCGCCGCGCTGATCGGGCTGCTGGCGCTGTCGGGCTGGCGGCCGTACGACCTCGCCACCTGGGTCATGGAAGTGGCGCCCGTCGTGGTCGTGCTGGGCCTGCTCTGGGCCACGCGACGGCGCTTTCCGCTGACGCCCCTGCTCTATGCCTTGATCTTCGTGCACGCCGTCGTGCTGATGCTCGGCGGCCACTACAGCTATGCGCGGGTACCGCTGGGCGACTGGATGCGCGACGCCCTCGGCCTGGCACGCAACCCGTATGACGGCATCGGCCATTTCATGCAGGGCTTCGTGCCGGCCGTCGCAGCGCGCGAACTGCTGCTGCGCCGCACCGGCCTGCAGCGCGGTGCCTGGCTGTTCGTCATCGTGACGGCGGTGTGCCTGGCGGTGAGCGCGATCTACGAGTTGATCGAGTGGGGCGCGGCGATCGCCCTGGGCCAGGGCGCCGAAGAGTTCCTCGGCACCCAGGGTGACCCGTGGGACACGCAGAAGGACATGGCACTGGCCTGGATCGGCGCGATGGCGGCGCAGTGGCTGCTGTCGCGATGGCACGACCGGCAGCTGGCCGCCCCGGAGGTTGGTTCAGCATGAAGCCAGCCGCCTACCTCGACCTCGCTGCCTGGCCGCGACGCGACGCCTTCGACTATTTTCGCCGTTTCGACAAACCCTTCTTCAACGTCTGCACGCGGCTGGACGTTTCCCGCCTGCGCCAAGCGGTGGGCGAGCTCGACCACGGTGGCCTGGCGCTGGCGTACCACTACATCGCACTGCGCCTGTGCAACACGATCGAACCCTTCCGCTACCGCATCGAAGGCGAACGCGTGCGCGTGCACCCGGTCGTCGACGGCAGCACCACGGTCTTGCGGGAGGACGGCAGCTTCGGCTTCGCCGATCTGTCGTCGCACGCCGACTTCGAGGCCTTCGCGGCGGCAGGGGCGGCCGCCATCTCGGCCGCCCGCGCCGGACACGCCCCGTTCGAGCCCAAGCCCGAGGACCAGGCCCGGATCCACTTCACCACCCTGCCTTGGCTGCACTTCACGAGTTTTTCGCACGCCCGCAACTGGGGCCGCGAAGATTCGGTCCCCAAGCTGGCCTTCGGCCGCATCGACATCGACGGCCCGCGCGCCTGGATGCCACTCTCGGTGGAAGTGCACCACGCGCTGATGGACGGCCTGCACGTTGGCCGCTTCGTGCAGGCCTTCGAGGCTGTGCTGATGGATCCGCTGCCCCTGCTCGGCGCGCCGCCGGCAGCGCGCTGAACCGACCATGGCAGCGCGTCCGTTGAGCCTGGCCGATCTGCGACGCCACGCCATCGCGCGCAGCTTCTTCAAGCCGACGTCGTTGCCCGAGGCCATCGCGCGCCTGGGCTTCGTGCAGGCCGACCCGATTCGTGCGCCAGCACGGGCCCAGGACCTGACGCTGCGCCATCGCGTGACGGGCTACCGCGCAGGCGATCTCGAGCGCCGCTACGCGAAGCTGCCGATCGAAGAGGATTTCTTCGTCAACTACGGCTTCATGCCGCGCGAACTGCACCTGCTGATGCATCCGCGCGAAGCGCGCACGGTGTGGCCGGGGGCGCAGTGGGCGAAGGCGCACGAGGTGCTGGCGTTCGTGCGCGAGCGCGGCGTGGTGCACCCGCGCGACGTCGACGCCCACTTCCCGCACGGCAAGACGCGCAACTGGTTCGGCGGTTCCGGCAATGCCAGCACCCAGCTCCTCGACGGCATGCACTACCGCGGCCTGCTGCGCGTGGCGCGGCGTGAAGGCGGCACCCGCTGCTACGCGGCGCGCTCCGAGTACGGCGATCGGCACGCGCCCGCTCCCGACCCGGCAAGCGCACTGGACGCGATGCTGGATGTGATCGTCGCCAAGTACGCGCCCTTGCCCGCCGCGTCGCTCGGCCAGCTGGTGGGGCACCTGAGCGCCGCCGCGCCGCAGTGGCACGATGCGCGTGCCGCCGCCCTGGCGCGCGCCAAGCAGCGACTGCCCGGCGCCGTCGTCGAGGGCCTGGCCTGGATCTGGCCGGCGGGCGAAGACCCGGCTTCGCGGCGTCGCGCCGCGCCCGACCGCGTGCGCCTGCTCGCGCCCTTCGACCCGCTGGTGTGGGATCGCCGCCGCTTCGAGTGCTTCTGGGGCTGGCCCTACCGCTTCGAAGCTTACACGCCGGCACCCAAGCGCCAGCTCGGCTACTACGCGCTGCCGCTGCTGTGGCGCGATCGCGTGGTCGGCTGGGCCAACCTGTCGGTGCGCGCTGGCCGCCTGACGCCCGAAGTGGGTTTCTTCGGGCCGCGCATTTCAGAGCCGGTGTTCGTGGCCGCGGTCGATGATGAACTGCAGCGCATGAGCGACTTCCTGGGGCTCTAGTCTCAAGTGGCGCCCTGCACGTTGACGTACAAGGCGTACAGCGAGTGGCTGCTGGCCATGAACAGGCGGTTCATCTTGGCCCCACCGAAGCAGACGTTGGCGCAGCGCTCGGGCAGATGGACGTGGCCGATGGCCTGACCGCTGGCCTCGATCACGCGCACACCGTCGAGGCCGGCGGAAGGTGCCTTGCCGGTGCTGCCGTAGCCGCACCAGACGTGCCCCTGGGCGTCGACGGCGATGCCGTCGAGCGCGCCACCGTCGACGGCCTCGTAAACCAGGCGCTTGTGACTCATGGCCCCGTTGGCGCCGACGCGGTAAGCCCACAGACGGCGGTGTGGCTCGGCCCGGCTTTCGACGACATACAGCTCTGATTCGTCGGGCGAGAAGGCCAGGCCGTTGGGGCCCTTCAGGTCGTCGATCACGCGCTGCAAGGGGCTGCCGTCGGCCGGCAGGCGGTACACCGCGTGCGGCAACTCCTGCGGCGCGGGCTCTCCTTCCCACTGGCCGTTGATGCCAAAACTCGGGTCGGTGAACCAGATCGCACCGTCCTTGGCGCAGACGATGTCGTTGGGCGAATTCAGGCGCTTGCCATCGAAGCGGTCGGCCATCACCGTGATGCGGCCGTCTAGCTCGGTGCGCGTGATGCGCCGCGTCAGGTGCTCGCACGACACCAGTCGGCCCTGGAGGTCGCGGGTGTGGCCGTTGGCGTTGTCGGAGGGGTGGCGGAACACGCTGGTCGCGCCCGAGCAGTCGTCCCAGCGGACGATGCGGTTGTTCGGGATGTCGGACATCAGCAGGTAACGTCCGTCGCCGAACCACACGGGACCTTCGGCCCAGCGGAACCCACTGGCCAGCTGCTCGACGCTGGCGCTGTACAGGCGCAGCGCCAGGAAGGCATCGTCGAGCACCTCGACCGAGGGGTCGGGGTAGCGGGCATTGGACTGGAAGGGGACTCGGACTTCGTTCATGGTGTTCAGTAGCGTACCGGCATGAAGGCCCAGTCGGGTTCCTTCTTGCGCATTTCGATGGCGTCGTCGCGGTCGGTCAGGCCGCAATCCAGGTAGGCCTGGTGCAGGCGCGCCAGCGCGGCATGGTCGAGCGTGATGCCCAGGCCCGGCTCACGCGTCACGCGTGCGCAGCCGCCCTCAACGGGCAGCTTGCCGCCGACCAGCAACTCGTCGCTCTGCCAGGGGTAGTGCGTGTCGCAGGCGTAGGTCAGCATCGGCGTCGCGGCGGCCAGGTGCGTCATCGCGGCCATCGAGATGCCGACATGGCTGTTCGAGTGCATCGACAAGCCGCGCTCGAAAGTGGAGGCGACCCGGTTCAACTCGAGCGTGGCGCGCAGCCCGCCCCAGAAGTGGTGGTCGGTGAGGATGATGTCCTCGCTGTGCTTGGCAATGCTGCCAGGGATGTCGCCGTAGGACGTCGTGCACATGTTGGTGGCGAAGGGCATGTCGCCCATCTCTCGCCGCAGTGCGGCCATGCCGTCCTGTCCGCGCACCGGGTCTTCGTAGTACTCGAGCGTGCCCTGCATGCGTTTGCCGCAGCGCAGCGCCGTGGCGTGGGACCAGGCGCCATTTGGGTCGATGCGCAGCGGCATGCCGGGGCCGAAGGCCTTGCGCAGCGCCAGCAGCGAGTCGACTTCCAGGTCCGGATCGAGGATGCCGTTTTTGAGCTTGATCGATTCGAAGCCGTAGGTTTCGACCATCGAGCGCGCCTGCGCCACGATGCCGTCCGGGTCGAGCGCGGCAGCCTGGCGCGCAGCGGCCCAGCCGGTGGCCTTCGGGTCGATGCCGAAGCCAAGCGTGCCGCCGGCGCCTTCGTACTTGAAGAACAGGTAGGCCGAGTACGGGACGCGTTCGCGGACCACGCCGCCCAGGAGGTCGACCACCGGCCGCTCGACGGCTTTGCCCATCATGTCGAAGCAGGCGACCTCGATCGCGCTCCAGACGTGGTTGATGCGCGCGGTCTCCCACGGCCGCACGTCCTTCAGTGCACTGACGCCGCCGTCGCCGAAACGGTCGACCAGGGCCTGCTTGAGGCCGTTGAGCTGGAAAGGGTCGTGGCCGACCACGACCTCGCGCGCGTCGCGCAGCATGCCGAGCGTGACAGAGCCGCCCGGGATCTCACCGACGCCGGTGATGCGCTCGTCGGACACCAGCTCGACGATCGTGCGCAGCGCGAATGGCGCGTGCAGGCCAGCGGCATTGAGCAAGGGCGGGTCACCCACCGCGATCGGCGTGACCCGCATCTCGACGATCTTCATGGGCACTACTTGAAGAGGCTCGGCAGCCAGAGCGAGATCGCGGGCACGTAGGTCACCAACATCAGGCAGGCGCCGAGCGCGCCGTAGAAGGGCAGGATGGACTTCATCACCTGCCCGACACTGATCCCCCCGATCGCACAACCGACGAACTGCGTCACCCCCACCGGCGGCGTGTTCAGGCCGAGCGCGCAGTTGATCAGCATCACGACACCGAACTGCACCGGGTCCATGCCGAAGTGCATCGCGATCGGCAGGAAGATCGGCGTGCAGACCAGGATCGTCGCCGCCATGTCGAGGAAGGTACCGAGGATGAAGAGCAGCAGGTTGATGAGGAAGAAGATCACCAGCGGATTGCTCGTCACGGACTGCATCATCTCGCCGGTCTTCTGCGGCACTTCGTACAGGGCCATGAAGTAGCCGAAGGCCGACGAGATGCCGATCAGAAGCAACACAACCCCGGTGGTCTTGCAAGCCTTGGCACAGGCGGTGAGGAAGTCCTTGCGGCTGAGCGAGCGGTAGACGATGCCGGTGACGATCAGGGCCCAGAGCACCGCCGTGGCGGCAGATTCCGTGGCCGTGAAGATGCCCGACAGGATGCCGGCCAGGATGATGACGACGATCAGCAACCCCGGCAGTGCGCCACCGAAGGCGCGCAGCACCTCGCCCCAGCCCTTGAAAGCGCCGCGCGTCGGGTAGCCGCGCTTGACCGCCACGTAGTAGGCGGCGGCGAGATTGCACAGCGTCAACAGCACGGCCGGGATCAAGGCGCCGAGGATCAGGCTGAACACGCTGACCGAGGCGATGCCGGTGGTGGCCAGGGTGAAGATGATCAGGTTGTGCGAGGTCGGCATCAGCACGCCGACCAGGGCCGCATGGGTCGTGACGTTGACCGCGTAGTCGGCGTCGTAACCCTCCTTCTTCATCAAGGGAATCATCACCGAGCCCATGGCCGTCACATCGGCCAGCGCCGACCCGGCGACACCGCCGAACAGGGTGCAACCGATGACATTGCTCATGCCGAGCCCGCCGCGGACATGGCCGACCAAGGAGTTGGCGAATCGAACGATGCGATCGGCGACGCCGCCATAGAGCATCAGCTCGCCGGCGAAGACGAAGAAGGGAATGGCCAGGAAGCTGAACACCTGCATCCCGCCGACCATCTTCTGGAATACGACGGCGATGGGAAAGCCGGAGTAGAGGACGGTGGCGATCGAGGCCAGGCCGATCGAGAACGCGACCGGCACGCCTAGCAGCAGCAGGACCGTGAAGGCAACGGCCAGTACGGTCAGTTCCATGCGGGCACCACTTCCTCGTCACGCAGCAGCGCGATGACATGTTCGAGCGAAAACATCACGATGAGGACCCCGGCGACCACCAACGCCAGGTAGTCCAGGCCAACGGGTACATGGAGCATCGGCTTCGGGTCCGACCACTTCAGCAGCGTCCAGCCCCAGCCGCTCCAGGCCATGATGCCGCCGAACAGCGCGACGAAGGCGTGGATCAGGATCTCCATCTTCAGGCGCCAGGATTCAGGCAGCAGCCCGACCATCGACTCCATGCCGATGTGGCCCGCGTCGCGCACGCCAACGGCGACGCCGAGCGCCGTGACGTAAAGCACCAGCTGCAGCGCCAGGCCCTCGGCCCAGGTCGGCGTGTCGTTGAAGATGTAGCGGCCGATCACCTGGTACTGAACGCAGATCACGATGGCGATCAGCATCACCACCGCGAGGACCAGGCAGACGAAGGACAACGCGGCACAGAGCCGCGTATAGGCATGCCGCGAGGGCGGCCGATCCGATACAGGGACAGGGATGCTCAAGCTGGGCTCACTCGAATCGGCGACCAGGTGGAAAGACCCCTACCGGCCGCGCTAGCGGCCAGCAAGGGCCGGCGATCACTTGTTGTCCTGGACCGCCTTAACCAGGCGCTGCAAGTCGGGCGTGGAAATGAACTTGGCGTAGACCGGCGGCATGACGGCGCGGAACGAGGCCTTGTCGACATCGGCCACGATGGTCGAGCCGGCCTTCAGTACCACGTCGAGCGACTTGGCTTCCTGCTCGTCCCACTTCTGGCGCTGGAAGGTCACCGATTCCTTGGCCGCGGCGCGGAACATGTCTTGCTCGGCCTTGGGCATGGCGTCGAACACCTTCTTCGAGATCACCAGCAACTCCGGTGCCATCGAATGCTCGGTGCGCGAATAGAACTTCACCGCCTCGTAGTGCTTGAAGCCGTCGTAGGACGGGATGTTGTTCTCGGCAGCGTCGATCACGCCGGTCTTCAGTGCGGTGATGACCTCGGCGGTCGGCATCGGCGTGGCGTTCGCGCCCATGGCACTGACCAGGGCGACCCACAGGTCGCTCGGCTGGACGCGGATCTTCATGCCCTTGGTGTCGGCCACCGTGCGCACCGGCTTCTTGGCATAGATCGAGCGCGCGCCGCTGTCGTAGAAAGCCAGACCCACGAGGCCTTCGTGCTCGCAGCCCTTCAGGATCTCTTCACCGATCGGACCGTCCAGCGTCTTGCGCATGTGGGCGATCGAGTCGAACAGGAAGGGCATCGTCGGCACCAGCGACTTCGGGCAGATCGAATTGACCGTGCTGATGTTGATGCGGTTCATCTCGAGCGCACCGATCTTCACTTGGTCAAGCGTCTCCTTTTCAGAGCCGAGCGCACTCTTGTTGAAGACCTTGATCTTGTACTTGCCGTTGCTGCGCTTGTCGAGCAGGTCGCTCATGAACTTGACGGCCGCGACAGTGGGGTACTCGTCGCTGTTGTGCACGTCGGCCGAGCGGAACTCGACCGCATTGGCACCGAACGCTGCCGCCAGCAGGGAGATCAGCAGCAGGGGTTTCTTGAAACTCATCGTGGGTCTCCTGGAATCAGTCCTTGAAATAAGGACCTTGGGTTACGAAAGGGCCACCCTGATAGATGGCAGCCGGTTGGGTGGTGTCGATGGTCGGCTGGCGCGCCTCGGCGGCGGCCCGGAAGGTCTCGGAGCTGTCCTGAGGGCGATAGCCGATGTGGCGTGCGCTGCGGTTGTCCCAGAACACCGTGGCGTTGTCGCTCATGCCGTAGATGACGCTGTGGCCAACGATCGGTGCGGTGAGGGCCGCGACGATCAGGCGCTCGGTATCGTCGAAGCTCATCCAGGTGGCGAGCATGCGGCGGTCTTTCGGCTCCGCGTAGGACGAGCCGATGCGAAGGCTGACGGTCTCGATGCCGTGCTTGTTCCAGTACAACTGGGCCAGGTTCTCGCCGAAAGCCTTGCTCAGGCCGTAGAAGCCGTCGGGCCGCACCGGGTCGAGCGGGCTGATGACCTCGTCCTGGCGGTAGAAGCCGGTGACATGGTTGCTGCTGGCGAAGACGATGCGCTTGGTGCCGTTGGCCCGCGCCGCCTCGTACAGGTTCACCATGCCGACGATGTTGCCGGCCAGGATCAGCTCCCAGGGCTGCTCGGTCGACACGCCTCCCATGTGGACCACCGCGTCGACATCCTTCAGCAGACCCAGCATCGCGGCCTTGTCCTCGAGGGACGCGATGACCACTTCTTCACCCGCGCCGGCGGCGCCCATGTCACTGCGGTGCGACAGGCGCAGGGTCTCGCAGTAGGCCTTCAGGCGCGGGCGCAGTTCACGGCCCAGATGGCCGGCGGCACCCGTCAGCAGGAGACGGCGAAAGCGCAGAGGGGATGCAGGAGCGATGGTCATTGCGGGGCGGATCGTTGGCACATTGTCGGTCGCGGCACAAGAGAACACAGTCGGGATTGGCCCGCTTGCACTTACTTGTCAGTTGTCGTACAACTACCCGATTGTTCCGGGACTGTCTCGCTGCTGTCAAGGCGGGGCAGTCAGGGTTTGCACTGAGGTTGCCAAGATGAATCAACCCGAAGACGGCGCCATCCTGCGGCGACCGCGCTCGCTGGCGCAGGAGGTGGTGGAAGCGCTGCAGGCCCCGATCCGGGACGGTCGGGTGGAGCCCGGCACCAAGCTGCCCAGCGAGGGCGAGGTGATGGCGGCCTTCGGCGTCAGCCGCACGGTCGTGCGCGAAGCGCTGTCGCGCTTGCAGGCGTCCGGCCTGGTGGCCACGCGCCACGGCGTAGGAAGTTTCGTCGTCGGCCGCGGCGACGAGGCCGGGTTCAGGATCGGTCCGCAGCAGTTGGAAACCCTGCGCGACGTCGTCGCGATGCTGGAGTTGCGCATTGGCGTCGAAACCGAGGCCGCAGGCCTGGCAGCGCAGCGCCGCAGCGCCAGCAATCTGGCCACGATGCACGAGGCACTAGCGGAATTTGCGGCGGCAGTGGAGGCCGGCCGTGACGCCGTGGCCGCCGACTTCCGCTTCCACGCCGAGATCGCGCGCGCAACGCAGAACGCCCACTTCAGCGGTCTGCTCGACACCCTGGGTGCACGCATCATCCCGCGCTCGCGCCTCGACCCGGCGTTGAGCCTGCTCGACAGCGAGCACGTGAACTACCTGCGCCGCGTCAACGGCGAGCACGAGAACATCGTCGATGCCATTGCCCGGCAGGACACCGAGGGCGCACGCGCGGCGATGCGCACCCATCTTGCCAACAGCCGCGAGCGCCGTCGGCGCGCCGCGGAAGTCTGACGCGTCGGCCTCGATGGCCATGCTGCGCCGCCGATGATCATCGTCGACTCTCGCATCGCAGCAAGTTGTAGGATGACTCACGCACAGCCATCGAAATGATCACCCTCGACCGAGCCTGTGCTCGAAAGGACCCTTCCCATGAACCGTCGCCTCACCCTCGTCGCGCTGGCGGCCCTCACGCTGCCGATCAGCGCCCTCGCGCAAACAGCCTTTCCCAGCAAGGCGATCACGATCATCGTGCCCGCCACGCCGGGTGGCGCGATCGACCTTGCTGCGCGCCTTATCGGGGCCAAGTTCACGGCCGCGTGGGGACAGCCGGTGTCGATCGAGAACGTCGGCGGCGCAGCGGGCATGCTGGGCAGCGACCGCGTCGCCAAGGCACCGCCCGATGGCTACACGCTCGCCCTGGTCGCGAGCAGCCACGCGATCAACCCCAGCATGTACAAGAAGCTGCCCTTCGATACGTTGAAGGGCTTCGAGCCGGTGATGCAGACGCACTCGGTGCCGCTGGTCCTGGTGGTCAGCAACAGCATCCCGGCCAAGACGTTGCCCGAGCTGATCGCGCACCTGAAGGCCAACCCGGGCAAGTACAGCTTCGGCTCCAGCGGCAACGGCGGCGCGCCGCACATGTCGGGCGAACTCTTCAAGACGATGGCCGGCGTTGACCTGGTGCACGTGCCGTACAAGGGCAGCACTGCGGCCCACGGCGACCTGATCGCTGGCCGCGTGGCCCTGATGTTCGATACCGTGGCCGCGATCGCCGGCCAGATCAAGGGCGGCAACGTGCGCGCGCTGGCCGTCACCACCGCGACGCGTTCTGCCGTGCTGCCCGAGGTGCCGACCATGATCGAGGCCGGCCTGAAGGGCTACGAAACCAGCACCTGGGGCGGCCTGTTGGCACCGGCGGGCACGCCGAAGGACGTAGTCGTCAAATTGAACGCCGAAGCCAACAAGGCGCTGGCCGCAGCCGACGTGCGCGAGAAACTGGTAGCCGCCGGCATCGAGCCGGCTGGCGGCACGCCGGCACAATTCAACGCCTTCATCCAGAGCGAAATGACACGCTGGGGCAAGGTGGCGCAGGCCGCCGGCGTGCAACCCGAATGAGCATGCCGCGGCTGCTCAACAACGGCCGCCTGCCGCCTGCGCTCATTGCACGGCTGGCCGCGAATCACACCCTGCATGACCTCACGGTGGAGGCCGATCGGGCGGCCTTTCTGGCCGCGCACGGTGCCGAAATCGAGGCCCTCGTGACCTCTGCCGGCATCGGTGCCGATGCGGCGCTGATCGCGGCGCTGCCAAAGCTGCGCGTGATCTCGTCCTTCGGTGTCGGCCTGGACAGGATCGATCTCGACGCGGCGCGCCAGCGTGGCATCGCGGTCGGCTACACGCCTGACGTACTCAACGACTGCGTGGCCGACACCGCCTTCGGCCTGCTGATAGACGCCGCGCGCAGCATGAGTGCAGCCGACCGCTTCGTGCGTCGCGGCGATTGGAGCGCGGGAAGGAACTTCCCGCTGGCACGCAAGGTCAGTGGCGCCCGACTCGGCCTGGTAGGTCTCGGACGCATCGGCCGCACGATCGCGCAGCGCTCGACCGGTTTCGACATGGTCGTGCGCTACCACAGCCGCCGCCCGGTGAACGACGTGGCCTGGGCCCATGAGCCTTCGCTGATCGACCTGGCGCGCTGGGCCGACTTCCTGGTGGTCATCACCGCCGGCGGCCCGGCAACGCGACACCTCGTGAACGCCGAGGTGCTGGACGCGCTCGGACCCGAGGGCTTTCTCGTCAACGTCGCGCGCGGCAGCGTGATCGACGAAGCGGCCCTGGTGCGTGCATTGTCAGAGCGTCGCATTGCGGGGGCCGGCCTCGACGTGTTCGAGCACGAGCCGGAGGTGCCGACAGCGATGTTCGGGTTGGACAACGTCGTCCTGCTGCCGCACATTGCGAGCGCCACCCGTGAGACCCGCCAGGCCATGGCCGACCGGGTGTTCGACAATCTGCACAGCTTCTTCGCCGAGGGCCGCCTGGTCTCCGCGGCGCCTTCACCTTGACGGAGTCAGGACCATGAGAGAAAACCGCTTGCGCGCACTGTGGCGCGACGACAAGGCCGCCATCAACGGCTGGCTGGCGATCCCGAGCAGCTTTTCGGCCGAGGTGATGGCACACCAGGGCTGGGACACGCTGACGATCGACCTGCAGCACGGCGTGATCGACTACGCTGGGCTGGTGCCGATGCTGCAGGCCATCAGCACGACGCCGACGGTGCCCATCGTGCGCGTGCCCTGGCTCGAGCCGGGGATCATCATGAAGAGCCTGGACGCCGGCGCCTACGGCCTGATCTGCCCGATGGTCAATACGCGAGAGGACGCGCAGAAGTTCGTTGCCTGGAGCAGTTATGCGCCGCGCGGCACGCGCAGCTTCGGGCCGATACGCGCGCTCCTCTACGGGGGCGCCGATTACCCCGCCCATGCGAACGACACTATCGTGCGCTTCGCGATGATCGAGACCGCCCAGGCGCTGGACAATCTCGACGCGATCATGTCGGTGGAAGGCCTGGACGCGATCTACATCGGCCCGTCGGACCTGTCGCTGGCGCTGGGCTGCCGGCCGGTGTTCGACGACGTCGACCCGCCCGTCGCCCAGGCCATCGACCACATCCTCGAACGGGCCACCGCGCACGGCATCAAGGCGGGTGTGCACAACGGCATCGCCGAGGGTGCGCTGGCGCGCATCGCCAAGGGTTTCCGCTTCGTCACCATCGGCTCGGACGCCAGGTTGATGGCGGCAGGCTCGCAGCAGGTACTGACCAAGATGCGCGCGACAGCGCCGGCGAAGCCGGCCGGCGGCAGCTACTGAACTCGAAAGGACTACGTCATGCAACTCGGATTCATAGGCCTGGGCATCATGGGCGCCCCGATGGCGGGCCACCTGCGCGCCGCCGGCCACGACCTCTTCATCACCACCCGCAGCAAGGTGCCCGCGGCGCTGGCCGAGGCGGGCGCCATCGCCTGCTCCAACGCCGCCGAGGTGGCGCGGCGCGCCGACATCGTCTTCATGATGGTGCCCGACACGCCCGACGTCGAAGCCGTGCTGTTCGGCAAGAACGGGGTGTGCGACGGCCTGTCGAAGGGCAAGACCGTCGTCGACATGAGCAGCATCTCGCCGATCGAGACCAAGGCCTTCGCCAAGCGCATCAACGATCTGGGCTGCGACTACCTTGACGCGCCGGTGTCGGGCGGCGAGGTTGGCGCCAAGGCCGCCAGCCTGACGATCATGGTCGGTGGCCCCGAGGCCACGTTCGCCAAGGTCAAGCCGCTGTTCGAA
>JAZKIW010000131.1:161-8485 GCA_040384625.1 Pseudomonadota bacterium | reverse complement strand
GCGCAACCCGGCGGTGATCGCCGACAACGTGGGCGACAACGTCGGCGACTGCGCGGGCATGGCGGCCGACCTGTTCGAGACCTACGCCGTGACGCTGATCGCGACGATGGCGCTGGGCGCACTGGTCGTGAAGAACGCGGCGATGTCCGCCGTGCTGTACCCGCTGCTGCTCGGCGGCGTCTCGATCATCGCGTCGATCATCGGCTGCTTCTTCGTCAAGGCCTCGCCGGGCATGAAGAACGTGATGCCCGCGCTCTACAAGGGCCTGGCGGTCGCGGGCGTGCTCTCGCTGATCGCGTTCTACTTCGTCACGACGATGTTCATGCCGGCCGACGCGCTCGGCGCCGGCACCCACATGAAGCTGTTCGGCGCCTGCGCCGTCGGCCTGGTGCTGACCGCGGCGCTGGTCTGGATCACCGAGTTCTACACCGGCACGCAGTACAAGCCGGTGCAGCACATCGCGCAGGCCTCGACCACCGGCCACGGCACCAACATCATCGCCGGCCTGGGCGTCTCGATGCGCTCGACCGCCTGGCCGGTGCTGTTTGTCTGCGCCGCGATCCTCGCGTCGTACGCCCTCGGCGGGCTGTACGGCATCGCTGTGGCGGCGACCTCGATGCTGAGCATGGCCGGCATCGTGGTGGCACTCGACGCCTACGGCCCGATCACCGACAACGCCGGCGGCATCGCCGAGATGGCCGAGCTGCCGAAGAGCGTGCGCGACGTGACCGACCCGCTCGACGCGGTCGGCAACACGACCAAGGCGGTGACCAAGGGCTACGCGATCGGCTCGGCCGGCCTCGCTGCGCTGGTGCTGTTCGCCGACTACACGCACTCGCTCGAAGGCCGCGGCATGAGCGTGAGCTTCGACCTCTCCGATCCGAAGGTGATCGTCGGCCTGTTCATCGGCGGCCTGATCCCCTACCTGTTCGGCGCCATGGCGATGGAGGCGGTCGGCCGCGCGGCCGGCTCGGTGGTCGTCGAGGTGCGGCGCCAGTTCGCCGACGGCGCGATCATGGCCGGCAAGCGCAAGCCCGACTACAGCGCGGCGGTCGACATGCTGACCACCGCGGCGATCAAGGAAATGGTCGTGCCGAGCCTGCTGCCGGTGGTGGTGCCGATCGTCGTCGGTCTTCTGCTCGGCGCCGCGGCGCTCGGTGGCCTGCTGATGGGCACGATCGTGACCGGCCTGTTCGTCGCGATCTCGATGTGCACCGGCGGCGGCGCCTGGGACAACGCCAAGAAGTACATCGAGGACGGCCACCACGGCGGCAAGGGCAGCGAGGCGCACAAGGCCGCCGTCACCGGCGACACCGTGGGCGATCCGTACAAGGACACCGCCGGCCCGGCCGTCAACCCGCTGATCAAGATCATCAACATCGTGGCGCTGCTGATCGTGCCGCTGCTGCCGGTCGGCACCACGGCCACCTCGTCGCACGCTGCGCCGGCAGTGGCCGCATCGGCCGCACCGATGACGGTGGCCGAAGGCGCGTCGTTCAGGGTCGAGAACGGCGTCGTGAAGTTCTACTTCGCCAGCGGCAAGGCCGATCTCGCCACCGGCGCCGATGCCGCGCTGGCCGATGTCGCCAAGGGCGTCGCTGCCGGCAAGAAGGCCGTCGTCAGCGGCTTCACCGACTCGACCGGCGACGCCGCGCGGAACGAGGAACTGGCCAAGCAGCGCGCGATGGCCGTGGCCGCCGCGCTCAAGGCGGCGGGCGTCGCCGACGACAAGGTCGAGATGAAGAAGCCCGAGGCGATGACCGGCACCGGCGGCAACGCCGAAGCGCGTCGGGTGGAGGTCGCGCTCCAGTAGTCGGCACCCTGCGCCCTTCGCGCATCGGGCCCGGGTTCGCGAGAACCCGGGCCCTTGTCTTTGGTGCTTCTCCTGGCCGCGGATCACATGCGCGTGGCGACGATCCGACGCTCGGTGGGAGCGGGGTGGAACTGGCGCACGCATCGCCCCAGAAGTTGCACGCCGGCTCGATTTCGGCTCGCTACATTGCGCCCGGTCCCATGTCGGGACGCCAATGGAGGAGCGCCTGAATGGCCATCAACCTGCTCGAAATGCTGACACGCGCAATCTCGCCCGCGACGGTGAAGTCCGTCGCCGACCATCTCGGCGAGTCCGAGTCCGGTGTACAGAGCGGTCTCGCGCTGCTGCTGCCGGCCCTGCTCGGCGGCTTGGCGTCGAAGGCGGCGACGCCGTCGGGCGCAGCCGGCGTGTTCGCCTCGCTCAACGGCGCCAAGGTCGACACCGACCTGCCCGGCAATCTCGGTTCGCTGCTCGGCTCGGGCCAGAGCAGCAGCATCGCCAGCGTGGGCAGCCTCGGCAGCCTGTTGCTGGGCCACGTGTTCGGCGCGGACAAGGCTCTCGGTGTCGGCACCGCGCTGGCAGGCATCACGGGGATGCGGTCGGGCAATGCCGGCAGCCTGGTCACCCTGGCCGTGCCGGTGGTCTTCGGCTGGCTGAAGAAGCTGATCGCCGAGCGCGGTCTCGATGCCAGCCGCACCGCCGAGTTGTTGATCGGCCAGCGGAACCACCTCACCGGCCACCTCGACCCGGCACTCACCCGCGCGCTCGGCCTGGGGGCACCGGCCGGTCTGCTGGCGAGCCTGGGGTCGACCGCCGGCGCCGCGGGCAATGCAGCCGCCGCGCACGGCACGGTCGCAGCGACCGGCGGCATGCGCTGGATGCCCTGGCTGGTCGGCGCGGTCATGGGCATCGGCGCGCTGTGGCACTTCCTCGGCACGGCCGGGACCGCGCCGGCAGCCGTGCGGGCACCCGCGGTCCTGGCGGCGCCCGCCGGCGACCTCAAGCTGCCGGCCAAGGTCTACTTCGAGACCGGCAAGGCCGAGATCGGCGCCGAGGGCCAGGCGCTCGTCACCGCGATCGCGGGGGGGCTCGACAAGGACCGTGCGGCCCAGGTCCAGATCACCGGCTACACCGACAAGACGGGCGACGCCGCGGTCAACGGCGAACTGGCGAAGAACCGCGCGCTCGCGGTGCAGGCGGCGCTGGTCGCGGCCGGCGTCGGCGCGGACCGCATCGAGGCCAGGCCGCCAGTCTTCGTGGAGGTCGGTGCCGGCGGCGCCGATGCTCAAGAACGTCGGGTCGAGATCAGCGCGCGCTGAATCGGGTCTGCCAGAAAGACAAAAGGCCCGGCAGGGATCGCCTGCTGGGCCTTGTCAATTCATGGTCGGGACGGCGGGATTCGAACTCGCGACCCCTTGCACCCCATGCAATCAATTCAGCGGATTGACTCGTGCCGCACCGACCGTAGTAAAGTTGCTTTGTCTCGAAAATCAACGACTTACATCGAAGACCTGTGCCGCATTGTGCCGGACCGTGTTGCGTAAGCCCCCGACATGCGGGCACCAAAGGGGCACCAGCAGCGAAGTCCTAACGTATGCAAGGGGTAGCAGAGAATGGGGATCATTACCGACAAGCAGATGCAAGCCGCCCCCGCGGCGAAAGACATCTGGATGATCGAAGACGGTGCCCGAGGGACCGGGCGGTTCGTGGCACGCATTACCCCGGGGGGTGAGCGCCTCTTCTACTTCAGGTACGCGGACGCCAAGGGAGGCCGGGTTCGCTTGCCGCTCGGTGCCTACGACGCTGCAGGGCGGTCAGGTCTCACGCTACGCGGTGCGCGTGAGCGCGCAGCAGAGCTATCGCGGCTGCACCAGTCGGGCGTAAGAGATCTTCGTGAGCACCTCGACCTGGCGGTGAGCGATGCGAAGCAGCGCGATGCCGATGCCCGGCGCGAAGCTGCCGAGGCGCGGCGCAAGGCGTTGGAGGACGCGCAAGCGGCCAAGCTGGCGCGCCGGCGTCGCATCACGGTGCGCGAGCTGTTCGACCGCTGGGCCGCTACCGAATTGGCGCCGCACACCCGGACAGACGGGAAGCGCACGGGCCGGAAGGATGGAGGCGAATCGGCGCGCGCCCACTTCGAGCGGCGTGTGTTTCCCGACCTCGGCGACGTCGCTGCGGCCGACATCAAAAAAGTGGACTTGATGACCGTGCTCGACACCGCCCGCGCGGCCGGGCAGCTGCGCACGGCCAATGTGCTGCTGTCGGAGCTCAAGCAGATGTTCCGCTTCGGCCTGACTCGGGAACTCGTGGAGCGCAACGTGTTGGAGACCGTCACCAAGCGCGATGCCGGCGGCCCGAACATGGAGCGAGATCGAGTCCTCTCCATCGACGAGCTCGACGCCTTGTTTAAGGCCTTGCCGCGGGCGGCCCTGAACAAGCGCAGCTCGCTGGCAGTACCGCTGATTCTCGGCACCGCGTGCCGCGTCGGGGAGCTGATGGCCGCGGAGTGGACGGACATCGACTTGACTGCGCGAACCTGGCACCTACCAGACACGAAGAACCAGCGCCCTCACACCGTACACCTGTCGGACTTCACCTTGCGACAGTTCGAGCACCTCGCAGAGCTCCGCGAGACTGGGCCGTGGGTCTTCCCGAACTCCAGCGGAAAGGGGCCTGTTGACAGCAAGAGCTTCGGCAAGCAGTTGGCCGATCGCCAGCGTCTGCCTGAGGATCGACTGCAGGGCCGCAGCAAGGCCACAACGGCCCTACAGCTCGCCGGCGGCCGCTGGACTGCCCATGACCTTCGCCGGACCGCGGCGACGCTCATGGCCAGCCTAGGGGTCAGCGGTGACGTGATCGATGAATGCCTAAACCACGTGATCGAAAGTCGGGTGCGAAGGACGTACATCCGCGATCGGCGACCGGTGGCTCAGGCCCGAGCCTTCGACGCGCTCGGGGCGCGGCTCCAAGAGATCTTCAATGCTCGGCCAACCGAGACGAACGTTGTCGAGCTCGAGGGGCGCCGCGTTGGGTCACGGTGATTGACACACGCGCCGCGAAGGAATCGAGCACTATCGCGGGTCAGGAGCGACCGCGGCCACAGCGCCACGCGCCGGCTTCGGCTGCAGTTCGATCTGCAGATACTTCGAGGGGACGAGCGGCGACAACATGTCGGCCCGGCAAACCGTCAGACCCAGCTCGGCGATTCGCTTGACGTTCTCGACACCGAGCTTGTCGTCGGTTGTGACGAAGTGCGTGCACTTCATGGCGAGCGCCGTCGCGATGTGGATCGCGTCCATCGGCTTCACGGTAATGCCATGCTTCCATCGCAGGTTGCGGGCAGCCTCGGTGATCGTCGGAGTGGCAGCCACGGGTATCACGCCGACACCGGACTGGAGCATTCCCTTGAACAGCTTCTGCACCCGCTCGTCCGACACAACCTGCTGTCCATTTGGCTTGCTCGTGTCTTCAAGCTTCACGCACTCGGCCATCGTGACCGTGGACGTGTAGACGGTCACCTCCCTTGCGCGCGCGGCCTCGAGTAGCTTGCGGCAGAAATAGATGTGCTTCTCGCGTTCGGACAGCGTCGGTATCGAGAGCTTCGTCATGGCCAGGTCGATGAAGCAGCAAGCGTCGAAGTAGACCAATGGATTACTCATCCGCCCTGCCCTTGGCTATGAAATCGTCTGTGCCGAGATCGCCGGTGAGATCTGGCGCGCACCCGAAGAACGCTTCGAAGTCGGCGTCCGAGAAATCGGGCGCGAACTCGAAGCCGGTGGCCGCGGTCACCTCGCTCCGGCCCGTGATGCGATTGAACAGGATCGCCCCTTCGATGACGACGACGGCGCTCTTACGCGTGAAGATGTTCGAAACCTTGGGGTAGTCGGCGTCGCTGTATGTGCACTTGACCAGCTCTCCAGAGGCGAGATCCCGGATGATCAAATACGGCCTGTCAGCACCCTTGTTCCATTCGTGCGTGGTGCCCATGACCGAGCCGACGTAGCGAACCTCGGCATCGATGGCATCGCCGATCTCCGCAAACTTCAGCTTGTCGACGTACTGCCATCGCTGCGCCTTACCGGTCTCCGGATCGAAAACCGCGATCCCAAGGTTCTCGCCATCGTCGAGGCCCCCACGTAGGGAGGCGAACCGATCAAGGGTCGCCGGGCTGACGAACGACGGAACGCTGTCGAGCGTCCTGAACTTCGCGAGCGCGAGCACTGCGACGTTGAGTTGCACCGCTTGGTCAACATCCACGACAGCCTGGTACTCGGCCGTGTTGATGACCGATCCGTTGCGAAAGTCGGTGGCGAGCCAGAGCTGCGTGGACCCGTCCTCGCCGAGGTCGGACGCAAGCGACCGCAGGAACAGCTCGATGCTCTCCGCCTGCTTGCTCAGCTTCGAGAGTGGAATTCCCTTGCGACCGGGATTCAAGCGAAATCGAACGCGTAGGGTAGCCATGTCTCCAGAGCCTCTCCAGGCATCGACGTGTCGAAATCAGTGTATCCCTATTAATTTCGCGCCTCTTTAGCTGCACACCATCTCCGGGCAGCTCTCACGAGGGCAGAAATTTATTTCGCGTTTTTTGAGCGCACATCGGGACTTGAATTTCCGTCGATTTTCCTAGGAGGATCGCGCGGTCTCGCGCGAGGATGTATGGCGCGGCTGACCTCCAGCCGCCGGCCGTGCACGGCCGCAACGGTGTTGGAGATCTCCCATGAAGAAGTTCTTGACCTTGACCCTGGCCGCGCTCGTTGCGGCCCTCTTGCCGGCGCTTGCCTCGGCGCAGACGTCCCCGACGCGCAAGTTCGTATTCGATTCCACGGGCGTCAAGGGCGGGGTGACGTCCACCCTGGTGCCGAGTGGAGTGAGCAGCGCGGACGTGTACAACATCGTCACGAACGTCGTAGCCGACACGAAGGTGATGACCAGTTCGATTCCGCCCGGCTACAGGGAGGTGGTGCGCACGATGGGGCCTCGGGCCCTGCCTGCCGGCGCTGCTGATGCGGCCGAGTACGTGGCTCTCAACTACCCTATCTACGCGGTGACGGGCGTGGCGCCAGGCACGGACGTGTGCGGCGGGAACCACTCACCGCGCATCGTCGTGGTCGCTGGCTCGCCCGCCTACGACAGCTCGGACGGCACGTCCGTCCCTGCGACGCCGGACCAGTATTTCGTCTGCGAGCCGCAGGGCACTCGGACCACGCTGGTCAAGACCACGGGCGCTCAAACCGCTGCCGTGGGTCGCGCGCAAATCGACGCCTTCAAGATCAGTCCCGCCGTAGGCGTGAGCGTCCAGGCGACGACGCAGATCTGCCAGGGCCTGGGCTACACGAGCTACGTGGCGGGCTCGATCACGTCGACGCAGCCGTTCTCGTGTGGCGACCAAATCACCCGCTGGAGCGGCACGACGCTCTACAACGACACGGCCTGCTACAACAACGTCCTGCAGGGCATGACCTGCTGGAAGTGATGCGCGGGGCCAGGCGAACTGGCACGAAAAAAAGGGGCCAATGGCCCCTTTTCTGTTTTCTGCTTGTGAGCGATTCTGGCGCGATGTTCCTTGCCCGAGTCCCGCAGGTGCCAAAAGGCTGAATGCGCGCCGCCAAGCCCACCACGATCGATTAGCGGAGGTACGTGGCGGACCAGTCGGCAGCGGTCCTGTGGCTGATACCCAAACGGTCGAGCTCGTCGAGCAGGGCTGGAGAGTAGACGGCGGCCAGCACGTCGAGAGGGACCACCTGCGTTCCGCCAGCAGCGACGGAGTATGGGTAGGCCGCAGCCAGGATGCGCTCGGCGCGAGCCCAGGCAAAAATGAGGTAGGTCACCGTGGAAGTGTCCGTCTGGATGGCGGCGTAGGTCGCCGGGTGGTTGAGGCGCGCCGCCTGGAGATAGGCCTGCGTGAAGAGCATGAAGTCGACCATGCCTCCTACGTTCAAGTCCCCGTTGGTAGCGAGATACGAATACTTGGGGCTCTCCAAGAGATTGACCTCGAAATTCGCGACGCCGGTATAGGCATTGAGCTCGTCCAGGAGCACGCGGAAATCATTGCCTGAATAGGCAGAGGCGCCAGTGATGTACGCATCGAAGCGCGGCCGGCTGACCTTCAGCGCCGCGGGCACGGCCTCGGCCGCAATATGGTAATTGCTCGTACCTCCGACGGTCAGACCAATCTGGTGAATGACACCGTCGGCGAAGTAGCGGGCGCGACCATCGTTGAAGCATGTGAACTGAAGCGTGTTGTCAATCGCGTGAGTCACCTCGTGCATCGCGGCGCCAAGGCCGTGCCCGGTGACCGTCGAGCCGACGCTGCGCATCCACCATGTGAACTGGGCTGGCAGGCGCGAGAACACCGCAAAACCGTGGCTGGGGTCCACTGTGCCCAGAATGTCGCTGGCAGCCTGCGTATCCGCATCGAGGAGCGGCGGCGGCGTGCTGATCACCTCCGTCAACTTTGTGCAATCTGCCGCGGTGATGGTCGGTGATGCACCAGCAGGCAGCGTGGCCGCCG
>JAZKIW010000130.1:0-73155 GCA_040384625.1 Pseudomonadota bacterium | reverse complement strand
AGCCGAACATCAGGCCCTGGTCGCCGGCGCCGGTGTTCAGGTGGTCGTCGCTGGCCTGGTCCACGCCCTGGGCGATGTCGTTGCTCTGCTTGTCGTAGCAGACCATCACCGCGCAGCCCTTGTAGTCGATGCCGTACTCGGTGTTGTCGTAGCCGATGCGCTTGATGGTGTCGCGCGCGACCTGGATGTAGTCGACGTGGGCGTTGGTGGTGATCTCGCCGGCCAGCACCACCAGGCCGGTGTTGGTCAGGGTCTCGGCGGCGACGCGGCTGCGCGGGTCCTGCTTGAAGATCGCATCGAGGATGGCGTCCGAGATCTGGTCGGCCACCTTGTCGGGGTGACCCTCGGAAACGGACTCGGATGTGAAAAGGAAATCGTTGGCCACTCTTAAACTCCAGTTGGGTTGCAAGGCGCGTTGCCGGCCTGGGTCTGGAGGAGCGGCGAACGCTTTAGCAGAATTTGTGGATCGCCCCGCAAGTAGTTCATAACTCGGCGATGGCGGGATTATAAGAAACATGCTCAGCGCGCTGTACTGGCTATCACGCCGATCCCTGGGGTTTTTGCACGCACTCGGCGCTTTGCTCGGTTGGGCCGGCTATGGGCTGTCTGGCAGCTACCGACGTCGCGTGCGCACCCATGCGGCCTTGGCCGGTATCGGCCAGCGCGATCGGCGTGCCGCCGTGGCCCACGCCGGCCGGATGGTGGCCGAACTGCCGCGCCTGTGGTTGCGTCCGGCGGCCGGGGGCCTGCAACCCCCCGTGCAGTGGCGGCAGGCCGAGCTGATCGATCGCGCACTCGGCGCTGCGCAGGGCCTGGTGATGCTGACACCGCACCTCGGCGCCTTCGAGGTCATCGCCCAGGCCTATGCCGAACGCTTTGGCGCACGTCGGCCGATGACGGCCCTTTACCGACCGGCCAGGCAGGCCTGGCTGCGTGAGCTGGAAACCACCGCGCGCGACCGCCCGGGGCTGCTCACAGCGCCGGCCAGTCTGGCCGGGGTGCGCCAGATGATCCGTGCGCTGCGCCAGGGCCAGACCGTGGGTCTGCTGCCCGACCAGGTGCCGCCCGAGGGCATGGGTGTGTGGGCCCCGTTCTTCGGCAGACCGGCCTACACCATGACCCTGGCCTCGCGCCTGGCCCTGCAGACCGGCGCCACTGTCCTGCTCACGCTCGGCGAACGGCTGCCGGACGGTGCCGGCTGGTGCATACGCGTCTTCGAGCTGCCCGAGGCGCTGCCGAGTGCAGCGCGCTTTGCCGGCGATGACGCCGCCCATCAGACAGAATGCGCCGCCGTGATGAACCGCGCGATGGAATTCCTGATCCGCCAGTGCCCCGCGCAGTACCTGTGGGGCTACAACCGCTACAAAGGGCCGCGCGGCACATGATCGGTGCGCGCTTCGCGCTGGGGTTGCTGTGGCTGCTGCACTGGTTGCCGGTGCGCTTGCAGGCGGCGCTCGGCGCAGGCATGGGTGCTCTGCTGCATGCGCTGGCGGGCCAGCGGCGCCGCATCGCCAATCGCAACATCGAGCTGTGCCTGCCTGAACTCGACGCCGCGGCGCGCGCAAAGCTGGTGCGCGAGCACTTCGGCTGGCTCGGGCGCAGCATCCTCGAGCGCGGCCTGCTCTGGTACGCGCCACGTGCGCGCATCGAGCGCCTGATCGAGATCGAGGGCGACGTGCACCTGGCCGAGCGCAGCCAAGCGCCGGTGATGTGGCTGGTGCCGCACTTCATGGCGCTCGAGGTCGCCGCCACAGCGACGCAGCTATTCCAGACGCGCCGCGGCGCGACGATCTACCAGGCGCAGAGCAACCCGGTCTTCGACGCCGCGGTACGCAAGGGGCGCCAGCGCTTCGGCGGTTCGGAGTTGTTTGCGCGCCGCGACAGCGCCAAGCCGCTGTTGCGTGCCATCCGCCAGCAGGGCCTCGGCTTCTTCAACCTCCCCGACATGGATTTCGGCATCAAGGATGCCGCCTTCGTTCCTTTCTTCGGTGTGCCGGCGGCCACCTTGCTGGCACCTTCGCGCATGGCCCGCCTGCTCGGCATGACGGTGCAGCCGGTGGTGGCCGAGATGCTGGCCTCGGGCGGCTGGCGCGTGCGTTTCCTGCCGCCACTGCCGAATTGGCCCACGGACGATCCGCTGGCCGACACGCTGCGCATGAACCAGTGGATCGAGACCGAGGTGCGGTGCAACCCGGCCCAGTACCTGTGGGTGCACAAGCGCTTCAAGACGCGGCCGGCGGGAGACGCCCCGCTTTACTGAGTGTCGCGGCGTCGCGCCTTGATCTATGCGCCGGCGAGCGGCCGCGCCAATGCGGCGCGCGGATAATCCTCGCCATGCGGTTGCGATTCACCAAGATGCAGGGCGCGGGCAACGACTTCGTCGTGCTCGACGCCACGCGTGCGCCGATCGAACTCGACGTAGCCCAGGTGCAGCGGCTGGGAGACCGGCGCTTCGGCGTGGGCGCCGACCAGATCCTGGTGGTCGAGAACACCGAGACACCCGGCGTCGATTTCCGCTACCGCATCTACAACGGATTCTCGGGCGACGAGGTCGAACATTGCGGCAACGGCGCGCGCTGCTTCGTGCGCTATGTGCGCGAGCACGGCCTGACCGACAAGACGACCGTGCGTGTCGAGACGGTCAACAACCAGCTCGAGCTGCGCTGGCAGGACGACGGCCGAGTCACGGTCGACATGAATGCGCCGGTCTTCGACCTGGCCGAGCTGCCTTTCGATGCCGCCGGACTGGTGCCGCTCGAGGTCGGGGGCTTTGCGTTGTGGCCACTCGAGGTCGAGGGGCGGCGCTTCGACGTCGCCGTGCTGTCGATGGGCAACCCGCATGCCGTGCTGAGGGTCGACGACATCGAGACCGCACCGGTGGGCACGCTCGGCCCGGCCATCGAGGCCCACCCGCGCTTTGCGCGTCGGGTCAATGCCGGCTTCATGCAGCGGCGCTCGTCGAGCGAGATCGCCTTGCGCGTCTACGAGCGCGGTGCCGGCGAGACCCTGGCCTGCGGTACCGGCGCCTGCGCCGCCGTGGTGGCCGGCATCCGCCTCGGCTGGCTCGACGCCAAGGTCGACGTGCACACGCGCGGCGGCCTACTGACTATCGAATGGCCGGGTGGCGACGGACGCGTGCTGATGACCGGCCCCGCCGCAACCGTTTACGAAGGAGAAATCGAGCTGTGATCACCAACGCCCTGCAAGGCATCACCGAAAACGACATCGCCGAGTACCTGGTCAACACGCCGGGCTTCTTCGAGCGCCACGCCGAGATGCTGGCCAGCATCCAGCTGACCAGCCCGCACGGTCAGCGCGCCGTGTCGCTGCAGGAGCGGCAGATGGAGATGCTGCGCGAGCGCATCAAGGGTTTGGAGAAGAAGATCGTCGAGATGATCCGCAACGGCCAGGACAACGTGGCCATTGCCGACCGCCTGCACCGCTGGACGCGCGCGCTGATGATCACCGCCAGCGCCACCGACCTGCCCGAGGTGCTGGTGCGCGAGCTGAAGCAGCAGTTCCTGATCCCACAGGCCGGCATCCGCATCTGGGGCGTGGCCGAGGCGTTCAGGGGAGCGGGTTTCGCCCAGGGCGCCAGCGACGACATCAAGAGCCTGGCCACCAGCCTGGGCGTCCCCTACTGCGGTGCCAACGCCGGCTTCGAAGCGGTGCGCTGGCTCGACGAGCCCGCCAGTGTCGCCTCGCTGGCGATGGTGCCCTTGCGCGTTTCGGCAGGCGACACGGCCTTCGGCCTCCTGGTCGTCGGCAGCCCCGACCCGACCCGCTATAGCGCCGACATGGGCACCGACTTCCTGCAGCGTGTCGGCGAGATTGCCAGCGCCGGCCTGGCGCGCCTGTTGCCCGACGCGTGACCGCTGCGGCCGCCCCGCTGCCCGATGAGCTGCTGCGCTACCTGCGGCACCTCGAGGTCGAGCGGCGGCTCGCGGCGCGCACCCTGGTGCTGTACCGCGAGGCACTACAGCGCCTGCATGCGGCAGCCCTCGGCGCCGATGTCGAGTTGAAGGCGGTCCAGACCCAGCATGTACGGCGCTGGCTGGCGCAGGCGCACCAGCGCGGCCTGGCGCCACGCAGCCTGGCCATCGTGCTCGCGGCCTGGCGCGGCCTGTATCGCTGGTGGGGCGAACAGCGCGCGGTGAGCGGGAACCCGGTCGACGGGGTGCGAGCACCGAAGGCCGCCAAGCCCTTGCCCAAGGCCCTCTCGGTCGACCATGCCGTCGCCCTGGCCGACCATCAAGGCGACGTCGGCGAGGGCGCTGATGCCGCGCTGGCGGCGCGCGACCGCGCCATCGTCGAACTGCTTTACGGCTGCGGCCTGCGCGTGGGTGAACTGGTCGGCCTGGACGCGCGCGCCGGGCGCGACGCGGCGGGCTGGATCGACGCGCCCGACGCCACGGCGCATGTGCTGGGCAAGGGCAGCAAGCGGCGCAGCGCGCCGGTCGGCCGCTCGGCATTGACGGCCCTGGACGCGTGGCTCGGCCACCGCGCACCGATGGCCAAGCCCGACGAAGCCGCGCTCTTCGTCAGCCGCCGCGGCACGCGGCTCACGGCCAGCCAGGTGCGCTCGCGGCTGAAGGCGTTGGCGATCAAGGCCGGCCTGCCGACGCATGTGCACCCGCACATGCTGCGCCACAGCTTCGCCTCGCACCTGCTGCAGTCGAGCGGCGATCTGCGGGCGGTCCAGGAACTGCTGGGCCACGCCAACATCGCGACGACCCAGGTCTACACCAAGCTCGACTTCCAGCACCTGGCCAAGGTCTACGACGCGGCGCACCCGCGCGCAAAGCGTAAGTAGCATCGCCGAAGCGGCTTCGCCGCTCCCCCTCGAGGGGGCACCGCCAGCGGCCTGGCGCAGCCACCGCGGCGGTCGCTTGGTCCGCCGCTAGGTGTTTAGCTTGACTGCACGGCCGATGTACTGGATCGGACCCGTGGGCCGCCCGGTCGGCGATCCGGCCGGTGGCTCGAGCGTGATCTCGAACAGTTGGTTCGGCTGCAGGGCGGGGAGCTTGTCCAGGCGCACGCGCAGTGGTTCGCCCGGTCGCACGAGGCCGAGCGAAACCGGCGCGCTCCAGCTATCGGCCTTGGTCCAGAACTGCAAGGCCTTGTCCTCGGGCGCGGCCGTGCGCGCCAGGGGGGTCAGGGTCAGGTCGCGCGGCGAACTCACCTGCACCACCCAGCCGGGCGCCTGCCCGCCCGGTGCCACCAGCACGACCACGTATTGCGTCGGGCTGGCGCCGAGCGGCGCCATGTCGGGGCGGATCGCCAGCAGCACCGTCGCGGCCATGCCACCGGCGGCGAGCGTGCGCCAGAGGGCGAGGCTGGTCCACCAGCCCGGCCAACCTGGTCGGAGCGACGCACGCGGGCTGGCGCGCGGCGCCACGGTCGGTGCGGTCACGATGCGCTGTTCGATGCGTGCCCACAGGGCGGCCGGCGGGTCGATCGGCGGCGCCAAGGCGGTCAGCGCATGCAGCCGGACCTCCCAGGCTTCAACCGCCCGGCGCAGCGGCTCCTCGGTCGGTAGGCGGCGCTCGACTTCACGCCGCCCGCTGCCCTCCAGGGTGCCGAGCACGTACTCGCCGGCCAGATGCTCGACCTCGTCGGACTCGGCACTCAGCGCGCTCATTGCATGCACTCCCGCAGCGCCGCGAGGCCGCGCCGGATCCAGGCCTTGACCGTGCCCAGCGGCGTGGCCAGGCGCTGGGCGATCTCGGCGTGGGTGCAGCCCTCTACATAGGCCAGCACGATGCTCGAGCGCTTGTCGGTGTCGAGCTGGCCCAGGCAGTCGTCCAGGGTGCCGAGTTCGGGAGTCGACGGCAGCGCCTCCCGGGCGCGCTGCAGGTCGATGGCTTCGAGCGCGGCTTCGTCCATCGGGATTTGCCGACCGCTGTCGCGCACCTCGTTCAGGGCGCCGTGGCGAACGATGCTGTAGACCCAGCCGCGCGCGGAGCCGCGCAGCGGGTCGAAGCTCTGCGCCTTGTCCCAGACCTTGATGAAGGCGTCCTGCACGATGTCCTCGGCCAGGGCGCGCTCGCGCACGATGCGCAGCGCCACGCCGAGCATCTGGCGCGCCTCGACGTCGTACAGGCGCCGCAGCGCGCTGCGGTCGCCGCGGGCGCAGGCGAGCAGCGCAGCCTCATGGTCGAACGTGGCGGGGGCTGGAGACATGGAGGGCCGGCATGCGCGCCGGTCGAGCGGACCCGAAGGGGTCCGGGCAGCGCGCATGCTAGCCGAGGGCTGGGCCCTCTCAGACCGCCTTCCAGAAGATGTAGTCGGCCTGGTACTTGACGATCTCCTTCTTGCCCTTCGTCTCCATGCCGCAGGCCGAGGCCGGCGCCACGCCGCCGCGCGTGTCGACGCGCTGGATGTAGCTCACGCCGCTCATCGCGCCCTGGCCCATCGCCGGGTTGGCCTTGACCAGTTGCAGCGGGATGTTGCCGGCCGCGCTCGGCGCCACCGCGACCTGGGTGCCTGTGAGCTTGGAGCCGTCCGTCGCGGCCCAGGTGGCGGGCGGGCCGTAGTAGCTGCCGATCGCCTTGCCGGCACGGTCGTTCAGGACCGCGTTCGGGCCAACGAAGACCCATTCGAACTGCCCCGCCGCGGCCGCCTTTTCGCGGCATTCATAGGTGATCTCGCCCACACCCACCGACTCCAGCGCCACCTTGTGGCCGGCCGGCACCTTGACCGGATCGGGCAGGGCAGCCTGCGAGTACATGGGCGCCATCGGGCTCATGCTGCCGCAGGCGGACAACAGGGCCAGGGCGGCGGCGGCAGAAAGCAGGTGCATCGACTTCATGGCAAGACTCCTCGTCGGTGGTGGGGTGGGTGTCGCAGCGGCACAGGGGTGCCACTGCTTCCACTACCCACGGGGCGAGGATTTGGATGCAGCCCGGCGAAAAAAGACTTGCCTACTTCGGCGTGCCCTTGTTGGCCATGATCTGGATGTCGCTGCCCTTGCTCTCATTCTTCATCACCGTCACCTGCGTGAACTGCTTGGCCTTGTCGTCACCCAGCATGAGGATGTGCGAGCCGCCGGTGTTCATGTCGGTGAACTGCTTGCCTTGGGCGCCGGCCTTGAGCTTGTCGCGGTAGAAGCCGGCCACCTTGTCGGGTGCGTCGTCGCTGTGCAGCATCACGGTGACCACGCTGCCCTCGGGCGTGGTGATCTTGGTCATCTCGCCTTCCTTGGGCGCCGTGCCCGGGTAGAAGGGCAGGCCGATGTCGGCCTCACTGACCTTGGCCAGGCCCATCTCCATCTGGCTGACCTTGCCCGAGGCGTCGGCGGTGCTGATCTTGACGCCGCCGCCCGACAGGTCGACTTTGGCCTGGGTGCCGTCCTTCGACATCTGCGACTCGATCATCTTCTCGGTCGCGGTTTCAGTGGCCTTGCCGCAGGCAACGAGGGCGATGGCGGCAAGCAGGGCGAGGGTGGTTTTCATCATGGCGCGCTCTGGTCAGGGCAGGGGCGGTGATCTTGGGCGTGTCGCCGCGCGCCGCCTATCCCACGTCCCGAGTCGCCGACAATCGCGGCCCATGAAAAGCATCCGACTGCGCGAGGGCAAGGAACGCTCGCTGCTGCGCCGCCATCCCTGGGTCTTCCAGGGCAGCGTTGCCAAGGGCAGCGCCGATCCCGGCGAGACCGTGCGCATCGAGGGCGACGACGGCCGCTTTCTGGCCTGGGGTTCGTTCAGTCCGAGTTCGATGATCCGGGTCCGTGCCTGGAGCTTCGACGAGGCCGAGCGCATCGACGCGGCCTTCTTCGCGCGCCGCGTCGCCGGTGCGGTCGCGTTGCGCGCTCGCTTGCCGATCGGCAGCGACGGCCTGCGCCTGATCCATGGCGAAGCCGACGGCCTCCCGGGTCTGATCGTCGACCGCTACGGCGATCTGCTCTCGGCGCAGTTCCTCTCCGCCGGCACCGAGCGCTGGAAGTCCACCATCGCCGATGCCTTGTTGGCGGCCACGGGCTGCAACCGGCTGTACGAGCGCTCGGACTCGGGCGTGCGCGGCCTCGAAGGCCTGGCGCCGGTGAAGGGCTGGCTGCGGGGCGACGGGCCGACCGAAGTGACGATCCGCGAACACGACTGGCGCCTGACGGTCGATGTCGCCGAAGGGCACAAGACGGGCTTCTATCTCGATCAGCGCGACAACCGCCGGCGCTTCGCCGAGCTGGTGCGCCACTTCGGCGCCAGGCGGGTGCTCAATTGCTACTGCTACACCGGGGGCTTCTCTGTGGCGGCCCTGGCCGGCGGTGCGAGCCAGGTGCTGAGCGTCGATTCGTCGGCCCCGGCCCTGGAACGGGCGCGCGCCCACGTGGTGCTGAACGGTTTCGACCCGGCCCGCGCCGAGTTCGCCGATGCCGACGTCAACGCCCTGCTGCGTGAACGGCTGAAGGCCGGCGAACAGTTCGACGCCATCGTGCTCGACCCGCCCAAGTTCGCGCCCAGTGCGGCCCATGCCGAACGCGCCGCGCGCGCCTACAAAGACATCAATCGCCTGGCCTTGAAACTGCTGGCCCCGGGCGGCTTGTTGTTCACGTTTTCCTGCTCGGGTGGCATCGGGGCGGAGCTGTTCCACAAGATCGTCGCGGGCGCCGGACTCGATGCCGAGGTCGACGGGGTTCTGCTCGAGCGCCTGGCCGGCGCCTGCGACCACCCGACGACGATCAACTTCCCCGAGGGGGAGTACCTCAAGGGCCTGGTTGTGCTGAAGGCCTGAGCGACCCCAGGTCGATGCGCGGCGAGAACTTGGCGCGCTTGAGGGCGAAGAAGGTCTTCAGGTTGCGCACGTTCGCATGCTGGGTGAACAAGCGCTGCACCGTGGTGTTGTAGGCCGCCATGTCGGCGACCCACAGCACGAGCAGGAAGTCGGGGCCGGTGCTGACGCGCCAGCATTGCTGGACCGCGGCGTCGGCCACGGCCAGGGCCTCGAAGGCGTCGAGGTGTTCGGCACCCTGCCGATCCAGTTGCACTTCCACCAGGGCCTGCAGCCCACCGCCGAGCTTCTCCGACGACAGCAAGGCAATGCGGCGTTCGATGACACCAGCCTGCGTGAGGCGCCGTAGCCGGCGCAGGGCCGTGGCTGGCGAGACCTGGGCGGCCGCCGCCAGGTCCTGGTTTGAGAGGCCGGCGTCGTCCTGGAGCAGGTCGAGCAGGCGCAGGTCGGTATCGTCGATGTCGATCATGAGAAATAAGTATGCATGAAAAAGTCAACTGTGCAATAAAAATCCAATGACATGAATTCATTGTGTGAACAATCACCGAATGCATGAAATGTGAAATCTGATTTCTCCATAGGGCATCTAGCATCGCGGTCCTGTACTCACTCTTCGAGGCTCTACCCATGTGTGGCATCGTCGGCGCCGTCAGTTCGCGCAACATCGTTCCGATCCTGGTCGAAGGCCTGAAGCGACTCGAGTACCGGGGCTATGACTCCTGCGGCGTGGCCGTGTACCAGGGCGGCGGTCTGAAGCGAGCGCGCAGCACAGCGCGGGTAGCCGAGCTTCAGGCCCAGGTCAGCACCGAGCACATCGAGGCCGGGACCGGCATCGCGCACACCCGATGGGCGACGCACGGCATGCCGGCAGTCAACAACGCGCACCCGCACTTCTCCGCCGGGGCCAACGCCACGGCCGATGCTCCTGGGAAGATCGCCCTGGTGCACAACGGCATCATCGAGAACTACGAAGAGCTGCGCGCCGAATTGAAGGCCAAGGGCTTCCAGTTCGACAGCCAGACCGACACCGAAGTGATCGCCCATCTGGTGGCGCATCTCTATCAGGGCGACCTGTTCGAGGCCGTGCAGCAAGCCGTGCCGCGCCTGAAGGGCGCCTACGCGATCGCGGTGTTCTGTCGCGACGAGCCGCACCGGGTGGTCGGCGCGCGCGCCGGCTCGCCCCTGGTGCTGGGGGTCGGCAAGGGCGAGACCTTTCTGGCGTCGGACGCGATGGCCCTGGCCGGCGTGACCGACCAGATCGTCTACCTCGAAGAGGGCGACGTGGTCGACGTGCAGCTCGGCAAGCACTGGATCGTCGGCCACGCTGCGGGTCAGACCGATGGCACGCTGCGCCAGGTGACGCGCGAAGTACGCACCGTGCAGCTGCACAGTGGCGCGGCCGAACTCGGCCCGTATCGCCACTACATGCAGAAGGAGATCTTCGAACAGCCGAAGGCGATCGCCGATACGCTCGATGCGGTGGCCGGCATCAGCCCCGAGCTGTTCGGCGACGGCGCCTACTCGGCCTTCAAGGGCGTCGACCAGGTGCTGATCCTGGCCTGCGGCACGAGCTACTACTCGGGCTCGGTGGCCAAGTACTGGCTCGAATCGATTGCCGGCATCCCGACCAGCGTCGAGATCGCCAGCGAGTACCGCTACCGTGACAGCGTGCCGAACCCGCGCACCCTGGTTGTCACGATCAGCCAGAGCGGCGAGACGGCCGACACGCTGGCGGCGCTGAAGCACGCCCGCTCGCTCGGCATGCAGACGACGCTGACGATCTGCAACGTTGGTACCAGCGCGATGGTGCGGGAGTGCCGGTTCGCATACATCACCCGCGCCGGCGCGGAGGTTGGCGTGGCGTCGACCAAGGCCTTCACTACCCAGCTGGTCGGCCTCTTCCTGCTCACGCTCGCGCTGGCCCAGGTGCGTGGGCGTCTAGACGACACCCAGGAAGCCGTCCACCTCAAGGCCCTGCGTCACCTGCCGGTCGCGGTGCAAGCCGTGCTGGCCCTCGAGCCTCAGATCGTCGCCTGGTCGCAGGCCTTCACCGCCAAGGAGAACGCGCTCTTCCTCGGCCGCGGCCTGCATTACCCGATCGCCCTCGAGGGCGCGCTCAAGCTGAAGGAGATCAGCTACATCCACGCCGAGGCCTACCCGGCTGGCGAGTTGAAGCATGGCCCGTTGGCCCTGGTGACCGCGGCGATGCCGGTCGTGACCGTCGCGCCGAACGACCAGCTGCTCGAAAAGCTGAAGAGCAACATGCAGGAAGTGCGCGCCCGCGGCGGCGAGCTGTACGTCTTTGCCGACAGCGACACCCACATCGAGAGCGGCCCAGGCGTGCATGTGATCCGCATGCCTGAGCACTACGGCCCGCTGAGCCCGATCCTGCACGTGGTGCCGCTGCAGTTGCTGGCCTATCACACCGCCTGCGCGCGCGGCACCGATGTCGACAAGCCGCGCAACCTGGCCAAGAGCGTGACGGTCGAGTAGGGCCTTCCCCGAACCGCGCAGCCTGCTATCTTCGGGGTCATTCCCCGACCTCTGAAGCATCTCCGGAGCTCAGCACGCATGCGCAACAAACCCCTCGGCCGGACCGGCCTCTTCGTCTCCGAGCTGTGCCTGGGCACGATGACCTTCGGCGGCAGCACGGGCATGTGGGGCCTGATCGGTGACCTGCAGCAGGCCGAGGCCGAGCGCCTGATCGGCCAGGCGGTCGACGCCGGCATCAATTTCATCGACACCGCCGACACCTACGCCGGCGGGATGTCGGAGCAGATCACCGGCCAGGCCTTGAAGAACCTGCAGATCCCGCGCGACAACGTGATCGTCGCCACCAAGGTCTTCAGCGAGGTCGGGCCGGGCCCGAACGCCCGCGGCGCTTCGCGCGGCCACATCGTCGATGGCCTCAAGGCCAGCCTGAAGCGGCTTCAGCTCGAACACATCGACCTGTACCAGATCCACGGTTTCGATCCGGCCACGCCGATCGAAGAGACCGTTCGCGCGCTCGACCTGCTGGTGCGCCAGGGCCACGTGCGCTATGTCGGCGTGTCGAACTGGGCGGCCTGGCAGATCGTCAAGGCCTTGGGCGTGGCGGAAAGGCTGGGGCTGTCGCGCTTTGAATCGCTGCAGGCCTACTACACGGTGGCCGGCCGCGACCTGGAGCGCGAGCTGGTGCCGATGCTGGCCAGCGAGGGGGTCGGCCTGATGGTCTGGAGCCCGCTTGCCGGCGGTTTGCTGAGTGGCAAGTTCGGGCGCGACCAGAAGGCCGAAGAGGGCAGCCGGCGCAGCAAGTTCGATTTCCCGCCGGTCGATCGCGAACGGGCGTTCGACTGCGTCGACGCCATGCGTCCTATCGCCGAGATGCACGGCGTGTCGGTGGCGCAGATCGCGCTGGCCTGGCTGCTGCACCAGCCCCAGGTCACGACGGTCATCGTCGGCGCCAAGCGCCCGGATCAACTGGCCGACAACCTGGCCGCAACCCAGGTCGTCCTGAGTGCGGACGAGTTGCGCGCGCTGGACGAAGTCAGCCGCTTGCCGGCGGAGTACCCCGGCTGGATGTTCGCGCGCCAGGGAGAGGTCCGGCGCAGACAGTTGGCCGAAGCGAGAGGGCCCGGCGCCGGGACAGCCTGACGCGAGCGAAGATGTTGCTTGCCGGTGCTTACAACGCCGGCCGTTCTCCTATACTGATTTGCGGCTCTTCGCAGCCGGCCGATCAACCTCCCGGGACGGACGCACCTTGCCCCTCGCGACGCGCCACTTTGCCGACACCATCGTCGCCACCCCGGTCGGTCGGATCGACCACCAGAGTGCGGCAGCGCTCGAAGCGGCGTTGACGCCGCTGTTGGCGCAGGCCGGCCGCGACCACGGTGCCCTGGTGCTGGACTTCTCGGGTGTCGAGTACATCAGCAGCGTCGGGCTTCGCGTGCTGATGATCGCTGCCAAGCAGATGCGCGAAGGCAAGGCGCAGTTGTTGGTGACTGCGCTACAACCGGTGGTGGCCGAGATCTTCACCATCAGCCGCTTCGACCGCATCCTGACCGTCACCGAAACCCTGGATGACGCGCTGGCCCTGTGTTCAAGCGCCGCGCTGGCTCAATACCGGAGCGCGGGCGCCGCGCCGGCGCCATGATGCGGGTGCGCTTCTGGGGCACGCGCGGTTCGCTGCCGGTGGCGCTCACCGCGGCCGGCGTGCGCCAGAAACAGCTGGCGGCGTTGCGCGCCGCACGCAACCGCCCGCTGGCGACCGAGGCAGACCTCGAGCGCGTGCTGGCCGGCCTGCCGTTCGCCGAGTCGGGTACCTATGGTGGCCACACCTCCTGCGTGCAGATCGAAACCGGCGGCTTCGACTACTTCGTCTGCGACATGGGTAGCGGGCTGCGGCCCTTCGGGCAGGCGGCGATGGCCCAGCGTGCCCGCGGCGCCACGCAGACCTTCCACATCTTCCTGTCCCACCTGCACTGGGACCACATCATGGGCCTGCCGTTCTTCGTGCCGGCCTTCGTCCCAGGAAACCGGGTGCTGATCTACGGCTGCCACGACGGCTTCGAGGCCGCCTTGCGCCACCAGCAGGACCAGCCCTCGTTTCCGGTCGACTTTTCCATCTTCGGCGCCAAGCTGGAGTTCGTTCACCTCCAGCCTGGTCAGGACTACGACATCGCCGGGGTGCGCGTGAGGGCCATGTTGCAGCGCCACGGTGGCGACTCCTACGGCTTTCGCTTCGAGTCGCAAGGCAAGGTGGTGATCTATTCGACCGACTCAGAGCACCCGCTGTCCCAGGCCGAACACACCGAACGCGTCGTCAACTTCTTCCGCCATGCCGACCTGGTGATCTTCGACGGCATGTACTCGCTGGCCGATGCGATCTCGGTCAAGGCCGACTGGGGCCACTCGAGCAACATCGTCGGCGTCGAGCTGTGTCAGATGGCCGGCGTGCGCCAGCTGTGCCTGTACCACCATGAACCGGTGCATGACGACGCCACCATCGACGCCGTTCTGGCTGAAACGCGGCGCTTGGAGGAGATCACGCGCGGCACGAAGCGTCTGCATGTCAGCGCGGCTTACGACGGGCTGGAAATCGGGCTGTGACGGCGCGGGCCGTGCCTGACGCGGCCCGGGGCGGCCCTCCCGCCCGCATCTTCCTCATCGGCGCGACACTGCTGGCCGCCCTGGCCCTGATGAACGCGCTCGGCGCGCCCTGGACAGAGCGGCTGCAGTCGGCCTGGTTCGACGCTCACCAGGCCATGCACCCGCGGCAGGTCAACGTGCTGCCGGTCACCGTGGTCGAGATCGACCAGAAGAGCCTGCTCGCGCTGGGCCAGTGGCCGTGGCCGCGCACGCGCCTGGCCGAGCTCGTCGACGCGATCAACGCCGTGGGGCCGGCGGCGATCGGCGTCGACGTGCTGATGCCCGAAGTCGACGCGCTCTCGCCGGAGCACCTGCTCGCCGAGATCGCGATCACCGACCCGACGCTCACCGGCCTGCTGGCGGCCTTGCCCTCGAACGACCGGGCTCTGGCCAATGCACTGCTCCGCGCCCCTGCAGTGATGGCCTTCGCCGGCACGCCCGAGCCGAGCCGCAAGGCGCTGCGCAGCGTCCCGATCCTGATCGCACCCTCGCACAGCGGCGATGCATCGACGCCCAAGGTCAAGCAGCATGCCGGTGCACTGACGAACATCGACGCCCTCGACGAGCCTGCCTCGGGCTGGGGCCTGATCTCGGTCGACACCACGCACGGTGTGCTGCGCCGCATGCCCCTGGTGGCCAGCATTGACGGCACGCTCGTGCCTTCGCTGGCTCTGGAGATGCTGCGCGTGGCCACCAAGGCGCCTAACCTGCGTCTGTCCACCGATGGCGGCGCCGCCACCGCCGTGACGCTCGGCGACCTGCGCGTGCCGACCGAGCCGGACGCGGCGGTGAGGCCCTACTTCTCGCCACGACGGACCGACCGTTTCGTCTCCGCGGTCGACGTGCTGCAGGGCAAGGTCGACGCCTCGATGCTGCGCGGGCAGCTGGTGCTGATCGGCCCTACGGCGATCGGCCTGCACGATTACCAGGACACCCCGGTCGGCGAGCGCATGCCGGGCAGCGAAATCCACGCCCAGCTGATCGAGAACCTGCTTGCCGGCAGCCTGCTGCAGCGCCCGACCTGGGCGGCCGGCGCCGAAGCGCTGTTGCTGCTCATCCTGGGAGCGATGTTGCTGCGCGTGACGCCGCGCATCAAGCCCGGCTATGGCGCCCTGCTGGTGCTTGTCTGCATGCTGTTGCCGGTGCTGGCCGCATTCGCGCTCTTCGACACTCGGCACCTGCTGTTCGACGCGGCTACGCCGGGTCTGTCACTGCTCCTGCTGTTCGTCGTGATGGCTGTGCTGACCCTCGGTGAATCGACGCGCCAGCGCAAGGCGCTGCAGGCCGTGGTGCAAGCCCAGCGCGAGCAGAGCGCCCGCATCGCCGGCGAACTCGAAGCCGCGCAGCGCATCCAGACCGGCAGCCTGCCGCGCCTGGACCTGCTGCAGGGTGATCAGCGCATCGAGCTGTACGCGACGCTGACCGCGGCGCGCGAGGTCGGTGGCGACCTGTACGACTTCTTCCGCCTCGATGCTGACCGCCTCTTCCTGCTCGTCGGCGACGTCGCCGGCAAGGGCCTGTCGGCATCGATCTTCATGGCGGTGAGCAAGGCCTTGTACAAGAGCGCGATGCTGCGCTCGCCGAACGCCCGCATCGGCCAGATCATGAGCGCGGCGAACGCCGAGGTCTCGCGCGACAACCCCGAGATGCTCTTCGTCACCGTCTTTGCCGCGATCCTTGACCTGAGCAGCGGAGAACTCGAGTACTGCAATGCCGGCCACGACAACCCTTACCGCCTGCACGCGTCGCGCCATGATCTGGCGCGCATCGAAGACGGCGACGGCCCGCCCTTGTGCGCGATGGGAGACTTCGATTACCAGGGCGCCCGCTGCCAGCTGCTGCCCGGAGAAGCGCTGTGCCTGATGACCGACGGCGTGACCGAGGCGCAGAACCCGGCCGCCGAGCTGTACGGCCAGGCGCGAGCGCAGGAGGTGCTGCGGCGCCTGAACAACGGTACGTCGAGTGCGCGCGAGCTGGTGACCAACTTGCGCACCGACGTGATGGCCTTTTCCGACGGTGCCGAGGCGGCCGACGACCTGACGATCCTGGCCCTGCGCTGGCACGGGCAGGGCCGGCCGTGAACTCAGCGCACCTGGATTTCGACGCGGCGGTTTCGCGCCTCGGCCACGCCCTCGGCTGTGGGCACCACCGGCTCACGCTTGCCGCGGCCGATGGCCATGACCTTGTCGGCCGCGATGCCGCGCGCCAGCAGTGCATTGCGCACCACCTCGGCACGCTGGCGCGACAGCGGATCATTGAAGGCATCGGTACCGACCTTGTCGGTGTGGCCGATGACCAGCACGTCGGGCACCGGGCGCCGGGCGATCTCGCTGAACACGTTGTCGATGAGCCGCTTCGACTCTTCGGTGAACTCGTCCTTGCCTTCGACGAAGTAGAGCGTGAACTGCGCCGGCGCCAGCGGCCGCGCGGCCAGGGCAGCGCCGAAGTAGCGCTGCACCTCCTCGGCACTCGACTGGTAGCCCTTGGGCCCGCCACTGGTCAGGTGCGCCGCGGCATACGGCTGGGCCAGCGGCACCTGGTCGGTGCCCTGGTTGACCACCACGGCCGTGTTCTTGCCATCCTTGTCGGGCAGCAGGACGACCGAGCCCTGCGGGGTCGCGCAGGCCGCCAGCGCCAGGACCAGCGCCGCGAGGAAGGCAGCGCCGAGGCGGCGCGCCAAGCTATTCATCCACGGCGACCACGAACTCCGTGCCGCGCACGCCCAGCACGGCCGAAGGCGTGCGCACCGTCATCGCCTGCGGCGACTGCTTGGCGATGCGCCCGGAGACCACGGCCAGCGTGCCGCGCTGCAGTTTCGCGTCGAAGCGCCCCTGGCTGGTGGTGGCGTCGAATTCGAAGCGCTCCAGAGCCAGGATGCTGTTCGGCCCGGCCGAGAGCAGGGAGTTGTCGCGCATGGTGACGCCCACCGAACCGTCGGCACCGGTCTTCAGGACATCGGCGGGCTCGAGCAGCATGCCCACCTGTCCCGGCAACGCCTGGCCCTTGCGGTCGACCGACACCTGGCCCTTGGCGACTTTGATCTGGCCGACCTCGGCCTGTGCGGCAAGCGTCGTCAGCGCGGCTGCCGTCAGCGCCAGCAATGCACGGCCGAGGCGGCGCCCTTGTGCTTGTTTCATTCGCGTTCCTCCCCCATCGCCCGCCCGAGTGCCGGCCGTGGCGAGCTTACCCGCTGCGCACGCGTTGCCGCAATGAGCGTCGACGCCCAGCGCACCTTTGCCGCCCGCATGGACGCCCTGCCGCAGGCCGCGGCCTTCATCGAAGGCTTCTGCGAGCAGCAAGGCATCGCCCATGGCGACGCCCTGCGCATGACCCTGATCGTCGAAGAGCTTTTCAGCAACACGGTCAGCCACGGCCATGGCGGCGACAGCGTCGCTCCGGTCTGTCTGACGCTGCAGGCGGGCGTCACGCAGCTGAGACTGCTGTATGCCGACGCGGCGCCGCCCTTCGACCCGCTGGCCCGCTTGGGCGCGGCCGCCGCGGAACTGGAGGCCGATGTCGCCGAGCGGCCGGTCGGGCACCTCGGCATTCCCCTGGTGGTGCGCATGGCCAGCAGCGTGAGCTATGCGCGCGAGGACGGCTGGAACCGCCTGCGCGTGGTGCTGACTAGGTCTTGAGGCGATAGCCGGTGCGGAAGATCCAGGCCACGGTGATCAGGGACGCCGCGAGGAACGCGGCAGTCATGCCCAGGCTGAGCGCCAGGCTCACATCGGCCTGGTCATAAAAGCTCCAGCGAAAGCCGCTGACCAGGTAGACCACCGGGTTGAACAGGGCTACCTTCTGCCACAGCGGCGGCAGCATGTCGATCGAGTAGAAGCTTCCGCCGAGGAAGGTCAGCGGCGTGACGATCAAGAGCGGCACCACCTGCAGTTTTTCGAAGCCGTCGGCCCAGATGCCAATGATGAAGCCGATGAGGCTGAAGGTGACCGAGGTCAGCACCAGGAACAGCAGCATCCAGAACGGGTGCGCCACCTGCAGTGGCACGAACAGACCGGCGGTGGCCAGGATGATCAGGCCCAGGATGATCGACTTGGACGCCGCTGCGCCGACGTAGGCGATAAGGATCTCGACGTACGACACCGGCGCCGACAGCAGTTCGTAGATCGTGCCGGTGAACTTGGGGAAGTAGATGCCGAACGAGGCGTTCGAGATGCTTTGCGTCAGGAGCGACAGCATGATCAGGCCCGGCACGATGAAGGCGCCGTAGCTGACGCCGCCGACCTCGGGGATGCGCGAGCCGATGGCCGCGCCGAAGACGATGAAGTAGAGCGAGGTCGAGATCACCGGCGAGATGATGCTTTGCATCAGGGTGCGCCAGGCCCGCGCCATCTCGAACCCGTAGATCGCGCGCACGGCGTGCAGGTTCATGCCGCCACCCCGCGCTCGCTGACCAGGCTGACGAAGATGTCTTCGAGCGAGCTCTCGGTGGTGTGCAGGTCCTTGAAGGCAATGCCGGCTTCGCCCAGACTCTGCAGCAGCTCGACGATACCGACGCGCCCGCCCTGCACGTCGTAGGTGTAGGTGAGCTCGAGGCCGTCCTTGGCCAGCGCCAGCGGGTAGGCCGCCAGCGCTGCGGGCAACTGCTGCAGGGGCTGCTGCAGGTGCAGGGTCAGCTGCTTGCGGCCGAGCTTCTGCATCAACGCGGTCTTGTCCTCGACCAGGATCAGCTCGCCCTTGCTGATGACGCCGATGCGGTCGGCCATCTCCTCGGCTTCCTCGATGTAGTGAGTGGTCAGGATCACCGTGACGCCGGTGTCGCGCAACCCGCGCACCAGCTGCCACATGTCGCGCCGCAGTTCGACGTCCACACCCGCCGTCGGCTCGTCGAGGAACAGGATCTGCGGCTCGTGCGACAGCGCCTTGGCGATCATCAGGCGGCGCTTCATGCCGCCCGACAGCGTCATGATGCGGCTGTCGCGCTTGTCCCACAGCGACAACTGGCGCAGCACGCGCTCGATGTGCGCCGGGTCCGCGCGTTTGCCGAACAGGCCGCGGCTGAACGTGACCGTGGCCCACACCGACTCGAAGGCGTCGGTGCTCAGCTCCTGCGGCACCAGGCCGATGAGCGAGCGCGCGGCACGGTAGTCGCGCACGATGTCGTGGCCGTCGACCACCACCGCGCCGGCACTCGCATTGACGATGCCGCAAATGATGCTGATCAGGGTCGTCTTGCCGGCGCCGTTGGGGCCGAGGAGGGCGAAGATCTCGCCGCGGCGGATCTTGAGGTCGATGCCCTTGAGCGCGTTGAATCCGGAGGCGTAGGTCTTGGAGACCTTGGAGACCGAGAGGATGTCCTGCATGGCATGAGGATAGCGCCGCAGGCGTCGCAGGCTCCTGCGAAGGGGCACCGATATAGTCCGGCCGAGCTCTCGTTCAAGTCCGCCATGGCCCGCCTGCAGCGCCCACGCATCACGCCGATTGCCGGGCCCATCCTGGGCGAGTTCCTGGTCGGCATCAGCGTGGCGATGGCCGGCCTGTGGATGGCCTCGCGCATTTCGGATGCCACGGCGGGCGCCTTCGGCATGAGCCAGCAGGTGCTCGAGTCGCTGTTCGTGCTGTTTCGTGTGCTGGCCATCGGCGTGGGTGTCACGATCACCCAGTCCCTCGGTGCTCGCCGCGCGGCTGCCGCGCAACGCACAGCCCTGGTCGGCCTGGGCGCCTGCACCTGGCTCGGTACGGTCGCCGCGCTTTGGCTCCTGTTCGGCAGCGGCTGGACCCTCGAGCTGCTGAACGCCCCCGACGCGGTGGCCACCCTGGCCAGCACCTACCTGCCACTGCTGGCGGTGGCGGCCCTGCTCGAAGCCTACAACCTGGTGATGGCCAGCATCCTGCGCGCCCACCTGTACGCGCGCGACACCCTGTTCGTGATGCTGGTGATGCACGCCACGCACCTGACGCTGGCCCTTCCGCTGATGCTCGACCTGGGCCTGGGCGACTGGAACGGCCTGGGCCTGCCCGGCTATGCGCTGGCGCTGACACTCAGCCGCGCCACCGGCCTGGCCTTGCACCTGTGGCTGTGGCGCCGGCGCATGAACCTGGTGCCGACGCAGCGCGACTGGTGGTATTGCCCGGCGCGCGCCCTGGTGCCGGTGCTGCGCATCGGCGTGCCGGGCGCCTCGCTCGAACTGGCCTACCGCGTCGCCTTCCTGATGTCGCTGTCGGCCGCGGCCAAGCTGGGCGTGGCCGCGCTGGCCACCCAGGCCTACGTGCTGCAGACCCTGCGCTATGTGGTGCTGATCAGCCTGGCCATCGGCTGGGCCTGCGAGATCATGGTCGGCCACCTGATCGGCTCGGGCGAATTCCGCACCGCGCACCAGCTGGTGCGCAAGAGCCTGCGCAACGGCCTGCTCGCCTCGGGGGCGATGGCCCTGATCGTGGCCGCCGGCGCGCCCTGGATCATGCGCGCCTTCACGCGCGACCCGGCGGTCATCCATATGGCCCAGACCCTGCTGTGGATCTCGCTCGCGCTCGAGACCGGCCGGGTCGCCAACATCGTGGTGTTGGGCGCGCTGCGCTCGACCGGCGACGTGATTTTTCCGGTCTCGGCCGCCGTGACGTCGATCTTCCTCGTGCTGGGCGTCGGCTCGCTGATGCTCGGCCAGCGTTATGGCCTGGTCGGCATCTGGATCGCCTACGCGGCCGACGAGTGGATCCGCAGCGCCCTGATGTTCTGGCGCTGGGAGACGCACGGCTGGGTGGCGCACGCGAGAGCAATACAGCAGCGCATGCGGGCGCCGGGAGTCGAGAGCCGGTTCTGAGCGGCGGTGATGCGCTACGCTTGCATTCATGCGCAGTGCCTCGATCGCTCTCGTGCTGCCACTGGTGGCAAGTTGTGCGACCGCCCCGCCTCAGGCAGGGTCTGCCGGAGAGCGGCGTGTCCAGTACGAGTGCACGGGCGGTGAGAAGATTGAGATGCGCTTCTTCCCTGCCCAAGGTATCGGCGTGCTGGTCCGCAACGGGATGCCGATCGAGCTGCAGCAACAGCCTGCTGCCTCCGGCTTCCTCTACTCCAACGGCCCCAATACCGTTCGCGGCAAGGGCAGCGAGATGACGGTGGAGATTGGTCGCATGGTCCCCTTCACTTGCAAAGCCACATGACGCGCAGGTGCCTCCCCCCATGCGGATTCTGACGTCGGCCTTGGCCGCCCTTTGCCTGCTGGGCGCTTGCGAGAAGCCGACGCAGTGGACAGGCCTGTGGCATGGGCCTGAGGGCACGTTTGTCGACATTGCGAAAGATGGCGGCGGTTACCGGATCACGATCAAGAACCTGGACAGCGCGAGAACGTTCCAGGGCACGGCCCAGGGAAATCGGATCCTGTTCGAGAGGGATGGCGTGGCAGAGGCCATCCGCCCCGGGACGGGCGCCCAGACCGGCATGAAGTGGTTGTCCGACAAGAAGGACTGCCTGATCGTCAAGCCGGGTGAAGGCTACTGCAGAGCCTGAGGTCATGTCCTCTTCCCTCCTCACGGCCGCACGCATCGCCTTGGCAGTGCTGGTTCTTACCGCGATCGGTCGGCAGCTGTCGCTGCACCTCGGCGCGTCGTACGACCCGCTGAACTTCTTCAGCTATTTCACCAACCTCTCGAATCTCTTCGCGGCGTGCGTCTTGCTGCTGGCCGCATTCGCCCGCCGTTCGACGAGGGGTGTCGCGCTGGACGTGGCGCGCTACCTGTCTGCGGTGAACATGGCGGTCGTCGGGATCGTCTTCGCCGTGCTGCTGCGAAACGTCGATCTCGGTGCCCTGCTGCCATGGATCAACTTCGTGCTGCACTACCTGATGCCTGTGGCCATCGTCCTGGACTGGCTGCTGCAGCCTTCCGGCACACGGCTGAAGGCTGGGCACCTCGCCCTGGCCCTGGTGTTTCCGGCCACCTACCTTGCCTACGTGTTGCTGCGCGGTGCCGCGACGGGCTGGTACCCCTACCCGTTTCTCAACCCGGCCAACGTCGGTGGCTACGCGGGTGTTGCCGTGTATTCGCTTGGCATCTTCGTCACGTTTCTCGTCGTGGCCTGGGCGCTGTTCGCCGTTGGGAATCGTCTTGCGAGGCGGGCATGATCGATGCGGCGATCAGCGCGGCCCGCTTGGCGGGCGACATCATCCGCGCTGCCGCCGCCGACCCTGCGTCCTTGCAGGTGCGCACCAAGCAGCCGAACGACTTCGTCACCCAGGTCGACCTGGCCTCGCAGCAGGCCATCGTGCGCACTCTGCTGGCCGCCCACCCGAAGCATGCGGTGCGCAGCGAGGAGTCCTTGCACGCCTTCGGTGCGCCGGGCGCTGAACACGTCTGGATCGTGGATCCGCTCGACGGCACCACCAACTTCATTCACGGCTACCCGGTCTACGCCGTCAGCATCGCGCTCGCCGTGCGCGGGCGGGTCGAATTGGGTGTGGTGCTCGACGTCACCCGCGACGACCTGTACCACGCCGGGCGCGGCAGCGGCGCCTTCTGCAATGGGCGCCGATTGCAGGTCGCGTCGCGCAGCGGACTGGGCGACGCGGTGGTGGCCACCAGCTGCCCTTATCGGCCCGGCCCCACGTTCGCCAGCTCGATGCAGATGCTGGGGGCCGTGATGGCGGGTGTGCGCGCCATCCGCCGTTCGGGTTCGGCCGCGCTCGACCTGGCCGCGGTGGCGGCCGGACACTGCGACGCCGCCTTCGATCTTGGCCTCAATGCCTGGGACGTCGCTGCCGGCGGACTGCTCGTCAGCGAGGCAGGCGGCGTGGTCAGCCGCTTCCGCGGCGAGCCCGATTTCCTGGAAAGCCGCGAGTGCCTGGCCGGCAACCCCGCGGTGCATGCCGCACTGGGCGCGATACTGCGGCCCTTCGCCACCGGCCGCGATCCATTGAACGGTCACGGACCCTGAGCACAATCGCCGCATGTCATCGATCAAGTTGATCCACGTCAGCAAGCACTGGGCCGGCAGCAAGGCCCTGGACGACATCAGCCTGGCTATCGAGCCGGGCAGCTTCTGCGTTCTGCTCGGGCCCTCGGGCTGCGGCAAGTCCACGACACTGCGCATCATCGCCGGGTTGGAAACGGCCAGCGGCGGGCAGGTCCTGGTCGACGGTAAGGACGTCACCGAACGGCCACCGGCCGAGCGGGGCATCTCGATGGTGTTTCAGAACTACGCGCTGTTCCCGCACTTGAGCGTGGCTGACAACATCGGTTTCGGCCTGTCGGTGCGCAAGGTCGAAGCGACCGAGGCGGCGCGGCGGGTGAAGGCCGCTGCCGAGCTCCTTGGCCTGCAGCAGCTGCTCGAGCGCAAGCCCTCGCAGCTGTCGGGCGGCCAGCAGCAGCGCGTGGCCCTGGGTCGCGCCCTGGTGGCGCAGACCAAGGTCTGCCTGATGGACGAGCCGCTGTCCAACCTCGACGCGCAACTGCGCCAGGAGATGCGCCACGAGCTGCGCGAGCTGCAGCAGCGGCTGGGCCTGACGGTCGTCTACGTGACCCATGACCAGAGCGAGGCCATGAGCATGGCCGACCAGGTGGTGCTGCTCAACAAGGGCCGCATCGAGCAGAACGCGCCGCCTCGGGCGCTGTACGCGCAACCCGCCACCACCTTTGCGGCGCGCTTCATCGGCACGCCGGCGATGAACCTGCTTCGCCTGCAGGACGGCGCCATCGCCGGCAGCACCATCATGGTGGGCAGGTCGGCGTCGACCCTTGGCATCCGGCCCGAGTCGGTGAGCCTGGGCGGGGCCGTGCCGGCCACGGTGCAGAGCCTCGAATACCTGGGTGCCGACTTGGTGCTGCGCTGCGCTGTCGGCAGCGAGCTGATCACGGTGCGCGCCGAAGGCAAGACCGACATCGCCGCCGGCGCACCGGTGTCGCTCGGTTGGCCGGCCCAGGCCGAGCACTATTTCGATTCACAAGGCAGCCGGGTCGCCTGACGGCCCAACTCACCACCGAAGGAGACGACAACGTGCAAAAGAGAATGTTCAATCGGATCATCGCCGCGGCAGCGCTCGCCACTCTGGCCATCGGCGCCCGCGCGCAGGCCCCGACCGAGATCTCGTTCTTCTACCCGGTCGCCGTGGGCGGGCCGATCACCAAGCTGATCGACGACTACGCCGCCGATTTCGCCAAGGAAAACCCCGGCATCAAGGTCACGCCGATCTACGCCGGCAGCTACCAGGACACGATCGTCAAGGCGCTCACCGCCAACAAGGCCGGCACGCCGCCGGTGACCTCGGTGCTGCTGTCCACCGACATGTTCACCTTGATCGACGAGGACGCGATCGTGCCGATCGACACCTTCGTCAAGACCGCCGACGACCGCGCCTGGCTGGGCAGCTTCTACAAGGCCTTCATGCTCAACAGCCAGAGTGGCGGCAAGACCTGGGGCGTGCCGTTCCAGCGCTCGACCATCGTCATGTACTACAACAAGGAGCTGTTCAAGGCGGCAGGCCTGGACCCGAACAAGCCGCCTGCGACCTGGGCCGAGATGGCCGAGGCGGCGAAGAAGCTGACCGTCAAGGACGCTTCGGGCAAGGTCACCCAGTACGGCGTGCAGATCCCGTCCTCCGGCTTCCCCTACTGGCTGTTCCAGGCGCTGGCGATCGAGAACGGCGTGGCGATGGCCAACGACGCCGGCAACGCGGTCAAGTTCGACGACCCGGCCGTCATCGAGGCCCTCCAGTACTGGATCGACCTGACCAAGCAAGGCGTGCACCCCAGCGGCATCGTCGAGTGGGGCACCACGCCGAAGGACTTCTTCGAGAAGAAGGTGGCCATGATGTGGACCACTACCGGCAACCTGACCAATGTGCGCAGCAACGCCAAATTCGACTTCGGCGTGGCGATGTTGCCGGCCGGCAAGAAGCGTGGTTCGCCCACCGGCGGCGGCAACTTCTACATCTTCAAAAAGGCCACGCCGGCGCAGCAGGAAGCGGCCTTCAAGTTCGCGAAGTGGATGACCCAACCCGAGCGCGCGGCCAAGTGGAGCATGGACACCGGCTATGTGGCGATCAGCGAGGCGGCCTACAACACCGCAGCGCTGAAGAAGTACGGCGCCGACTTCCCGCCGGCGCTGGTGGCTCGCGACCAGTTGCCCTTCGCTCTGGCCGAGTTCTCCACGCACGACAACCAGCGCGTCACCAAGGCGCTGAATGACGGCCTGCAGGCGGCGCTGACTGGCAGCAAGACGGCGGCGCAGGCGATGAAGGACGCGCAGGCGGAGGCGGATCGGCTGCTGCGTTCGTACAAGTGATCCAGGCTGGGGTCTTGGCGCGTCGCGGCAGGCAGTACCCGGCGGGGGCTCCCACTGGGCCGGTTGGCCTTTCAGGCCAACTTCGCTGTGGTGCTCAGGCTCGGGGTCGCGCCGAACCACTCGCTGCGTTCGCTGCGCTCACTCCGCTCAGACACGTTCGGCGAGTCAGTTCACGATACGCGCTTCGCGCGCCGCCCCCAAGCCTTGCGCTCCTCGCCGCCCCACAGGTCGCTCCCTCCGGGCACCGCCTGCCGCGAGGCACTGGGGTTTGCATTCGACTGAACACCGGTCCCGCCACGCCTTTGCCGCGCTGACAAATGCAGACCAGGCACACGGCCCACGCCTACCTGCTGCTATTGCCAGCCTTCGTGCTGTTGGTGGCTTTCACGCATTACCCGGCCGTCGCCTCGCTGATCGACAGCTTTTTCTCCACACCCAAGGGCTCGCGCCCAGCGGTGTGGGTCGGGCTGGACAACTATCAGCAGATGGCTGCCGACCCGGTGTTCTGGAAGGCACTGAACAACAACCTGTGGTTCGCGCTGGCCACCATCCCGTGCTCGATCGGCCTGGCCCTGGTCATGGCGCTGTGGGTCAACGAGCGTATGGCGGGGCGCGGCTTCCTGCGCATGGCCTACTTCACGCCGACGGTGCTGCCGATGGTGGCGGTGGCCAACATCTGGCTCTTCTTCTACACACCGGGCTACGGCCTGCTTGAGCAGATCACCGGCCTGCTCGGCCTGCCGTCGCAGAACTGGCTCGGTGATCAGCGCACCGCGCTCGGCGCGGTCACCGTGGTGGCGGTGTGGAAGGAGGCCGGCTTCTTCATGATCTTCTATCTCGCAGCGCTGCAGAGCCTGAACCCGAGCCTGCGCGAGGCGGCGGCGATCGAGGGTGCCTCGCGCTGGACCTTCTTCCGCCGCGTGCAGTGGCCGCTCTTGATGCCGACCACGCTGTTCGTGATGGTCAACGCCGTGATCAACGCGGTGCGCATGGTCGACCACATCGTCGTGCTGACGCGCGGCGGCCCCGACAACGCCTCGACCCTGCTGCTGTTCCACCTCTACGAAGTCGGTTTCCGCTACTGGGACAGCGGCTACGCGGCAGCGCTGACGATGGTGCTGCTGGCGGTGCTGGCCTCGGTGGCCCTGGTCCAGTTCTTCGTGCTCGACCGCAAGGTGCACTACCAGTGAGCGCGGGCGCCGCCACCGCGACACGGCTGGTCTACAACGACCCGGGCTGGATCGACACCATCGCGGCCTGGCTGCTGGCGCTGCTGTGGATCTTGCCGCTGGCCTATGCGGTGTGGACGGCCTTCCACCCGGCCGAGTTCTCGACCCGCTTCGTGCTCTTCGCGCCGCTGACCCTGGACAATTTCGCGCGCGCCTGGTCCGCCGCCCCGTTTGCGCGCTACTTCCTCAACACGGCCCTGCTGGTGACGATGATCCTGGCCTGCCAGCTCGTGCTCAGCACCCTGGCCGCCTACGCTTTCGCGCGCTTCGAGTTCGCCGGCAAGAAGTTGCTCTTCGCCCTGGTGCTGGTGCAGTTGATGGTCATGCCCGACATCCTGCTCGTAGAGAACTACAAGACCATGGCGCGGCTCGGCTTGGTCGACACCCTTCTGGCGATCGGGCTGCCGTACTTCGCCTCAGCCTTCGCGATCTTCCTGTTGCGCCAGACCTTCATGGGCATTCCGAAGGAGCTGGTCGACGCGGCGCGCGTCGAAGGGGCTGGCGCGATGCAGATCCTGTGGCGCGTCTATGTGCCGCTGGCGCGGCCTGTCTACACCGCCTTCGCCCTGGTCTCGGTGAGCTTCCACTGGAACAACTTCCTGTGGCCGTTGATCATCACCAACAGCGTCAGCGCCAGACCGCTGACGGTCGGCCTGCAGGTGTTCTCGTCGACCGACCAGGGCATCGACTGGTCGGTCATCACCGCCGCGACGCTGATGAGCTCGGCCCCGCTGCTGGTCGCCTTCCTGCTCTTCCAGCGCCAGTTCGTGCAGAGCTTCATGAGGGCAGGGATCAAGTAGCTGGCTTTCCCTTCTTAGGGTCGTGCAGGCGCGTCGCGGAAGGCGGTGCCCGGCCGCGTTTGCTGCGCAGACCGCCCCGTTTCCGCCGGTAACGAGCATTGACTTCAGTTCCGCCTCAAGTTGTCCGAAAACCGATAGGACAACGATCCGTCGGAGAAGTCCATGCCATCAGCCGCCCACAAGCCTCATTTCTCGACCGCCAACCCGCATGCGTTGGCGACCATCCTTGACGCCAGCCAGACGCGCAGCATCATCGCCTCGCGCGACATCTTCGATATCTCGGGCACCAAGCTGTGGGCGCGCGACATGCCGGTGTCGAGTGCGCTGCAGAGGAAGCTACTCGATCGCCAACTGCGCGATCCGCTTGAGAGCTGCCTGATGGCCGAGGACGGCATCACCGCGCAGTCCCTGGTGCTGTGCACTGCGGCCCTGCTCGAACGCGACACCCCGTTGGGCGCCGTGCTGCGTCCGCATGCCAAGCGCTTGACGGACGAGGTGGCCTTCCTGCCCCTGCACGCGGTGGCGCAGTTGCTGCTGACCGCGGGCCAGGCGTCGCGTCCCGAATCCTTCGACCACGCGGTGCAGGCGATGGCCTTGGCCGGCGCCTTGATGATCAGCCATGGCGGCTCGACAGCAGAAGTGCGCGTGGCGATGCTGGCCGGCCTGCTGCACGACCTGGGAGAGATGTACATCGACCCGCGCTATGGCGAGGCCGATGCCGACCGCCTGCTCGACTTCCAGAGCTACCAGCACCTGGTGGTGCATCCGCACGTCGGCCAGCTGCTGATCACGCAACTGACGAACTATCCGGCCGCGCTGGCGCGCGCGATCGCCGAACACCACGAACGCCTGGACGGCTCGGGCTACCCTCATGCCCTGCAGCGCGACACGCTGTCGCCGCTCGGCCGCATGCTGGCCGTGACCGAGGCCACGCTGGGGGTTCTGCGCAGCGAGGCACCGCAATTGGCGCGCGCCAGCATCGCGCTGCGTGTCGTGCCGGGCGAGTTCGACCTGGGCTGGGTCGGGGCCATCAGCGAGGCGGCACGCAGCCAGCCGGCGCCGCAAGCGCGCCTGGCGACGCACGAGGTGCGGGTTCGCCTGGGCCAGCTCAATGCAGCACTGCGCGCGGCCGAGGCCTGTGCCGGCAGCCTTACCGGCAGCGCCGAAACGCCCGCGCTGAAGGACGCGTTGTCGCTCAGCCAGTACCTGCTCGGTCGCCTGCGCACCGGCTGGCATGCCAGCGGGTTGTGGAGCAGCGAGTCGGTGAGCGGCCAGGATGCGGCCGAGATCGAATCGGTGGAAGACGAACTGTTCTTCCGCCTGCATGCGATCGAGCGCGCCGCGCACCTGCGCGCCGGCGACCTGCCGCCGGCCGATGCGCATCGCCTGAACCTGCTGTGTGACAGCTTGCGCGCCGTAGGGCGCTAGTCGCCGGGCGGGCGCGCCTGCTTGAAACCGGCGGTCACGCCAGCTTTACGCCTCCTTGACACGGTTGTCGTGCACCCCAGCCGCCCGACACCCGTTGTCGGGGGACGGCGCCGCGCTCCCGCGTGGCGTCGCTCCCAGCAACACAGGAGGCAAGACACATGAACCGCAAGACACTCATCATTGGTGCGCTGGCCATCGCAGGCGCCTTGAGCGCCGGTATCGCCCAGGCACGCAGCGACGTGCAGTGGTCGGTCACCATTGGTGCGCCGATCGGCGTGCCGATCTATAGCCAGCCCTACCCGGGCTACAACCAGCCGTATCCGGTCTATACGCAGCCGTATCCGGACTACAGGCCCGTGCCGATCGTGCGCTACCGCGGCTACCAATCGTCGGCCTACGGCGATCGTGACCACGACGGCATCCCGAACCGCTACGACCGCGTCTACAACCCGCGCTGGGACCGTGACGGCGACGGCATCCCCAACCGTTACGAACGCCAGCCGCGCAACGGCCACGACCGCGACCGCGACGGCATCCCCGACTGGCGCGACCACAACGACGGCCGCGGCGGACGTCGCTGATCGTTCTCAGGCCAGACCCTGAACGCCGTCGCCATCCCGGCGGCGGCGTTCGGCGCGCAGGCGCGCCAGCAGGAAGAGCACGATCGACAGGTTGACCAGGTTCCAGCCCACGCCGTTGATGAAGGCGGCGTGGTAGGAGCCGGTCAGGTCAAACACCTTGCCTGACATCCAGCCCCCGAGGGCCATGCCGAACAGCGTGGCCATCAGGACGGTGCCCACGCGTGCGCCGGCCTCGGCGGGCGGAAAGTACTCGCGCACGATGATCGCGTAGCTGGGCACGATGCCGCCTTGGAACAGGCCAAACAGGGCCGAGATCAGGTACAGCGACGTGAGGCCATCGAACGGGATGAAGAGCAGCAGGGCCAGGCCCTGCAGCACCGAGCCAAGAAGTAATGTGCGCAGACCGCCGATGCGGTCGCAGATCAGGCCCGACACCAGGCGGCTGACGATGCCGCAGGCCAGCATCAGCGACAGCATCTCGGCGCCGCGCGCGGCGCCGTAGCCGAGGTCGCCGCAGTAGGCGACGATGTGCACTTGCGGCATCGACATCGCGACGCAGCAGGACACGCCGGCCACGCAGAGCAGCACCTGGGCCTGGTTCAGGCTGAGGCCGAAGGGCCGAGTTGACGGCATCGCCGCCGCAAGATGCCGCGCGGGTGCCGCGACCGCGGCGGGAGGCCGCGGGCGCAGCAACAGCGCCAGCAGTGGCATCGTCAGCATGCAGAAGATGCCCAAGCCGATGTAGGTCGGGCGCCAACCGAAGCTGGCCACCAGTTGCTGCACGATCGGCGGCCAGACGGCGCCGGCCAGGTAGTTGCCGCTGGCGCAGATGGCCACCGCGATGCCGCGGCGGCGAACGAACCAGAGCGAGGTGTCGGCCATCATCGGCGCGAAGGTCGCCGAGCTGCCGAGCAGACCAAGCAGCAGGCCATGCGCGACGGCGAATCCGAGCAGGCTGCCCGACATGCCGGCGGCGATGAAGCCGGCTCCCAGCCCGCCGGCGCCGATCAGCACCGGCAGCATCACGCCGTGGCGATCGGCCAGTTTCCCCATCACGATGCCGCCGACGCCGAAGCCGATCATCAGCAGGGTGTAGGGCAGGGAGGCGTCGGCTCGGGCGACGCCAAACTCGGCCTGTACGGCAGGTAGCACGACGGCCACGATGTACATCGCCCCGCTGCCGATGGTCATCAGGGCCAGGACGACGATCAGGCGCGTCCAGGCGTAGCGCGAGTCGGCTGCGTGTTGGGCTGGTGGCATCAGGTCATCGCCAGGGCTTGCTTGCGGGTCGGCGGCGGGAACAGCCGGTCGAGCCGGGCCCGCGTGTCGGCGGCCAGGGTGTGGCCGGCTGCAGCCAGGTTGTCGCGCATGTGTTCGGTCTTCACCGCCTTGGGAATCGCGAGGACCCCGGGCACAGAAAGCACCCAGGCCAGGGCCAGTTGCGCCGCCGTCAGGCCCTCGGCGGCGGCGATCGCGGCCAGGCCCTCGTGACGCGAGAGCTGGCCCTGGCCGATCGGGCTGTAGGCCATCAAGGGCATGCGCTGCCGTCGCTGCCAGGGCAACAGATCGAATTCGGGGCCGCGTTCGCCGAGCGAGAAATAGACCTGGTTGCTGGCGCAGTCGCCGGCGACAGCCTGCAGCTCAGTCATGTCGTCGACATCGAAATTGCTCACGCCCCAGTGCAGGATGCGTCCGCCTTCGATCAGTTCGTGCATCGCCGCCACCGTGTCGGTCAGGGCAAGCTCGCCGCGCCAGTGCAGCAGGTACAGGTCGATGCAATCCAACCCGAGGCGTTTGCGGCTGCGCTCGTTGGCCGCGACCGTGCCCTTGCGGCTGGCGTTGTGCGGATAGACCTTGCTGACGATGAACAGCTCGTCGCGGCGCACGTCGCCGGCGCGCAGCGCATCGGCCACGGCTTGGCCGAGCACTTGTTCCGCACCACCTTCGCCGTACATCTCGGCCGTGTCGAACAGGCGGTACCCCATCTCGATCGCGCTGCGCACGGCGCCGACCTCGGCCGTGCGCGCCGCGCGCGACTCGCCCATGCGCCAGGTGCCCAGGCCCAGGGCCGGGATCGATCTGCCCGAAGGCAAGCTCAGTGAATTCATTCTCGGGGCGTGCAACGACTACCATTGCCTCGGTCATCCAGCGACGGAGGTTTGCATGAGCTTAATTCCTTCTCGACTTTCTCGGCGCCCCGGCCTGCTGGCCCTCCTTGCAGCCGTGTGTTTCGCCGGCGCCGCCCAGGCGCAGGCCGTTCGGGTCGGCTCGAAGATCGACACCGAAGGTTCGCTGCTCGGCAACCTGATCGTCCAGGTGCTCGAGGCCGGCGGCATCAAGACCGAAAACAAGATCCAGCTCGGCAACACCAAGATCGTGCGCAGCGCGCTGGTGGCCGGTGAGATCGACCTCTACCCCGAGTACACCGGCAACGGCGCGTTCTTCCATGCCGACGAGAAGAACCCGGCGTGGAAGAAGCTCGATGCTGGCTATCAGCGCGTCAAAGCGCTGGATGCCGACAAGCACAAGCTGGTCTGGCTGCCCCCGGCCCCGGCCAACAACACCTGGGCCATCGCGATCCGCAAGGACGTCGCCGCTGCGCAGAAGCTGAAGTCGCTGGCCGACTTCGGCAAGTGGGTCGCGGGCGGCGGCAAGGTCAAGCTGGCCGCATCGGCGGAGTTCGCCGAACGCCCTGATGCGCTGCCCGCTTTCCAATCAGCCTACGGCTTCAAGTTGAAGCAGGACCAGCTGCTCCTGCTCGCCGGCGGCGACACCGCGGCCACGATCAAGGCCGCAGCCGAGCAGACCTCGGGCGTGAATGCCGCGATGGCTTATGGCACCGACGGTCCGGTGGCTGCGCTCGGTCTGGTGGTCCTCGAAGACAACCTGGGCGTGCAGCCGGTGTACGCGCCGGCGGCTGTGGTGCGTGCTGAGGTGTTGGCCAAGCAGCCGAAGATCGCGACCTTGCTCGCGCCGTTGTTCAAGACGCTCGACACCGCGACCCTGCAGCGCCTGAATGCGCAGATCGCGCTGGAAGGCCAGGACGCGAAGAAGGTCGCTGCGAACCACCTGAAGGCCGCCGGCCTGGCGAAGTGAGAGCGGTGCCGGTGGCTGCACTGGCGCCGGGCCAGGGCGTACGAACCGCGCCCTTCATTCGCAACCGCGTGCTGCTGGTGCTGTTGCTGGCAGCGGTGCTCGCCGCCGCCGGGCTGGCTTTCGTCAGCGTGGCACCGAATCGCCTGGTCTCGGGTGTGGGCGTGCGCCTGCATGCATTGACGGCTCCGGAGGTGCCCCTGCTCTGGCTGCCGCTGGCGGCCCTCGTTCTGGGCATGCTCGCGCCGCCGACACGCCTGACCCAGGCACTCGTCGCTGCGGCCGCTGCGATCGGGTTGGCCGGCCTGACCTGGCTGGCAGGGCGCGAAGCTGCGCTGCAGGCGACGCAGCTGTCGGGGCTGGCGCGGGTCTCCTTGGGTGGCGCCTTCTGGATCATGGCGCTGCTGGCCTGGCTGGCTGCGGCGGACGCGGTCCAGCGCCTGGGTCTGTCGCTCGCCTGGCGCAGCCTGTTGCAGGCCGTGGTGCTGCTGCCACTGGCCGCCCTGATCGGATCGGGGGCCTTGGACGCGCTGTCGCTGCTGAAGGAGTACCAGAACCGGCAGGACGTGTTCGACGCCGCTGCCCTGCGCCACCTGCAGATCGCCGGCACCACGCTCGTGCCGGCGCTGCTGATCGGGGTGCCGCTCGGCGTCGCCGCGGCACGCCGGCCGTCCTTCGCGCGGCCGCTCTTCGGTGTCTTGAACATCGTGCAGACGGTGCCTTCGATCGCGCTCTTCGCCTTGCTGATTGCACCGCTCGCCGGGCTGGGTGCAGCCTTGCCGGGCTGGGGCATCCAGGGCATCGGCCTTTTGCCGGCCGTGATCGCGCTCACCCTGTATGCCCTGCTGCCGATCGTGCACGGCACGAGTGCTGGCTTGGCCCAGGTCCCGCAGGGAGCGATCGATGCCGGCCGTGGCATGGGCATGACGCCGCGGCAGTTGTTCTGGCGCGTTGAGGTGCCGCTGGCCCTGCCGGTGTTGCTGTCGGGCCTGCGCGTGACGGCCGTGCAGGTGATCGGCCTGGCCGTGGTGGCCGCGTTGATCGGGGCCGGCGGCTTCGGTGCCCTCGTCTTCCAGGGCCTGGCCAGCAGCGCGCTCGACCTGGTCCTGCTCGGCGTGCTGCCGGTGGTGGCGCTGGCCATCGCCGCCGATGCCCTGCTGGCCCTGGCGACAGCGGCCTGGTCGGGAGCGGCGCGGTGATCGAACTGCGCCGGGTCAGCAAGTCCTTCGGCGCCGCGCGCGCGGTCGACGACCTGTCGCTGCTGATCGAGCGTGGCGAACTGCTGGCGCTGATCGGCGCCTCGGGGTCGGGCAAGTCGACGCTGTTGAAGATGATCAATCGCCTGGTCGAGCACGACAGCGGCATGATCCTGTTCCAGGGCGAGCAGGTGAGAAGCTTCCGCCCCGAAGACATCCGCCGTCGCATGGGCTATGCGATCCAGTCGATCGGCCTGTTTCCGCACTGGCGCGTGGCACGCAACATCGCCACCGTGCCCGAGCTGCTCGGCTGGCCGGCGCCGCGCATCGCCGCCCGGGTCGATGAGCTCCTGGCCTTGCTCGGCCTCGACCCCGCGCTGTACCGCGACCGCTATCCGCACCAGTTGTCTGGCGGGCAACAGCAGCGCGTCGGCGTGGCGCGCGCGCTGGCCGCCGACCCCGAAGTGCTGCTGATGGACGAACCCTTTGGCGCGCTCGATCCGCTCACGCGCCAGTCGCTGCAGCTGGAGCTGGCGCGCATCCACCGGGCATCGGGCAAGACCATCGTCCTGGTCACGCACGACATCGACGAGGCCCTGCGCTTGGCCACGCGCATCGTGCTGCTGGATCGCGGCCGCGTCGTGCAGGACGGCAGCCCAGCCCAGTTGCTGGCGCAACCGGCAAGCGACTTCGTCAGCGACTTCATCGGCCGCAGCGATCTTGGACTCAAGCTGCTCGGCCTGCAGACGGTGGCCGATCGCATGCGCACCGGCGAGTTCGTCGACGGCCCGGGGCTGCCGGCAACGCTGAGCCTGCGCGATGCCTTGTCGGCCTTCGTCGTGAACCATTGCGAATGCCTGCCGGTGGCCGACGGCGCGGGGCGCCCCCTCGGTGCGCTCCATTTCGCGGACCTGTTGCGGCGCCCCGAATGAGCTCGGCCTCCACGACGGCCCTGCTGCGCGAGCCCTTGCCCTGGGCGCTGGCGGCATTGCTCATGCTGACCCTGGGCATGCCCGCCCTCCGGCCGCTGTTCGCGGCCTGGTTCCCGGCGCTCGACCGACCGCTCTACGAGCAGGACAGCTTCGTCGCTCTGCTGGCGTCGCATCTGGCGATCGTGATCGCGTCGAGCGCGCTGTCTTTGCTTGCTGGCGTCGGCGCCGGCGTCTTCGTCACGCGCCGCGCCGGACGCGAGTTCCGGCCCTTGGTCGAGACCCTCGTGGCCGTCGGCCAGACCGTGCCGCCGGTCGCGGTGCTGGCCATTGCCGTGCCCCTGATCGGCTTCGGTGCGCTGCCGGCGCTGATCGCGCTGGCGCTTTACGGCCTGCTCCCGATCGTGCGCGCGACGATCGCCGGCCTCGAATCGGTGCCGCAGGGCGTGCGCGATGCGGCCGATGGCGCCGGGATGAGCGCCACACAGCGCCTGCTGCGCGTGGAGCTGCCGCTGGCGATGCCGGTGCTGCTGGCAGGGGTGCGCAGCTCGGTGATCATCAATATCGGCACCGCGGCGGTGGCGTCGACCGTCGGCGCCAAGACCCTGGGGTCACCGATCATCGTCGGCCTGGCCGGTTTCAACACTGCCTACGTGATCCAGGGCGCCCTGCTGGTGGGCTTGCTCGCCGTCGTCACCGATCTGCTCTTTCAACGCGTCGCCATTCACTTCACTGGCTGGCGCGCACCAGTCTGAGAGCGGGCTTCGAACACCAGGAGCAGGTTGTTCGCCGGCATCGCGAGGCGTTCGCGCAGGCTGATGCCCACGCTCAGGGCCTGCTCCACCACGTCGGTCAGGCGACGCAGGCCCCAGGCCGGATTGCGCCCGCGCAGGTCATCGTCGAAGGCCAGGTTGCTCGGCGCAGTCGCCTCATGGTCGACGATGTAGGGCCCGTACAGCAGCAACAGGCCGGAAGGCGCGAGATGTCGCTGCGCGCCGCGCATCAGGGCCGCGCAGCTGGCCCAGGGCGAGATGTGCAAGAGGTTGGCGCAGAAGATCGCGTCGACCGACGTCGCGACGCCGGGCCAGGCTTCGGCCAGGACATCGAGATGCAACGGTGGCAACACGTTCGGCAGTTGCGCACACCAGGCCTTGATCGAAGCCAGGGAGCGCGCATCGCCGTCGCTCGGCTGCCAGCGCCAGGCCGGCAGGGCGGCGGCGAAGTGCGCCGCGTGCTGCCCGGTGCCGCTGGCGATCTCCAGGGTGGTGCCGCGGGCCGGCAGCAGGCGCAACAACTCGGCCAGGATCGCACCGCGGTTGCGTTCGGCCGCAGGGCTGTGGCGGCGGGCATCGGCGGCGTCCATCGCTCGATTCTCAGGCCGATGCGGACATTGGTTGGATTGGTCCGCGGGTTCGCGCCGATTTCCTCGCGCCCGTCGCTCGCGATCATTCGCGCTTCCAACCATCCCAAGAGGAGACACGATGCTTGCGATTCCGCGCCTGTTCAAGTCCGCCGTCGTGGCCGGCCTGGTCCTGCTGTCCTGCGCCGCCTCGGCGCAGCAACGGCCGCCCTACGGTGTGGCCATCAACCTGGAAACGGCCAAGAAGATCGGCGCTGCGGCCGTGGCCGAGGCGCGCAAGAACAACTGGAACGTGGCTATCGCCATCGTCGACAACCACGGCATGCTCGTGTATTACGAAATGCTCGACGACACGCAGACCGCCAGCGCCACCATCGCGCTGGAAAAGGCGCGCACTTCGGCCACCTATCGGCGCCCGAGCAAGGAGCTGGAAGACAACATTGCCGCCGGCCGCGTGGCGGTGCTGGGTCTGCCGGGTGCGACGCCGATCGAGGGCGGTCTGCCGCTCGTCGTCGGCGGCAAGATGATCGGGGCGATCGGCGTCAGCGGCGTCACCTCGGCGCAGGACGGCGTGGTGGCCAAGGCCGGCGCCGATGCGCTGAAGTAGGCCCTACTCGACCTTGCCGATCTTGCGCACGGCCTCGGTCATCAGTTTCGCGTCGGCGTCCCAGTAGCCCTGGAACTCAGGCGCGTCGAGGTACTCGATCGGGCTGCCGGCGCGGTTGATCGTCGCAACGACCTGCGGGTCAGCCGCTGCTTTCCTGGCCGCCGCGCGCAGCTTCTGCACGATGGCATCGGGCGTGCCGGCCGGCACGAAGAGTGCCGACCATTGCGCGAATTGCACCGGCTGGCCGGCCTGTCTCAGGCTGGGCAGGTCGGGCATCGAAGTCAGCGGCTTGTCGCCCCAGTGGGCCAGTGCGCGCAGCTTGCCGGCCTTGATGTGCGCCAGCACGCTGGCCGGGCCGGTCGACAGCGCATCGACCTGGCCGCCGAGCAAGGCCAGTACGGCCGGCCCGGCGCCGGTGTACGGGATGTGCGTGAGGCTGATGCCCGCGCTGGACTTGAGCATCTCCATCGGCACGTGCATGGTGCCGTAGTTGCCCGAGCTGCCGTAGTTGAAGCGACCGGGCTTGGTCTTCAGGTCGGCGACGAACTCGGCCAGGGTCTTCCACGGCGCATCGGCGCGCACCACGAGCACGGTGGGGTCGGCGGTGAAGCGTGCGATCGGCTTGAACTGGTCGAGCGTGAACTGCGGCTTGCGGCCGAGGATCTTGTCGGCCTCGGGCAGGATCGAGATCGACGAGAGCGTCATCAGCAACGTGCTGCCGTCGGCCGGCGCGCGTGCCGCGGCGCCCATGCCTGTAGCGCCACCGGCACCGGCGCGGTTCTCGACGATCACGTTCTGCCCCAGCTCGCGCGCCAACGCCTCGGCCACCGGCCGGCCGACCGTGTCGGCCACACCGCCGGGCGGGAAGGGCACGATCATCGTGATCGGCTTGTCGGGGTAGCCGGCCTGCGCCAGAGCCGCGCCGGCGAAGCCGAGCGACGCCAGCAGGGCGGCGACGAGTGTGGTGCAGAGCTTGTTCATGCGCCCTCCAGGACGAAACGGTTTTGCAGGCGGCCGATGCCGTCGATCTCGATGCGCACCACGTCGCCGTGCTGCAGCCAGCGCGGCGGCTGCATGCCCATGCCGACACCGGCGGCCGTGCCGGTGGCGATGATGTCGCCGGGCAGCAGGGTGATGCCGCGCGAGCAGGTCTCGATCAGCGTGGGAATGTCGAAGATCAGGTCGCTGGTGCGGGCGTCTTGTCGAAGCTCGTCATTGACCCAGCAGCGTACGCGCGTGTCGCTGCCGTCGAGCTCGTCGGCGGTCACGATCCACGGCCCCATCGGGCAGAAACTGTCGAAGCTCTTGCCCAGGTCCCATTGCTGGTGCCGCATCTGCACGTCACGCGCGGTCACGTCGTTGATGATGGTGTAGCCCCAGACATGCCTCATCGCGTCGGCGCGCGCGATGTTGCGGCCGCCCTGGCCGATGATCACCGTCAGCTCGGCCTCGTAGTCGATCTGCGACGACACGGCGGCGCCCGGCAGTTGCACGTCCGCATCGGGGCCGGTCACGCTCTCGGGCACCTTGGTGAACACGATCGGCCAGCCTTGCGGGTCGGCGCTGTTGTCCTTGAACACCGTTTCGCGCAGCTCCTTGGCGTGGGCATGGTAGTTGCGGCCGACGCACCACAGGTTGCGCCGCGGCTGCGGCAGCGGAGCGATCAGCGTGCAGTCGGCCAATGCAATCTGCGCCGTGACGGATGGCAGCGCCGCTGCACCACGCTCAATCAGCGCGAGCGCGCCGCGCGACCCGTCGATGTCGAACAGCTCGACATGCCGGCCATCGCCGCTCAGGCGGCCGACGCGGCGTTGTCCCTGCTGGACGATGGTGGCGATGCGCATGGATTGGTGCCCTCGATGTTCCGCCCAAATGCTACCATTGCCAACCATGGATGCTGCCGCCCAGCTCAGGGAAACGATCCTCTCGAACCTGCGCTCGCGCACCTGGCGCGCCGGCCACCAGTTGCCGACCGAGCGTGCGTTGGGCGAACAATTCGGCGTCAGCCGCTCCACCGTGCGCCGCGTGCTACAGGACTTCAAGAGGAAGCGCCTGATCACCCAGACCGTGGGCAGCGGCACCTATGTCTCCGATCAGGTGCACGAAGCGCTGACCGATCTGGCGCCGGGCGGCCCGGCGCGCAGCGTCAGCCCGGCCGACCTGATGAGCGCGCGCCTGGCGCTCGAACCGGCCTTGATCGACATGGCGATTGGTAACGCCACGGCCGCCGACTTCGCCCGCATGGATGAGTGCATCGCCGAGGCGGAGCAGGCCGATTCCTTGGAGGCCTTCGAGCACTGGGACGCCCAGTTGCACGAGGCGATCGCCGACGCCGCGCACAACGGTTTCATCGCCGGCGTGTTCCGCCTCATGAGCCAGGCGCGCGCGCACGGCGAGTGGGGTGTGCTCAAGCGCCGCAGCGCGACGCCCGAACGCCGCCTCGAGTACCAGCAGGAACACCGGGCCCTGGTCGCGGCGCTGAAGGACCGCGATGCCGAGCGTGCGCGGGCGTTGTGCTTGGCGCACCTGGTGCACGTGCGCGCCAACCTGCTCGGCTATTGAGTCGCGGGTCTGCCGCATTGACCGTCCGAGGGGGCGCCGCTACAGTCAACCGCTTCGGTACCAGGTAATACCAATTGAAACCAATGCCGACAGGACAGAGACTGCCATGACGAACCTGCGCTACCGTTCCCTCTGGCGTCTGTGCTTCGGCGCGCTGCTGGGCATCGTGCTCGTTCCGGTGCAGGCGCAGGACTACCCCAACAAGCCAGTGCGGATCATCGTGCCGTTCGCGCCCGGCGGTTCGGCCGACGTGTTCGGACGATTTCTCGCCCAGCGCCTGCAGGAGTCCCTGGGGCAGACATTCGTCATCGACAACCGCCCCGGCGCGGGCTCGGTGATCGGCACCGACGCGGTCGCCAAGGCCGCGCCTGATGGCTACACCTTGCTGTTGATGTCGAACACGCACACGGTGAACGAGTCGCTGATCCCGAACAAGCCCTTCGTGCTGATGCGCGACTTCGTGGCGATCGCGCCGATCAACTATTCCGACCTGGTCCTGGTCGGAAAGGCGAGCCTGGCGCAGAACAGCTTGCCGGAGTTGATCAAGGCCGCCAAGGCCAGGCCGGGCGGCATGTCCTACGCCTCCTCGGGGCCGGGCACGCCGTATCACATGGCCGGCGAGTTGTTCAAGGTGATGGCCGGCGTGTCGATCGTGCACATTCCCTACCGGGGCAGCGCAGGTGCGCGCACCGACGTCCTGGGGGGGCAGATCGAGATGATGTTCGATGCCATCCCGACCATGACCGAACACATCAAGGCAGGCAAGGTCAAGGCGCTGGCGACCACCGGCAAAGTGCGCTCCGCGGTGCTGCCGGATGTGCCGACCGCCCACGAGGCCGGCGTGCCGGGTTACGAGGCCACGCTCTGGCTCGGCCTGATGGCACCCAAGGGAACGCCGCCGGCCGTGGTCAACAAGTTGAACGCGGAGATCGGCAAGATCACCGCCAATCCCGATGTTCGCCGCGCCTGGGCGGCACAGGGCACGACGGCGATGACGATGGGCGTTGACGAGTTCGGCAAGTACATGAACGACGACATCGCCAAGTGGGCGCGCATCGTCAAGTTCTCCGGCGCGAAGGCCGAGTAGGGGCAGTGGCTGCGACCTTGCATCTGCTGTGCGCCGGCGCCGCGCAGGGCCTGGTCAAGGCCCTGCAGGCGCGCTGGCTGAGCGAGAGCGGTGCTGTCATCGACGCTCGCTTCGGCGCCGTCGGGGCGATGCGGGAGGCCCTGCTCGCCGGCGAGGCGTGTGACGTCCTGGTCTCGACCGACAAGATGAACGGCGAACTGGCCGCTGCCGGCTGGCTGAACGGCGAGACACGTGCGCCGCTCGGCCGCGTGCGCACCGGCATTGCCGTGCGGCGTGGGGAAGTGCGGCTGGACGTGTCAACGCCGGAGGCGCTGAAGGCCGCCTTGCTGGCTGCCGATGCGATCTACTTTCCCGATGCGCAGCGCTCGACCGCCGGCATCCACTTCGCCGGCGTGATGCGTGAACTCGGCATTTTCGAGACGCTCGAGCCGCGCTTTCGCACCTACCCGAACGGCGCCACCGCGATGCGCGAACTGGCGGCCCACGAGGCGCCGCGCCTGATCGGCTGCACCCAGGTGACCGAGATCATGTACACCGAGGGGGTCGAGCTCGTCGCGGCGCTGCCCGCCGGGTTCGAGCTGGAGACGGTGTACACGGCGGCGCTGAGCGCGACTGCGTCGGATCCGGCATTGGCCTCGCGCTTCATTGCCCTGCTCGCTGGCGCGCAGACGCGCGCGCTGAGAGAGGCCAGCGGCTTCGAGGCCTGAACTGGCGCCGGCGCACCTCGCAACATTGCTTTCAAGAAACCAGGAGACAAGCGTCCATGTCGAAGACCTTTTCATGGCTGAGCGCCGCCGCGCTGGCCGCCGGATTGGCGCTGGCCGGCGGGAGCCAGGCCCAGGACTATCCAAATCGACCGATCCGAGTGGTCGTGCCGTTCTCGGCCGGCGGCGCCGTCGACGGGCCGATGCGCGCCATCGCGCAGGAACTGGGCAAGCGTCTGAAGCAGCAGATCATCATCGACAACAAGCCTGGCGCAGGGGCAACCATCGGCGGCGAGTTCGTGGCCAAGTCCGCACCCGACGGCTACACCTTGCTGCTGGCATCGCAGACGAATGCGATCAGCGCGACGCTGTACAGCAAGCTCGCCTTCAACCCGATCGACGACTTCGCGCCGATCTCCCTGCTCGGCCGTGAACCCGGCGTGCTGGTGGTGCATCCGGCGCTGCCGGCCAAGAGCGTGGCCGAACTGGTGGCGCTGGCCAAGGCCAAGCCGGGTGAACTGAACTACGCATCGTCGGGCAACGGCAGCGGCCAGCACCTGTTCATGGCGATGTTCGCCTCGATGTCCAACGTCAAGCTGACCCATGTGCCCTACAAGGGCAGCGGGCAGGCCACCACCGACCTGCTGGCCGGCACGGTGCCGCTGGCAGTGCCTGGCACGCAGGCGATGCTCAAGTACATCAAGGACGGCAAGCTGCGTCCACTGGCCACCACCGGAGTCACGCGCTCGCCCCAGTTGCCCGAGGTGCCGACGCTGGCCGAATCCGGCCTGGCCGGCTACTCGGCCTACGTCTGGATGGGCTTGCTTGCGCCGAAGGGCACGCCGCAGCCGATCATCGACAAGCTCTATCGCGAACTGAAGGCCTCGCTGGCCGCGCCCGAGGTGAAGGGCTTCTTCACCGAGGCCGGCGTCGAGATCGTGGGCTCGACGCCGGCAGAATTCGATGCTTATTTCCGAGAGGAGCGCGACCGCTGGGCGCGCATCGTCAAGGAAACCGGTGCAAAGATCGACTGACTGAAGGACGAAGATGACCGAAGTGACCGGCCAGGAACACTGGACGACCAAGAAGACCGCTGACGGCGACGTGCGCCTGTTCCTGTGGGAGAAGTTCGTCGGCGCGCCCGAGGGCAAGCCGGCCGTGCTCTTCGTTCACGGCTCCTCGATGGCATCGCAGCCGACCTTTGATCTGACAGTGCCCGGCCGCCCCGACTCGTCTGTGATGGACTGGTTCGCCGCGCGCGGCTTCGTCTGCTGGTGCGTCGACATGGAAGGCTATGGCCGCAGCGACAAGACGCGCGACATCTTTTGCGACATTGCCAACGGCGCCGACGACCTGAAGGCGGCCACCGACTACATCGCTGCCCACCGCGGCCTGAACAGCTTCCTCACCTATGGCATCTCGTCCGGCGCTTTGCGCGCGGCGATGTTTGCCCAGCGCCACCCCGAGCGTGTGGCGCGTCTGGCACTCGACGCCTTCGTCTGGACCGGCGAGGGCGCGCCGACCCTGGTGCAGCGGCGCAAGAAGCTGCCCGAGTTCCTGGCCACGAAGCGCCGCCCGATCGACCGCGCCTTCGTGCGCTCGATCTTCTCGCGCGACCATGCCGACTGCGCCGATGCGGCCACGGTGGAAGCCTTCGCCGATGCGATCCTGGCCCTGGACGATTCGATGCCGAATGGCACCTACATCGACATGTGCTCGAAGCTGCCAGTCGTCGATCCGGAAAAGATCAGGGTGCCGACCTTGCTGCTGCGCGGTCAGTTCGACGGCATCGCCGGGATGGACGACCTGATCGAGTTCTTCAAGCGCCTGCCCGCGCCCGACAAGCAGTTCAGCGTGCTCAACGGTATCTCGCACGCCAGCTTCCAGCAGAAGAACTTCAAGATGGTCTACCAGATCCTGCACGCGTACTTCACGCAGCCGGCCCCGGCCTACACCGACCCCTGATGCCGGCGCTGCTCGATCCGCAAGCCCGTGCCTTGCTCGAGCTGATGGCCGAGCGGGGCGTGCCGGCCGTGCACACGCTGAGCCCTGTCGAGGCGCGGCGCGCCTATCGCGATCGGCGCGGCTTCACGCAGCCCGATGCCACCCCGGTCGGTAGCGTCGAGTCGCTGTCGTTCGCCGGACCGCGCGGGCCGGTGGGTGTGCGCCTGTACCGGCCGCCAGGCGCCAGCGCTTCGCTCCCAGGGCCCGCACTGCTGTATTTCCACGGTGGCGGTTGGACCATCGGTGATCTCGACACGCATGACGTGCTGTGCCGTCAGCTCTGCGCGCGTGCCGGCATCGTGGTGTTGTCGGTCGACTATGCGCTGGCGCCCGAGCAGCGCTTTCCGGCCGCCGCCGACGACGCTGCCGCTGCATGGCGCTGGCTGCAGGGCGCCGCGCCATCGCTCGGCGTCGACCGCGGGCGCATCGCGGTCGGCGGCGACAGCGCCGGCGCGACCCTCAGCGCCGGGCTGGCGTTGGCGGTGCGTGATACCGGCGCTGCTGACCAGGCGCTGCCGGCATTCCAGTTGCTCATCTACCCGGCCGCGGACATGCGCCACGACGCGCCCTCGCACCGAAGCAACGGCCAGGGCTATCTGCTCACCGCGGACAGCCTGGCCTACTACCGCAGCCACTACCTCGCCGATCTCTCCCAATGGACCGACTGGCGCGCCTCGCCGCTCCTGGCGCCTGACCTGAGCGGCCTGCCGCCAGCCCTGGTATTGACCGCGGGCTTCGACCCGTTGCGGGACGAAGGGCGTCAGTACGCCGATGCGCTGTCGGCAGCCGGCAATGCCGTGCAGTACGTCTGCTTCGAGCGCCAGATCCACGGCTTCATCACGATGGGTCGCGTCATCGACGAGGCGCACACCGCCGTCGACCTGTGCGCCGCGGTGCTGCGCCGCACGCTCGCCGCTTGAGCGCGATCTCAAGCCGCCGCTAGCGGTAGCTGCGCGCGTCTTCGATCACCTTGCCGTCGTTGGGCAGCCGGCCGGGGCTTTCCCACACGACGTCGCCGCGCAGCTTGGTGATGTCGCGCAGGCTCTGTGCGACGCGCTCGGCCAGGCCTTCGGGTACCGCCTGGGCCAACTCGGCATGCAAGGTCATGCGGTCGTTGGCCATCTCGCCTTCGACGACCAGGCGCGCACGCCCAATCTCGGGATGGCGCCGGATCACTTCGGCGACCTGGCTGGCGTGCACGAACATGCCGCGCACCTTGGCCGTCTGGTCGGCGCGGCCGAGCCAGCCCTTGATGCGGGTGTTGGTGCGGCCGGTCGGGCAAGGCCCCGACAGCACGGCCGAGAGGTCGCCGGTGCCGAAGCGGATGAGCGGGTAGTCTGGATTGAGCGAGGTGACGACGACTTCGCCGACCTCGCCGTCGGCCACCGGTTCGGCACCCCCCGGGCGCACGATCTCGACGATCACGCCTTCGTCCAGCACCAGGCCTTGGCGCGCGCCGGTTTCGTAGGCGATCAGGCCCACGTCGGCGGTGGCGTAGCACTGATAGGCCTGGATGCCGCGCTCGGCCAGCCAGTCGCGCAGCGACGGCGGAAAGGCCTCGCCGCCGAGCAGGGCCTTGCTCACTGAGCTGATGTCGGCGCCGCTCTCGGCTGCCTTCTCGACCAGGATCTTCAGAAAACTCGGCGTACCGACGTAGGCCTCAGGGCGCAGATCGGCCACCACCTGGAGTTGCAGTTCGGTGTTGCCCACGCCGCCCGGAAAGACCGTGCAGCCCAGGGCCAAGGCGCCCGACTCCATCATCAGGCCACCGGGGGTCAGGTGGTAGGAGAAGCTGTTGTGCACCAGGTCACCGGCGCGCAAGCCAGCGGCATGCATCGCGCGCGCCAGGCGCCAGTAGTCGCCGGCGAGCCCCTCGGGCTCGTAGATCGGCCCTGGCGATTGGTACACGCGCTGCGCGCGGCGCGACGTGCCGAGCGCGCGCCAACCGATCGTCGAAAAGCCGCCGAGCGCGTCGCCGCCGCTGTCGCGTGCGGCCTTCTGGCGCTCGAGCAGTTCGTGCTTGCGCACGACGGGCAAGGTGGCGAGCGCCGAACGATCACGGATCGACTCCGCCTTCACCCCCGCCAACGAAGCCGCGAAGGCCGGCGCGTTGCGCTGCGCGTTGGCGATCTGCGCCGGCAAGACGGCCATCAGGGCCGCTTCGCGCAGCGCCGGGTCGCGGGTCTCCAGCGTGTCGTAGTGCTGCGAAGTCATTCTTCGTGTTCCCAGCGCGCCAGGCGCTTCTTCAGCTCGTCGACGAGCTTGCGTTGCTCGGCCGCCGAGCGCAGGTTGAAACGATCCCACTCCGGCGTCAGGGCGAGGCGGCGCGCGAGCCTGGCCTGGATCGCATCACCATCGACGGCCAACTCGACCACCCGCTTGCCGCGCTGCTCGTAGCCATTGCCGCGCTCGGCCAGCTTCAGGTCGCGCAGCTGGCGCTTCAGCGCCACCAGCGCCTCGTCCGGCTTGTATGGCGGCGGCGCAAAGCCGAAGCCGTCGTCGGGCGAGCTCATGACAGCCACCGCTTGCGACGCTTGTAGCTCTTGCCGTCCTTGAAGCTCTTGCGGTCGCTACCGTCCACGCTGCGGCCCATGCCGAGGTAGAACTCCTTGACGTCCTCGTTCTCGCGCAGGCCCTTGGCCTCGCCGTCCATCACGACGCGGCCGTTCTCCAGGATGTAGCCGTAGTCGGCGTAGCGCAGGGCCATGTTGGTGTTCTGCTCGGCCAGCAGGAAGGTGACCTTCTCGCGCTGGTTCAAGTCCTTCACGATCTCGAACACTTCCTCGACGATCTGCGGCGCCAGGCCCATCGACGGTTCGTCGAGCAGGACCATCTTCGGATTGGCCATCAGGGCGCGGCCGATCGCGCACATCTGCTGCTCGCCGCCCGACGTGTAGGCGGCCTGCGAGCTGCGCCGGGTCTTGAGGCGCGGGAAATAGGTGTAGACCTTTTCCAGCGTCGCCGCCACGGCTGCCTTGCCGTCCTTGCGCGTGTAGGCCCCGGTCATCAGGTTGTCCTCGATCGTCAGGTGGGCAAAGCAGTGCCTGCCCTCCATGACCTGGATCACGCCGCGATCGACCATGTCGGATGTGCTGAGCTTCTCGATGCGCTCGCCGCGCAGCTCGATCGAGCCCTTGGTCACCTCGCCGCGCTGGCCCGCGAGCAGGTTCGATACGGCCCGCAGCGTCGTCGTCTTGCCAGCGCCATTGCCGCCAAGCAAGGCCACGACGCCACCCTCGGGCACCTGAAGGGACACGCCCTTCAGGACCAGGATGACGTGGTTGTAGATGACCTCGATGCCGTTGACGTTGAGGAGGATGTTCGACATGGCGCCTCGCTTTCGGGCTCGCATCGGCAGCCGGGCTGTTCGCCCGGCTGCCTTTGACGCTCAGCTCTGGCAGTCCTCGGGCGTGCGCGGCGTCAGCTTCTTTTCCGTCGCGTACTTGGCGGCCGTGGCCTTGACCATCGGCTTGATGATCTGCTCATCGCCTTGCAGCCAATCCGAACTGAAGACCCACTTGCCCCCGTCCCAGGTGTGAATGCGCGCCCACGACGCGCCCATGTGGTCGACGCAGGAGGTGCTGATCGGCCGCATCACGCCGGCGAAGCCCAGCGCATCGAGCTTGGCCTGCGTCAGGTTGAGGTTTTCCAGACCCCAGCGCACCTGCTCGCCGCTCATCACCTTGCCCTTGCCGAAGCGTTCCTGTGCGGCCCGGATACCTTCGATGCCGATCATCGCGCTCATTGCGCCCCGCATGTAGAGCACCTGGCCGACGTCGCCCTTCGGACCCGTGCCCTGGCCCTTGTCGTGCACCATGGCCAGCACGTCCTTGACGAGCTTGGACTGCGGCTCGGCGCCGTGCTGCATCGTCACTGCGTTGTAGCCCTTGGCGCCGTCGCCGACGTCCTTGACGTCGGGTTCCGCGCCTGCCCACCACACGCCGTACATCTTTTCGCGCGGGTAGCCGGTGGCCTGGGCCTCCTTCAGCGAGGTGGAGTTCATCACGCCCCAGCCCCACAGCAGGACGTAGTCGGGCCGCGCCTGGCGGATCTGCAGCCAGGTCGCCTTCTGTTCGACGCCGGGTGCGGTGACGGGCAGCAGCTGCAGATCGAAGCCGAGCTGCGAGGCGCGGTTCTGCAACAGAGGGATTGGCTCCTTGCCATAGGGGCTGTCGTGATAGACCAGCGCGACCTTCTTGCCCTTCAACTTGTCCAGGCCGCCTTCCTTCTTGCCGATGGCCTGCACGATCGCATCGGAGGCGACCCAGTAGGTGCCGGCGATCGGGAAGTTCCACTTGAACACCGAGCCATCGGCGCTCTCGCTGCGGCCGTAGCCGACGGTGACGACTGGGATCTTGTCGGCCGGTGCCTTTTCGGTGATGGCGAAGGTGGCGCCGGTGGACAGCGGTTGCACGAACGAGGCACCCTTGCCCTTCAGGCGCTCGTAGCACTCGACGCTGCGCGCCGTGTCGTAACCCGTCTCGCACTCCTCGTAGCTCAGCTTGACGCCGTTCAGGCCGCCGCGCGCGTTGACCAGCTTCAGGTAGTCGACGAAGCCGTTGGCCCACGGCGCGCCGTTCGGTGCGTAGGCGCCGGTACGGTACGACAGGACGGGGATGAACTGCTCCTTGGCCTGCGCGAAGGACGCGTTGGTGCCAGCCAGGGCCGAGACCGTGGCGACGGCAAGGACGATCGATTTCGACTTCATGCGATATGTCTCCTGGAAAGTGGCACGTCAGTGCGGGTGAAGAATCTCAATGCGGGAAGGGCCACAACTGCAGCTTCTGCTTGGCCGTTGACCAGAGTTTTGCCAGGCCATGCGGTTCGACGACCAGGAACCACACGATCAGGCCGCCGAAGATCATCAGCTCGGCGTGAGACACGCCGGCGGTGGAGATCTGCAGGCCGAACCAGCCAGCCACGATCGGCAGCAACTGATTCAGCGCGATCGGCAGGATGACGATGAAGAAGGCGCCGAAGAAGCTGCCCATGATAGAGCCGAGGCCACCGATGATGACCATGAAGAGCAGGCGGAACGAGTAGTCGACCGAGAAGGCCGAAGGCTCCCAGGCGCCGAGATAGATGAAGGCCCACAGCGCGCCTGCGACGCCGACGATGAACGAGCTGACCGCGAAAGCGCTCAGCTTGGCGTACATCGGCCGGATGCCGATCACCGCGGCGGCCACGTCCATGTCGCGGATGGCCATCCACTCGCGACCGATCGCGCCGCGCACCAGGTTCTTGGCGCCGATCGCGATGACCACCAGCACGACCAGGCAGAACAGGTACTTGCTGACGGCGCTGTCGATCGGCAGCCCGAAGACCTGCAGGTTCGACACGGCGACCGAGCCGGAGGGTGTGTCGAGCGTGAACCACTTGATGCGCAGGAACATCCAGTCGGCGAAGAATTGGGCCGCCAGCGTGGCCACCGCGAGGTACAGCCCGCGAACGCGCAGCGAGGGCAGGCCGAACAGGATGCCGAACGCGGTGGCGCACAGGCCGCCCAGGATCAGTGCTGGAACCAGCGGCATCCCTGGCACGCGCACGAAGAAGTTGTAGGCGCCATAGGCGCCGACCGCCATGAAGGCGCCCGAGCCGAGCGAGATCTGGCCGCAGTAGCCGACCAGGATGTTCACCCCGAGCGCGGCGAGCGAGAAGATCAGGAACGGGATCAGGATCGCGCGGAACAGGTAGTCGCTGGCCAGGAACGGCACCGCGAAAAAGGCGAAGGCCAGCAGCAGCCAGATGAAGACGCGGTCCTGCAGGATCGGGAAGACCTGCTGATCGGCGCGGTAGCTGGTCTTGAACTGACCGTTTTCTCTGTAGATCATGGTCAGACCCGGTCGATGATCTTTTCGCCGAACAAGCCCTGCGGCCTGACGAGGAGGAACAGCAGCGCCAGCACATAGGCGAACCAGATCTCGATGCCGCCGCCGACCATCGGGCCGAGGTAGACCTCGGACAGCTTTTCGCCGACGCCGATGATCAGCCCGCCGATGATCGCGCCGGGTACCGAGGTGAGCCCGCCCAGGATCACCACCGGCAGCGCGCGCAGCGCGACGGTGGCGAGCGAGAACTGCACGCCGAGCTTGCTGCCCCAGATCATGCCGGCCACCAGGGCCACCACGCCGGCGACGCACCAGACGATGACCCAGATGCGACTGAGCGGAATGCCGATCGACTGCGCGGCCTGATGGTCGTCGGCGACGGCGCGCAGGGCGCGGCCGGTGCTGGTCTTCTGGAAGAACAGCGACAGCGCCAGTACCAGGCCGGCGGCGATCACCGCCGCGAACATGTCTTCCTTGTTGATCAGGATGCCGCCCGGGAATACCGACTCAAGAGCGAAGATCGGCTCCTTGGGCATGCCGATGTCGATCTTGTAGATGTTGCTGCCGAACAGGGTCTGGCCGACCCCGTCGATCAGGTAGGTGATGCCCAGTGTGGCCATCAGCAGGGTCGCGCCATCCTGGTTGACCAGGTGGCGCAGCACCAGGCGCTCGATCGTCCAGGCCAGCACGAACATCATTACGCCGGCCAGCAGGAAGGCCACGATGTTGGCGAACCAGCGGTTCTCGATGCCGGTCCAGAGAGGCACCCACTCGGCGAAGCGTGCCATCGCCAGCGCCGCGAACAGCACCATCGCGCCCTGGGCGAAGTTGAAGACGCCCGAAGCCTTGTAGATCAGCACAAAGCCGAGCGCCACCAAGGCGTACAGCATGCCAACCATCAGGCCGCCGAACAGGGTTTCGAGGAAGAAGGCCATGGCCGAGTGCTTCAGTGGGGGGTGCCGAGGTAGGCGCTGATCACGTCCGGGTTCGCACGCACCTCTTCAGGCGTGCCGTCGCCGATCTTCTTGCCGTAGTCGAGCACGACGACGCGGTCGCTGATGTCCATCACCACTCCCATGTCGTGCTCGATCAGCACGATGGTGGTGCCGAACTCGTCGTTGACGTCGAGCACGAAGCGGCACATGTCCTGCTTCTCCTCGACGTTCATTCCCGCCATCGGCTCGTCGAGCAGCAGCATCGTCGGTTCCATCGCCAGCGCGCGGCCCAGGTCGACGCGCTTCTGCAGGCCATACGGCAGGCGACCCACGGGGGTCTTGCGGTGGGCCTGGATCTCGAGGAAGTCGATGATGCGTTCGACCACTTCACGGTGGGCGATCTCCTCGCGTTCGGCGGCGCCGAAGCGGATCGCCTGCTGCAGCAGGTTGGACTTCATGCGCAGGTTGCGTCCAGTCATCAGGTTGTCCAGCACGCTCATGCCCTTGAACAGGGCCAGGTTCTGGAAGGTGCGCGCCACGCCCATCTCGGCCACCTGGCGCGGGTTGATGTGGCTGAAAGTCCGGCCGTGGAAGCTGATCGTGCCCTGCTGCGGGGTGTAGACGCCGTTGATGCAGTTCAGCATCGAGCTCTTGCCGGCGCCGTTCGGGCCGATGATCGCGCGCACCTCGTGCTCGCGCACGTCGAAGCTGATGTCCGTGAGCGCCTTCACGCCGCCAAAGCGCAGGCTGATGTCCTTGACGTCGAGGATGACGTCGCCGATGGCGTGCTGGGTCATGCCGCCCGCTGCACGCTGGCAAAGGTCTTGGCGTCGACGATGTGGAGCGTTGCCGACACGCTGCCGCTGCGCCCGTCCTCGAACTTCACCGCAGTCTCGATGAACTGTTCGCTCCTGCCGCCGTACAGCGCCTCGACCAGTACCTGGTACTTCTCGCCGATGTAGCCGCGCCGCACCTTTCGCGTGCGGGTGAGTTCGCCATCGTCGGCGTCGAGCTCTTTGTGCAGGATCAGGAAGCGGCTGATCTGCGAGCCGGCCAGCTTGTCGTCGGCTGCCAGATCGGCGTTGACTTTCTCGACGCACTCGCGCACCAACTCGAGCACCTGCGGCTTGGCCGCCAGGTCGTTGTAGCCGGCGTAGGGCAGGTTGTGCCTCTCGGCCCAGTTGCCGACGGCGTCGTAGTCGATATTGATGAAGGCGCAGACCTTCTCGCGCTTGTCGCCGAATGCCACCGCCTCCTTGATGTAGGGGAAGAACTTGAGCTTGTTCTCGACGTACTTGGGCGCGAACATCGCACCGTCGCTGGAGCCTCCAATCAGCCGACCCACATCCTTGGCGCGGTCGATGATCTTCAGGTGGCCGCCGGCGTCGAGAAAGCCCGCGTCGCCGGTGCGGTACCAACCGTCGGGCGTCAGCACTTCGGCGGTGGCGGCCTCGTTCTTGTAGTAGCCCTTCAGCAGGCCGCTCGAGCGCACCAGCAACTCGCCGTTGGCGTCGAACTTGATCTCCACGCCGTCGATTGGGACGCCCACGGTGTCGGCGCGGACCTCGTTGTCGGGCTGCAGGCAGACGAAGACGGCGGTCTCGGTGCTGCCGTAGAGCTGCTTCAGGTTGATGCCGATGGCGCGGTAGAAGGTGAACAGGTCGGGGCCGATCGCTTCGCCCGCGGTGTAGGCCACGCGAACGCGCGAGAAGCCGAGCGTATTGCGCAGCGGCCCGTAGATCAGCAGGTTGCCCAGGCGGTAGTGCAGGGTGTCGATCAGGCCGACCGCCTTGCCGTCCATCAGGGCCGGGCCGATGCGATGGGCCAGGGCCATGAAGTGCTTGAAGAGCCACTTCTTCATGCGGCTCGCGTCTTCCATGCGGATCGTCACGCTGGTCAGCAGGCCTTCGAAGATGCGCGGCGGCGCGAAGTAGTAGGTCGGGCCGACTTCCTTCAGGTCGATCGACGCGGTGCTGGCGTTCTCGGGGCAGTTGACGACATAGCCACAGGCCAGCCACTGCGCGTAGCTGAAGATGTTCTGGCCGATCCAGGCCGGCGGCATGTAGGCCAACACTTCCTCGCTCGAGCTCAGCTTGTCGAAGCGCGCGCCCGCCGCGGCGCGGTCGAGCAGGCTGAAGTGGGTGTGCACGACGCCCTTCGGGTTGCCGGTGGTGCCTGAGGTGAAGAACATGGCCGCGACGTCATCGGGGCTGATGGCGGTCACGGCGGCTTCGAAGAAGCCCGCCTGCGCGGCCTCGTGGGCCTTGCCGGCCTCGATCAACGCATCGATCGCGGCCAGCCCCGGTTCGTCGTAGTGGCGCAGGCCCCTCGGGTCGTCGTACCAGATGTGCGCCAACTGCGGGCACTGTGGGCGGATCTCGAGCAGCTTGTCGACTTGCTCCTGATCTTCGACCACGGCGAAGGCCACGTCGGCATTGGTGATCGGGAAGACGAACTCGCTGCTCGCGGCGTCCTGGTACAGGGGCACGGGGATCGCCCCGAGCGCCTGGGCTGCCAGCATCGTGGCGTAAAGGCGAGGCCGGTTCTCGCCCACCACCACCACATGCTGGCCCTTGGTCAACCCCGCCGCCGCCAGACCACCGGCCAGGTGGCGCACCAGGGTGGCCAGGTCGCGCCAATTCAGCGTCTGCCAGATGCCATATTCCTTCTCGCGCAGCGCAGGCGCTCCCGGGCGCTGGGCAGCGTGGTCGAGCAACAGGCGCGGGAAGCTAGTTTGCACCGCAAGTCTCCGTCGGGCATTTGGGGTGCCGCTTTGAGCGGGATGCTAGGTAGAAGTTTGACGTCGAGTTGTCATGTTGACGACAATCCTAGGGTCGGCCCGCAGGGGAGTTTCCCGGGGCCGCGATGAGCCCGCTCGAACGTCTAACCGTGTCCAAACAACCATCAGCCCCTTCGGCGCCGCTGCGCCAGCGCAAGCGCTCGGCCAGCAGCGATGAGTTGCGCCGCGTGCCCTGGTGGCCCCTGCTCGACGCGGCCGAGCGCCAGCGCGTGGCCACCGACATGCAGGTGGCCGATGCCGAGGTCGGCGAGCTGCTTTGCCGCTTCGGCCGCCCGGCCGTGCTCTGGCTCGGCGTCGTCGAAGGCCTGCTGAAGATGAGCAACGACAGCGCCGGCGGGGCGCCGATCACCTTCACCGGCGTGCCGTCGGGCGCCTGGTTCGGCGAGGGCACCCTGCTCAAGCGCGAGTGCTATCGCTACAACATCGAGGTGCTGCGCAAGAGTGTTGTGGCGGGCCTGCCGATCGCCAGCTTCGAGTGGCTGCTCGAGCGCAGCATCCCGTTCAACCGCTACTTGATGAACCAGCTGAATGAGCGCCTGGGCCAGTTCATCGCCGCGCGCGAGATCGATCGCCTGACCGACATCGACACCCGCGTGGCGCGCAGCCTCGGCGCGCTGTTCCACCCGGTGCTGTACCCGGGGGTCGGCGAGTTGCTGCGCATCACGCAGCAGGAGCTCGGCTACCTGGTCGGCCTGTCACGCCAGCGCGTCAACGAGGCGCTGCGCACCCTGCAGGCCCGTGGGCTGATCCGCATCGAGTACGGCGGGGTGCGTGTGCTCGACCTGGGCGGCCTGCAGCACAGCCGGCCTGGGTGATCAGACTGGGTTGCTGACGCCGGAGGCCACGTGCCCCGACGGCACGTGCGCGGCGGCACTGTCGATATGTCCGGTCTGGTCGTCGAAGAAGAAGTCCGGCTCGAACTCGCGCAGGAACTCACCTTTGGGCAGGCCGCCGAGGAACATCGCCTCGTCGACCTCGATGTGCCAGTCCATCAAGGTCCGGATCGCACGTTCATGCGCCGGCGCGCTGCGAGCCGTCACCAGCGCCGTGCGGATGCGCATGCCTGTGGCGGGGGTGCGCTGCAGCCGGTGCAGCGCCTCGAGCAGGGGCTTGAAGGGCCCGGCGGCCAGCGGCGTTCCTGCGCGTTCGCGCTCATGTGCCTGGAAGGCCGCCAACCCGCCGCTCTGGTAGACGCGCTCGGATTCGTCGGAGAACAGCACCGCGTCGCCGTCGAAGGCCACGCGCACCTCGTGCGGGTGCGCGTCGGAGGCCCGCGCCGAATGAGCGATCACGCGCGCCGCGGGCACGCCGGCGCCCAGGGCCGATCGCACGTCGGCCTCGTTGGTCGACAAAAACAGATGCGCATTGAGGGGCCGGAGGTAGCGCCATGGGCTCTGCCCGCGCGTGAACACACCGCGCTCGATCGGCAGGCCATAGTGCTGGCACGATCGGAACACGCGCATGCCCGACACTGGGTCGTTGCGCGACAGTATCACCACCTCCACCCGTGGCGCGGTGCCCTCGTTGAAGGCCAGCAGCTTGTTGACCAGCGAGAACGCGACGCCCCTGCGGGCGGGTTGCTCCAGACGCGCCAGTTGCAGCGCCATGTAGGCGTGGTCATCGCTGCCCTCGAAGACGCGGTTCTCTTCCTCGAAGTCGAACAGGGCGCGCGAGGAAAGGGCCACGACCAGCTGGCCGGCGAGGGAGACGCTCATGGCGCCGATGCTAGCCGGACGGCCCCGCTCGATCGCGCAGCACGAGCGCTGAACAACTGAAACACGGGCGCGGGCGCTTGAAGCGCTGCTGATACCTCGGCCGGCGACAGTGCTCCATCGAGACGGGGAGCCCGCTCGATCCACCCCCTCATCCCTGGAGCTGCCATGCAATCCCATCCCGTCGTGCAATCCCTGACCCTTGTCGCCGCGGCCTTGTTGCTGTCCGGCGCGTCGCAGGCCCAAACCGTTATCGGCAGCGGCAACAACGTTGCCTTTCCGATCGTCATCAACCAGTCGGGCAGCTACAAGCTGACCCGCAACCTGACCGTGCCGCCCGGCAGTCACGGCATCCTGGTCGGCAACGGCATCGATGTCACGATCGACCTCAACGGCTTTTCGCTGATCGGCGGCGCCACCTGCTCCAAGGCCGGCTGCTTCGGTCCGCAGACAACGTTCGGCATCCGGGTCGGCAGCTCCTCGGCGCGCATCGTCAACGGCGCAATCAGCGGCTTCAGCGCAAACGGCATCGGATACGACGGCAGCGCGCCATACGCCAAGCTATCAGTTGACAGCGTCAATGTGAACCGCAACTTCAACGGCATCGTCGCGCTCTATCTGCTCGCAACTCGCGTCACCGCCTCGGACAATGCTCACCGCGGTATCCAGACCAGCGACGGCGTGGTCGCGAACTCGCTGGCCCTCGGCAACGGCGACGCCGGCATCGTGGTGTCGGTCGGCAGCGTGCAGGGCAACACCGCGCTGTACAACAACCAGGGCTTCATTCTCGGCGCGGTGGCCTATGACGGCAATGTCGCGATCAGCAACAACGCCGGCAACTCCAAGGCGGCCTACGCTGTGTCCGGCGGCAACGTCGGTCTGTGACGCGGACTCAGTGACCGACGAAACCGATCGGCCCGCGCTTGCCCGCGCTGTGCGCATCGGGCAGGTCGCGTAGCTCGATTGCGCTGCGGCCGTCGAGCCGGGCGTTGCCGAAGGCGGCCGTCCAGGTGCGGCGCATGTCGCGTGGCGCCAGGCCGCTCATGCGTTCGAGCACCGCCTCTGCCGGCGCCTCGTCGAAGCGACGGCCCCAGTCGTGGCCGGCGCGCAGGGCGCCGTACAGGCGCAGCGCGATGGCACGCGCCGCGTCGCGATCAGGGGCCTGCACTTCGTACACGCTCATGCGGTTCAGGATCGGCTCGGGGATCGCATGCTCGTCGTTGGCCGTGGCGACCCAGATCACCTGGCTGGCATCGATCGAGACTTCGGCGAACTCGTCGGTGAAGTCGTGCGCGGTGTCATGTTCGAGCAGGCTGTACAGCGCCCCGAGGGGGTCGTAGGCGTGTTCACCGCGGGCCTTGTCGATCTCGTCGATGACCATCACCGGATTGGCGTAGGCACCCTCGACCAGAGTCTCGAATACCTTGCCGGGGCGGGCGCCCTTCCATTGGCTCGACGCTCCGCTCAGCACCCAGCCCGCCGTCAGGCTGCTCATCGACACGAAGCCCATGCCGGTGCCCAGCAGCTGCGCGATCTCGCGCGCGAAGTGGGTCTTGCCGATGCCTGGCGGCCCGAGCAGCAGCATCGGCGCGATCTCCAGGGCGTCGCGGCTGTCCTGGCACAGCGCCAGCTGGCGCTTGACGTCATCGAGCGCGGCGTGGAAGTTGGGCAGCTCGTCGTACAGGTGGTCCATCGCCGGAAGACCTGAAGGCTTGACCTGAAAGCGCTCCGGCCCCTTCTCGAGCATGCGTTCGTAGGTACTGCGCAGGTTCTCGTGCTCCTTGGGCGGCAGCTTGTGCATGCGTTGCTCGACGTCGGCACAGCGGTACAGGTGGCGCATCTGCGCGATCGGAATGCCGTGGCTGCGGGCCGGCGTGGCCGCCACGGGAACCAGTTGCGTCGAAGGGCTGGCGCGCATGTGTGACTCCTGATCCGTGAACCTTATTGCAGCAAGAAGCGGCGTGGCCCATGGGTCGAGAAGCGGGCCGAACACGCCACAGATGCTGTTTAGCCTTCTAGCAAATCCCGCGCCCGTTGCAACAAAGGAAACATGCAAATGCCACGCCCGCAACCCGACTGCAACGCGCCAGGGCGAGGATTCGTGCACCGGTCACGGCGCCAGCGCGCCGCGGGCCACCCTCATCTCGATCGGGAGCTGCGATGTACGATGCCCGCTGTGGCCATGCGCTGGACCTGATGCTGGGCACACAGCCGGCCGCGCGTTCGGCCCCCGCTCCCGCCCATGCCACCGACATGCTGGACCAGAAAAAGATGCCAGGACTGCAGACGAAGCTGTTGGTGGTCGACGACGAGCCGGAGCTGCGCGACCTGCTGGCCGAGTACTTCGGGCGCCACGGCTTCGAGGTGCAGGTGGCCGCCGAGGCTGCCGCGGCGCGCAGCCTGGTGGCGGAAGCGGCACCCGCATTGGCATTGCTCGACATCAACATGCCCGGCGAGAACGGCTTGGCGCTGGCACGCTGGCTGCGCGAAGCGCATCCGCGCGTCGGCATCGTGATGCTGACCACCGCCAGCGAAGCGGTCGATCGCGTCGTCGGTCTCGAACTGGGTGCCGACGACTACGTGCCCAAACCCTTCGAGCTGCGCGAGTTGCTGGCCCGAGTGCGGGCCGTGCTGCGTCGGCTGCAGGAACCTGTTGCCGCCCCTACCCATAGGGCCGCCCAGACCGTCGCGGGCACCACAAGGGTGCCCTTCGGCGCGTGCTCGCTCGATCTGGACCAGCGCAAGCTGTTCGGCGGCGACGGCGCCGAGATCGAGATCACCGCCGCCGAGTTCGACCTGCTGGCGCTGTTCGGGCGCCATCCGAACCGGCCGCTGAACCGCGACCAGATCATGGAGCAGGCGCACAACCGCGGCTGGGACGTGTTCGACCGCTCGATCGATCTGCGCATCATGCGGTTGCGGCGCAAGATCGAGCGCAACCCCGACAAGCCGGAGCTGATCAAGACGGTGCGCAACGTCGGCTACGTGTACGTTCCGGCATGAGTTCGGGGCTGAGCTTCCAGAGCCTGGGCCGCGCCGGCATCGTGCAGGGTGCGACGGCCCTCGCGCTGGACCCGCTGGTGCTGCAGACCCTGCTCGACCACATCCCGATGCGCGCCACGGCCGTCGGCCGCGACCAGCACTACCTCTACGCCAACCACACCTTCCTCGAGGCGATGGGCCTGTCGGCCGGGCAGGTGATCGGGCGCCATGTGCGCGAGGTGCTGGGTGAGGCGGTCTACGCCGCCTATCTGCCGGTGGCCGAGCGCTTGTTCGGCGGCGAAGCCCTGCGCTGGGAAGGCTGGATGGACTACCAGGGCCGCGGCGCGCGCTATTACGAGCAGCACCTGCTGCCCTTCGTGACTGCGGACGGCGAGGTCCAGGCCATCATCACCTTCGGCCGCGACGTCACCGAGCTCAAGCAGCGCGAGACCGAGCTGGCGGCCAAGGTCGAAGAGCTCGAGTCGACCGAGGCCTTGAAGTCGTCGATCGTCGACCATGCGCTGGCGGCGCTGATTTCCACCGATGCCGAGGGCCGGGTGGTCGAGTTCAACCCCGCCGCCGAGGCCATGTTCGGCCGGGCCCGCGCCGCGGTGCTGGGCCGCCCGGTCGGCGAGGTCATCATCCCGGCGCGGCACCTCGCGGCGCACGATGCCGGCCTGCGCCGCATGGCGCAGGGCGGGCCCGCGCACATCATGGGCAAGCGGCTGGAGATGCCCGCGCTGCGCGCCGACGGCAGTGAGTTCCCGGTCGAGATGGTACTGTGGCGCACCGAGGTCGGCGGGAAGGCCTTCTACACCGCATCGATGTTCGACCTCACCGAACGCAAGAACGCGACCCAGGAGATCGAACGCCAGCGCGAAGCCCTGCGCCAGAGCGAGAAGCTGACCGCGATGGGCAGCCTGCTGGCCGGCGTGGCGCACGAGCTGAACAACCCGCTGGCGATCGTGCTCGGCCGCGCCAGCCTGCTCGAAGAGAAGTGCGAGGCCCAGCCCGAACTGAAGGCCGACGCGCAGCGCATCCGCGCCGCCGCCGAGCGCTGCGGCCGCATCGTGCGCACCTTCCTGAACATGGCGCGCAGCCGGCCGGCCCAGCGTAGCAGCGTGGCCGTGAACGACCTGGTGCGCGCGGCAGCCGACATGCTGGGATACACCTGGCGCAGCCATGGCATCGCGCTCGAGCTGGTGCTCGCGGATGCGCTGCCTGCCATCGATGCCGACGGCGACCAGCTCGGCCAGGTGCTGCTCAATCTGATGGTCAACGCCCAGCAGGCGCTGGCGACACACGAAGGGCCGCGCCGCGTGCGCATCAGCACCGGCATCGAGTCGGTGCGCGAGAACCGCCCGCCGCGGGTCTGGCTGCGTGTGGCCGACAACGGGCCCGGCGTCGCGGCCGGCCTGCACGAGCGCATCTTCGAGCCCTTCTTCACGACCAAGGCCGAGGGCATCGGCACCGGGCTCGGCCTGGCAGTGTCGCGCTCGCTGGCGCGCGAGCATGGCGGTGACCTCGCGCTCGAGGCCGGCGGCGAACTCGGCGGCGCGGTCCTTCGACTCAGCGTGCCGATCAGTGGCGCCGTCGAGGCCGTCACCGCGCCGAGCCCGCTGGATGCCGGCGCCGAGCCCGCTGCGCTCAGTCGGGTGCTGGTGGTCGACGACGAGGTCGAGATCGTCGACATGGCGCGCGCGATGCTCGAGGGCGCGGGCTACGAGGTGGCGACCGCCGAGTCGGGCGCGGTGGCCCTGGAGCTGCTGGCGGCGGCCCGCTTCGACGCCATCGTGTCCGACCTGCGCATGCCCGACATGGACGGCGCCGCGCTCTGGCGGGCCGTGCGCGACCAGCATCCGGCGATGGCAAGGCGCATGTTGTTCGTCACCGGCGACACCTTGTCGCCGGGTTCGCGCCAGTTCCTGGCCGAAACCCGGTGTGCCAGCCTGGACAAGCCCTTCACCAAGGCCGACCTGCTGGCGCGTGTGGCGGCCCTGCTGGCCTGATTGCCCCGGTTCAGGCCGTGGCCGGCTCCTCGGCCCGCTGCATCTCACGCGCTACCAGGCCGTACATCGTGGCCCAGGCCTCCGCGACGGCCGGTGTGAAAGCCACGCCCAGGCCGTCGCGCAGCGTGCGCAGCAAAGCCGTGCCAACGCTGTCGTAGTGGGCAGCGCGCACGCCATAGCCGCGGTGCCGCGCGCCGAGGGTGCGCAGCACTGGCACCAGGCGCTCGGGCTGGTCGAGCAGGCCGACGGCCGCGCCGATCATCTGCATCAGCCGTTCGCCCTGCTGCGACAGCTCGCCCTTGAAGAGGGCGCGCAGGGATGGGTCGACGGCGAACAGGTGTTGGTAGAACAGCGCAGCGACTTGTGCGGCGCCCGGTGCGACGAGGTTGAAGCTGCTGCGGATATGGGCGACTTGTTGCGGTGTCATGGCTTGCTCCTGTGAACCGATGGATGGACCGGCACAGGTTCGCGGCGTCGCGTATCGGTGCCGCTTCAGGCGGCGCGTGCCTCGGTTTCATTTGTTGTGCCGGGCCGTGGGCTGCCGTTTGTCGGCGCTGCCGGCGTTCCATCCCGCGCGGGCAGCCCTTGATCGCAAGACGCTCGCGGGGCCCGCCGCGCTTGCCTAGAGTCCAGCCATCGACACACCCATGCACCCCCAGGAGCCGACCATGAACCAACTGCCCCGCACGTCGTTCGCCTTTCGCTTCAACGCCGTCCTCGCCGCCGCCGCCGTCACGCTGACGCTGATGTCAGGCATCGACAGCCTGGCCACGAACCAGGGCGCTGCTTCGCACCTGGTGCAGGCTGCTGCCGCGACGCAGCCGGTCTGAAACGCAGGCGATCCGTTCCTATTCCACAAACCGTTTCACCTGCGACGGTCATCCAGACATCGGTCTGACACGTAGAGATCCGACACTGGTGTCATCGCAGGAGAACGATCATGAATGCCGCCGCCACCGAGTCCCACCTGTACCGCAGCGAGGCGTTCGCCGAGGACGTGTTCGACCTCGTCTCGGAAGCGCCGGTGATCGAGCCCGTGCCCGCGGGCGCCCGCTGGCTGGTCAATGCCGTGCCGGTGGCCGTGGCCCTGCTGGGTGTCGCCTTTGCCGTGGTGCCGCCACTGGGCTGAGCCCGCGGCGGGTCACTTGACCCAGGTGTTGAGCTGGATGATCGGTAGCAACACCGCCAGCACGATCAGCATCACCATCCCACCCATGGCCACGATCAGCAGCGGCTCGAGCACGGTGGCCAGGGCCATCGCGCGGCGTTGCACCTCCAGGCTCAACTGAGTCGCCGCCCGTTGCAGCATCTGCGGCAACGTGCCGGTCTGCTCGCCCAGGCGCGCGAACATCGGCAATAGCCCCGGGAAGCGCCGCTTGGCAGCCAGCGCATTGGCCAGAGGCGCGCCCTCTCGCACCTGCACCAGAGCGGCCATCGCGTCGGCCCGCATCGCCCGGTTGCCCAAGGTCTCGGCGGCGGCCTGCAAGGCCTTCAGGATCGGCACACCGGCGCCCGCCAGCATGGCCAGGGTGCCGGCAAAGCGCGCCGCGTTGTACCCGCGCGCCAGGCGTCCGACCAGGGGCAGGTTCAGCCACAGCGCATCGAAGCGCTCACGCACGGCCGGGCTGCGCAACGAGTAGGAGAACAGCAGGCCGCCCGCGACGGCGATCAGGATCACCAGCCAACCCCATTGGCGCACGAAGGCACTCAGACCGAGCATGGCCACGGTGAGGGTCGGCAGGGCGCGCTTGCTGCCGGCAAAGACGCTGGCGACCTGGGGCACGACGTAGGTGACCAGGAAGATCACGATCACGATCGCGATCAAGGACACGATCGCCGGGTACAGCGTGGCGCCGATCAGCTTGCCCTTCAGGGACTGGCGCTCCTCCAGGTCGTCGGCCAGTTTTTCCAGCACCGGACCGAGTGCGCCACTCTGTTCGCCAGCGGCGACCACCGCCCGGTAGACGTCGTCGAATTCGCGCGGTGCACTGGCCAGCGCTCGTGCGAACGGGCTGCCGGCGTTGACCTCGCTGCGCAGATGCGCGACCAGCTCGCGCTGGCGGGGGTCCTCGGACTCGTCGACCAGGGCCGTCAAGGCACGTTCGAGTGGCAGACCGGCGCCAACCAGGCCTGCCATCTGGCGCGTCCAGACCGACAGCTCGGTACTCGAAAATACGCGTCGGCCGAAGCGCGAGGCCTTGCCGTCGTTGGCGGCCTGGGTCACCGGCACCACATCGAGCGGCACCAGCGCCTGGGCCCGCAACTGTGCCCGGGCGGCCTTGGCGTTGTCGGCGTCCAGCAGGCCGCTCTTGGCCTTGCCGGCGGCGTCGAGCGCTTCGAACTTGTAGGCGGGCATGGTCAGCGAGGCGCCGGGGCCATCATCACTCGCGCGTCACCCGCATGACCTCTTCGGCCGAGGTGACGCCTTCTTCGACCAGACGCTCACCGTCCTCGCGCATCGAGCGCAGGCCGGCGCCCTCGGCGGCGACGAAGAGCTGGCTCTCGGCTGCCCGGCTGTGGATCAGCGCGCGCACCTTGTCGTCGGCGACCATCATTTCGTAGACCCCGGTGCGGCCCTTGTAGCCCGTCATCGAGCACTCGGCGCAGCCGACCGGGTGATAGCGGCCACGCGGGTCGATGCGACGGCAGAAGGGGCAGAGCTTCCTCACCAGGCGTTGCGCCAGCACGCCGAGCAAGGAGCTGCTGAGCAGGAAGGGCTCGACGCCCATGTCGGTCAAGCGGGTCACGGCCGAGGGCGCATCGTTGGTGTGCAAGGTGGCCAAGACGAGGTGGCCGGTCAGCGAGGCCTGGATCGCGATCTGGGCGGTCTCGAAGTCGCGGATCTCGCCGATCATGATCACGTCCGGGTCCTGGCGCAGGATCGCGCGCAGGGCCTTGGCGAAGTCCAGATCGATCTTCGGATTGACCTGCGTCTGGCCGATGCCCGGCAACTCGTATTCGATCGGGTCTTCGACCGTCAGCACGTTGGTGGTGCTGGTTTCCAGCGTCTGCAGCGCGGCATAGAGGGTCGTGGTCTTGCCTGAGCCTGTCGGTCCGGTGACGAGCACGATGCCGTGCGGTTGCTGCACCAGCTTCTGGAAGCTGGTCAACACGTCGCCGCTCATGCCCAGCGATTCGAGCGTGAACTTGGCTTCGCCCTTGTCGAGCAGACGCAGCACGGCGCGTTCGCCGTGGGCCGACGGCAGGGTCGAGACACGCACATCAATCGCTCGTCCGCCGATGCGCAGCGAGATGCGGCCATCCTGGGGCAGGCGCTTCTCGGCGATATCGAGCTCGGCCATGATCTTCAGGCGCGAGATCAACGCCGCGTGCAGCGCCCGGTTGGGCTGCACCACCTCGCGCAGCGTGCCGTCGACGCGAAAGCGCACCGACGAATTGCGCTCGTAGGGCTCGATATGGATGTCGCTGGCGCCGTCCTTTGCGGCCTGCGTCAGCAGGGCGTTGAGCATGCGGATGATGGGCGCGTCGTTGGCGGCTTCGAGCAGGTCTTCGACCGCCGGCAGGTCCTGCATCAGGCGCGACAGGTCGACCGCGCTCTCTACTTCGCCGATCACCGTCGCCGCGCTCGATTCCCCGCCGGCGTAGGCGGCGGCGATGCGCTGCGCCAGTCGCGGCTGGGCGTCGCGCTCGAAGCATTGCACGTCGTATACGCGCAGCACCTCCGAGAGCGCCGCCGGCGGCGTCTGCTCACCGCTCCAGAGCGTGAGCTGCTGGCCGTCGTCCTCGAGCAGCAGCGTGTGCGCCTTGGCGAAGGTGTAGGGCAGGGGGTGGCGGGCGGCCATGCTCAGTTGGTCTTCGGGGGCGCGTCGAGCGTGGCCGCAGGTGCCGAGGCTGGCGCCGATGCGGATGCGGGAGGCGACATGGGATTGGGGCGCAGCACCGTCGACTGGCCGACCGGCAGAAACACGTTGGGCGCGGCCTGACCGCTTTGCTGCTGCGCGCGGATCATGTCGTAACGGTCGAGCGAGATCTTGTTCGCGTCCTCGGCCGTGCGCATCACCACCGGGCGCAGGAAGACCATCAGGTTGGTGCGCTTCTTCGAGCGCGACTCGCTGCGAAAGAGGCCGCCGATGTAGGGAATGTCGCCCAGCAACGGCACCTTGCTCTTGCTGTCGGTGTAACGATCCTCGATCAGCCCGCCGAGGACCAGGATCGCGCCGTCGTCGACGACCACGTTGGACTCGATCGAACGCTTGCTGGTGGTCGGGCCGGCGCCCGCCGTGCCGGCGGCCTGTCCGATCACGTCCGAGGCCTCCTGGAAGATCGTCATGCGCACCGTGCCGCCTTCGCCGATCTGCGGCTTGATGCGCAGCGTCAGGCCGACGTCCTTGCGCTCGACGGTCTGGAACGGGCTGGTCGTGCCGCTGCCGGTGTTCGTGTACTGCCCGGTGACGAACGGCACGTTGCTGCCGACCACGATCTTTGCCTCCTCGTTGTCGAGCGTGATCAGGTTCGGCGTCGACATGATGTTGGTGTTGGTCTGGGTCTGCAGGAACTGCGCGATGGCCGCGAGGGCGTACTTGCCACCGAAGTCGTGGATCAGGCCGAGATTCAATCCCGCACCGATGGCCACCGCGCCCGCAGCCGCACTCGTATTGATGTCGATGATGCTGGGCACGTTGCCGTTGGGCAGGTTGGTGCCGATCACGCCGATGTTCTTGTTGCCGTCCTTGCCGATCAGGCCCTGCCACTGGAAGCCGACGTCGGCGGCGTTGTCGCCGGTGACTTCGACCAGCAGGGCCTCGATGTAGACCTGCGCGCGGCGCGAGTCGAGCTTGTCGATCATCGAGCGCACCTGACGGTACAGCGGCTCGGCCGCAGTGATGATCAGCGAGTTGGTGGACGGGTCGGCCTGGATGAACCCCCCGGTGCTCGGACCGGCCGAAGCCTGGATCGGCGCGGTGGCCTGCGACGAGGCGCCGCCCTGTGTCGCTGCCGCGTTGCTCAAGGCGGCCGGCGACGTTGACGTGGCTGCACCTGACGTGGCGCTGCCGCTGCCACCGCCAGACCCACCGCCACCGAAGGCGGCGCGCAGCACCTGGGCCAGCTTCACCGCATCGGCATTCTTCAGGTGGACGACCCAGATCGCGCCGCCCGGACCATTCATGCCCTGCGTCGGCAGGTCGAGCTTGTCGATGATGGCGCGGACCTGTGACTGGCGCGCCGGATTGGCTGCGCGCACGATCAAGGCATTGCTGCGCACATCGGCAATCACCGACACCCCGCCGCCGCTGGCCACCGGCACGCCCGGCACCCCGCCGGCGCCGCTGTCGGCCAGGCGCTGCACCAAAGGCGCCATGTCGCTGGCCAGGCCGTGCTTGAGCGGCACCACGTCGATGTCGGATGCAGTCGGCTGATCGAGCGCCGCAATGATCTTGCCCAGACGCGCCAGGTTGTCGGCGTAGTCGGTGATCACCAGGGTGTTGCTGCCGGGGTTGGCATTGATCGTGTTGTTGGGGCTGATCAAGGGCCGCAGCACCGCCACCAGATTGTTCGGGTTCTCGTGGTTGAGGCGGAAAATCTGGGTCAGGATCTGGTCGCCGCGCTGCTGCACCGGGCCGATCGACACGGTGCCGGCCTGCAGCTTGGCGTCGGCCTCGGGCACGACCTTCAACAGGCCGGCGTTCTCGACCACCGTGAAGCCCAGGCCGCGCAGCGCGGCCAGGTAGTTCAGGTAGGCCTCGCGCACGGTCAACGGGGTCTCGCTGTAGACCGTGATGTTGCCCTTGACGCGCGGGTCGACGATGAACTGGCGGTCGAGCATGGCGCCCATGGCGCGCGTCACCGCCTCGATCTCGGCATTGACGAAATTCAGTGTCACCTGTGTCCCGGACTTCAGCGCCGGGCTGTGGCCGGCAGCGCGGCTGGCGGCAGTCTGAGCAACCAGCGGGGGTGCCATCAGGCTTAACGAGATCGCGCTGGCGATCAGGCGCAGCGCGATCGAAGGGGGTTGTCTGTTCATGCTCATCCGATCGAGATGACCGAGCGCGTGCCTTGACGCCGGCCGATGATGTTCAAGAGGTTGTTCAGGGCGGTTTCGCTGCCCTCGGCGGCCTGGGCCTCGCCGCGGAAGCGCAGGCCGTTGCCCGTCCATTCGCCCTGGCCCGACAGGCGCAATGCGCCGTCGATGGTGATCAGGCTGACGCTGGCCGCGTCGCCGCTGGCCGCATTGCCGCGCACCGTCAGGCGGTAACTGCCGAGGGTGTCGAGCGTCGATACGCGCGACGATGCATTGGCGATATCGAGCGCGGCCTCCCCGGTGAAGCGGACCCGGCCCTGCACCCATTCAACGGTCAGTCCAGGCGAGGTGAGACGCAGGGCGCCGCCGAGCTGCACGGTGTTCCAGGGGGTGCCCAGGCCGCTCAGCCAGCTCGCCGGCCACTGGCCGACGGTGCTGCTTTCAGCCGGCAGCAACTGCACCGAGAGGCGACCCAGGCCCGGGCGGATCAGGGCGCGAACCTCCCCACGCAGGCAGCAGGCCTGGCGTGCGCGCAGCTCGGCGCCGAGGCCACGCCAGGATAGATTCCATTCGAGGCGGCCGGGCAGGGCGCTCGCGTCGCGGCTGCCTGGGCCGCCGCTGAGCACCGGCAGCGCACTGCCATTCCAGACGCTGCCACGGGCGTCAGTGAGCAGCAGTCGGTCTGCCGTGGCCGAAGCCACGGCAGAGGCCAGCCAGGCGGCCGGCGCATAGACCACCAGGGCCGCCAGCGCGCCGAGGATTGCGCCCGCCACCGCCCAGCGACCGGCGGCGCCGCGGGTGCGCTGCCAAGCCAACTCGGCCAGCGTCGATTCGGCGAACCCGGTGCGTGCGAAGCGCGCACTCTGGCCGCGCTCGCGCATGCGCAGGGCGGCACTGATGATGCTCATGGGCCGCCACCCCCCACCGGCAGGGCGACCACGATGCTGCCGCTGTAACCCTGCGGACCGCGGGTCAGATTAGCCTCGACCGGACGGGCCCGCGCGGCGCTGCGCGCCTCGGCGAGCCAGTCCTGCAGTTGCGAGCCGTTGGCACCGGTCAGCGTCAGCGTGGCACGCTCCCCGCTGACGGTTAGCCGGCCAGCGGTGCCCAGTTCGGCGGTCGCTTCGCGCAGCGCAGCCGCGGCCTGGCTGGTACCGAGCGGTGGGATGGCGCGCAACTCGCGCGCCTCGTTGGCCTGGCGCTGCATCTGCTGCAACTGGGCATCGATCAGGTCGAGCTGGGCCGGCGCACTGCGCGTGGTGCGCCATGCCGGCGCAATGGCCAAGGCCCACAGCAGGAACACGCCGACGACCCAGGCCGCGATCGTGGCGCCTTGACGCTCGCGCGCCCCCAGGGCACGCCAACGGGCACGCCACGGTGCCGTCCAGTTGTCGATGGCGTCGCCGGCGCTGACCGGCAGCGCGATGCGTGAATTCGAGAAGCCTTTCATGAGGAACCCTTGGCGGCCCGGCTGACGCTCAGCACGCCGTTGTTCTCCGCCAGATCCCAGCCGCCGCCAGCGAGCTGGGCGCGCAACTGGGCGATCTGGGCTTCGGGCCAGCCCCCGGCGGCAAAGCTGAGGCGGCCGTTGTCGAACTTCAACGTTGCCAACGGCGCCTGGCCGTCGGGCCAGGCCGCGGCGACTGCACCCAGCATCGTTTCGAGGTCGGCATCGCCGCTCTTTCCTGCCGCACTGCGCAGCGCGTCGGTCTCGCGCTGCATCTGCACCGGAGCGTCGAGCACGGCGCGGACCTGCGGATGGGTCGTACGTATAAGCTGGACCATGGCTGCACGCTTGCCGTCGATCTGGCGCTGCTGGTGCCAGGCCCAGAGGTTCAACCCCAACACCTGGAGCGCCACCAGGGCCACCAGGCCGTAGCGCACCGGGCGCCAGGACGCGCTGCGAAAGCGCCGCCAGGCGTCGCGCATGGCCAGCATGCCGCGGTGACGCGGCGCCAGGTCGAATTGGCGAAGGTTCCACAGCGAGCGGATCGCCTGCAGCAGGCGTTGCTCGTCGCTCAGCACCACCACGCTGTGCCCGAGCCAGCGTTCGGCGGGGGCGGCCACGGAGGGGTGGGCGCTCCAGCGTGCCGGTCGGGCGGTCCAGAGTGGCAGCATCTGGCGCGCCAAGGCGCCTTGCAAACCGATGGCGGCCACGCCTTCGGCATCGGACCAAGTCAGCTGCATGGCAGACCCGGGATCAGCGCCGAAGGGCGCCGAGAAGTGGGCCAGCGGGGTGTCTTCGGGCCAGGACACCGGCACAGCCCGTTCGACCTGCACCCCGGCCTTCTCGAGGGTGCGCAGTTCGCCTGCGAACCAGGCCTTGTCGATGGCCGCCACCCAGGCCGTCTGGCCACCGACAGCATCGGGCGCCAGGGCCAGGTGCATCGCAGCGGGCTCGTCGAGCAGTTGTTCTTCGAGCACGCCGGCGATGGCCGCGCGTTGGCGCGCTGCGGGCGCCTTGGGCACCTTGATGCGGTGCCAGCTGACATCGGTGTCGGCCAGCACCAAGACCACGCTGTCGGCCTTGGGCAGCAGCGCCGCAACCGCACGGCCGTGCTGAGCGACCGCCAGACCGTCGGGCGTGAGCACATAGAACAACTCTGCCGGCGCGCGCCCCTGGGCCGACGCGTGCACGCCTTCGGCCCCGCCTTGCAGGCGCGGCCTTGCCGGGAGTTGGATCACCAGGGTCGACATGATGGCGGGGCGAGGCTAGCGCCAAAGAGGGGGTGCGGCAACGGCATCGGGCGTGGAATCAAGGACTTAGCGAGTGTATTGGGTGGCGTAATGCACAAGCGGCCGGGCCATCCCTGAGCCGAGGCACCTCAACTGCCTTCGCGCAGGTTGATGCGCTCGCGGCTCAGCACGACGATGTCGAGCTGCCGCCGTTCGATCAATGAGCGCTCCTCGAGGATGCGGTCGCCCAGGCGCAGGCGTCCCTGGACGATGAAGAAGCGGCTGTTGACGCTCAGGCCGTCGAGGCTGGTCTGTGGGTCGGCAGGGAAATAGGCGCGCGCGGGCTGCCCGCCGATGTCGCGCAGCGGCGTGCGTTGGCGCTCCTGCAGCAGGCGCTGTGCGTTGCCCAGGCTCATGCCGTCGACCGCCGCGGCGATCACTTCGGCGGGTGCGGTGTTGACATTGACGCGTGTGTCAAGGCCCGGCAACAGCGTGACCCAGGGTTCGAGGCGGCGGATGGTGTCGGCATCGATGCCCAGCCAGGCCAGGTCCGCGAAGCGCTGCGGTTCGATGGCGGGCTCGTCTGGCGCCGACCCCGCCGCGCCCACGGTGTCGGGCGCCCACGCTTTGCGCAGCGCCAGCACGATGCGCTCGGCACATTCGGCGGGCAGACCCGCCTGTTCACACAGGCGCTGCAGCACCCGCTGTTCGGCAACCACGACTTTGCCGCCGGCGATCAGCCGGCGCAGGTTCCAGCGGGACTGTGCATCGGTGATGCTGCCCGACAGAAAGGCCTCGACGTCATCGGGCTCGGCGGCGTTGTTGTTGTCGCGGTCAGCGGCCAAGAACGAGGACAGCCGGGCTTCGGCGAGCGGCACGGCCCAGGGTTCGCCCAGATGGTCGGCGCCGCCCGTGCGCGCGTCCTCGCGCAGGATCAGGCGCGCCCAGTCGAGTGCCCCGGCGAGGATCCAGGCCGACTGGGTGCGGGCTCGCTCGGCGCCCTCGACCTGGATCGCGCGCCATTGTTGCCACACCATGCCCGAAGCCAGGGTGGCAACCAGGGTGAGGATCAACATGGCCAGCAGCAGCGCCGCGCCTCGTTGGCCATGGGGGGCGGGGACTCGCCTCATGGCATCTGCGGCCCGAGCAGTACGTCACGCGTCAGGCTGCCCGACAGCCCGCCACCTTCGAAGGCGAGCACGATTCGCACGCCGGTGGGCAGGGGGGTGCGGGCGACGACGGGCGGTGCCGACGCACCGAGGGTAGGGGCTGGCGCGGCGACGCCGGCGCTCGACTGCGCATTGCTCCAGGCGTTGCCGCGATAAAAGTACACCTGCCAACCCGCCAGGCCGTCCTGCATCGGCAATTGGGCGGCTTCGTTGCCGAGCAGTTGCTGGCTCACCAACCAGCTTTCCTGCAAGGCCGCGGGCCGGGTCACGATCGGCCCGGTCCAGCGCAGCCAGCGCTGCTCGCGTAGGGACCAAGCGACGATCTGCAAACCGTCGGCTTGGCGTCGGACTAGGCGCAGCGTGGCCCCGTCGAAGGCCAGCGCCGGCACGAGCGCCCCCGTGTCGAACACCGATTGCAGGTCCTGCTCCCACTGGGCCAGCACGGTGTTCAGGCGCAGACTCTGTTCGACCCGCGCCTGGCTCGCATTGCGCGCCCGCGAGATGCCGTCCAGTCCCTGCCAGGCCATGCCGGACAGGACCGCCATCAAGACCAGGGCGACCAGCACCTCGACCAGTGTGAATCCAGAGGATGGACGCTTCTGGCAATGCATAGTCAGTAACGGGGCAGCACGGTGGACAGAGTCAGCAGGGGCTGCATGTTTTCGTCGGCGACGTTGGCATCGACGCGGCGGAAGTTCGGGTTCGGCGTCGGCCGCACGCGCAACTGACCCCTGAAACTCCGCCCCAACTGTTCGCAAGTGAAGTCGCTGTCGCCGACGCTGGGAAACTGTCGCGCCAGCTTGAGGTTGGCGAGTTGGTTGTCGGCACACCATTGCGCGGCGCTGACGTCGGCCAAGCGCTGCGCATTGTTGGTCAGCGCGCCAGCAGCCTTGACGCCGGCGCCGAGAGCAACCGCCACGATCGCCAGCGCGACCAGCACCTCGACCAGCGTGAATCCGCGCGCTGCGCCGACCGGCTCAATCGTCGCAGGCCGCATCATGGCGCGGTCACATCGGGGGCCGGCTCAAACGGGGCCAGACCGTCGCTGGCCAGGACCAGGCGGCGGTCGGCCAGGTGCAGCACCAGGCGTTGTGGCGGCAACACCGGCTCGGGACCGAGCACCAGGGCGCGGGCGCCGACGATTTCGACGCTGACGCCTTCGCCGAGCCAGCGCGTCGGCAGGGCCGCACTCTGCGGCAGGCCGATGAAGCGAAAGTGTGCGCCGTCGCTGGCTGCAGCGTCGGCAGGTGCCCAGCGAACGGAAATTCCGGAGGCGCGAGCCTCGGCGCGGGCCGATTCGAGCAGGGCCGACAAGCGCGCGCCTTCTTCGTCGAGCCGATTCTGGTTGCCGTCTCGCAGCGCGAGCGCGATGAGGGAGCTGCCGATGGCGATCAAGGCCATCACGACGATGACCTCGATCAGCGTGAAGCCCGCGACGCGAGTCGCGCGCCGCCATCGGCTGGCGCTACTGCCAGGAGCCGACATCCGCATCGTTGGCTTCGCCGCCGGGCTGACCATCGGCGCCGAAGCTGAAGACGTCGATGTCGCCTTTCACACCCGGGTTCACGTACTGATAGGCGCGGCCCCAGGGGTCGTTCGGCAACTTGTCCAGGTACGGCTTCCAGTTCGGCGGAATCGCTCCGACGACGGGCTTCTTGACCAATGATTCGAGTCCTTGCTCGGCGCTCGGAAAGCGTTGGTTGTCCAGCTTGTAGAGCTTCAGTGCCTGAACCAGGTTGTTGACGTCGGTGCGTGCCGCCGTGACGCGCGCTTCGTCGGCGCGATTGAGCACGTTGGGCACGATCAGCGCGGCCAGCACGCCGATGATGACCAACACGACCAGCAATTCGATCAGCGTGAAGCCGCGGGCGCTGTTGCGGGGCAATGCGGGAATTGGGAGGCGGGTCATGGTGTGGTGCGCGGCGCGGTGTGCAACATGCACGCCGCAAATGCTTGTCGAAAGGCTGAGGGCAAGGGCGCTTCAATGATAATCGCCCCCCATGACGCTACGCCTCGTTGCATTCGTGATCTGGGCCGCGGTTGCCGCCAGTGCGATGTTCTGGGCGCTGCGCCTGGGCGCTGCATCGCCGGTTGCGCCAGCGCATACCGTGGCCGCGGGCGCGGCCGCGCCGATGCGGGGCGATCTCACGCGCGTGTTCGGCGCTGCACCCGCGCGCGAGGCCGGCGGCGCCAACCAGGTTGTGGAGACACCGCTGTCGTCGCGCTTCAAGCTGCTGGGTGTTGCGGCACCGCGGCAGGGTGGCGACCGTACGGGCCTGGCCCTGATCGCGGTCGATGGCAAGCCGGCGCGCAGCTACGCTGTGGGTGCGCCGGTCGACGGCGAGTTGCTGCTGCAATCGGTGCATGCTCGCGGCGCGCGACTCGGTGCCCGGGGCGCTGCGCCCCAGGTGACGCTCGAGTTACCGGCCTTGCCGTTGGCGGCCACTGGCAGCCTGCCGACGGCGCCGGCGGCCGTGGTCGGTTTCCCGGGCGCGCCGCAGGCACCTGGGGCTTTCGTGCCGCCTGCCGCGCCGCTGCCCGTTGAGGCGCAAGCAAACGACGTGGCACAGGATGCACCGCCGCCACGCGGCAACCCCAACCGTTGACCAGGCTGCGCTGCGCCCGCTCAGGGCGCACGGGTGCCGAGTGCGCCCAACTGGCTGTCCATCACGCCAGGGCGTGACGGCCCAGGGTCTTCACCCTCGGCCACCTCGCTGAGCAGAGCCGCGGCGGCTCGGACCAGCGGCCAAGCCAAGGTGGCGCCGGTGCCGTCAGAGCTCTCCATCCCCAATTCGAGCAGGGCCGAGGTATGGAACAGATTCAGTGCGACGTCCAGACCGGCGTGGCCGTGGCTGCGGCAGAACACGCAGTAGTCGGTGACCGGAGCGGCTATCCGCGCTGCGACCATCAATGCCGCGCAGGCGGGCAGACCGTCGACCATGATCAGGTGACGGCGGCTGGCAGCCACCAGCATCACGCCAACCATCATCGCAATCTCGAAACCGCCGAAGGCCGCGAGCACCTCGACCGGATCGATCACGTCGCGGTGTCGATTCTGCGCTGCCTGGGTGACGACCATCAGGTGACTGAGGCGTGCCGGCTCCATGGCCGCATGCGACATCAGCAGGTCTCGCACCGGGGTGCCCGCAAGCCGAGACAACATCAGGGCGGCACTCTCTAGCCCGCCGACCGCCAGGCCGGCGCAGGCCAACAAGTTGCCGGGCAGGGACTCGCCGATTTCCATGCCGGCGCGGATCGCCGCCTGCGCCTGGTCGACCGACATCGCGGCACCAACGCGGGCATTGCGCGTGCCGTGAGCGATCTTTCGCATCAGCAGGTGATCGTGCGGCGACAGGCGCTCGGCCACGCCGGCGTCGACCACCGACAGCGTCAGCCCCTGGATGCGTGCGAAGACTGCCACCGGCAACTGGCCGGTCAGTGCCTGCCACGCGCGTTCCGCGGTGCGTTGGCCGGGCAGCGTCGGCAGGCCTTCGACCGCCAGCCCATGGTCGCTGGCGAAGAGCACCAACTGCGGCTCGCGAAAACGCGGCTTCAAAGTGTTCTGTATCAGGCCGATCCGCACTGCCAAAGGCTCGAGTTCCCCGAGGCTGCCGATGGTCTCGGCGCGACGCTGCAGCTTGTCGCGCAAGGCGCGTTCAAGCAGCGCGTTCGATGTCGGCGTGATCAGGGATCGGGTGCTTGGCGACATGCCCGCCAGTGTAGGCGGCGCCGTACCGCGCCGTCCGTGAACTAGCTCAGGAACAGCCCGTAGACCGGGTTGTCTGTCTCATCGACGTAGGGGAAACCCAGGCCGTCGAGGAACTCGCGCAGGGCGCGTTTGTCGCTCGCCGGCACCTGCAGGCCGACCAGGATGCGGCCGTAGTCCGCACCCTGGTTGCGGTAGTGGAACAAGCTGATGTTCCAGCCTGGGTGCAGTGCTGCCAGGAAGCGCATCAGCGCGCCCGGCCGCTCGGGGAAAATGAAGCGGTAGATGCGCTCCTGGCGCGCCAATTCGGAGCGTCCGCCGACCATGTGCCGGACGTGTTCTTTGGCCAGTTCGTCGTCGGTCAGGTTGACGGTGGCAAAGCCGTGACGGCTGAAGTTGCGTTCGATCCGGTCCGCTTCCTCGCGCTGGCTGATGGCGATGCCGACAAACACATGCGCCAGTTTGGCATCAGAGATGCGGTAGTTGAATTCGGTCACGCTGCGCGGGCCGATCAGTTCGCAAAAGCGCTTGAAGGAGCCCCGCTCCTCGGGGATCGTGACAGCGAACAGGGCTTCACGCTGCTCACCGAACTCGGCCCGCTCGGCGACGAAGCGCAGGCGGTCGAAGTTCATGTTCGCACCGCAGGTGATGGCCACGAAGGTCTGGCCCTTGGCCTTGTGCTCGGTCGCGTACT
>JAZKIW010000129.1:0-6396 GCA_040384625.1 Pseudomonadota bacterium | reverse complement strand
CGCGATCCTGAGCTACATCATGTGCAAGGCGATGAACCGCTCGTTCTTCAACGTCATCCTCGGCGGCTTCGGCGGCGAGGCGACGGCGGCGGTGGCCGGCGGGGGGGCCCAGCGCGCCGTCAAGAGCGGCAGCGCCGACGACGCCGCCTTCATCATGGGCAATGCCGAAACCGTGATCATCGTGCCCGGCTACGGCCTGGCCGTAGCCCGCGCCCAGCATGCGGTGAAGGAGCTGGCGCTCAAGCTGATCGAGAAGGGCGTCACCGTCAAGTACGCGATCCACCCTGTCGCCGGGCGCATGCCAGGGCACATGAACGTGTTGCTGGCCGAGGCCGAGGTGCCCTACGACCAAGTCTTCGAGATGGAAGACATCAATGGCGAGTTCGGCCAGGCCGACGTGGCGATCATCCTGGGCGCCAACGACGTCGTAAACCCCGCGGCGATGATCAAGGGCAGCGCGATCTACGGCATGCCGATCCTGGAGGCCTACAAGGCCAAGACCGTGATCGTCAACAAGCGTTCGATGGCCGCCGGCTACGCCGGCCTGGACAACGAGTTGTTCTACATGGACAAGACGATGATGGTCTTCGGCGACGCGAAGAAGGTCGTCGAGGAGATGGTCAAGGCGGTGGAGTAGCGGCCCGCGTCCGCGCTTCAGGCGAAACCGCGCGCCGGGTCGTCGGCGCGGCGCTGCAACCAGTTCAGCGGCGACCAGGCCGCCCGCCCATCCACCGCGTGCAGGGTGTAGGCCATGCGTGACGACGGCGAGCGGTTGGGCGCACTGGCATGCGGCAATAGGCCGTCGAACACGATCAGGGTGCCGGCGCTCACTTCGAGCGGTCGGATTGACTCGCCGGCTGGCCAGGGCGCAGGGTCCAGCGTGACCATCGCCAAGCGGCCGTCCGCGCCCCGCCCATAGCTTTCGCGCAGCGGCCCGCGGTGGCCGCCGGGTGCCACCCACAGGCAGCCGTTGTCGAGTGTGGCGTCTTCGAGCGCGAACCAGAAGGCCACGACGCTCTGCGGCTCGGTGTGGAGAAAGCTCGCATCCTGGTGCCAGACCACCTCGCCACCGATGCGCGGCTGCTTGAAAATCAGCATCGACTGCATCAGCCGCGACTCGGCCAAACCCAGGTCCTGCGCCAGCGCGGCGAGGGCCGGTCCGCGCGAGAAGCTCGCAAAGAGCGGGTCGCGGTCGTGCAGGGCGTGGCCGATCTTGTTGATCGCCTGCGCCTTGGGCACAACGAGCCGGCCCTGCGCGTCGAAGGCCTCCTCCTCGAAGAAGCAGTGCACCTGGTCGGCCGAGTCGAGCAGGGCCTGATCGCTCAGCTGACGCCGGTCGCGGCTGGAGAAGACCGCGGCATCGGCGCCGGGCTCGAAGGCCTCGACGATGGCCCGGCTGCGCGCCAGCAGCGCCGCGATCTCGCTCGCCGCCTTGAAGCCGGGTAGCACCAGGAAGCCGTCACGTTGCCAGGCGGCGCGTTGGGTGGCATCGAGCATGGCGTAAGCAGTTGTTGCGCGGCGGCGTCAGTTGGCGGCGAGACCTCGGATCACGATGGACCGCCACCCGCGCCAACGCGATGATGCCTGCTTCGTCGGCCCCTGCATCGTGGCATGCCGCTTGCACGCGGCACGCCCACCCACACCCGGAGGATCCATGTCGAAAAACCGCACCCGCTCCCCCCTTCGCATGCACCACGCGCTGGCCGCGGCCGCGATCGCCGCGCTGCATGCCGGTGCATCGGCCCAGCAGGCGGCGCCGGTCGAGGCCGGCAAGCTGGAGACCATCACCGTCACAGCCGAGCGGCGCGTCGAAAACCTGCAGCAGGTGCCCAACTCGGTCAGCGTCGTGTCCTCCGAACTGCTCGACGTTCTCAACACCAGCGGCATGGATGTGCGCATGCTGTCCGGCCGCGTGCCGAGCCTGAACATCGAATCGTCCTTCGGCCGTGCCTTCCCGCGCTTTTACATCCGCGGCTACGGCAACACCGATTTCCGTCTCAACGCTTCGCAGCCGGTGTCGCTGGTCTACGACGACGTCGTGCAGGAGAACCCGATCCTCAAGGGCTTCCCGGCCTTCGACCTTGCGCGCGTCGAAGTCCTGCGCGGACCGCAGGGCACCCTGTTCGGTCGCAACACCCCGGCCGGCGTGGTCAAGTTCGAGTCCGAGCGGCCGCGCTTCGGCAAGACGGAAGGTTACGGCAGCCTGTCCGTCGGCACCTTCACGACGATCAATGCCGAGGGCGCGCTGAACATGCCCACCTCGGCCAGTTCGGCGCTGCGCATTTCGCTGCTCAGCCAGACCCGCAAGGACTGGGTCGAGAACACCTACGACGCTGGACCGACGCAGGACCTCGAAGGCTACCGCGACAGCGCCGTGCGCCTGCAGTGGCTGACCGAACCGACGAAGGACTTCAGTGCGCTTGTCAACGTCCATGCACGCGACTACGACGGCTCGGCGCGGCTGTTCCGCGCCCACATCATCCAGCCGGGCACCAACGAGTTCATCGCCGGCTTCGACCCGAAGAAGATCGCGATCGACGGCAAGAACGAGTCGACTCTGAAGAACCTGGGGCTCAACCTGCGCCTACGCTTCGGGCTGACCCCGGGCTTGGCTCTGCACTCGATCACCGGCTACGAGCACGTGAAGACCTACAGCCGCGGCGACATCGACGGCGGCCCGCCGCCCTATGGGGTCGGCGGCGGCCCGGGGACGACCCCGTTCTTCTCCGAGACCGCCGACGGCCTGCCCAAGCATTCGCAATGGACGCAGGAATTCCGTCTCGAATCCGACACCAAGGGCCCGCTGGACTGGCAGGCCGGTGTTTTCCTATTCAAGGAGGACTACAGGGTCGAGAGCTTCAGCTACGACTCGACCGCGGGTGGCGCGCAGGACGGCTACCTGCGCGTGCGCCAGAAGAACGACGCCCACGCGGTGTTCGGCGCTGTCAACTACACGGTCGATCCGCAACTCAAGCTGCGCGCCGGCCTGCGCTACACCTGGGACAAGAAGAAGTTCAGCACCGAGGAGTACTTCGCCAGTGGCTTCGCGCCGTGCATCGGGCCGACCCTGGGCTTCACCCCGGATCCGATACGCTGCACGATGGCGGACCTGATGGCCCTCGAGCCGGATGGCTCGCTCGCGGCATCGCCGAAGGACAACAAGGCGAGTTGGGACCTGTCGGCGTCCTATGCGCTGAACAAGGACGTCAACCTCTATGTGCGCGCGGCGAACGGGTTCCGCGGCAGCAGCGTCCAGGGTGCCAGCGCCTTCAACACCAAGTCGGTGGCATCGGCCGAGACCAACACGTCGATCGAGGCGGGCGTCAAGGCCGACCTGCTCGACCGGCGCCTGCGCGTCAACTTCGGCGCCTTCAGCTACCGCGTCAAGGACCTCCAACTCACGGCGGTCGGCGGCTCGGGCAATGCCAACATCCTGCTCAACGCCGAGAAGGCCACCGGCAAGGGGTTCGAGCTCGACCTGCAGGCACTGCTCACCGATCGGCTGCTGGCTTCGCTCGGCGTGGGCTACAACGACACGAAGATCAGGGACAAGAACCTCGCCGTCTCGGTGTGCGGCAACCTGCAGACCTTCGTTCAGCCCAACTGCACGGTGACCGACCCGATCGACGGCAGCGGCAAGGCGCTGATCGATGGCAACCCGCTACCGCAGGCGCCCAAGGTCACGACGAGCTTCACGCTCAAGTACACGCAGCCGCTGGCCAACGGCGAGTTCTACGTGCTGACCGACTGGGTCTACCGCAGCAAGGTCAACTTCTTCCTGTACGAGTCGAAGGAGTTCACCGGCAAGGCCCTTACCGAGGGTGGTGTGCGCGTGGGTTACCTGTGGAACAACGGCAAGTACGAGGTCGCCGCTTTCGGGCGCAACATCACCGACCAGATCCGCATCGTCGGTGGCATCGACTTTGACAACCTGACCGGCTTCATCAACGAACCGCGCACCTGGGGCGTGCAGTTCAAAGCGAACTTTTGACGACCACCCCCGAAGCGGCTGCGCCGCGCCCCCTCAAGGGGGCGCCGCTGGCGGCCCGGCGGAGCCGGATCCGCGGCGGCCGCGCGGTTTGCGCCGCGATTTGCGGAGTCCTCTGCTCCTTGGCGCAAGCGCAGCCGGCGGTGATCTACGAGCTGGGCGGCAAGTTCGACAAGTCCTTCAACCAGGCCGCCTACGCCGGCGCCGAGCGCTGGAAACAGGAGACCGGCAAGCCCTATCTCGAGTTCGAGATCGTCAACGCGGCGCAGCGTGAACAAGCGCTGCGTCGCATGGCCGAGCGCGGCGCCAACCCGATCGTCGGCGTCGGCTTCCCTCAAGCCTCTGCGGTCGAGCAGGTGGCCAAGGCCTTTCCGAACATCCGCTTCGCGATCGTCGACGCGGTAGTCGCGCTGCCGAATGTGCAGAGCTTCGTCTACCGCGAACACGAAGCCAGCTTCCTGGCCGGCATGCTCGCAGCGATGGCCAGCAGCTCAGGCAAGGTCGGCTTCGTCGGCGCGATGGACATTCCGCTGGTGCGCAAGTTCTCCTGCGGCTACGAGCAGGGCGCGAAGTTCGCCCGCCCAGGCGTCGAGGTTCGCACGGCGATGATCGGCAACACGCCAGCGGCGTGGACCGACCCGGAGCGCGGCGCCGAACTCGCCAAGGCCCAGCTGGCGCAGGGCGTCGACGTGGTGTTCAGCGCCGCCGGCACCAGCGGCCTGGGCATCATGCAGGCGACCAAGGACGCCGGCAAACTGGCCATCGGCGTGGACAGCAACCAGAACGGCCTGCACCCTGGAACGATGCTGAGCTCGGTGCTCAAGCGCGTTGACCTCGCGGTCTATCAGGCGTTCAAGGGTGTGTCCCCCGGTATATCGGCCTTGGGTCTGGCCGAAGGCGGCGTCGGCCTGGCGATGGACGAGCACAACGCCGGGCTCGTCAGCGCGGCGATGCGAACCCGGCTCGACGCCGCGCGGGGCGACATCGTCGCCGGCAGGCTCAAGGTGATCGACTACACCGCGGCCAACGCCTGCCGCTGATCCGCTATCGAATCCCCTGATGCTGGCGCGCACTGCGCGCCGCCAGAATCGCCGCTTGACCCCCGGAGCGTGCGATGGAGAAAACCTGGCTCAAGCATTACCCCAGCGGCGTGCCGGCCGAGGTCAAGACCGATCTGTGCCCCTCGTTGGTGGCCTTGCTCGAAGAGAGCTTCCGCAAGTACCGCAACCTGCCGGCCTACAGGTTCATGGGCCGCAGCATCACCTTCGGTCAGGTCGACGATCTGTCGCGCGCTTTTGCGGCCTGGCTGCAGGCGCAGGGCCTGGCGCGCGGCGACCGCGTGGCGCTCATGATGCCCAATGTGCCGCAATACCCGGTGGCGGTGGCGGCGATCCTGCGCGCGGGCTACGTGGTGGTCAACATCAACCCGCTGTACACGCCGCGCGAACTCGAACACCAGCTCAAGGACTCGGGCGCCAAGCTCATCGTCATCGTCGAGAACTTCGCCGGCACCTTGCAGCAGGTGATCGAAGCGGTGCCGACGAAGAAGGTGGTGCTGGCCGCAATGGGCGACATGCTCGGCCTGATCAAGGGCGCGCTGGTCAACCACGTGGTGCGCAAGGTGAAGAAGATGGTGCCGCCGTTTTCTCTGCCCGGCGCAGTGCGCTTCAACGATGCAGTGGCCCAGGGGCGCGGCAAGACCTACACCGCACCGACCGTCGGGCCCGACGACATCGCCGTGCTGCAATACACCGGCGGCACCACCGGGGTCAGCAAGGGTGCGGTACTGCTGCACCGCAACCTGGTGGCCAACCTGCTGCAGGCCGAGGCCTGGTACCAGCCGGCGCTGAAGAAGATCCCGCCCGGCGAGCAGATCGTCACCGTCTGCGCGCTGCCGCTGTATCACATCTTCGGCTTCAACACGAACATGATGCTGTCCATTCGCATGGGTGGCTGCAACCTGCTGATCGCCAACCCGCGCGACATCCCGGCGCTGATGAAGGAGTTGGCGCAACAGCGCTTCCACAGCTTCCCGGCGGTGAACACCTTGTTCAACGCGATGGCGCACCACCCGGACTTCGCCAAGGTCGACTGGTCTTCGTTGAAGATCAGCGTCGGCGGCGGCATGGCGGTACAGAGCGCCACGGCCAAGCTGTGGCTGGACAGGACCGGCTGCCCGATCGTCGAGGGCTACGGCCTCTCGGAAACCTCGCCGTCGGCAACCTGCAACCCGGTCGACAGCGCGGCTTACACCGGCACCATCGGCCTGCCGATGCCGAGCACCGATATCGCTCTGCTCGACGACGACGGCAACGAGGTGCCGATGGGCACGCCGGGCGAGATCGCAATCCGCGGCCCGCAGGTGATGGCCGGCTACTGGCAGCGCCCGGACGAGACGGCCAAGGTGA
>JAZKIW010000128.1:0-30138 GCA_040384625.1 Pseudomonadota bacterium | reverse complement strand
GAGTCCCAGATTGTGATTCTGGTCGTCGTGGGTTCGAGTCCCATCAGCCACCCCAAAAATACCGTTTGAAATCGACAAGTTAGGCGATCATCGACCTTGCTTGGGATAAATATCCCGCATGGCGCCTGCTGGCCGCCGAGTCTGCTGCCTTGGTGGCGAGCTTCCTGCACCGGGTGTTTGTCATGCCCAACCGCCGCGTCATCGCTCAAGCCGACCTGGCAGAGGCCGCTGGAAGATGCGCTCTATGCGCTGCGCGAGCAGCGTGGCACCGACCTCTATCCCAAGCCCGCGCAGGAGTACCTGAACGACTGGGCGGCCAAAGACAAGGCCTAGTGGCGCCGCCTCGCCTCAGATCACCGCGCTGCGGCGTGCCCGTACCTTCTTCGCCGGCTTGAGGATCAGGCGCTCGAGCTCGTCGAAGGCCTCCGCCGTGTAGACCGCGATGCGTTGCATGTGCGGCAGGCTTGCGTGACAGCCAGTGAAGCCGAAGTCCATCATGCCGGCGTAACTCTGGCAGGTGATGTTGAGTGCCTGGCCATGGGTCACGATCGATGCCGGAAAAGTGCCGAGCATCTCGGCCCCGCGGAAGTAGATCGGCTTGTCCGGCCCTGGCACGTTGGAGATCGTGATGTTGAACATCGGCCGTGTGCGCCCGCCCAAGCCAGTCAGCAGGGTCAATAAGGTCGGCGCCATCAGGGCGATCGTGTACTGCGTCATCGCCTGACGCGGCAGGCTCTGCACGTGAGCCTTGGCACTTTGCACCGAAGCGCGGATTGCGGCTAGACGTGCGATCGGATCCTCGATGTCGGTGCCTAGCGTGGCGATGATGAAGGTGATCGCATTGCCGGTGCTTTCGTCGTCCTTGGGCCGCACCGAGACCGGGATGCCGGCGGTCAGGGACTTCTCGGGCAGCTCGCCGCCATCGTCGAGGAAGCGGCGCAGCGCGCCGCCGCAGGTGGCCAGCACCAGGTCGTTCAGCGTGCAACCGGCCGCCGCGGCCAGCGTCTTCATACGCGCGATGGCGATCTGCTGGGTGGCAAAGCGGCGTTTCGCACGCACACGGCCGTTTAGCACCGAGCTGGGTGCACCGAAGGGCACCTGCAGCGACTCGTCCGGTGCGCCATTGGCGCGCAGCAGTTTGCCGAAGGCCAGCAAGAGTTGCGGCACGGTCCCGATCTGGCCACGCAGGGCTTCGATGGCGCCGGTCGCGGCATTTGCAAAGGTGGCTGCGGTGGTATCGCGCTCCGGCTGGGGTTTCGCGTTCTTGCGCGCTGGCGCGAGGCCAATGGCCCAGAACGGTGGCACGGTGAGGCTCTTCTCGGGGTCGTCGGGCATCGCCCGCTGCAGCAACTTCATCCCGCTGACACCGTCGATCAACGAGTGGTGCATCTTGACGAAGAAGGCGAAGCGGCCACCGTCCAGGCCCTCGATCAGGGTGCACTCCCAAGGCGGGCGTGTCATATCCAGCGGTTGGCTGTGCAAGCGCGCGATCAGTTCACCGAGTTCGCGTTCGCCGCCCGGATGGGGCAGGGCGGCGTGGCGCAGATGGACTTCGAGATCCATCTCCTCGTCCTCGACCCAATGGTGCAGCGGCATCTTTAGCAAACCTGAGCGGAGGCGACGGTTCCAAGGCGCGGCGAACCTCTGGTGCTTCCTAAGATCCGCCATCAAGCGTCGACCGAAGTCCTTCGGCGCGCCGGCCGGCAGGCGAAACGGCAGCAGCGCGCCCACATGCATCGGCGTCGCACGCGACTCGGTATAGAGCCACGACGCGTCGAGCGGATTGAGTCGGATGCTGGTCATGGCGCGGTCCGCTTTCGATCATTCACAAGCAACAAGGCCCGGCGGCGTGAGCCCCGGGCCTTGCGACGTGTCCGGGCTCAGGCCCTACTTGGAAGCCGCCGCTGCGGGGGCTGCGACTGTCGCCGATGCGGCGGCTGACGCAGCCGATGACGCCGGTGTGGCCATGGCCGCAGGCGCTGCTGTGGCAGCAGGCGCAGCATGGGGGCCGGCTGCACTGCCTGAAACTCCGGCCGGCAGCAGTGGCACGATCAAGAGCGCAACGATGTTGATGATCTTGATCAGCGGATTGACGGCCGGGCCGGCGGTGTCCTTGTAGGGATCGCCGACGGTGTCGCCGGTGACGGCAGCCTTGTGCGCCTCGCTGCCCTTGCCACCGTGGTGGCCGTCTTCGATGTACTTCTTGGCGTTGTCCCATGCGCCGCCGCCGGTGCACATCGAGATCGCGACGAAGAGGCCGGTGACGATGGTGCCCATCAGCAGGCCACCCAGCGCAGCCGGGCCGAGGAGCAGGCCGACGACCACCGGCACGATCACCGGCAGCAGCGACGGGATCATCATCTCCTTGATCGCCGCCTTGGTCAGCATGTCGACCGCCGTGCCGTACTCGGGCTTGGCGGTGCCTTCCATGATGCCCTTGATCTCCTTGAACTGGCGTCGCACTTCGACGACCACCGAGCCCGCGGCGCGACCGACGGCCTCCATCGCCATGGCGCCGAACAGGTAGGGGATCAGGCCACCGATGAACAGGCCGACGATGACCTTCGGATCGCTCAGGTCGAAGCTGACGCTCAGGCCGCGACTCTCGAGCGAGTGCGTGTAGTCGGCGAACAGCACCAGGGCGGCCAGTCCGGCCGAGCCGATGGCGTAGCCCTTGGTCACCGCCTTGGTGGTGTTGCCCACCGCATCCAGCGGATCGGTCACGTCGCGCACGCTGGCCGGCAGCTCGGCCATCTCGGCGATGCCGCCGGCGTTGTCGGTGATCGGGCCGTAGGCGTCGAGCGCCACAACGATGCCGGCCATGCTCAGCATCGAGGTCGCTGCCACGGCGATGCCGTACAGACCGGCGAGGTTGTATGACGCGAGGATCGCGACGCAGACGAAGAGCACCGGCCAGGCCGTCGAGCGCATTGACACGCCCAAGCCGGCAATGATGTTGGTGCCGTGCCCAGTGGTCGAGGCCGCCGCGATGTGCTGCACTGGCTTGAACTGGGTGCCGGTGTAGTACTCGGTGATCCAGACCATGGCCGCTGTCAACACCAGGCCGACAGCGCAGGCACCGAACAGTTTCATGTGGGTACCGGCGCCCAGGGCGTCGGCGGGCATCACCGCGGTGGTCACGAACCAGAAGGCGATCAGCGACAGCACGCCCGCAACAGCCAAGCCCTTGTAAAGCGCCGGCATGACGTTTTTCATGCCCGGGCTGGCCTTGACGAAGTAGCAGCCGATGATTGACGCGATGATCGACACGCCGCCGAGCACAAGCGGGTACAGCACTGCCGCCATGGGCGCAGCTGTCACGACCAGGGCGCCGAGCGCCATGGTCGCGATCAAGGTCACCGCATAGGTCTCGAACAGGTCGGCGGCCATGCCGGCGCAGTCGCCGACGTTGTCGCCGACGTTGTCGGCGATGACTGCCGGATTGCGCGGGTCGTCTTCCGGAATGCCGGCCTCGACCTTGCCCACCAGATCGGCGCCTACGTCGGCGCCCTTGGTGAAGATGCCGCCGCCCAGGCGCGCGAAGATCGAGATCAGCGAGGCGCCGAAGGCAAACCCAAGCATCGGCTTCAAGACCGTGGCCAAGCTCTTGTCGGGTGTCAGCTGACCGTTCTGGGTCGTGAACCAGAAGAAGATGCCCACGCCCAGCAGGCCTAGGCCGACGACCAGCATGCCGGTGATCGCGCCGCCCTTGAAGGCGACATCCAGGGCCGGGCCGATGCCCTTGGTGGCGGCCTGCGCGGTGCGCACGTTGGCGCGCACTGAGACGTTCATGCCGATGAAGCCGCAGGCGCCCGACAACACAGCGCCGAGCACGAAGCCCGAAGCCGTGACGCCGTCGAGGAAGACACCGATCAGGATCGTGAGCACGACACCGACGATGGCGATGGTCTTGTACTGGCGCGCCAGGTAGGCGGCGGCACCCTGCTGGATCGCGCCCGCGATTTCCTGCATGCGGGCATTGCCCGCGTCCTGCTTCAGGATCCAGCTGCGCTGGACGAAGCCGTACAGAACTGCAGCGAGGCCGCAGGCAAGCGCCACATAGAGCGCCATGTTGGTCGTCATGAAGGAAGCTCCTCTTCTCTGTTTCGGGCCCGGGTGGGTAGGTACGTCCGTACTTCTTCGCTGGCAACAGCAGTTGCCGAACCAACCCAGGATGCTACGCGACCGTAGAATTCGGGTTATCCCTGCACCGAGAGAGTCGCGACATGAGCTTGCACGAAGTGACGCCAGGAGCCAAGGCGCCTGAAGAGTTCAACGTGATCATCGAGATCCCGATGAATGCCGACCCGATCAAGTACGAGGTGGACAAGGCCAGCGGCGCCTTGTTCGTTGATCGCTTCATGACCACGGCGATGCACTACCCGTGCAACTACGGTTACGTGCCGCGCACTCTGTCTGACGACGGCGACCCGGTCGATGTCCTGGTGATCACGCCCTTCGCGCTGACGCCAGGCGTGGTCGTGACCTGCCGGCCGATCGGCATCCTGAAGATGGAAGACGAGGCGGGGGGTGACGCCAAGGTATTGGCGGTGCCGACCTCCAAGATCCTGCCGATGTACGACCACTGGCAGAAGCCGGGCGACGTGAACCCGATGCGCCTGAATGCGATCCAGCACTTCTTCGAGCACTACAAGGATCTTGAACCCAACAAGTGGGTCAAGGTGGTGGGCTGGGAAGGGCCTGAAGCGGCGCGCAAGGAAATTGCCGACGGCATGGCCCACTTCACTGCGAAGATCACGCGGTCTTGAACGGATTGCGTTCGTTTAACTCGTCGACATAGGCGCCGACGCCGACGCCTTCTCGCGCCAGGAAGTCGCCGACCGCCGACGCGAAGCGCGGGTCGGCCAGCCAGTGCGCGGATACTGTTCTCACCGGCAGCAAGCCGCGCGCCATCTTGTGCTCGCCCTGCGCGCCGCCTTCGAAGCGCTGGTAGGCGTGCGCGATGCACCAGGCCAGCGGCTGGTAGTAGCAGGCGTCGAAGTGCAGGCAGGGCACGTGCTCGACCGCGCCCCAGTAGCGGCCATAGGCGATGCGTCGCACCGGGTCGAGGGCGATCAGTGACGCGGCGATGCGTTCGCCGCCGCGGCGCGCCACGAACATCAGCCAGTTTGCCGGCATCGTGCGCGCCATCTCGCCGAAGAAGCTGCGCGTTAGGTAAGGAGTCGAGTGATGCGCGCGGTAGGTGAGGGTGTAGCAGTGGTAGAAGAAGTCCCAGGCCGAGGCGTCGATCTGCGTGCCTTCGAGGATCTCGCAGTCCACGCCGGCCTCGAGCACCCTGCGTCGCTCCTGGGCGATCTTCTTGCGCTTCTCGCGCTGCAGGCTGCGCGTGAACGCTTCGAAGTCGGCAAAAGGTTCGGGCTCGCGGTTCTGCCAATGGAATTGCACGCCTTCGCGCAGCATCCAGCCGGCGCGCTCGCAACTGGCACGATCGGCGTTCGACAGGAACAACAGGTGTGCGGAGGACAGTTCCTGCTGCTGCGCCAACGCGCGTACCGCTTGCAGGAGCAGATCGCGCGCATCGTCGTCGACCGCCAGGAGGCGCGACCCGGGTACCGGTGTGAATGGCACGGCGCCCAGCAGCTTCGGGTAGTAGGCCAGACCGTGCCGCTGGTAGGCATCCGCCCAGGCCCAGTCGAAGACGTACTCGCCGTAGGAGTGCGCTTTCAGGTACAGCGCGCAGGCGGCGCGCAGGCGGCCATTTTGTTCGATGGTGAGCCAGGCGGGTGCCCAACCGGCTTCGGCCACGGCGCTGCGCGATCGATGAAGGGCGTTCAGATAGGCGTGGCGGAGAAAGGGCGTCGGCGCGTCCTGTGAATCGAGCAGCGCGTCCCAGGCGACGGCGTCAATCTGCGCCGGGTCGTCGTGAACCTGGATGACATAATTCTTTGCATCGATTTCCACTCAGCAGGCTCCGACGTGATCAAGGTTGCGCTGGCACAGATCAATGCCACGGTCGGCGACCTGACGGGCAACGCCCGGCGCATTGTCGATGCCGCCCGACGCGCTCACACTGCAGGTGCGCATCTGGTGGTGGCGCCGGAACTGTCGCTGTGTGGCTACCCGCCGGAGGACCTGCTGCTGCGGCCGTCCTTCATGCGGGCCTGCGCCGAGGCGCTCGCGGGCATCGCATCTGAACTGGCGACGTGCGAGGGTCTGGTGGTGCTGGTCGGGCATCCGCATCAGTTCGGCGATCGCGGCGATGTTAGGACTAAGTCGACGGCACAGCCGCTGCGCTTCAACGCAGCCTCGCTCCTGGCAGAGGGACGCGTCGTCGGTACCTATTGCAAGCGTGAGCTGCCCAACTACCAGGTCTTCGACGAGCGCCGCTACTTCGCTTCGGGGCGTGACGCGGGATACGGTCCGCTGGTGTTCGAGTTGCGCGGGCACAAGATCGGGGTGCTGATCTGCGAAGACGCGTGGTTCGACGAACCCGCACAGGCAGCGAAGAGCGCCGGTGCGCAAGTGCTGGTCGTGATCAACGCATCGCCCTTCCATCTCGACAAAGCGCAGGAGAGAGAGCAACGGATGGCTGAGCGCGCCCGCGCAGTCGGCCTGCCGGTGCTGTATGCCCATCTGGTCGGTGGCCAGGACGAGGTGGTGTTCGACGGCGCCTCGTTCGCGCTCGACGCGCAGGGGGCCGTGTGTATGCGTGCGCCGAGCTTCGAGGAAGCGCTGGCTTGCGTCGAGATCGACGGCGAGCTGCTGCGAGGCGACGTCGTCGAAGTGCCTTCGCAAGAGGCGCAGGCCTGGGCGGCTTTGGTCACCGGAGTGCGCGACTACCTGGGCAAGAACGGGTTCCCCGGTGCCATCATCGGCTTGTCCGGTGGCGTGGACTCCGCCATGGTGCTGGCCCTCGCGGTCGATGCGCTCGGCGCCGACAAGGTGCGTGCAGTGATGATGCCATCGCCCTACACCGCGGACATTTCCTGGATCGACGCGCGCGACATGGCCGAGCGGCTGGGCGTGCGTTACGACGAGATTCCGATTGCGCCGATGTTCGATGCCTTTCGCGCCGGGCTGGCAGGCCAGTTCGCGGGGCTGGCTGAAGACACGACCGAAGAGAACATCCAGGCGCGCATCCGCGGCACCTTGCTGATGGCGCTGTCGAACAAGACCGGCGCGATCGTGCTGACCACCGGCAACAAGAGCGAAATGGCTACCGGCTACTGCACGCTGTACGGCGACATGGCGGGCGGCTTCGCGGTCATCAAGGACGTGGCGAAGACCCTCGTCTACAGCCTGTGCGAATGGAAGAACCGCCAGCCGACGCGGCGAGCCGATAACTCCATCGGGCCGGTGATTCCCGAGCGCATCCTGACGCGAGCGCCTTCGGCCGAACTGCGGCCGAATCAGACCGACCAGGACAGTCTGCCGCCTTACGAAGTGCTCGACGCAATCCTGGCGCTGTACATGGAGGACGACCGCAGTGTCGAGGACATCATCGCGGCCGGTTTCGAGCGCACCACGGTGGAGCGTGTGACACGGCTGATCCGGGTCAACGAGTACAAGCGCCGTCAGGCGCCGGTGGGCATCCGCATCACGCACCGCGCCTTCGGCCGCGACTGGCGGTACCCCATCACATCGAAGTTCCGTGCTTAAATTCGAGCAGGGTCTCGAACTGCTGAACCGGAGCACGCCATGAAACAGATCACTGCCATCGTCAAGCCGTTCAAGCTCGAGGAAGTACGCGAGGCGCTGGCCGACGTCGGTGTGTCGGGCCTGACCGTCACCGAGGTCAAGGGATTCGGCCGGCAGAAGGGTCACACCGAGCTGTACCGCGGTGCGGAGTATGTGGTCGACTTCCTGCCCAAGGTGAAAGTCGAGGTGGTGGTCAAGGACGGCGATGTCGATCGCTGCATCGAGGCCATCGTCAAGGCGGCCAAGACCGGCAAGATCGGGGACGGCAAGATCTTCGTCACACCGGTCGAACAGGTGGTGCGCATCCGTACCGGCGAGACGGACGAGGCTGCCGTCTAGATCTTCGAGTAATCGTCGCGCGCGGTGGCCTTGGCCGCGGCAGCGGCGACACGGTTCAGCAGCCGTTCCGGGTCGTCATCGACCATCAGAGCCTGGTACTGCGCGGCCGAAACGAAGCCACGCTCGTGACTGACGCGCATGAAGTCGAGCAGGGCGTCGTAGTAGCCCTGGACATTCAGCAGCGCGACCGGCTTGTCGTGGTACCCGAGCTGCTGCCACGACCAGACTTCGTAGACCTCTTCGAGCGTGCCGATGCCACCGGGCAATGCGATGAAGGCGTCTGCGCGCTCGGCCATCAGCTGCTTGCGCTCGTGCATGGTCTGGACCACGTGCAACTCCGTCAGGCCGACATGGCCGACTTCGCGGTCCATCAGGGCCTGCGGGATCACACCGACCACGCGACCACCGGCAGCCAGGGCTGCGTCTGCCACTGCACCCATGAGGCCCACCCGGCCCCCGCCATAGACCACGCAGCCGCCCGCCTCGGCAATCAGGCGACCCAAGGCGCGTGCCGCGTCGGTGTAGGCGGGCGAATCACCGAAGCGGGACCCGCAGTACACCGCAACCGACAAGGCCATGCTTCAGGTCTCCCAGAAGAAATGTTGCGCCAGTGCGGCGGCCCAGATGCCCGCACACAGCAGCAGTGACAGCATCACGGCGGCACTGCCAAGATCTTTGGCTCGCTTGGACAGTTCGTGCCAGTCGTACGAGACCCGGTCGACGACCGCTTCGATGCCCGAGTTGAGCAGCTCCACGATCAGCACCAGGCAGACCGAACCCGCCAGCAGAGCGACTTGGTCCCACCCCTTGCCGAGCCAGAACGACAGCGGCAACAGCACGCAGGCCAGCCACACTTCCTGACGAAACGCGCTTTCCCCGGCGTAGGCCAGGCGAACGCCGTTTGCCGAATGGCCTGTGGCCCGGACGATGCGTTCAATGCCGGTGCTGCCCTTGAATTCGTTGCTCATGCAGCGGATTGTGCCCGCCGGGTTGTCGGTCGCGAGGTCACCAGACGCGTGCCGCACAGGGCGTCGTGCCAGAACTGGCGCTCCGGATGGAGCCGGGCGAGCAGGGCATAGGCCATCACGCCGAACAGCAGCAGGGCGAAGATCTGGGCTGCGCTGTGCAATCCCGCCCACCAGGCCGTGGCCTGGGCCGGCACGAACCAGACCCAGCTGGCCAGGTAGCGCAGCGTCGCGCGACGCTGCGTCACCGCGCCGCCGTCGTGCGCGACTAGGCGCACGTGCCAGGCGCGCATGGCCACGGTCTGGCCGCCATGGCTCCAGAACCACACGAAATAGATCCCCAGAACGCCGAACAGGAAGACACGTAGGCCGGTCTGGCCTTGCAGGGCATGGTGCTGCTGGGTCAGTGAGGAATACAGGTAGCCGGCGATCATCAGGACGCCGAACAGCAGCACGCCTTCGTAAGTGAAGGCTGCCAGGCGCCGCGCAAGACCGGGCGTTTCGAGGCGATCGATCGACTGCGCGGGCGCAGCGCTCATTGAGCCTGGCGCGGCTTGTCGTTGTCGCGTTCCGGCGCGCGTGCGGCAGCCCCCTGTGCGCCGCGCTGCGGCAACAGGGTCGCACTGTCGACGAAACCGGGCGTGGCGGCCACCTTCGGCAGACCGGCCTGCTGGTGCAAGGGCGGCTTCGCCGGCCGGGACACCAGATCGGTGCTGGCGCCGGCACCGCGCCGCACCACGGTAGGGCCGACCGGTTGAGCGGGTACGGCTGCGGGGGAGCGCACCAAGCTCGATTTGGCTGCGCCTTCGCTGTTGCTCTGCGACTTCGGGTTCGGGCTCGGCCGCGTGCGCTCGGCGTTGTCGGCCAGGGCGCGGCGTTGATCGGCGGGCAGGGCGCGATAGGCGTCCCACTGCTGCTGTCGTTCCTGGGGACTCAATTGGCGCGCTTCCTGGAAGTTCAGCCGCGCCGAGGCCCGCTCCTGCGAAGACAAGCGCGACCAGTCGGCAAGGCGTTGCTGAACCCGACCGCGCTCTTCGATCGGCAGGGCCGGAAAACGATTGGCGACCTCCGCCCACTTCTGCTGCTGACCCGGACTGATGGTCTTCCAGTCGCGCTCCAGCGGGGCCAGGACGCCGCGTTGCGCTGCACTCAGCCTGGACCAGTCGATCGGCCCGGTGGCGGGCAGGGACTGCGCAACAACGGCACCGGTTGCGGCCAAAAGTGCGGCGAACACCACAGCACGCCAGCGGCGCGTCGGTTGTGGCGTCTCGCGGGTTCCGGTCACGGCCGCGACGTCTTCAGGTATTCGACGAAGCCCTGGTCACGATAGGCCTCGGGCGGCAGGTCGTCCGCCAGCAACGCGGCATCGATCTCGGCCGCGGCGTCGATCTGCGAGCGCGTGTAGTGGCTGTCGATCAACATCAAACCGGCCAGAAGCACGGCCAGGGGCAGCAAAGAGCCCAGACGCAGCCACCAGGGTGACCCGTCTGGCCCGATACCGGCGCCAAGGACAGCCGTTGCGCCCGCGCTACCCAGTAACGTGGGCGCGGAAGCCGTGGCGGCGCGCGCCTGGCGCGCAGCCGCCATGGCCTGGTCATGGGCGAACGACAGGCGCGAGTCGATGTCCGGGTTGGCGGAGGTGGCCTGGAGTTCGGTGAGCGCGGCGATCAGCTGCTGCGCGATGCGCGCCTGCGCCGCTTCGGCGCTGCGAAGAGCGAGGGGTGGCAAAGTTGGCTTCATAAGGTGACTCCCTTGGCGCGCAGAGCCTTTGCAAGTGCGTGAACGGCCCGGGAACAGTGCGTTTTCACACTGCCTTCCGAGCACCCCATGACAGACGCCGTTTCTGCAACATCCAGTTCTTCCCAGTAACGAAGCAGGAATGCTTCCCGTTGACGCGTCGGCAGCAGCTGCACCTGGGCATCGATCAGCTGCAGAACCTGCTTGCGGCCGACCGAATCGGCTGCGTTCTCGGTGCTGGACTGCCCACCGGAGGTGTCCAGCAGCTCGAGCAGGTCGAACTCTCCACCGTCATCATCAGCGCCTTCGAACTCCGAAAGGTTGACAAACAGGGCATTGCGCACCTTTTGGCGGCGAAACCAGTCCATCGTGGCGTTGGACAGGATGCGCTGGAACACCAAGGGCAGTTCGGCGGGCGGCCGGTCGGCGTACTTCTCGGCCAGCCGGATCATGGAGTCCTGCACGATGTCCAGCGCCGCCTCGTCGTTGCGCACCGTGTAGGTGGTGCGTTTGAAGGCGCGCTTCTCGACGCTCTTGAGGAAGTCGGAGAGTTCTTTGTCGGTAGCCAAGGCGACGGGCGCGTGGGGCGCGGGGCCCCCGGCATGGGAGCGCGGCGGATTATGTCATCGCACCGCAAGGCTCCTTCACGCCGCCGACGCGGCGGGCGACCGATGCCATAATGTTGCTTCGCACAACGCAATTTGTTGGTCTGAGTTGGGCGGCCCGACCCGGGCGCCCGGTATTGACTGCGCAGGTTCCACATCCGCCTCACGAGGGCGCGAGCAGGGACACCGATGGATTTTCGTCAGAGAAATTCACAAAGGTTCGAAATGGACATGTCTGCCGCCGAAGTCAAGCGTGCCGCCACGGCACAGCCTGCTTCTCCCACCATTGCACCCAGTCTGTCTCGCGAGCCGAACGGCTCGGAGATCCTGGTTCGCTGCCTGCAGGCCGAGGGCGTCAAGTACCTTTGGGGCTACCCCGGCGGCGCGGTGCTCTATATCTACGACGCGCTGTTCAAGCAGGAGTCGATCCAGCACGTGCTGGTACGCCATGAGCAGGCGGCGATCCACGCCGCCGACGGTTACGCACGCGCGACCGGCGAAGTTGGCGTTGCTCTGGTGACTTCCGGCCCCGGCGTGACGAATGCCGTGACCGGCATTGCCACGGCCTACATGGACTCGATCCCGATGGTGATCATCACCGGCCAGGTGCCGACGCCGGCGATCGGCCTGGACGCGTTCCAGGAGTGCGACACCGTTGGCATCACGCGGCCGATCGTCAAGCACAATTTCCTGGTCAAGGACGTGAAGGACCTGGCGCTGACGATGAAGAAGGCCTTTCACATCGCCCGCACCGGCCGTCCCGGGCCGGTGGTGGTGGATGTGCCGAAGGACGTGTCGCTAAAGACAACACCCTTCCACTACCCCGAGCGCGTCGAGATGCGTTCGTACAACCCGGTCAAGAAGGGCCACGGCGGCCAGATCCGCAAGGCTGTGCAATTGCTGCTCGCAGCCAAGCGGCCCTATGTCTACACCGGCGGGGGCGTGATCCTGGGCGAGGCTTCGGCCGAGTTGCGAGAACTGGTCCACCTGCTCGGCTATCCGTGCACCAACACCCTGATGGGCCTGGGCGCCATCGCTGCCAGCGACCCGCAGTTCCTCGGCATGCTCGGCATGCACGGCACTTACGAGGCCAACATGACGATGCAGCACTGCGACGTGCTGCTGGCCGTGGGCGCGCGCTTCGACGACCGCGTGATCGGTAACCCGAAGCACTTTGCTTCGGTCGAGCGCAAGATCATCCACGTCGACATCGACCCCTCGAGCATCTCCAAGCGCGTCAAGGTCGACATCCCCATCGTTGGCGACGTGAAGGACGTCTTGCAAGAATTGATTGTCCAGGTGAAGGATGCCCAGGCCCGGCCGGACAAGCTGGCGCTGAATGCCTGGTGGTCGCAGGTCAACGAGTGGCGCAAGCGGGACTGTCTGGCCTTTAAGAAGAGCGCCGACGTGATCAAGCCTCAGCAGGTCGTCGACACCCTGTGGCGCCTGACCAAGGACCGCGACACCTACATCACGAGCGACGTCGGCCAGCATCAGATGTGGGCGGCGCAGTTCTACCGCTTCGAAGAGCCGCGGCGCTGGATCAACTCGGGCGGGCTCGGAACGATGGGTGTGGGCCTGCCGTATGCGATGGGCATCAAGCTCGCCAAACCGGAGGCAGACGTGTTCTGCATCACCGGCGAAGGCTCGATCCAGATGTGCATCCAGGAGCTATCGACCTGCCAGCAGTACAAGACACCGGTCAAGATCGTCTCGCTGAACAACCGATATCTCGGCATGGTGCGGCAGTGGCAGGAGCTTGACTATGAGGGGCGCTACTCGCACAGCTACATGGACGCACTGCCGGATTTCGTCAAGCTGGCCGAGGCCTATGGCCATGTCGGTCTGCTGGTGGAGAAGCCGAGTGACGTGGAGCCGGCCCTGCGCGAGGCGATCCGCCTGAAGGACCGCACCGTGTTCCTCGATATCCGAACCGATCCGACCGAAAACGTCTGGCCGATGGTGAAGGCCGGACAAGGCATCTCGGAGATGCTGCTGGGCTCCGAGGATCTCTAGGGCGAGCCCAGGTGCGGGTTCTGGACGGCGTTACCGCGCCGCCCCGGGGCCGACACCGCAGCCGCCCTTCAGCTCGGAATTTACTCAAACTGCTTATCGACCGCGTGGCCAAGCAATGCCGATCACCGTCGGCAGCCGTGAAGAGCGCGCCAGGACGAATTTCATGAAACACATCATTGCCCTGCTGCTCGAAAACGAGCCCGGGGCCTTGTCACGCGTGGTGGCGCTGTTCTCCGCCCGTGGCTATAACATCGAGAGTCTGACTGTCGCCCCGACCGAGGACGCCTCGCTGTCGCGCATGACGATCGTCACCACGGGCAGCGATGAGGTGATCGAGCAGATCACCAAGCATCTGAACCGTCTGATCGAAGTGGTCAAGGTGGTAGATCTGACCGAAGGCAGCTTCACCGAACGCGAGCTGATGCTGGTGAAGGTGCGGGCGGTCGGCAAGGAGCGCGACGAGATGAGCCGGATGGCCGACATCTTCCGCGGTCGCATCATCGACGTGACCGACAAGAGCTACACCATCGAGCTGACGGGCGATGGTGCCAAACTCGACGCTTTCCTGGTGGCCATCGATCGCGCCGCGATCCTGGAAACCGTGCGCACGGGCGCCAGCGGCATTGGCCGCGGCGAACGGATTCTGAGAGTCTGACTTTTTCGACGGAGCAAGAAGCATGAAGGTTTATTACGACAAGGACGCCGACCTCAGCCTGATCAAGGGCAAGCAGGTGGCCATCATCGGTTACGGCTCGCAGGGCCATGCCCATGCGCAGAACCTGAACGACAGCGGGGTCAAGGTCACCGTCGGCCTGCGCCGCGGTGGCGCATCCTGGAACAAGGTGGAGAAGGCCGGCCTCAAGGTCGCCGCCGTCGCCGACGCGGTGAAGAACGCCGATGTGGTGATGGTCCTGCTGCCAGACGAGCAAATCGCGGCGGTCTACAGCAACGACATTGCGCCGAACATCAAGCAAGGTGCGTCATTGGCATTTGCCCACGGCTTCAACGTTCACTATGGACAAGTGGTGCCGCGCGAGGACCTGGACGTCTGGATGGTCGCGCCCAAGGCGCCTGGCCACACCGTGCGCAACACCTACACCCAGGGGGGCGGCGTGCCGCACCTGATCGCGGTGCACGCCGACAAGAGCGGCAAGGCGCGTGATCTGGCCTTGAGCTATGCCGCGGCCAATGGCGGCGGCAAGGCCGGCATCATCGAAACCAACTTCCGCGAAGAAACCGAGACCGATCTGTTCGGCGAGCAGGCGGTGCTGTGCGGCGGCACGGTCGAGTTGATCAAGGCCGGCTTCGAGACCCTGGTCGAAGCCGGTTACGCCCCCGAGATGGCCTACTTCGAGTGCCTGCACGAATTGAAGCTGATCGTCGACCTGATCTACGAAGGCGGCATCGCCAACATGAACTACTCGATCTCGAATAATGCCGAGTACGGCGAGTACGTCAGCGGGCCTCGGGTCGTCAACGCGGCGACCAAGGACGTGATGCGCCAGATGCTGAAGGACATCCAGACCGGCGAGTACGCCAAGAACTTCATCCTCGAAAACCGCGCCGGTGCGCCGACGCTCTTGTCGCGCCGGCGCCTGATGGGCGAGCACCAGATCGAAGTCGTGGGTGAAAAGCTGCGCGCGATGATGCCCTGGATCAAGGCCAACAAGCTGGTCGACAAGAGCCGCAACTGAGGCGCTATCCTCGCGTCAATGACTGACGATCGGCGCGACACTCCTGACGGCTTGGCGCAGGCGGCGGAATTGCCGCCGCGGCCGAGGCGCAAGGGCCTCTACATCCTGCCCAACGCGATTTCGCTGGCGGCACTGTTCGCTGCGTTCTATGCCATCGTGGTGGCGATGAACGGACGATTCGAGGCGGCCGCGATCGGCATCTTTTGTGCAGCCGTTCTCGACAGCATGGATGGCCGTGTGGCCCGGATGACCCACACGCAGAGTGCCTTCGGCGAGCAGATGGACAGTCTGTGCGACATGGTGAGTTTCGGGCTGGCGCCCGCCTTGATCGTCTACGTCTGGGCGCTCCAGGGTCTGGGCCGCTTCGGCTGGATGGCCGCCTTCGTCTATTGCGCGGCAGCGGCCCTGCGGCTGGCTCGCTTCAACGTCAACATCGGCGTGGTCGACAAGCGCTTCTTCCAGGGACTGCCGAGCCCGGCGGCTGCAGCCTTGGTGATGGGCCTGATCTGGGTCATGGACGACGCCGGCCTGAAAGGCGCGACCCGAATCGACTGGTTGTCCTGGACCGCCTTCGCGGTCACGCTCTACGCGGGCCTGTCGATGGTGACGAACGCGCCGTTCTATAGCTTCAAGGTCGTTGGCGCCAGGCAGACGGTGCCGTTTGCGGTCATCGTGGCGATCGCACTCGGCATCGCGCTGATCAGCCAGAACCCGCCGCTGGCCTTGTTTGCTCTTTTCTGCGCCTACGGACTGTCGGGCTATGTGGTCTACGGTTACCGCAAGTGGAAGGGCACGCCTGTCAGCGTGATCGCGACGTCGACCGACGAGCCCGACGAAGAGGGCCTGCACCGCTGAGCCGCGCGTGCTACATTTCCGCCCATGTCGATCCGTCCCGCCACGCTGCTACTACTGCTAGGAGTGCTGCCCGCGCGCTGATCGATTGCGTTCCCGAATTCCTGCCCATCGACAGCCCGCGAGCTTCACAGCCAGCGGGCTGTTTCCATTTCTGCACTACGAAAGCCAAGAGCCATGAGCACCGACAAGCTGATCATCTTCGACACCACCTTGCGTGACGGCGAGCAATCGCCCGGCGCCTCGATGACCAAGGATGAAAAGCTGCGCATCGCGCGGCAACTCGAGCGCCTGCGCGTCGACGTGATCGAGGCGGGTTTTGCTGCCTCATCGAACGGCGACTTCGAGGCCGTTCGAGCGATTGCAGACGCAATCAAGGAGTCCACCGTCTGCTCGCTGGCGCGCGCCAACGACCGCGACATCGCCCGTGCCGCCGAGGCCTTGAAAGGCGCTGCGCGCTCGCGCATTCACACCTTCATCGCCACCTCGCCGCTGCACATGGAGAAGAAGCTGCGTATGACGCCCGATCAGGTGTTCGAGCAAGCCAAGCTGTCGGTGCGCTTCGCGCGCAGCCTGAACGGCGATGTGGAGTTCTCTCCCGAAGACGGATACCGATCGGATCCTGACTTCCTGTGCCGCGTGCTCGAGTCCGTGATCGCCGAGGGGGCCAGCACGATCAACATCCCTGACACCGTGGGTTACGCGGTGCCTGAGTTGTACGGCGAATTCATCCGCTCATTGCGTGAGCGCATTCCGAATTCCGACAAGGCTGTCTGGTCGGTGCACTGTCACAACGATCTGGGCATGGCAGTCGCCAACTCGCTGGCCGGCGTCAAGATCGGCGGCGCGCGGCAGGTCGAGTGCACGATCAACGGACTGGGTGAGCGCGCGGGCAACTGCTCGCTCGAAGAAGTGGTGATGGCCGTCAAGACGCGGCGCGACCATTTCAAGCTCGAGGTCGGCATCGACACCACCCAGATCGTCGCCGCGTCGCGGATGGTCAGCCAGACCACCGGCTTCGTGGTCCAACCGAACAAGGCGGTGGTGGGGGCGAACGCCTTTGCCCATGCCTCGGGGATCCACCAGGACGGCGTCCTGAAGGCTCGCGACACCTATGAAATCATGCGCGCAGAGGATGTGGGCTGGAGCGCGAACAAGATCGTGCTCGGCAAACTCTCCGGCCGAAACGCGTTCAAACAGCGGCTGCAGGAGCTCGGCATCCAACTCGAGTCCGAAGCCGACAACAACGCGGCCTTCGCCAAGTTCAAGGAACTTGCCGATCGCAAGAGCGAGATCTTCGACGAGGACATCATCGCCCTGGTGGGTGACGAGAGCGTCACCCACGAACAGGAGCACTACCGCCTGCTGGCCTTGGCGCAGCGATCCGAAACTGGCGAGCGGCCGCATGCGCGAGTGGCTTTCGCCGTCGGCGGCGCGGAGTTCCACACGGAGAGCGACGGCAACGGACCGGTCGACGCCAGCCTGAAGGCGATCGAGTCGAAGGTGCAAAGTGGCGCGGAGTTGCTGCTCTATTCGGTCAATGCCATCACTAGCGGCAGCACAGAATCGCAAGGTGAGGTGACGGTGCGGCTGCAACAAGGTGGGCGCATCGTCAACGGGGTCGGTGCTGACCCGGACATCGTGGTCGCGTCAGCCAAAGCTTACCTTGCGGCGTTGAACAAGCTCCACAGCAAGGCCGAACGCGTGGCCGCACAGGGTTGAAACGGGGAAAACCGTTACAGACTGAGGGAAATCCCAGCATCAACTTGAGGAAAACCACGCAAGTCCATGTCTTGCGTGGTTTTTTTTCGTGGCCTACACTAAGGTCGACTTGTTGCTAGGGTTTTCCCTTGTTTGTCAATCCGTTTCAGATCGTCACGTTCCGCGCCCGGCTGTTGCCGTGGTTGTTCGCCGTCGCTGCTTTGTTGGCCATGCCTTTGGCCGCCGAGTCGAAGCCGCGCGCAAGCAAGGCGCCGGTCGTTGCCAAGAAGAAGTTGAGCGCGAAGTCGTCGCGCTCACGCGTCGTGCGGGCTGCGCCGGCACGGCCGTCGTTCGGCCAGATCTATGGCTTGCATGGCACCGACGATGCGCTCGAGCTGAAGTCCAGCGTGGCTCTGGTGCTCGACCAGGAAACCAACGAGGTGCTGTTCAGCAAGAACCCCCAGGCGGTCTTGCCGATCGCGTCGATCACCAAGCTGATGACGGCCCTGGTCGTGAGCGAAGCCAAACAGCCGCTCGACGAAGTGCTGAGCATCGGCGGCGAGGACATCGACACCGAGAAGGGCAGTCGGTCGCGCCTTCAGGTCGGTACCCGCCTGACCCGCGAAGAGATGCTGCATCTGGCCCTGATGGCGAGCGAGAACCGAGCGGCCAATGCCCTTGGTCGTCACTACCCCGGAGGTTTGGCGGCCTTCGTTGCTGCCATGAACCTCAAGGCGCAGACCCTGGGCATGAAGGACACGCGCTATGTCGAGCCGACAGGCCTGTCGAGCCGCAACCAGTCGAGCGCAGCGGACCTGGCGGTGCTGGTACGTGAAGCCGATAAGCACAGCCTGATCCGACAACTCTCCACCTCGCCAGCGCACGAAGTGGCGATCGGCAAGCGCAATGTGAACTTCCGCAACACCAATGGTCTGGTGCGCAGCGGCGAGTGGGACATCGGCCTGCAGAAGACGGGCTACATCTCCGAGGCCGGACGCTGCCTGGTCATGCAGGCGCAGCTCTCGGGGCGCAAATTGATCATGGTCTTGCTGGACTCTGCCGGCAAGTACTCGCGCATCGGCGACGCCGAGCGCATCCGCAAGTGGCTCGGCGAATTGCCGGTCGCACCCCGCGTACCGGCCGCGGCGGCCACGGCCGGCATCCCTCTCACCTGACGTTCAGGTTTTGCGATGGCCGAGAGCGGCGGAGATCTGCCGCGCGGTGGCCTTGACACGCTCCAGCCAGGCCTCTTCGAGGCGCTCGGCCGGCGCTGAGATCGACAGACCGGCCACCAGACGGTCGCCGTCGTCGTAGATGGCTGCCGCCATGCAGCGCACGCCGATCTCCAGTTCTTCGTCATCGCGTGCGACGCCGCGCGCCCGCACCCCGTCGAGTTCACGTTCCAGCGCGGCCAGCTGCGTCAAGCTGTTGCGCGTTTGCCCGGCCAGGCCGGTCCGGCTGGCATAGGCGCGCACGCGGTCGCGATCGTCCCCGGCGAGGAACAACTTGCCGACCGAAGTGAGGTGCAGTGGCGCCCGACCACCCACGGCGCGCACCACTTGCATGCCCGATCGTTCACTGTAGGCCCGCTCGATGTAGACGATCTCGTCGCCTTGGCGCACCGAGAGGTTGACCGCCTGGTGGGTCAGCTTGTGCAGTTCGCGCATCGGCTCCAGCGCGGCGTCGCGCACATCGAGGCGGGCCTTGACTAGGTTGCCCAGCTCGAGCAGGCGCATGCCCAGGCGGTAGGTGCCGGCCTGGGGCCGGTCGACGTAGCGGCCGGCTGCGAGGTCATTGAGGATCCGGTGCGCTGTAGAGGGATGCAGACCGGTGCGTTCGCTGATGACTTTCAGCGCGAGCGATTCGGGCTGGGCCGCCAACACATCGAGCAGTGCGAAGCTGCGCTCGAGCACCTGGATGCTTGGGGTTCTGGCGTCACTCTTCGGCATGGCGGCATTGTCTTTCGCCGAGCCGATTCTTGCATGGCGAAATCAAAGACCGGATATTGAGATGTGGCGTGGCGTTCACGCTCGCCCCAGCTCTGCGGCTGCAGTCGCGCCAGAGCGCACGGCGCCTTCCAGAGTCGCCGGGTAAGGTCCGTCGACATAGTCGCCTGCCGCCCACAAGCGTGCTGCGACGGCTGCCGGGGGCCGCCTCAGGCCCGGCGTGCAGAGAAAGGTCGCGCGCTTTTCGGCCAAGGTGCGCAAGTGAACGGGAGCCTCGCGCCAGGTGCCAGGCGCAAAAGCAGTGTTCGCCTGCTGCTGAGCCGCGGAGGCCGTGGCATCGAGGCCGCGATCGACCCAGTTTCGGGCGCCGCTCACTACAAAGGCAAACACGCCGGCGCGAGCGCCTCCGCCATCGATCGCACCGAGGTCAAAGACGAACTGGGCGGGTGCGTCGGCATTGGAGTCAAGCGCCGTCATCGCTTGCGGCAAGCGCGTGCCGCGGCTTTGCAGATAGACCGTCACGATCGGCTCGTAGTCGAAGGCGGCGGCTTGGCGCGCCCAGCCGGGGGCGAGCGGCAGGCTCAGGCGCGCGGCCTCGTGGGCGCTGCAGGCCAGCACGACCACGTCGAAGGTCTCGCCGTCGACCGCCCAGCCCTGAGGCGTTGGCGCGAGTGCGTGGACACGGGTGGCGCAGCGCAAGGTGGCACCTGCGGCGCACAGCCACTGCGTCGCCGGGTCAGGGAGCAAGGCCGACAGCGGCACGCGCGGCAGCATAAGGTCGGCCGCACCGGGGCCGCCGAACAAGGCATCGCGCATCACCCGCAGGAACACGCGTGCGCTGGCCTGATGCGCCGGTGTGTTGAGCGCAGCCACGCACAGCGGCTCGATCAAGGTCTGTCGCACGCGCGCCGACAGCCCGCGTGTCAGCTGGTCGACGCTCACTTGGGCGTCGGCCTCGAAGCCTTGAACGCGCCAGCGCAGCGCCATGGCGAGCAGACCCAGCCGCTCGCCGAGCGACCAGCCGCGTCGGCCGAGCACGGCTCGAACAAAGGAGGGCACGGCCGCGCCTGCAGGCAGGCGCAAGCCAAGCCCATCCGGCCCTACGAGAGTCAATGGCAGGCGGCGAAGCAACGCCTCTGGGTCGGCGCCAACGCGTCGCATCAGTGCCAGCGTCTCTGTGTATGCGCCGATCAGGATGTGCTGGCCGTTGTCGAGCGCCAGTTCGGCATCGTGGTCGACACGGCGCGCCCGGCCGCCGGCTTGCGGTGCCATCTCGAACAGGGTGACCTGGTGACCGGCCTCGGTCGCGGATACGGCGGCGGAGAGGCCGGCCCAGCCGCCACCCACCACCGCGATGCGGCGTGACAGCATGCGTCTCAGCGTTCCCGCCAATGCGTGTGCATCGCGATCCAGACCTTGCGCAGCGGGGTCAGCGCCACTCGTTGATGCAGCACTCGGAATTCGTCAGCCTCGATTTCGCGCAGCAAGGTGCGGTAGATCTGGGCCATGGCCAGACCGGGGCGTTGCGCGCGGCGGTCCTGCGCCGGCAGCAGGGCGAGTGCCTCGTCGTAACAGCGGTGGGCGCGCTCGGCCTGGAAACGCATCAGGGCCGTGAACCGCTCGCTGTAACCCCATGGGGCTTGGCGCTCGAGCAATTCGCTGGCCTTGACGTCGAACTGCTTCAGTTCGTTCACCGGCAGGTAAATGCGGCCACGCCGTGCGTCGTCACCGACGTCGCGGATGATATTGGTCAGCTGCATGGCCAGACCGAGCCTGTGCGCATAGGCGATCGTCCCCGCCTGGCTGCGGCCGAAGATGTTTGCCGCCACCTCCCCGACCACCCCGGCCACCAGGTGGCAGTAGCGCGCGAGGTTGGCAAAGTCGAGATAGCGGCTCTGCTGCAGGTCCATCTCGCAGCCCTCGATCACCGCCAGCAGGTGCGAGGCCTCGATGCCGCGTGACGCCACGTGCGGCATCAACGCATGCATTGCCGGATGGCTGGGTTGTCCGCCGAAGGCGCTGGCCACTTCTTTGCGCCACCAGGCCAGCTTGGTCGCCGCGACGCCGCTGTCGTGAACCTCGTCGACCACGTCGTCGACTTCGCGACAGAAGGCGTAGAAAGCCGTGATCGCAGCGCGCTGAGGCGGCGGCAGAAAGCGGAAGGCGTAGTAGAACGACGAGCCGCTCTTGGCGGCCTTGTCGCGCACGTATTGTTCCGGACTCATGAGCGGCGCTCGTCGGTCGGCAACGGCATCCCCGTTACGGTGCGCAAGGGTCGCGACATGCGCAAGGCCCGCCACGCCAGTCGCGGCAAATCGGCTCTGCCGACCGTCGGCCGATGCGACAGCGTGTTGTGGCCACCGTTCTCGATCTTGTCCAACACGCGCAGCCCCCCTTGGACGACGAAGCGCAACTCCCAGCCCATGCGACCAGGCAAGCGGTGTACCAGCGGTGCGCCCGTGAGCATGGTGTCGCGAGCCCACCGGACGAGGGAGCGCACCAAGGCGCGGCTGGGGGCACTGTCGGTGCCGGCGCGGAGCTGCCGGACATCGAGACCGACGCGCGCCGCATCGCCCACGGGAACGTATACCCGTCCGCGCGGCAGGTCGATCGACAAGTCCTGCCAGAAATTGATCAGCTGCAGCGCGGTGCAGACGTCGTCGGACTGCGCCAGGGCCTCGCGGTCGGTGACGCCAGCCAGATGTAGGAGCAAGCGGCCGATCGGGTTGGCCGATCGTGCGCAGTAGTCGAGCAAGCCGGCGCGGTCGGGATAGATCGGATTCCCGGTGTCCTGCGCAAATGCACTGAGCAAGTCCGTCAGGGGCGACAGCGGTATCCGATGCCGAGCGATCACTGCCGCCAGGGGTTCGAACACGTGCTGCCAGCGACCACCCGTGTCGCCGCCGGCAGCGGCGAGTGTCAGCGCCAGTCCGTACTCGGCCAGCAGCGCCAGTCGCTCGGACGCCGGCGTGTCACCCTCGTCGGCGATGTCGTCGGCAGTGCGCGCGAAGTGGTAGATCGCGGCCACGGCCGGCCTCAGCGCGGGCGGACACAACCAGGAAGCGACAGGGAAGTTTTCGTAGTGATCGATGGTCACGGACGTGGATTGTCACTCTGACCCAGCGACGGCCGCTTGCCGCGCTCGATCCAGGCCGAGGAGGGTTGACAGCGATCTGCGGGCTGAATACATTACTGACCGGTCAGTCAGTAATGGCACTCAGACCGAGCAATGGCAACCCCAGGACGACGAGATTCGACATGCCCAGCCCCGCCTCCAGCCCCGCCTCCCGACGCCCGAGCCAAACCAGAGCGAGCCTGTTGCTCGCCGGCACGGCGTTGGTGCTGGCAGCGTGCTCCAAGCCGGCTCCGGCTCCCGAGCCCGTAAGGGCGGTGCGCACTTTGACCGTCGCTTTGGGGCAGACCAGTGGAAGCGTCGACTACGCCGCCGAGGTGCGGGCGCGCGTCGAATCGCGCCTGGGTTTTCGCGTCGGCGGCAAGATGGTGAGCCGGCCCGCCGACCTGGGCGACAGCGTCAAGGCGGGTCAGGTCCTCGCCAGTCTTGACCCGCAGGACCTGCGCCTCGGCCAAGACGCGGCCCGCTCGTCGGTCCAGGCTGCACGCGTGAACCAGGAACAGGCCTCGGCCGACTTCAAGCGCTTCAAGGAACTGCGCGATCAGGGCTTCATCAGCTCGGCCGATCTGGAGCGTCGCGAGACCAGTCTGAAGGCGGCGCAGGCGCAGCTGGAGCAAGCCCAGGCCCAGGCCGGCGTGCAGACCAACCAGGCGCGTTACAGCAGCTTGATCGCCGATGTCAGCGGAGTCGTCACCGCGATCGAGGCGGAGCCGGGCGCCGTGCTCAGCGCCGGAGCGACGGTGCTGCGCGTGGCGCAGGACGGTCCGCGAGACGTTGTGTTTTCGGTGCCCGAAAACCAGGTGCCTGCGTTACGGGCTCTCGAAGGCCGTGCGGGGGCGCTCCAGGTGCGGATGTGGGGCGACAACGGCGCGCCCCTGGCGGCAAGCGTGCGTGAGATCGCCGCGGCTGCCGATCCGGTCACTCGCACCTTCGTCGTCAAGGCCGACATCGGCAAGGCCGCGGTCCGTCTGGGCCAGACGGCGACCGTTTCGGTCGCAATACCGAGCGTGGCTGGCGTCGTCAAGCTGCCGTTGGCGGCCGTGTTCGAACAGCAGAGCAAGAGCAGCGTGTGGTTGCTGGACAAGGCGACGATGACCGTGCAAGCGCAGGTTATCCAGGTCGCGGGTGCCGAAGGCAACCAGGTGCTGGTGGCGGGCGGCCTGTCGCCCGGCCAGATGGTCGTCAGTGCAGGCGTGCACGTGTTGACGCCGGGTCAGAAGGTGTCCCTGTACGGGGCTACGCCGATGCTTGCCGCCGCCAGCGGTGCGGCGCGCTGAGCGGGGCTACCGATGCAGGCCTCCGAAGGCGCGCCCGCGCACACCCAGTCCAGCGATGCGGTGGAGTCGCGCTTCAACATTTCGCGCTGGGCCCTCGAACACCCGGCGCTGACACGCTACCTGATGGTCGTGCTGCTGGTGCTGGGCTTTGCTGCCTACTTCCAGCTCGGGCAGGACGAGGATCCACCGTTCACGTTCCGCGCGATGGTGGTGCAGGCGTTCTGGCCGGGAGCCTCGGCCGAACAGATGGCCGAGCAGGTGACCTCGAAGATCGAACGTGCCTTGCAGGACGTGCCCTACGCCGACATTCAGCGCAGCTACACCAAGCCCGGCGAATCGCTCACGATCCTGCAGCTGAAGGACAGCGCGCCGCCCAAGGATGTCAGCAACAGCTGGTACCAGGCGCGAAAACGCGTGGGCGACATGCGCTCCAGCCTGCCGACCGGCGTCGTCGGGCCGGTCTTCAACGACGACTTCGGCGATGTCTACGGCTCGATCATCGCGTTGTCGGCCGACGGATTCTCCGACGAAGAACTGCGCCAGCATGCCGACGCCGTGCGCCAGCGCCTGCTGCGTGTACCGGACGTGGCCAAAGTCGAACTCTTCGGCGTGCAGCCCGAGAAGCTCTTCGTCGAGATCTCGCACAAGCGCCTGGCCACACTCGGTCTCGACCTGAACCAGGTCATTGCCCAGCTGGGCGCGCAGAACGCCGTCGAGGGTTCCGGCGTGATGAACGCCGGCAGCGAGAACCTGCAGGTTCGCATCGGCGGCCAGTTCAACTCTGTCGAGGAATTGAAGCGCTTTCCGATCCGCGGCGTCAACGCCACGACGGGCATTGCGAGCACGCTGCGCTTGTCTGACATCGCCGAGATCAAGCGTGCCTACGTCGACCCGCCGGCCGTCAAAGTGCGGCACCAAGGCAAGGCGGTGATCGCCCTGGGCGTCTCGATGGCCAAGGGCGGCGACATCATCGCTCTCGGTCACGCACTGCGCAGCGAGGTGGCCGCGATCCAACGCACGCTGCCGGCGGGGATCGAGACGAGCCAGATCCAGGATCAGCCGTCGGCGGTGACACGCTCGGTCGGAGAGTTTGTGCGGGTGTTGATCGAGGCGGTGGTGATCGTGCTGGCCGTCAGCTTCATCGCCCTCGGACTGCACACCAAACCCTTGCGCGTCGACATCTGGCCCGGCCTGGTCGTCGGTATCACGATCCCCCTGGTCCTGGCGATCACCTTCGTCACCATGTACTACTGGGGCGTGGGTCTGCACAAGATCTCGCTCGGCTCCCTGATCATCGCGCTGGGCCTGCTCGTCGACGACGCGATCATCTCGGTCGAGATGATGGTGCGCAAGCTCGAAGAGGGTTACGACAAGATGCGCGCGGCCACCTTCGCGTATGACGTGACAGCGATGCCGATGTTGACCGGCACCCTGATCACTGCAGCCGGCTTCCTGCCGATCGGCCTGGCGCGGTCGACCACCGGGGAGTACACCTTCGCGATCTTTGCCGTGACGACCGCGGCCCTGGTCATCTCTTGGCTGGTGTCGGTCTACTTCGTGCCTTACCTCGGCGCCTGGCTGCTGCGCACGCGCAGCAAGGTCGAAGGCGAGGGCGCCCACGAATTGTTCGACACGCCGTTTTATTCCCGCTTCCGGCGCACTGTGGACTGGTGCGTCGAGCATCGATGGTTGACGATCGGCGCGACGCTGCTGAGCTTCGCGCTCGGCATCGTCGGCATGGGCAGGGTGCAGCAGCAGTTCTTCCCGGACTCGAGTCGGCCCGAGATCCTGGTCGACCTGTGGTTGCCCGAGGGGGCGACGATCCAGCAGACCGACGAACAGTCGCGCCGCTTCGAGGCGCGCATGATGAAGGAGCCTGGGGTGGCCTCGGTCACCGCCTGGATCGGTTCGGGCGTGCCGCGCTTCTACCTGCCGCTGGACCAGGTCTTCCCACAGAGCAATGTCAGCCAGTCGATCGTCCTGCCCAAGGACATGGCGGCGCGCGAAGAGTTGCGCAAACGCCTGCCGGCCCTGCTGGCCACCGAGTTCCCCGAACTGCGCGGCCGCGTCAAGCTGCTGCCGAACGGCCCGCCGGTGCCGTACCCGGTGCAGTTTCGCGTCGTCGGGCCGGATGTGGCCGGTGTGCGGGCCTGGGCCGACGAGGCCAAGGCGGTGTTGCGGGCTCACCCGAGCATGCGCGGCGTCAACGACAACTGGAACCAGTCGGTCAAAGTCCTGCGCCTGAACGTCGACCAGGACAAGGCGCGCGCCCTGGGCGTTACCAGCGCTGGCTTGGCACAGGCCTCGCGCACGGTGCTGTCCGGAACAACGGTCGGCCAGTACCGCGAGGACGACCGCCTGATCGACATCGTGCTGCGCCAGCCGGCCGAAGAGCGCAACGCAATCACCGACCTGGCTGCGGCCTACCTGCCGACCGCCAGCGGCCGCGCGATCCCGCTGTCGCAGATCGCGCGCAGCGAATTGGCCTGGGAGCCGGGCGTGATCTGGCGTGAGAACCGCGACTTCGCGGTCACGGTGCAGGGCGACGTCGTCGAAGGCGTGCAGGGGCCGACCGTGACCTTCCAGGTCTGGCCCGAGCTGCAGAAACTCAAGGCACGTATGCCGGCCGGCTACGACATCCAGATCGCTGGCGCTGTGGCCGAGAGCAGCAAAGGCCAGGGCTCGATCGCTGCAGGCGTGCCGGTGATGCTGTTCATCATGTTCACGCTGTTGATGCTGCAGTTGCAGAGCGTGTCGCGGTCTATCCTCGTCGTGCTAACTGCGCCGCTGGGCATCGCCGGCGTGGCCGGTGCCTTGCTGCTGCTGAACCGACCCTTCGGCTTTGTTGCCTTGCTCGGCTTCATTGCATTAGCCGGCATGATCATGCGCAATTCGGTCATCCTGATCGATCAGATCGAGCAGGACCGTCGGCGCGGCGTGCCGACCTGGGACGCGATCGTCGAATCTGCCGTGCGACGCTTCCGCCCGATCGTGCTGACGGCGGCGGCCGCGGTGCTGGCGATGATCCCGCTGTCACGCAGCGTGTTCTGGGGGCCGATGGCCGTGGCGATCATGGGCGGCCTGATCGTCGCCACTGCGCTGACCTTACTGGCCTTGCCGGCGATGTATGCGGCGTGGTTCCGGGTGAAGAGACAGCCTGGCTCGGCAAGCTAGAATCACTGGCTCAGGACACCTTGAAGGACTCGCGAAGCGGGCTCCCCGTCGTGTTCAATGCTCTCCCGAGGCGCGGGTGGCGAAATTGGTAGACGCACCAGGTTTAGGTCCTGACGCCAGCGATGGTGTGGGGGTTCGAGTCCCCCCCCGCGCACCAGACACAGTCTCTACACATCACGAGTTGACATCATGACGGTCACTGTCGAAACCCTCGAAAAACTGCAACGCCGGATCACCCTGACCCTGGCCGCTGACGCCATCAACGGCGAGGTCGAGTCACGCCTGAAGAAGCTGTCTCGCACGGTCAAGGCCGACGGCTTTCGACCCGGCAAGGTGCCGCTGTCGGTTGTCGCCCAGCGTTACGGTTATTCGGTGCACTACGAAGTGATGAACGACAAGGTCGGCGAGGCCTTTGCCAGTGCAGCGAACGAAGCCAAGCTGCGTGTCGCCGGCACGCCCAGCATCACACAGAAGGAAGGCAATGCGGAAGGGCAGATCGCCTTCGATGCCACCTTCGAGGTATATCCGGAGGTCAAGCTGGGTGATCTGTCCGCCGTCTCGCTGGAGAGGGTGTCGACCGAAATCACTGAAGGCGCAATCGACAAGACCGTCGACATTCTGCGCAAGCAGCGCCGCACCTTTGCGCAGCGCCCGGCGGCCGAAGGCGCGGCCGAAACCGATCGTGTGACGATCGACTTCGAGGGCAAGATCGATGGCGAGCCGTTCTCTGGCGGCAAGGCCGACGCCTTCCAGTTCATCATCGGCGAAGGCCAGATGCTGGAGCAGTTCGACCAGGGTGTGCGCGGCATGAAGGTCGGCGAAAGCAAGACCTTCCCGGTCGCCTTCCCGGCCGACTACCAAGGCAAGGACGTCGCTGGCAAGGAAGCCGACTTCCTGGTCACGATGAAGAAGATCGAGGCCCAGGCGCTGCCAGTGGTCGATGAGGCCTTTGCCAAGGCGCTGGGCATCGCCGGCGGCACGGTCGAGGCGCTGCGCGCCGACGTCAAGAAGAATCTCGAGCGCGAAGTCAAGTTCCGCGTCCAGGGTCGGAACAAGGCGGCAGTGATGGACGCACTGGTGTCGGTGGCCGAGCTCGACCTGCCGAAGGCCTTGATCGACGGCGAAACAGAGCGCCTGGTCGAGTCGGCGCGTGCCGACCTGAAGCAGCGCGGCGTGAAGGACGCCGCCACCGCGCCGATCCCGGCCGAACTCTTCACGGCGCAGGCCGAGCGCCGCGTGCGCCTGGGCCTGGTCGTCGCCGAACTGGTTCGCACGCACAACCTGCAGGCCAAGCCCGAGCAGTTGCAGGCACACATCGAAGAGATGAGCCAGAGCTACGAGAAGCCGGCCGAAGTCATGCGTTGGTACCTGAGCGACCGGCAGCGCATGGCCGAGGTCGAAGCGGTGGTGATCGAGAACAATGTCGCCAACCACGTGCTGGCCATGGCTCAGGTCACCGACAAGGTGCTCCCGTTCGACGAGTTGATGACCGCCTGAAAGCCCCATTTGCAGCAGGGCGCCGCGCCGAAGGGCCCGGCGCCCTTGTATTTTCTGGCGACATAATCACCTGAGGGCATCCACATACCGAAGGAATCAGATGAGCGCGCAGGAAACGCAGGGCTTGGGCATGGTGCCCATCGTGATCGAACAGTCAGGCCGCGGCGAGCGTGCCTACGACATCTACAGTCGCCTGCTGCGCGAGCGCATCGTGTTTCTGGTCGGGCCGGTGAACGACCAGACGGCGAATCTGGTGGTGGCCCAGATGCTCTTCCTCGAGAGCGAGAACCCTGACAAGGACATCTTCCTTTACATCAACTCGCCGGGCGGGAGCGTCAGCGCGGGGATGTCGATCTACGACACCATGCAGTTCATCAAGCCGGATGTCTCGACGATGTGCATGGGCCTGGCGGCGAGCATGGGCTCGTTCCTGCTGATGGCCGGCGCCAAGGGCAAGCGCCTGTCGCTGCCCAATTCACGCATCATGATCCATCAGCCCTCAGGTGGCGCCCAGGGCCAGGCAACGGACATCGAGATCCATGCGCGTGAGATCCTCAAGACGCGCGAGCAGCTCAACAAGATCTACGCCGACCGCACCGGCCAGACCCTGGAAAAGATCCAGGCCGACATGGAGCGCGACTTCTTCCTCGACCCGCAGGAAGCCAAGGCCTACGGCCTGGTCGACCAGGTGATCGACAAGCGACCCTGACCGTGGCCCGGCCAAGGCGTGATTCACGCCACGAAAAGGGGCTCTTTTCCGCGCCCGTGCCCGCTGGGGCCTTGCACTATCATTGCTTCAGTCTCCCCTAGGCCAGCCCATGCCCGAGAAAAAAGGCTCCTCCAGCGAGAAGGTTCTGTACTGCTCGTTCTGCGGCAAGAGTCAGCACGAGGTGAAGAAGCTCATCGCCGGACCGTCGGTCTTCATCTGCGACGAGTGCATCGAGCTGTGCAACGACATCATCCGCGACGAAGTGCCGGCCGACGCGCCCGGAGCCAAGAGCGCCAAGTCCGATCTGCCGACGCCCAGTGAGATCAAGGGCAGCCTGGATTCGTACGTGATCGGCCAGGAAGTTGCCAAGCGCACGCTGTCGGTGGCCGTCTACAACCATTACAAGCGCCTGAAGCACATGGGCGGCAAGGACGAGGTCGAGCTCAGCAAGAGCAACATCTTGTTGATCGGCCCCACCGGTTCGGGCAAGACTTTGCTCGCCCAGACCCTGGCGCGGCTGTTGAACGTGCCCTTCGTGATTGCCGATGCGACGACGCTGACCGAGGCTGGCTACGTCGGCGAGGACGTCGAAAACATCATTCAGAAGCTGCTGCAGAACTGCAACTACGACGTCGAGCGCGCGCAGCGCGGCATCGTCTACATCGACGAAATCGACAAGATCTCGCGCAAGGCCGACAACCCGAGCATCACGCGCGACGTGTCGGGCGAAGGCGTGCAGCAAGCCCTGCTGAAGTTGGTCGAAGGCACCATGGCCAGCGTACCGCCACAGGGCGGGCGCAAGCACCCGAACCAGGATTTCCTGCAGATCGACAC
>JAZKIW010000127.1:0-3052 GCA_040384625.1 Pseudomonadota bacterium | reverse complement strand
AACACTTCAACGAACTCGACCGCAAGGGCCTGTTCATGTACGGCCAGATGACCGCTGGCAGCTGGATCTACATCGGCAGCCAGGGCATCGTGCAGGGCACCTTCGAGACCTTTGTGGAAGCCGGCCGCCAGCACTACAACAACGACCTCTCGGGCAAATGGATCCTCACCGCGGGCCTGGGCGGCATGGGTGGCGCACAGCCGCTGGCGGCCACGCTGGCCGGCGCGGTCTCGCTCAACATCGAGTGCCAGCAGAGCAGCATCGACTTCCGCCTGCGCACGCGCTACGTGGACAAGCAGGCGCGCGACATCGACCATGCGATCGAACTCATCCGGCACCACTGCGAAAAGAAGGAAGCCGTGTCCATCGCGCTGCTGGGCAACGCCGCCGAGGTGCTGCCCGAACTCGTGAAGCGCGCGCAGGCCGGTGGCCTCAAGCCCGACCTGGTGACCGACCAGACCTCCGCGCACGACCTCATCAACGGCTACCTGCCGCTGGGCTGGGACGTGGCGCAGTGGAAGACCGCACAACGCGACCCCGCACAACACAAGCGCCTGACCGACGAAGCCGCCCGCAGCTGCGCGGTGCACGTGCAGGCCATGCTCGACTTCCAGGCCATGGGCATCCCCACAGTGGACTACGGCAACAACATCCGCCAGGTCGCCTTCGACCAGGGCGTGAAGAACGCCTTCGACTTCCCCGGCTTCGTGCCCGCCTATATCCGCCCGATGTTCTGCGAAGGCAAGGGCCCGTTCCGCTGGGTGGCACTCTCGGGCGATCCCGAAGACATCTACAAGACCGATGCCAAGATCAAGGAACTGTTCCCCGACAACAAGCACACGCACCGCTGGCTCGACATGGCGCGCGAGCGCATCGCCTTCCAGGGCCTGCCCGCGCGCATCTGCTGGCTGGGTCTGGGCGAGCGCCACCGCGCCGGCCTGGCCTTCAACGAAATGGTGAGGAGCGGCGAGCTCAAGGCGCCGATCGTGATCGGCCGCGACCACCTGGACACCGGCTCGGTGGCCAGCCCCAACCGCGAGACAGAAGCCATGAAGGACGGCACCGACGCGGTGAGCGACTGGCCGCTGCTCAACGCCCTGCTCAACACCGCCGGCGGCGCGAGCTGGGTCAGCCTGCACCACGGCGGCGGCGTGGGCATGGGTTATTCGCAGCACTCGGGCATGGTGATCGTGGCCGACGGCACCGACGCCGCGGCCGAGCGCCTGGCGCGCGTGCTGGTCAACGACAGCGGCAGCGGCGTGATGCGCCACGCCGACGCGGGCTACGAGCTCGCCATTGCCACCGCCAAAAAACAGGGGCTCAATCTGCCCATGATCGGTTGACACCCACACCATGCTCGACACCCTGACCCTGAACCCTGGCCAGATCCGTCTGGCCGACCTGCGCCGCCTCTGGCAAGCACCGGTGGCGCTCGCGCTGCCGGCTTCGGCGCGCAGCGCGATCGACGCGGCCGCCGCCACCATCCAGCGCATCGTCGAAAAAGGCGATGCCGCCTACGGCATCAACACCGGCTTCGGCAAGCTCGCCCGCACGCGCATCCCCGACGAACAGCTGGAGCTGCTGCAGCGCAACCTGATCCTGTCGCACTCGGTGGGCACCGGCGAACCCATGAGCGACGCCACCGTGCGGCTGGTCGTCGCCATGAAGGCCGCCAGCCTGGCGCGCGGCTATTCGGGTGTGCGCCCGGTGGTCATCGACACGCTGCTGGCCGTGCTCAATGCCGGCATCGTGCCGCTGATCCCGGTCAAGGGTTCGGTGGGCGCCTCGGGCGACCTCGCGCCGCTGTCGCACATGACGCTCGCGCTCATGGGCGAAGGCGATGTGCGCGTGCACGGCACGGTGATGCCCGCGGCCACCGCGCTGCAGGCCGCCGGCATCGCGCCGCTGGCACTCGCGGCCAAGGAAGGGCTGGCGCTGATCAACGGCACCCAGGTCTCCACAGCGCTGGCATTGCACGGCCTCTTCATGGCCGAGCGCCTGCTCGAAGCCGGCACCGTGACCGGTGCGCTCTGCGTGGACGCGGCCAAGGGCAGCGACGCGCCGTTCGACCCGCGCATCCACGCGGTGCGCGGCCAGCCCGGGCAGATCGCGATGGCCGCCGTCACGCGCGCGCTGCTCGCGGGCAGCGAGATCCGCCGCTCGCACCTGGAACACGACGAGCGCGTGCAGGACCCCTACAGCCTGCGCTGCCAGCCGCAGGTCATGGGCGCCTGCCGCGACCTGATCGTGCAGGCCGCGCGCACGCTGCTGATCGAGGCCAACGCCGTCACCGACAACCCGCTGGTGTTCACCGACACCGACGAGGTGCTTTCGGGCGGCAACTTCCACGCCGAGCCGGTGGCCTTCGCGGCCGACACGCTGGCGCTGGCCATCGCCGAGATCGGCGCGCTGGCCGAGCGCCGCATCGCGCTGCTGATCGACGCCGGTCTCTCGGGCCTGCCGCCGTTCCTGGTGGACAACCCCGGCCTGAACTCCGGCTTCATGATCGCGCACGTGACCGCCGCCGCACTCGCGTCGGAAAACAAGTCGCACGCCCACCCGGCCAGCGTGGACAGCCTGCCCACCAGCGCCAACCAGGAAGACCACGTGAGCATGGCCACCTTCGCGGGCCGCCGGCTCGACGAGATGGCGCACAACACGGCCACCATCCTCGGCATCGAATGGCTGGCCGCCGCGCAGGGCGTGGACTTCCACCGCCCGCTGGCGACCTCGCCCGCGCTCGTTCCGGTGCACGCCACGCTGCGCGAGCGTGTGCCCTTCTACGCAAAGGACCGCCTGTTTGCGCCCGACATCGAGGCCGCGAAAACGCTGGTGCTGCAAGGCGCGGCCAGCGCCGGCTGCGCCACCCTGTTCGACGGCGTCTGGCGCGACTGAAGCGCACCGCATGTCCACACAGCCCATCAGCGCCGACCAGGTGAACGCCGTCCCCTGGCGCAACGGCGGTGGCGTGACGCGCGAGCTGCTGGCCTGGCCAACGCCGGCGAACTGGCGCCTGCGCCTGAGCATGGCCGACATCGCGCGCGATGGCCCG
>JAZKIW010000126.1:5973-8088 GCA_040384625.1 Pseudomonadota bacterium | reverse complement strand
AAGAGCGTGTGCTCCATGCTCGTTGGCCTGGCATTGCGCGATGGTCGTCTGAAGAGTCTGGACGATGCGGTTGCGACGCTTCTCCCCGAGGCGCTGGCCGAGGTGCCAGACTCACCGGCTGCGTCCGTCACGCTGCGCCAGATTCTCTCCGGCCGTTCGGGGCTCGCCTTCGATCCGATGCTCTTTCGCCAGCTCGCCGGAGCGAGACCCCTGGTCCGCTACGCACTCAGCCGCCCGGCGGTACCCGTGGGGCCGCCGGGATGGTCCTACAACGACGCGGTGGTCTCGCTGATCGCCCCTATCCTCCAACGTGCTCAGGGTGCCGACCCCTCAGCGCTGGCGGCGCGACAGCTGTTCGACCCGTTGGGCATCCCGCGCTTCGAGTGGGAGCGCGACCGAGACGGACACCCGTTCGCTGTTGGCGGACTGGCATTGCGTACACGAGATCTGCTGAAGCTTGCGAACATGATGATCGAGGGCGGTCGCTGGCGCGGTACTCAGGTGCTGCCCGAGCCGTGGGTGAAGGAGAGCTTGACACCGCAGGGCCCGGCCACCTGGCGTGCGGGGCCCGTTGAGGACGTCGGGTATGGCTTCCTGTGGTTCACCGGGCGCCTGCATGGGCAACGCGTGGCGTGGGCCTGGGGCTATGGTGGGCAGTTCTCGTTGCTGGCGCCCGATCTGAAGCTGGCGGTGGCCACCGCCGCCACATCGCCGCAGCCTTCTGCACTGAGAGAACAGACCGATGCCGTGATGACGCTCGTGGCGAGAATGGTGGAGGCGGCCGCGTAGTGCCAGCAGCAGGTGCACGCCATCACGCCTGGCTGGTCTGGCCGTCCGGATCGCATGAAAGGAGCCTGCCCCAGCAACGGTGGGTGATCGCGAACCTTGGATGAAGGGTGGCTGCGAGGCTGTCCCTGCTGCGGGGAAATGAGAATCGCTTGGCAATCTCGGCATGGGCGCGATCAGCCGCCCCTACTTCTCAACAGCGTCAGCATGCCCAACTGCGCCGAGGCTGGGATGGCCAGCGGTTGAACCGGAAACGACGCTTGGACCCGTTGGTCGGCGCCGTAGCGCTGCACAAGTTTGCAGAACGGGCACTCGTCGTTCGATTTGGCGGTCGAACCGCATGCCGCCAGGTACTCGCTGTGACAGGCCGGACAGACAACGATCGAGAAGCTCTGCGCCTGCGTGAGCCACAGGCCATCCGTGTGCGACGCCAGATCAAAGGCCCTGTCGAAGCTGATGCGGTGGGGTGGCTGGCAGATGTTTCGGTAGTGGCGATAGGCGCCGGTCAGTGACTCGCTGCCGCTGAAGGCGGCAACGCGAAGTCGGCGGTAGATCGACATCACGATGGATGCCTCCGTGCGGTACAGCAGGTTGGCGCCGTGGTACCACTCGGGAGAGTCCGGCGGGCGACCTCGAGGAACGGCTTGCCTGTCCGGGAACAGCAGATGGAGCAGGTCACGCGGATTCAGCCCGGTCAGGTGGTGGATGGTGCGAACGCGGGCGCCAAGGGCAGCGCAGTCCTTGGCCAGAGCCAGCGCGCGAAGCTGGCGATCGATCCGAGACTGCATGGGCAGCACTGACCAGTCAACGTTGCCGGACGCTTGGATCAGGACGCCTGATGACGGGCAGCATGCACCGCGGCAAGGGGTCTTGCCAGGGGCAGCGGCACGTCGAGCAATGCGATCAGATCGCGTCGCGGCGGAAACAGGGTGGCATCACCGATGTTGGCGACGATGGCCATGATCTGCTGGATGCCCAACGCGCCGAGCCGATCGGCCTGGGCCGCGTCGAGCGCGAACCTGCAGCAGGCTGACAGGCGGTCGTGAAGCACGCCGTCTCGGATCGTGAGCAACAGGGTCAGATTCGCCATCTGGACGTCGGAAAGCTGCGCTTGGGTCATGGTGTTTCTCTGGGTTGTCCCGAGCACGGCGGCTTTGAAGCGTCTCGGTCCTTGTGGAGTGCAGATGGGGTGGCAATGCCCTGCAAGACGCGCTTCAGCATATGTTGGCTGCGAGCCGGGCAGCAATAGCAAATGCTGGTCCGCGCAGTGCTTGACTGCTTTGCCACCCAAAACTTCGTCGATCGGCGGGCAGATGCGTCAGAGCGGCG
>JAZKIW010000126.1:0-5873 GCA_040384625.1 Pseudomonadota bacterium | reverse complement strand
TCCACTCGGCCGGCTGCAGCTCGATCAGCCTGCCGCCCAGCGCCTCGAACTCAGTGGCGCGGTCATAGTCTTCGACCTCCTGAGAGTAATGGGTGACGGCATTCACCAGCCCGTAGCCCGACAGGTCGCCTTCCGCGATCAGCGAGCGCAACACACCAGCACGTTCGGCATCGTTGAGGGTGTAGCGGCTTGCCAGCACCTCGACAGTTTTCACCGGATCGCCGACCAGCGGGATTCCCAGAGTCTTCTGCAGCTTGCTGGCTGCCTGGAGGAACGTCGCCTCCGACACCGCCGCTTCGACCACATCGCGCACCTTCAGAAAGAAGGCTTTGTCGTCGGCCAGCAGGGTGTCGTCCTTGAACACCGTGATCACCTCGTCAACGCCACCGACACTGCGCCCGACATGGGTCTTGCGCAGTGTGTGGTCCGATGCGATCAGGCCATTGCGGCACACCAGCCGGTACAGCAGGGGCTGCACCGACAGCGTGCCGTGGCCGATCTCGGAGTTGCTGACCACAACACCGGCCTGAACCACGTCACCCGGCGCAATTTCGTGCCTGACCAGCGGTGTCACCACCTTCAGGTACATGCGCGTCTCGGTGAGCTCGACCGACTCGAAACGCGCTTGCGGCAGGCGCTGCAGGATCGGCAGGACGCTATCCGCCAGTTCGAAGTTGTCCAGTCGGCGGTAGCGGTCGGACAGCACCGCCCGAACCTTGCCGTCGAGCATGCGGAGCATGCGGCGGTCCTCGCCGCTTTGCAGCCAGGTGTTGACGTTATGGTCCAGCAGGACCGGCTGCTCGCTGCGCATGCGCTCGAAGTACGCATATGGGATCTTCAGTTTGTCGGCCAATTGGCGCCGCGCCAACGTGGTGATGCCGAAACGGCTGCTGCCGCTGGGCTGCTCGATGACCAACCCGGTGTCGCCGGTGTCGTCGGTGTCGTGGCGCATCAGCGATGAGGGCACGACTAGGTCTCTTTTGGAGTGAAGCTGGCGATCCAGTTCCTGGGCCAGGCTCACGAGTGAACGTCCGCTCTTCATGAGAGTCTCCATTTCGGGATATGACGCGGGAAACCCCCCGCACTTTGTTGCGGGAAGGTGCATGCCCGCGACGGGTGGCAACAGATCGGGGCAGGCCCGATCCACGATGGCGCGAGAGCTTCGCGCCGGCACGACCTACAGGCTTCTGCAGGGCTGTCTTCGCTGCACCTCGCGGTACAGCCTGGTCTGACAGCTACCAGTCGGGAAACCTTGTCGCCGCCATCGTCGGTTGTGGCCCTTCCAATGGCGCTGACAAGGCGGATGCGGTCTCTCGACCGCATCGCCCAAACCCTAGGCCGCTCGTTTGCTGCTGTGCGAGCGCCACACATCCGCCCAGTCGAAGCCGGGCTGCTTCGGGAGGAACACCTGGACCTGCCGGGTGCCGCTCGTGGACTCCTCGCGCTTGAGCCGGCGCGCCAGGGCATAGGCGAAGGCCTGCCCGTCATAGCCGCCGTTGGCATCGTTGTCTGCGTACACGCAGACTCGTGTCACCGTCGGCGGCAGCCAGAGCTTCTCGAGGTTGCCGGCACTCAGCGCCGCCCACACGGGCTTGCCGGTGGCCAGGTGCACCGCGAGTCCGGTCTCGATGCCTTCTGTGATCGCCAGTTCCTCGGTCGCTTCGAACAGGCGGACTGCGGCGCCGTTGATCCCCGCGGACAAGATCTTCTTTGGGTCACTCATCGGGGCCTTGCAGCCGTCCTTCAGGTAGGTGCGGTGCAGGGTCACGGCGTGGCCGTCGGCGCCCTGGATGCAGGCCAGCATTGCCGGGTACTCTGCGACCTTGGTGGATTTGCCTGAAGCATCCTTTTCGTAGTACCCGAGTGCCGGATGAAACCTCAGCACCCTGGGGACCAAGGGCATGCACAGACCACGCCCGGCAAGGTAGCGGTCGACCTCGTCTGCCTCGGTCACCTGCCGGGCCTCGTCCCAGATGCGCTGGGCCAGCTTCTTCATTCGCGCGGCCGATGGCTCGGTCGTCGCAGTCGGACCGGGTGTCGGCAGGATGCCAACGCAGTTCTCGACCTGTAGAAGGGCTGTTGCGAAGTCCAGGCCCAGTGCCGCCTGCAGCAGCTTGAAGCCACCGCCGGGGCCGCAGTGTCGGCAGTGGTAGTTGCCTTCGCCGAATTTGTCGGTGTACTGGAAGCGGTCCTTGCCACCACACAGCGGGCAGGGCAGGTTGCGCCGCTTCAGGATGCGCTCATCCACACCCAGGCGTTGGAGGATTTCGGTCCAACGACCATGGGCGAGGCGTTTAACTTCGTCGATGCGAGCGACGTACTGCGGGCTATGCATGACGGCCTCCGTGGGGGCAGGCAAGGCTTGCCAGGTGGTTCGTCGGACGAATGATCGAGAGGGGTGACTTGGATGGATCTGGTTTCAAGATGATCTCCGTGAGGATTGCGCCCACGCGGTCGGGGCTCTTCCGCCCATGGCGGAGTCGCTCTCGGGCTGGGCAGGATTGCGGTGGGGCGCGTTAGACCTATGCTTTTGCCAGGCCGGTGTCTGGATGGAGGCGAGCCGCTCGCCAAATGAGTGCTCCATCACAGGCATCGCGGGACGAACACAACTGCTGCGGTGAACAACTGCCCCGCGTGCAGGGCTTCGAGCAGGCTGTGGTCGAGGAACTCGAAGCTGGTGAGGTGCTGCGTGTGCAGGACCCGCGCCTGGTCATCCAGGCGCTGGACCGTGAATCCCAGCGGATGCCACTGCAAGCGATAGGTCAGGCGGTCCGCGCCAGCGATCAAGAAACTGCGGCCGGGAAGGCCGGTGAGTACCTCACTCTGCTTGACCAGGTATTCGATGTCCTCGGTCGAGTGGACAGCGAGCATCGGGGGGCTGGCTTCATCGTGTTGGGTTTCGGTGGCCATCGCAGCCTCTCAGTGGCGGCTGCCAGTGCAGGGCAGGGCCGCTGCGGAGGTGCCAGCGCTCTCTGAACCGTGCGGCGCGTGCATCCCCGTGCCCCGCAAGCCACCGGGCTGCAGGAACACTTTGGCACTCCTACCCTGCGGCTCTAGGCAGTCGTCAGTCACGACCAGCCAGGACTGGCGCTCGGCCTGCTCCAGCATCACGGCGTCCTCGTAGTCGAGGTGTCCCGCAATGCCGTAGGCCGCCACGATGACCAACAGGCACAGGATTGACTTGGTGTTTGACATTGGGATTCCTTCAGTCGGATGGAGTAGCGGCGCAGGCCACCGCGACTCCGGTGAGTGCAGTCAGACGAAGAGGTCGTCCTGGAGGCTCTGCTTCTTGGTTTGCTCGTTGATCCACTGCGGGTTTGCGGCCAGCCGCGCCTCGATCCACTCGGGGTTGCGAGCGAAGGCCGCGCGCACCCACGCGGGATAGCGTTCGAGGGTCGACGTGAGCCACGCCCCGGCGCTATGGCGGATGAGGTCACGAACCTCTTCGACGTCTACGCGCCCGCAATACTCGATCGGTGACAGCGGGCTGCAGCCCACGACTCGCAGACAGCTTGCAAACGAGAAGGGCAGTGAATCCTTGTCACGGTCGGTGAAGACCCAACGCAGGGTGTCGAGCTTGGTTTCGAGCGGTGTCGTCGGAACGGCGAGGTCGCTCACCTCCCGCAGCAATCGCCAATGCAGGAAGACGATGTCCTCATCAGTCCACTCGACTGGAGACTCGTCGTCGTCCAGGTTGTCGTCGTCGACGCCTTCGCGAAGTCGTTGGATGGTCTTGCTTCGTGGGGCGGCTGGGGCAGCCGGCCTGGAACTGGCAGGGGAGCGGTGCCCGCCTGCGCGTGATTCATTGGGTCTCAACATCGTGGCCTCCATGGCAAATGCGGAGGCGACACGGATCCCGGCGGGAGGCACGTGCCCCCGCGGGGTGATGACTAGCCGGTGATGAGACCGGCGCTAGGGATGGGAAAGCTGGGGCTGGCTTGGCGCGGCGGATACCGCGTGATCGGTGTGCCAGCGACCGATCGAAGTGCGCTTTGGGGGCGAGGGCGGAATGGCTCCCGCCTCGAAAGCGTGCTTCGAGCGACTGGGCTCCAGGGCTTGCCGGATTGGGTGCAGGGCCAGCTACTGCATTGGGTAAAGGTAGCGCGACAAATCGACGCGGTCAACGCGAGAGCGGCGCTCTTTCGATGCTGATGCCGAAAGGGCAGAAGGCCGGGGTGTCTTTCCCGTGGCGATGGCGGGATGCGCTGCGCAACATGGTCCGACAGCATCGACAGCCGAGGAGCATTCGCATGTCCGCCGTCACGCCAACCAGCTCGTCGAGCCTGCAGATCGTGAAGATGGACCAGGGCGGCGTCAACGAGCGCATCCTGGCCAAGGAGACCAAGGCCGACTTCCGGCGCATCGAGGCAGCGAGCGTCAAGATGGCCGCTCGATTCACCAGTGCGGAGGGCAAGCGGTTCTTCGTGCGGCTGTTCAGCACCTTGCAGCTCAACGCGCACTTCGTCTCGGTGATCGCGCGCACGAAACTCGACCACGATGACATTGCCAAGGTGGAGGCCGCGCTGCGGGAGCGGATAGAGAAGGTCACCGACGCCCTCAACAAGGCCATCGACGGGGCTGAAGCGCTGTTCCAGGCGAATGGCATCACCCGAGTGGCAACCTACGACACCCAGCCGCTGGAGATCGAGGTGGGCGTGCTGTCGTCGAGTGGCCGGCGCTACCTCGAGATCCTCGGCAAGTTCGACCAGCTGATGCCGTTGTTGCAGACGCTCGAGATCCATGAGGTCATCACGACCCAGAGCGTCGACATCCAGCGGGCGGGCTTGAAGCGGCAGGTGCGCGAAGTGGCGAGTGCCGCCCGTAATTTGGCGACGGGTCTACGACGACGAATGAATGCGGCCTCGGCCGGCGAACATGATGAGCGCATGTCACGGCCCGCGGTGACCGGCCCCAAAGATTCCCGATCCGTCGACCCAACAGTAGGCGAGAGCGTTGCCATGGGGCTCGCGTCTGTTGAAGGTGAGCTGTCGCGGGCGGAAGACGCTGGCGCCGAAGCGATTCAGTGACGTCGCTCAGGCTGGATGCTCGGCAGCGATGTCGAACTTGCCATGCGCATTCGGCTTAATGTGAGATCTAGTTCGCGTTCCCCGTGGTGGCGCCACCATCACCGAGCTCGTGGACTGAAGTGGCCTGGCGTTTGGAAGACACTTGAGCCTCAGGTAAGAGCGCCACATCCACACGGCAGTGACGGATGGTGATCCACGAAAGAGGGAGAGCGATGAGCGACTGGGACTTCTTGCATGAGATGCACGAACGAGGCTACAGCGCGGACGAGATCGCGCTCGCGGCCGGGGTTGGTTATGCGCCATGGGAAGAGGCACAAATCAGCAGGGAGTGGGTCGACGAGGAACTGAAAGACCAGTCACCGGACCCCGCCAAATCGCTGACGCCGAAGGAGCCGTTCAAGAGCAGGGATGGGTTCCCGATCTCAGTCCTCGAACAGGCCGAAATCTTCGAGGACTTGGTCGACTGTGCTGAGCGCCACTTCCAGAATACGGGCAGGTACCTACAAGCGTGGGGTGAACTCGGCGAGATTTACGCGGAGATCAAGTTTGGGTTGCGTCGACATGGGACCCACCAGGCTGGATCCGACGGCACCATCGACGGCAAGCTCGTTGAGGTGAAGACCATCTCCCCCGAAAAGACCAGTGATCAGGTGACCGTCAAGAGTCAAGGCAACTTCGAGCAGTTGCTGATCGTTCGTATCGACCAGAACTTCGAGTTCACGGGCAAGTTGATCGACCGGGATGACTTGGCGCACGGCGGGGGGCGGTTTCTCAGAGTCCGTATTCATGGCATTCATGATTCGCACGGCTCAGATGATTGATCTGCCAACGCAGTGAACCAGCGCG
>JAZKIW010000125.1:0-10300 GCA_040384625.1 Pseudomonadota bacterium | reverse complement strand
GGTTGCCGAATGCGAAGAAGAAGGACTCGACCGGCATCTGCTTCATCGGCGAACGCCCGTTCCGCGAGTTCCTCAACCGCTACCTGAGCCACGAGCCGGGCGCCATCGAGGATCAACGCGGACGGCGCGTCGGGCAGCATGTCGGCTTGTCCTTCTACACCCTGGGTCAGCGCCAGGGCCTGGGCATCGGCGGCATCAAGGGCCGCGCCGACGCGAGCGGCGAGCACGCACCCTGGTTCGTCGCGCGCAAGGACCTCCAACGCAATGTGCTCGTCGTCGTGCAGGGGCATGAACACCCGGCCCTGCAGTCGCGCTCGCTGCAGGCCGGCGATGCGAGCTGGGTCGCCGGCGCGGCGCCGCCGGCCGGGACGTTCGCGGCCAAGACGCGCTATCGACAGGCCGATGCCGGTTGCCTGCTTCGCCTCGGTGCGCCCGGTTTCGAACTCGACTTCGAGCAGCCGCAATGGGCCGTGACGCCGGGCCAGAGTGCCGTGCTCTACGACGGCGAGGTCTGCCTCGGCGGCGGCGTTATCGCCGCGGCCGGCCCCTGAGGGCAGCGCTCACTTCACTTGCACATCAAGCGCGTCGAAGACCTTCACGTCGACGGCGATGCTGCCGCGCACACTTTGGGTGACCACGCAAAAGTCTTCGAAGGTCGCCAGCACGCGCTCCAGGTGCTCCAGCGCGGCGGCGGGCTGACCCAGCTTGAGCACCACCTGGATTGCCTTCATGCGCACCCGGTTCTCGGCATTGCGACCGGTCTCGAACCGGACGTCGGTGGTGATCGGTTCGGGCTGCTGCTTGAACTTGCGCAGCGCGAATAGCAGCGAGGCCGAGAGACAGTTGCCGACGGCTGCCGCGAGCAGCTGTTCCGGCGACGGTCCCTGGCCGCTTCCCAGCGGCGGCGGCTCGTCGGCCAGCAGCGGCGCGATGCCGTCGCCGAAGCGAATCTCGAACTGGAAGTCGTGCTGCTGGGTCAGCTGCACGCCGGCCGGGGTGCTGGCCATCGGAACGATCAGAACGGGATGTCGTCGTCCATGTCGTCGAAGCCAGTCGACGATTTGGACGGTGCCGCAGCACGGCCCGCCGCCGGGCGCGATGCCGGGGCGCTGCGCTGGCCGCCGCCCATCTCGTCGCCGCCGCCCATGCCCTCACGGCCGCCGAGCAGCTGCATGTCGGTGGCGATGATCTCGGTGGTGTACTTCTCCGCGCCGTCCTTGTCGGTCCACTTGCGGGTCTTCAAGCGCCCTTCGACGTAGACCGAGCGGCCCTTCTTCAGGTACTCGCCGGCGATTTCGGCCAGGCGGTCGCGAAACACCACGCGGTGCCACTCGGTTTCTTCTTGCTTCTCGCCGCTGGTCTTGTCCTTCCATTGCCGCGACGTGGCGATCGCCACGTTGCAGAGCGACCCGCCATCGGGGAAGGAGCGCATTTCGGGGTCGCGGCCGAGGTTGCCGACGATGATGACTTTGTTGACTGAGGCCATGGGGGCGCTCCTTGCGCGGGCGTGAGGGGGTGGAGAGCACAGATCATACCGACGCGGGTCTTCGCGCCGACCCCCTATGGTTCGCCGTCCCAGTAGTCGAGGTTGGTGGCCGGACGCACACGCAGGCGATGGCCGGCGCCGAAAGCGCCCAGCTTGCCCGAGTCGGGATACCCGCAGATCTCCGGCTCCTCCTGCGTACTGATGCTCAGGTAGTGCATCGGCGCCTCGGAGGTGTTGATGAACTGGTGCGGGTATTCCGGGCCGGGCGGGATGACCACCACGTCGCCCGCGCGCACTGGAAGCATTTCGCCGGCCACGCGCAGCGTGCCCTCGCCTTGCAGGATCACGAACATCTCCTCCTGCGCCAGGTGGTAGTGGTAGGGGCAGCTGCGCTTGCCCGGCACCAGGATGTCGAAGCCGGCACCGAGCTTCTTCGCCACCATGGCATCGGTGACGCTGCCGCACCGGGTGTCGTAGAGCGGCGCGCGCTCCTGGCGCTCGAGCTGGACCTCGTCGGTGTTGCGGATCAACTGCGTGCGAAGGGTGCTCGCGACGTCGGACATGGCGGTCTCCGTTATCGGGGCCGCCATCCTCGCACGCTCAGGCCGCGCGGGCCGCTGCCCAAGCGGACTGAGCTCCCCGGGGGACGCGAGCGAAGCGAGCCAGGGCGGTCATTCAACCCTTGCGCGCTGGATCGTCGCGCGCCAGCACGTCGCAAAAGGCGTCCATGCGCTTCCACCTCGGGATCGGCGCCGCTTCGCCTGCACGCGGCACGTAAGGCGAAGGCTCGGTCACGCTCATGCGGTGCACATAGCGCGGGCAGTTCGGGAAGATGCGCTCGGCCCGCACACGCACGACGAGTTGGGCGCCTTCGAACTGCGCCCGCAACGGATCGTCATAGACGATCCGAGCCTGGCCATTCACGCGCAGCCGGTTGGGGCGCTCGAAGTCGATGAAGAGCAGCGCCACGCGGGGCTGGACCAGCACATTGCCCAGGCTGCGGAACATGCCGTTGCCGTCGTAGCTCGGAAAGGCGAGCTCGTCGTCGGCCGTGACCCGGACGAATCCGGGATCTCCGCCCTTGTGCGAGCAGTCCGGCTGGCCGCCGGCGTCGGCGGTGGCCAGGAAGAACAGGCTGCGGCTCTCGATGAAGGCTCGGTCCTCGGGCGTGAAGGCGTTGCGACCCAGGTGCTCGTCGAGCCGGTCGGCCAGGGCACGCGTATCGAAGCGGTCCTGCAGTTCGCGCATGCCGGCGTGGTAGGTCGGGATCGGCAAGGTGTCATGCATGGTCGTCAAACTCCACCGGCGCCGAAGCGCGGTTGTTGACCTGCAGGCGGAAGATGTCGGGCCGCGCGTAATGACCTGAAACGTCCAGGCTGCGCTGCGCCAGGCCAACGCTCTCGAGCTCAATCTCGGCCGCCAGCACGCCGAATTGCTCATGCAGCGGGCCGGCGACGATCTTGCCGCCAGGGGCCACGATCACCGCATCGCCGCCATTGATCCACTCGTCGGGGTCGGAGTAAAGGCCCGCCTCGGTGAGCATCGGGTCGGCCAGGTCGCGCCCCTGCAGCGCACAGCCGCTGGAGACGACCCAGCAGCCGCCTTCGCGGGCGATGTGGCGCGCCGTCGCGATCCAGCGCTCGCCGCTGTCGTAGGTCGGTGCAACGTACACCTGCACGCCCTGCGCGTATAGGGCGGCACGCGCCAGCGGCATGTAGCTCTCCCAGCAGATCAGGGTGCCGACCCGGCCGCAGGGCGTGTCGACGGCTTTCAGGCCGCTGGCATCGCCCTGGCCCCAGACCATGCGTTCCGGATTGGTGGGCATCAGCTTGCGGTGGCGATTGAGCAGCGTGCCGTCGGGCCCGATCACGACCACACTGTTGTACAGCGTGCCGCGGCTGTAGTCGGCATCGACTTCGTCGATCCCGCAGACCACCGTGACGCGGCACGCCTTGGCTGCCTGTCGCAGCGGCAGCAGATCGTCGCGTGCGAGGTTGACGGCCTCGGTGCGCAGTCGTGCATGCAGGCGGTCGGCGAGCGCCATGTCGGGGCCCGGCCGCAGGCGCCAGACCCAGGCCGGGTAGCCCGGCACGTAGGCCTCGGGGAAGACGACCAACTGTGCGCCGGCCTGTGCTGCGTCCTGCAGCGCCGCGACCGCACGCGCCAGCGTGGCCGCGCGGTCGAGAAAAACCGGGGCCTGCTGAATGACGGCGACGCGCGGCATGTCCGATGCTACTTGACCTCGCCTGCGACGACCCACTTGTCGCCGGCCGGCTTTCCGTCGCGAACCATGGTCAAGATGCCGTCGAGCTTCTCGCCGCGCACCGTACCCGACCAGCGCAGCTTGCCGTACTTCGGACTCTCGGTCTCGGCTTCGAAGGCGAAGCTGTCGCCCGCCATGCTGGCACGGTACGGCCCGTCGCCGTAGCCGTAACGGTCGCAGGCGCTGGAGCGGAACAGGCCCTTGTCGAAGCTCAGGGTGTCGGCGTCTCCGGAAGTCTTGCCGCGCTCGAGCACCACGCCGTCGAAGCGGCGGCCGTCGAGCAGTCCTGCAGAGGGAGGGGATGATGGCGTGCCCATGATGCTGTCCTCGTCGATAGGGTTGCCGGAAGGCCGTGGCGACCGCCACGAATTCATCTTAGTTCCCGGCCCGGCTGGCGCAAGGTCGCAACCGTGCGCCTCTGTCGCGCGGCGGGCCTCCTCCCTTACCATCGCCGTCCCGATGAGCGCCGCCGCCTTGCAATCCAGCACCGATCCGCAGCAGGTTTTGCACGAGGTCTTCGGCTACAGCGACTTTCGCGGCCTGCAGGCCGATGTCGTGGCGCATGTGACGGCCGGTGGCGATGCGCTGGTATTGATGCCCACGGGCGGCGGCAAGAGCCTGTGTTACCAGGTGCCGGCCATCGTGCGCCACCGCGCCGGGCGCGGTGTGGCCGTCGTCGTCAGCCCCTTGATCGCCCTGATGCACGACCAGGTCGGGGCGCTCGAAGAGGCTGGCGTGCATGCCGCCTTCCTCAACTCCACGTTGACGAGCGACGACGCTCAACGCGTCGAGCGCGAGCTGCGCAGCGGCCGCCTGGTCCTGCTGTACGCCGCGCCCGAGCGCCTGCTGACGCCGCGCTTCCTGGCGATGCTCGATTCGCTGCACGAGCGTGGCCTGTTGAGCCTGTTCGCCATCGACGAGGCGCATTGCGTCAGCCAGTGGGGCCACGACTTCCGCGAGGAGTACCTTGGCCTGTCGATCCTGCACGAGCGCTTTGCCGGCGTCCCGCGCATCGCGCTCACCGCAACGGCCGATCACATCACGCGCGCCGACATCGTCACCCGCCTGGCGCTGGACGGTGCTCAGACCTTCGTCGCCAGCTTCGACAGGCCCAACATCCGCTATGCCATCGTCGAGAAGGACGAGCCCAAGCGTCAGCTGCTGCGCTTCATCCGCGACGAGCACGAGGGCGAGGCCGGCATCGTCTACTGCGGCACGCGCAAGAAGGTGGAAGAGACGGCGGACTGGCTCAACGCCGAGGGCATCTCCGCCCTGCCGTACCACGCCGGCCTCGACGCAGGCCTGCGCCAACGCCACCAGGACCGCTTCCTGCGCGAAGACGCGGTCGTGATGGTGGCGACCATCGCCTTCGGGATGGGCATCGACAAGCCCGACGTGCGTTTCGTCGCTCACCTCGACCTGCCGAAGAACATCGAGGCCTACTACCAGGAGACCGGCCGCGCCGGCCGCGACGGCGCGCCGGCCGACGCCTGGATGGCCTATGGCCTGCAGGACGTGGTCAACCAGCGCCGCATGATCGACGAAAGCCCAGCCGAGGAGGAGTTCAAGCGCGTTCAACGCGGCAAGCTCGATGCCCTGCTGGCGCTGGCCGAAGCCCACGACTGCCGGCGCGTGCGCCTGCTCGGGTACTTCGGCGAGGCCAGCACCGCTTGTGGCAACTGCGACAACTGCCTGACCAACCCGGAGACCTGGGACGGCACCGAGGCCGCACGCAAGTTGCTGTCGTGCATCTACCGCTTTCACCACAGCAGCGGCATCGGCTTCGGCGCGGGCCACCTGATCGACGTGCTGCGTGGCAAGCTCACCGACAAGGTCAGCCAGCACGGTCACGATCGCCTGTCGACCTTCGCAGTGGGTGCCGACCTCGACGACGCGCGCTGGCGCGGCGTGCTGCGCCAGCTCGTCGCCCTCGGCCACGTGGTGCCCGAGGGCGAGTACAACACCCTGGCGCTGGCTGACAGCGCACGCGCGGTTTTGAAAGGCGAGGTGCCGATCGTGCTGCGCGTGCCGCGGGCGCCGCTGCCCCGCAGCCGCGCGCGCAAGGAGCGGGCCGGGGTGTCGGGGCGCCCACCGGCTGCCGCGGCCGAGCTCGATGCAGACGCCCAACAGCGCTTCGCCGCGCTCAAGGCCTGGCGCGCCGAAGTCGCACGTGAACACAACCTGCCGGCCTACGTGGTCTTCCACGACGCGACGCTGGCGGCCATGGCGCGCGAACAGCCGGCTTCGCTCGGCGAGCTGGCGGGCCTGAGCGGGGTGGGGGCGAAGAAGCTCGAGGCCTACGGGCGCGAGATCCTGCGCGTGCTGGACGAAACGGCGTCCTGACAGCCCTAGCGCAGCGTCACCGCCACCGCGGCACTCTCGCTCTCCTGGCCGGCGTCGTCGATGGCCACGGCGAGGTAGCGCACCTCGACGCTTGCGCCGGTGGGCAGCACGGTGTCCAGCGCATAGGGCGCGCTGGTGTCGCGCCCGAGGAAGGTGTTACCGCCAGCATCGAGACGGTAGAACTCGACCTCGGCCACGGTGTAGTCATCCGAGGCCGCGGCCACCAGGCCGATGGTTTCGCCGCCCTCGGCGGTGGCGGGCGAAGCCGCCAGGCTGACGCTCGGCGGATCGTCGTCGGGCCCGATCTCGATGTAGGTGTCGACATAGCAGCCGGCCAGCAACAGGGCGGCGGTGATCGCTGCGGCAGCGGGCAGGAAGTGCATGCACTGATGATGAACCCGCCCCAGCGCAGCCGCAAGCCTGCGCCGACGCGCTCACCCACGCGGCCAGCCCGCCATCTCCTCGCGCACCAGGCGCACGATGAGGGCGTCGAGTGTCTCGACCGAGTAGTTGCGCACGTCGTGCACCGTCTCGCGCCCGGGTCCGCTGGACGGGTCGCTGGCACGGGCATAGGTCAGGAACACGAAGCGCCCTCCCGTGTACTGCGCCGCCTGGCGGAAGACATACTCGCCGACCGGGTCCAGGCCGCTGGCGCCGACCGCGAACAGCTTGATGCCCTTGGCCAGCGCCGCGCTCGCGTCCTGGTCGTAATAGGGCGCGCCGTAGTCCAGGTGCGGCGGCGCGTCGGCCACCAGCAACACCATGCGCGCGGTGCCGTTGCCGCGCCATGACAGGCGGTGCACGGCGGTGTGCAGGGCTTCGTTCAGCGCCTCGGGCGTATCGCCGCCGGCGGCGGCCTGCAGCTGCGCGAGCTGCTGCTGGAAGGCGCTCAGGTCGTTGGTGAAGTCGGCGCCGCGCACGAAGAAGGCGTCGCCGCGGTCGCGGTAGGCGACTAGGCCGTAGCAGACGTCGGGCTGGCTCGGCAGGCGCGCGATCTGCTCGGCCACCGTGCGCATCGAGCGCTTCAACTTGTCGATCTCGTCGCCCATCGAGCCGGTGGCATCGACCAGAAAGGCGATGTCGAGCTGCGGCTTGGGCGGCGTGCGCCAGGCTTCGTTCAGGCTTACCTGCAGCTGGTGCTTCTGGCCGCGCTGCAGCAGCGCGCTGCCGCGTGCGCCGCTGCGGCCGTCGCGCACCTGGACCTCGAGCAGCGACGCGCCCAGCCCCGGCGATGCGGCCAAGGGGTGCAGCCAGGCGCGGCCGGCGGCGTCGGTGCGCGCCCACAGCGGCAGGGCCTGGGTGCCAGCAAAAACCGCCACTTCGGCGTCGGGCACCGGGCGCCCGCGCGCGTCGTGCACGGTCAGGCCATAGCGCTCGCTGACGTCGCGCGCACGAACCGGCAGCTGGCTGCGGCGCCCGAGGTAGTCGAGGTAGGCGCCGAAGTCGGCGTTGTCGTCGACGACGCCTGCGGCCACCGGCTCGTCGGCCGGACGCGTCAGCGGCACGCGGTTCCCCCCGGTGGCGAGCGCCTGGTGCGCTTCGCGTTCGCTCGGTGCCCGCAGCGCGTCCGCCATCGCTGCCGGGGCCGATGCGGTGGCGGGCGCGGCCGCCTTGCCGATCGCCGACAACGACGATGGCGGCGCGCCGCGTTCGCGAACCGTGCTGTCGCTGCGGCGCGAGAGGGGACCTTGTTGCGGCGCGTCCCAAGCGGCCCCGGCGCCGATCTCGAACGGCTGCGGCGCCCGGGCGCAATGGCTGGCGCTGGGCGCGGCTGGTGCGCCGGATTGCGGCCCGGCCCAGACCATGCCGCTCCAGCCTCCGGGCACGCTCGACGCCTGTGGCCCGTGCGTCCGGCCACCGACGGTCGGCGAGGGCCACTCGTGTGCGTGCAAGGTCTCGGTGCTGCAGGCCAACAGGGCCGTCAGCGTGGTGGCAAGCGCGCCGGCAACGGCGGCGCGGCGCAGCCTGGGTGGGCGGGTCATGGATGGCTCCTCGGTGGTGGGTGGTGGGTGACGCTGCTGATACGGCCGGGCCGAGCGAACGGGGTCGAGCAGAACAAATCGAAATCGCCTTTGACCCCATGGCGCCGCCTGGCGCGTACAAGGCACTGAGCCAACCACAATCAGCCTGCCGATGGCCGACAACCGCGAACCGGACGACGACGCCCTCATGCGCGCCTTCGCGCAGGGCGACGCGCGCGCGTTCGAGCGCCTGTACGCACGCCACCACGCCGCGCTGTACCGCTTCGTTCGCCGCGTGCTCGGGCGCGAAGCTGCGGCGCAGGCCGACGAGGTGTTCCAGGACACCTGGCTGCGCGTGGTCAATGCACGCGAGCGCTGGTCGCCGCAGGGCGCGAGCTTCCGCACCTGGCTGTTCACGCTGGCGCACCACCGGGCGATCGACATCCTGCGCAAGAGCGGCCGTGAACTGACGCTCGACGGCGCAAGCGATGAGGGTGAGCCCTGGCAACCCGAGGGCGGCGAGGCGCCGTGGCACGCCTGGCCCGCGGCGGGCGGCGCGGGCGACAGCGCGCACGAGCAAGTCTTCTGGCGCGCCGCGGGCCGGCGCCTGCTCGACTGCCTCGACGCCCTGCCCGCCGTGCAGCGCAGCGCCTTCCTGCTGCATCACGAGGACGGCCTGGCGCTGGACGAACTGGCGCGCACGCTCGAGGTCGGCTTCGAGACCGCCAAGAGCCGCCTGCGCTACGCGATGAGCAAGCTGCGCACCTGCATGGGCGCCTACCTGCCACAGGCCCAGAGATCATGAGCTTGGACGACGACCCGCGTGATCCGCACCTGTTGGCCGCGCTGCGCCATGCGCCCGATCGGGACCTCGCACCACCGCCACAGCTGACGGCGGCGATCCTCGACCACGCGCAACGCGCGCTGCACGTCGGGCGCGCCGACGGATCGCGCTGGCGTGCAGCCTGGGCGCAGCTTTGGCAGCCGGCCCCGATGGCCGCGTTCGGTACCGTGGCCATGGCCACCCTGATTGGCGTCCTGTGGAGCGGGCAGGAGATCCCGGACGCCACGCCGAGCCTCAGGTCGGCACCGGCCTCTGTCGCGGCACCGACAGCGTCGAACCAGGCCTCAGGGATGTCGGCCGCGCCAATGGCGGCGCAAGACTCCGCGCCGACGGCGCCGCCACCCGAAAGGCCGCCTACCGCAGCGCCCGCGCCCAGGCCGCCGACGCCCGCGTCGAAGGCGAGCCCGCTTGCCCGCGCCGCCGAGTCGTCCCTGCCGCTGCCTTCGGTGCCGCGGCCAGCGCCAGCGCCAGCGCCGGCAGCGGCGCCGCCGGCACCGACGCACGAACGTCAGGCCGCGGCGGCGCAGGAGTCCGAAGCCAGGCGCGACGCCGCTGCCGTGGCCCCGCCAGCGCCCGTCACCTCAGCTGCGCCGAGCGTCGTGGCCACACCCGCTGCGCCCAAGACCCGCGACGCACTGGCCAAGGCGCTGGCCGACGCCGCGCCCGCGCAGGCCGGCGCGCGGGCGCGCAGCGAAATGCCCTCCGGTGCGCTCGGCGCTGCCCTGCCGGCTGCTGCGCCCTCACCCGTGTCACCGCTGGCGAGCGTCGATTCCGAGATCGAGGCCGCCACCGCTACCGACCCCGCACGCGTGCGCTGGCGCGTCGCGGGGCAGCGCGTGGTCGCGCACCAGGCGCTGCAGCGCGATTGGTGGGCCGAGGTGTTGCGTGCCACCCAGGGCCGTTGGCAAACCGTGGCGAGTGGCGCCGACGGCGTCGAGCCCGCATCGCTCCTAATGATCGACACCGCGCCGCGCGGCAGCTTCGTCTTCGAGCCGCAGGCCCTGGTCTGGCGCGAGGCCGGCGGCGCCATGTGGCGCGCGCCGATCGACGCCGAAACGCTGCGCCGCTGGCAGGCCTCTCTGGCCCACTGGTGAAGGGACATTGCGGCGGCAGGCGCGCACTGCCGATAATGCTCGATTCGCCTTTCGAATCGACATGCCACCCGACCGTACCCAGTTGCGTATCCGCGGCGCGCGCACGCACAACCTGAAGAACATCGATCTCGACATCCCGCGCGACGCACTCGTCGTGATCACCGGGCTGTCGGGTTCGGGCAAATCGAGCCTGGCTTTCGACACGCTGTATGCCGAAGGGCAGCGGCGCTATGTCGAGAGCCTCTCCGCGTACGCGCGTCAGTTCCTGCAGCTGATGGACAAGCCCGACGTCGATGTCATCGAGGGCCT
>JAZKIW010000124.1:0-35067 GCA_040384625.1 Pseudomonadota bacterium | reverse complement strand
TGTCGGCCAGGCGCACGCGGTCGCCGGTGGTCGGGCCGAACATCTCGGCGTAGGCAGCGCGTCCAATCTGGGCCATCAGAGCCTTCCTTGCACGAGGCCGCGGAAGCCGTACACCGTGCGCTCCCCAGCGTAGTCGACCAGCTCGACCGTGCGTTGCTGGCCCGGCTCGAACCGGACTGCTGTGCCCGACGCGATGTTCAGGCGCATGCCGCGCGCGGCGGCGCGGTCGAAGCGCAGGCCGGCATTGGTCTCGGCGAAGTGGTAATGCGAGCCGACCTGGATCGGCCGGTCGCCGCTGTTCTCGACCACGACGGTCGTGGTGCGGCGCCCCACATTGATCTCGATGTCGGGGCCATCGGTGAACATCTCGCCTGGAATCATCGCTGCCTCACGCAATGGGTTGGTGCACGGTCACCAATTTGGTGCCGTCGGGGAAGGTGGCCTCCACCTGGATCTCCGGGATCATCTCGGCCACGCCGTCCATCACGTCGCTGCGTGCAAGCACACGCTTGCCCTCGCTCATTAGCGCGGCGACCGACTGCCCGTCGCGTGCGCCCTCCATGATGGCCGCACTGATCAGGGCCACCGCCTCGGGGTAATTGAGCTTCAGCCCGCGCGCGCGGCGGCGTTCGGCCAGCAGGGCCGCCGTGAAGATCAGCAACTTGTCCTTCTCGCGCGGTGTCAATTCCAAGGGCGGCTCCAGGTGTCGGTGCGGGCGGTGCGCAGCTTAAGTCGATAAGTCAGACCAACGCCGCCCTGGATGCAAAAAGCAAGCGCTGTGCCCCGCGCCGGGGCGGTGTCCGCGCGACAACTTGGTGCATTGAAGCCTGCACCGGCTGGCACGCTCGTTGCAAACGTCACGGACGGCAATCACACCCACCCTCGAACAGGAGCGAGCCTCAATGAATTCCATTCCCCGTCGCGCCGGCCTCAAGCTGCTGGCCGCCGCACTCATCGCAGCGGGCGTGGCCACGCCCGCCCTCGCGCAAAGCACCATCAAAGTCGGCGTGCTGCACTCGCTGTCCGGCACGATGGCGATCTCTGAAACGGTGTTGAAGGACACCGTGCTGATGGCCATCGATGAGATCAATGCCAAGGGCGGCCTGCTCGGCAAGAAGCTCGAGCCGGTCGTCGTCGACCCAGCCTCCAACTGGCCGCTGTTCGCCGAGAAGGCCAAACAGCTGATCGGCCAGGACAAGGTCGCCGTGACCTTCGGCTGCTGGACCAGCGTGAGCCGCAAGTCGGTGCTGCCGGTGTACGAAGAGATGAACGGCCTGCTCTTCTACCCTGTGCAGTACGAAGGCGAAGAGCTCAGCAAGAATGTGTTCTACACCGGCGCAGCACCGAACCAGCAGGCCATCCCTGCGGTCGAGTACCTGATGAGCAAGGCCGGCGGCGGCGCCAAGCGCTGGGTGTTGCTGGGCACCGACTATGTGTACCCGCGCACGACGAACAAGATCCTGCGCGCCTTCCTGCACAGCAAGGGCGTGAAGGATTCGGACATCGACGAGAAGTACACGCCGTTCGGCCACAGCGATTACCAGACCATCGTTGCCGACATCAAGAAGTTCGCCGCCGGCGGCAAGACCGCGGTGGTCTCGACGATCAATGGCGATTCGAACGTGCCCTTCTACAAGGAACTCGGCAATGCCGGGCTGAAGGCCAAGGATGTGCCGGTCGTGGCCTTCTCGGTCGGCGAAGAAGAGCTGCGCGGCGTCGACACAAAGCCGCTGGTTGGCCACTTGGCCGCCTGGAACTACTTCCAGTCGATCAAGGCGCCGGCGAACACCGCGTTCATCAAGAAGTGGAGCGACTACGCCAAGGCCAAGGGCATCGCCGGCCACAAGGACAAGGCGCTGACCAACGACCCGATGGAGGCCACCTACATCGGCTTCCAGATGTGGGCCGCGGCCGTCAAGAAGGCCGGCAGCACCGACACCGACAAGGTGATTGCGGCGATGGCCGGGCAGACGTTCACCGCGCCGAGCGGCATCACCTCGAAGATGGACGAGAAGAACCACCATCTGCACAAGAGCGTGTTCATCGGTGAAATCAAGGCCGATGGCCAGTTCAATGTCGTGTGGAAGACGGCGGGACCGGTCAAGGCCCAACCCTGGAGTCCCTTCATCCCTGAGAACAAGGGTAAGAAGGACGAGCCGGTGGTGATGGCGGCGAAGAAGTAAGCAGGCGCCTACCAGGGCCTGTTCCTGCCGCGACGCTCGCGCCGCGGACTCTCTCGCGGCCCCTGAAAACGGGGCCGCGTCCTTGAGGCTTTGCCCGTTGCACATGACCGTCATTCGCGCCCTGCTGCGCTGCCTGCTTACGCTGATCCCGCTGGCCCTGCTGGCCGGGCACGCGGTGGCGTTGACGCCGCAACAGGCGCGCGCGCTCAGCCTCGGCGAGGCCGACACGCGCATCGCCGCGCTGAACTCACTGCTGCAGGGGGCGGACGACAAGACCGTTGCGCTGATCCAGGCCCTGTCCGACGACGCGGTCAAGTTCACCGAGACGGCGGTCTTCGTGATGAAGGACGGCAAGGGCCACGACCCGGTCACCGGCGCCGAACTGGCGGTGCCCGAGGCCGCGGAAGATGTCATCAACAACAACCAGATGCGCGGTGAGCTCGATGTTGCGCTGGCTTCGATCAAGCTCTTCTCGACCGACGCCTCCGTGCGCGCGGAGGCGGTGAAGACCTTGCAGGGCGGTGAACCTGACGAGGCCAAGCTGCCGCTGATCGAGAAGGCCTACGCCGCCGAATCGACGCCAGCCATCAAGCAGGCGCTGGAAAGCCTGCGCTTTGCGCTGCTGCTGGGCAGCGCTGACAAGGCCAAGCGCCTGGAGGCCGCCACCGCGCTCGGTGCCAGCGGCACGCCGGCGACCAAGACCCTGCTGATCGAGCGGCAGAAGGTCGAGACCGAGGCCGATGTCAGCGCGGCGATCGTCGTTGCGCTCAGGGCCATCGAAGGGCGCCTGGCCTGGGGGGAGCGCCTGGGCGTGGTCTTCACCGGCATCAGCCTGGGCTCGATCCTGCTGCTGGTCGCGCTCGGCTTGGCCATCACCTACGGCCTGATGGGCGTCATCAACATGGCGCATGGCGAGCTGATGATGATCGGTGCCTACGCCACCTACGTGATCCAGAACTTGTTCCGCGCTTACCTGCCGGGCGTGTTCGACACCTATGTGCTGGTGGCCATCCCCGTGTCCTTCCTGACCGCGGCGCTCGTCGGCGCGGCGCTCGAACGCAGCGTGATCCGCTGGCTCTATGGCCGGCCGCTTGAGACCCTGCTCGCCACCTGGGGCATCAGCCTGATGCTGCAGCAATTGGTGCGTTCTCTCTTTGGCGCGCAGAACGTGCCGGTCGAGAACCCGAGCTGGCTGTCGGGCGGCGTCGACGTGATGAGCAACCTGACATTGCCCTTCAACCGCATCGCGATCATCGGCTTCGCGATCCTGGTGCTTGTCGGCGTCTGGGCGTTGATCACGCGCACCCGCCTGGGCCTGTTCGTTCGCGGTGTCACGCAGAACCGCAAGATGGCGGCCTGCATGGGTGTCAACACGGCGCGCATCGATACCTATGCCTTCGCCCTCGGCTCGGGCATCGCCGGGCTGGCGGGCTGCGCGCTGTCGCAGGTCGGCAATGTCGGGCCCGACCTGGGCCAGGGCTACATCGTCGACTCCTTCATGGTGGTCGTGCTCGGCGGTGTAGGCCAGCTGGCCGGTACCGTCTACGCCGCGCTCGGCCTGGGTGTGCTGAACAAGCTGCTGGAAGGCTGGCAGGGAGCGGTGCTGGCCAAGATCATGGTCCTGGTCTTCATCGTCATCTTCATCCAGAAGCGGCCACAGGGGATCTTTGCGCTCAAGGGGCGGAGCGCGGAAGCATGAAGACCATGCTGGGCGTACGTGGCTGGACGGGCGTGCTGGTGGCGACGATCGTCATCGCCGCGGTCGTGCCGCTGCTCAATCTGGCCGTGCCCGCAGGCAGCGCTCTGCACCTGAGCGACTTCTACGTCAGCCTGCTCGGCAAGATTCTTTGCTATGCGATCTGCGCGCTGGCGATGGACCTGATCTGGGGCTACACCGGGATCCTGTCGCTCGGCCACGGCCTGTTCTTCGCCCTGGGCGGCTACGGCATGGGCATGTACCTGATGCGCCAGATCGGCAGCGACGGCCAGTACCGCATGCCCATGCCCGACTTCATGGTCTTCCTGAACTGGAAGGAGTTCCCCTGGCACTGGGCGCTCAGCGACAGCTTCGTCGCGCAGATGCTGCTGGTGGTGCTGGTGCCCGGCCTGTTGGCCTTCGTCTTCGGCTTCTTCGCCTTCCGCTCCCGAATCAAGGGCGTGTACTTCTCGATCATCACGCAGGCACTGACCTTCGCCGCGATGCTGCTCTTCTTCCGCAACGAGACGGGCTTCGGCGGCAACAACGGCTTCACCGACTTCAAGCGCATTCTGGGCGTCCCCCTCACGCAGAACCTGCGCGTGCTGTTGTGCGTGCTGAGCGGTCTGATCCTGATCGGCTTCTTCGTCATGGCGCGTGCCATCGTGCACAGCAAGTACGGTCGCGTGCTGCAGGCGATCCGCGATGCGGAGACGCGGGTCATGTTCACCGGCTATGACCCGGTGGCCTACAAGCTCTCGATCTGGACCCTCTCCGCGGTGATGTGCGCGGTGGCCGGCGCGCTCTATGTGCCGCAGGTCGGCATCATCAATCCCGGCGAGATGAGCCCTGCCGCCAGCATCGAGATGGCGATCTGGGCAGCGGTGGGCGGCCGCGCGACCCTGATCGGCCCGATCGTCGGTGCCTTCTTCGTGAATGGCGCAAAGAGCTGGTTCACCGTCGCCTTCCCTGAGTACTGGCTCTACTTCCTGGGTGCGCTGTTCATCGCGGTGACGCTCTTTCTGCCTAACGGCATCATCGGTATGCTGAGGAAGAAGGCATGACACCCGACCTGATGGAAGCCGGCGCGGCGGTTCGTGCCGCGCATGCCGATCAGGCAGTTCCCGGCCGGGCCAGGTTCATTGCCGCAGAACCCTATTTCGGCCAGGGCGTGGCGCTGTACGTCGAAGACATCACGGTCAGCTTCGATGGCTTCAAGGCCTTGAACAAGCTCAACCTGACGATCAACGTCGGCGAGCTGCGCTGCATCATCGGCCCCAACGGTGCCGGCAAGACGACGATGATGGACTGCATCACCGGCAAGACCCGGCCCGACGCGGGCAAGGTCTTTTTCGGCAGCAACATCGACCTGCTGCGCCTGAAGGAGCAGGAGGTGTCGCAGATCGGTGTCGGGCGCAAATTCCAGAAGCCCACGGTCTACGAGCAGCTCAATGTGTTCGAGAACCTCGAACTGGCGTTGAAGGCAGACCGCCGGGTGCGGGCCTCGCTGTTCTCGCGCTTGTCTGGTGCCCAACTCGACCGCATCGGCGAAGTCCTGACCCTGATCCACCTGAAGGACGAGGCCCAGCGCATCGCCGGTCTGTTGAGCCACGGCCAGAAGCAGTGGCTCGAGATCGGCATGCTGCTGATGCAGGACCCGAAACTGCTCCTGCTCGACGAGCCGGTGGCCGGCATGACCGACGAGGAAACGGAGCGCACCGCCGAGCTTTTCCTGTCGCTCGAAGGCCAGCACTCGCTGGTGGTGGTTGAACACGACATGAAGTTCGTCGAGCAGCTCACCGAGGGCCGCAAGAAGGTGACCGTGCTGCACGAAGGCAGCGTGCTCGCCGAAGGCCTGTTGGCCGACGTCCAGGCCAATGAAAAGGTCGTCGAAGTCTACTTGGGCCGATGAAATGCTGAGCGTCGAAGGCCTGAACCAGTACTACGGCGGCAGCCACATCCTGCGCAACCTTGCGCTCGAGGCCAAGCTCGGTGAAGTGACCGTGATCCTGGGCCGCAACGGCGTCGGCAAGACCACGCTGCTGAAGAGCTTGATGGGCGTCGTGCCGGTCAAGACCGGCAAGGTCTCGCTCGACGGCAAGGACATCACCAAGGCCACGTCCTATGAGCGGGTGCGCGCCGGCATCGGCTATGTGCCGCAGGGCCGCGAGATCTTCGGCCGCCTGACCGTCGAAGAGAACCTGCACATGGGCTTGGCCATCAAGCCCGGTGGCACGCCGATCCCGCCTGAGCTGTTCGAGCTCTTTCCCGTGCTCAAGCAGATGCTGCAACGTCGCGGCGGTGACCTGTCTGGCGGCCAGCAGCAGCAGCTGGCGATCGCGCGCGCGCTTGCCACAGGGCCGAAGCTGCTGATGCTCGACGAGCCGACCGAAGGCATACAGCCCAGCATCATCAAGGACATCGGCCGCGTGATCCGCATGCTCGCCGACCGCAAGACCATGGCCATCGTGCTGGTCGAGCAGTACTACGATTTCGCTGCGGAGATCGCCGACCAGTACCTGGTGATGGAGCGCGGCGAAGTGGTCGCGCGCGGGCGCGGCAAGGACATGGAGGCCGACGGCGTGCGGCAGAAGATGTCGATCTGAGCGAGCGCTCGCGGAGGGCGCGGTACAGTCAAAGTCCCTTCGATGGAACTGCGGACTCGTGGACGTGCCTGCTGCCAACCCGGACCCCTCGACCGATTCGCTGATCGGTGTGTTCCCTGTCCTGCCGACGCCTTTCGACGCCGACGGTCGGGTGAACGAGGCGGCGTTGCGGCGCCTGGTGCGCTACCTGCTTCACTGTGGCGTCGACGGCATGACCTACCCGGGTGTGGCCAGCGAAGTCGGGCAACTCAAGTTGCCCGAGCGCCAGCAGCTGAGCGCCGCGGTCCTCGACGAGGTGGCGGGTCGCGTGCCGGTGATCGTCGGCGTGTCCAGTAGCGAAGCCGCGGTCACCATCGGGCTGGCGCGCGATGCGATCACGCGTGGCGCTGCGGCGCTGATGGTCGCCGTGCCGCCCGACCGGCCGAGCGCTGCAGCGCAGATCGACTACTTCAGCGAGGTGGCTGACGCCGTGCCGCTTGCCGCACTGATGCTGCAGAACGTGCCTATGCCTGTCGGCGCCGGGCTGGAGCCGGTCGCAGTGTTGCAGGTGCTGGCCGCAGTGCCGTCGGTTCGCTACGTCAAGGAAGAGACGCTGCCTAGCGGGCAACGCCTGAGTGCGCTGCGCGCCGATGCACCGGCCAGCCTGCGGGGGGTCTTCGGCGGCGCCGGTGGGCGCTACATCACCGACGAGTTGCGACGCGGCGCCGCCGGCACCATGCCGGCGATCGAGCTGGCCGAGCTGCACGTGGCGCAGTTCGCGGCCCACCGCGCCGGCGACACCGATCGCGTTCGGACCCTCTTCACGCGCATGCTGCCGGTGCTCAATGTGCAGGCCGTGTTCCGCTGGTCGCTGACCAAGTACGTGTTGCGCAAGCGGGGCCTGCTCGACTGCGAACACCAGCGTGCCGCCGGCCCGCGCCTGGACGCGCAGGACCGCGCCGACGTCGATGCCTTTCTCGACGACCTGACCGATCTGCTGCCAGCCACGGTGGACCTGAAATGAACGCACGCATCGCGAAGGTCGATGCCTTCATCGTCACGCTGCCGCGCGATACGCCCTACCTCGGCCCGCTCGGCCCCGGCGAGCGGGTCAGTGAACGCGGCTATGTGGTGCGCAGCGGCAACCGCACGATCTACCCGACCAACGACCGCTCGGTGCTGATCCGCGTCACCGTCGACGATGGCACCGTTGGTTGGGGCGAGACCTACGGCTTGATCGCCCCCGAAGCGGTGACCGCGATCATCGACGACGTGCTCGGCCCCTTGATCCTCGGCCGCGATCCGCGCGACGTGGTCGTGATCAACGAAGACTTGTACGACCTGATGCGGGTGCGCGGCGCTTCGGGCGGCTTCTGGGGCGACGCGATCGCCGGCATCGACATCGCGCTGTGGGACCTGTTCGGCAAGCTCGTCGGCCAGCCGGTGGTCAAGCTGCTCGGTGGCCAGCGCCTGGAGCGCGTGCCGGCCTATGTGTCGGGCCTGCCGCGTGCCACGCTGGCCGAGCGCGTCGACCTGGCGCGCGATTTCGTCGTGCGCGGCTTTTCGGCGGTCAAGTACGCAGCTGCGGTGTCCTTCGAGGGCATCGTCGACGAGATGCGCCTGTTGCGCGAGGCGCTCGGGCCCGAGGTTCGGCTGATGGTCGACCTGCACTGGAAGTTCAACGCGCAGGAGGCCGTGCAACTGATCGACCGGCTGGTGCCCTTCGATCCGTACTTCGTCGAGGCCCCTTGTGCGCCCGAGGACCGCGAGGGGCAAGCCCATGTCGGCGCGCGCGTCCGCGTGCCGTTGGCGCTGGGCGAGGAGTGGCCGACGGTGCACGAATACCGCCCACGCTTCGAGAGCCGGGCGATGGCGATCGCGCAGCCCGAGATGGCGCACACCGGCATCAGCCAGTTCATGCAGATCGGGCGCATGGCCCATGCCTTCCACATGAAGGTGATTCCGCACGCCAGCATCGGCATCGGCATCTACCAGGCGGCCAGCCTGCACGCGGCGGCGGCCCTGCCCAATGTGCCGATGCACGAATACCAGCATTCGGTGTTCGACCGCAACCTGGCCTATGTCACCACCGCGATGCGCTGCGAGCGCGGCGCCTTCGCGCTGCCCGAGGGCCCGGGCCTTGGCATCGAGCCGAGCAAGGCGGTCTGGGCTTTCGTCGAGGGCGGGCGCAGATGAGCATGGCCAGGCTCATCGCCATCGACTGGGGCACCTCCAACCTGCGCGCCAGCCTGTTGGGCGAGGGCGGCGTGGTGCTCGAATCACGCGCTGCCGCCGGCGGCGTGATGGCCGTGCCCGAGCGCCGCTTTGCCGAGGCCCTGCAGGCCTTGTGCGGCGACTGGATCGAGCGGCACGCTTGCCCGGCGATTGCCAGCGGCATGGTCGGCAGCCGCCAGGGTTGGCAGGAGGCGCCCTACGTCGATTGCCCGGCCGGCCCGGCCCAGGTGGCCGCGCAGCTCACGCGCATCGAGGTGACGCCGCGCGTGGCCCTGCACATCGTGCCCGGGCTGCGCTGGATCGGCAGCGATGGCTACGACGACGTGATGCGCGGCGAGGAGACCCAGCTCTGGGGCGCCGCGCTGCCCGCAGGGCGCTGCTGCGTGCTGCCCGGCACGCACAGCAAGTGGGTGTGGACGGGCGAAGCGGGCCAGGTCAGCCGCTTCCGGACCTTCATGACCGGTGAGCTCTATGGCTTGCTGACCCAGCACGGCATCCTCGGCCGCCTGATGACCTTCGGGCACGAGCGCGCACCGGCGTTCGCCGAGGGCGTGCAACGCGGACTGGCCGAGCATGCGAGCCTTACACACGCGATCTTCGCCGCGCGCACCGCTGGGCTGATGGGCCGCATCGAACCCGAGGGTCTGCCGGATTTCCTGTCGGGCATCCTGATCGGCGCCGAGATCGGCGGCGCGCTGCGCCAGCATCCTTTGCAGCAGCTGACCTTGCTCGGTGACGAGGGCCTGTGCCTGCGCTACGAGCAGGCCTTGGCACAAGCCGGGGTCAGCACCGACCGTGCTGCTGCCGATGCCACCACGCGGGGCCAGTGGCGCATCGCCGTGCAGGCGGGCTTGGTGCCGGGGGCCATGCGATGAGCGCGCTGAGCGGGGTCATTGCCATCCTGCGGGGTGTGACGCCGGCCGAAGTGCTGGACATCGGCCGAGCGTTGTTCGACGGTGGTATCCGGGTGATCGAAGTGCCGCTCAATTCACCCTCGCCGTTCGACAGCATCGAGCGTCTGGCGCGCGAGTTCGGCCACCAGGCCCTGATCGGCGCGGGCACCGTGCTGACGGCAGCGGATGCCGAGCGCGTCGCCGATGCCGGCGCGCGCCTGGTGCTGTCACCGAACTTCGACGCCGCAGTGGTCCAGCGCACCAAGGCACGTGGCTTGTTGTCGATGCCGGGTGTCGCCACGCCCAGCGAGGGCTTCGCTGCCCTCGGCGCGGGAGCGGACGCGCTGAAACTGTTTCCGGCGGAGCTGCTGGGGCCGGCCGTGCTGAAGGCCTGGCGCTCGGTGTTCGCACCCACGACACCGATGTTCGCGGTCGGCGGCGTCGGCGCCCACAATCTCGTCGCTTTCAAGCGCGCCGGCGCCAGCGGCGCGGGCATCGGCTCGTCGCTGTATGCCCCGGGCACTCGGCCAGACCAGTTGCTCGCTCGCGCACGCACCTTAGTCGACCTGTGGTCGGCCCCCCTCACCGTCGAAGGAGAACTGCCTTGAAGACCTTGATTCGCTGGGCCCTGCTGCTGGCACTGGCGCCCATGGCCGCAATCGCGCAACCTACCGACTACCCGACGCGCCCGATCAAGCTCGTGGTGCCGGTGCCGCCCGGCGGCGCGGCCGACGCCATGGCGCGCATGGTCGCAGAGCATCTGCAGGCCAAGTGGGGCCAGCCGGTGGTGGTCGAGAACAAGCCCGGCGCCGGTTCGAGCCTGGGCATGGACGCAGTGGCCAAGGCCGCGCCCGACGGCTACACGATCGGCCTGGGCAACATTGCCGCCAACGCCATCAATCCGGCGGTGCGTCCGGCCGGCTACCCCTACCAACCGGTGAAGGACTTCGCAGCCCTCTCGATGGTCGGCGTGACGCCGCTGGTCCTGGTGGTGAATGCCGAGAAGGTGCCGGCGAAGACCTTGCCCGAGTTCATCGCCTACCTGAAGGCGAACCCGGGCGCCGTGCCCTATGGCTCGTCGGGCTCGGGCTCGTCGCTGCACATCGGCATGGAGCTCTTCCTGCAGAAGACCGGCACCTCGATGATCCACGTGCCCTACAAGGGCTCCGCGCCGATGCTGTCCGACCTGCTCAGCGGCCAGGTCGTCGCGTCGATGGACGCCGCGGCGACGTCCTGGCCGCATGTGCAGACCGGCAAGCTGCGCGCGCTCGGCGTGTCGACCACGGAGCGCGCCTTCTTCGCACCCGATCTGGCGCCGATCCGCGACATCGTGCCCGGCTTCGACGTCAAACCCTGGCACGGCATGATGGCCCCGGCCGGCACGCCGCCGGCCATCGTCGCTAAGCTGTCCGACGAGATCCAGGCCTTCCTGCGCCTGCCCGCCACCGAAGCCAAACTGCGCGAGCGCGGGGTGGTGCGCATCGGTTCCAGTGCGAAGGACTTCGCCCAGGCGATGAACGACGAGTTCGAGATGTACAAGAAGATCGTCAAGGACGCGGGGATCAAGCCGGAGTAGACCTGCCGCTCAGTTCTTTGTGCCGATTGTCAGTAGCAAATCTGTTACTGACCTTCGGCGGCTCACTTGCGGGAAGGGAATCGACCCTACATCGCCGTCAGCCGTTGGGAGCCCCGCCAAACCGCCCTCGGAGGCAGCAATGGTGGATCGGCTATGCACGACGCCTCGGCGCAGAGCAACTGACGCCAAGCACGTCGCTCCAAGTCGGCGATGCGAGCGCAGCGCTCCGGGCCGGGATTCCAGAGCACCTGGTCCGTAAACCCACCGTCGGCGACGATCTCGATCGATCGCAGTGGCTCGCGCACGAGCACGCGCTTCGGCGCCCCTGGATAAATCCGGTCAACTTCGCCGGCGATCGCGAGTTGTGCTTCGTATTGCCGGTCGAGGTGATCTGCAGCAGTACGGTCGAGGTAGGGTGCCCCGGCCAAGCCTTCGATGCGTAGCAACGACAGGTCGTCCACACGCAGATACGTGTGCAGCGCGGCTTGGAAGCGGAAGGCGGTCTCGCCATGGTTCGTAATCGACAGCTCCATTGCGAGTGTCGGCCCGCCGATACGCACCGTGTATTCGCAGGCAAAGCGATGCGGCCACAGCGCGCGCGTGTGAGGGTCATCGCGCAACTCAAACGTCACCGCGTCGGCCGACCAACCCAAGCGCTGGGCCCACCAGCGGTCACGCGCGAATCCATGCGCGGGCAGCGCCCCGTAGTTGGCGAACTGGGGGAACACGAGGGTTACGCCGCCACGAATGGGCGCGCTGCCGTCTAGTGTCGCCTTGGGACTGAGGAACAGGCGCTCATCGTCGCCCGCAGGGCGCCACGAGAGCAACTGAGCCCCCCAGCGCGAGACCACGGCGCTCGCGCCGTCGGCCGCTTTCAGGCGCAGGCACGGTTCTCCAGCCACGGAGTCGGGCACGACCCTGCCCATGCGTCAGGGGAAGCGCCCCGGCAGCGGATTGAAGAGGCTGGCCCATCCCGCCTTCGGACTCATGTCGTCGAGGTTCCAGCCGTCGGGGTCGAAGGGTCGGCGTGTGGGCTCCGACGGCGCGGGAAATCCGAGCGGGTTGTCGCGCTCGCTGTCGATGATGCGGCCGCGCCCAGCCGCCATCTCGGCCAACAGGCGCGCATCGAGCGCATCGCGGTCCCAGGGTCGCGCACCGACAGCACCGGGCAGTTCGTCCACGAGGAGCGTGGCCGGCCGCACACGCAGGCTCGCGGGCAGTTCAGCCTGCGCGAGCGGCCGCAGCGTCGCCTGGCCCTGGCTCTGGTCATCGACCATCGGCACGCCCTGCGCGGCGCGGTTGATGGCCACGTTGTCGGCTAAGTGCACGAAGACTTCGCCCGCCCCACGCAGCGTGAAGAAGGCGGTGCCGGGCTCCGTGTCGGGGCCGTGGCGCAGCGTATTGCCGACGAGGCTCAGACGCCCCGCCTGCCAGGGCTTGCCGGTCCATTCTTGCGGCCACAGGTTGTAATGCACGGCGCGCCGGCCGGGGTTGAAGATCAGGTTGTTGACCATCGCGCCCTGCGCGCCGCCCTTGAACAGCGCATTGCGCTCTCGGTTGGAGACGTAGACGTTGGCGTAGAGCAGCACCGCGCTCGTGTTGTCGTGGATCAGCGAGCCCTTGGAGTGTTCGCCACTGGCATGCACTGAGTTCGACAGTCCCTCGTAGAGCAGGTTGTGGCTGTAGGTGATGCGGTGCGAAGTGCCGCGCCGCCAGTCCTCGGGCGTGTCGCCTGCGAATCGCGGCCCGGACGCGGACAGGTTCTCGTCGGTGGCCCACGAAAAGCTGCAGTGGTCGACGATGACGTCGTGCGCGCCGCCGACGGTGGACAGCCCGTCCTGGTCCCCGCCGCCCTTCTTCGGCCGGCCGAATTCACCGGGGCGAAAGCGCAGGTGCTGCACGATCACATCGTGCGTGCGCACCACGGTCTCGGCCTTGATGACGGTGACGCCGGGGCTGGGCGCCGTCTGGCCAGCGATTGTCAGGTGTGGGTGGCGGATGTCGAGCGCGGCGCCGGCCATGTCGATGACCCCCCCGACCTCGAACACGACGGTTCGCGGGCCGGGCGTCTCGATCGCGGCCTTGAGCGAGCCGGGGCCGCTGGCGGCGAGCGTGGTGACGCGGATGATCTGCCCGCCGGCGCCGCCGGTGGTGGCCGTCCAGCCGCGCGTGTCGGCCGTGCCGCGGCTGAAGCGCAGCGTGGGGGGCAGCAGCGTCGCGCAGTCGGGCATCGATCGACGGGGTGTGGCCAGTGCGCCGACCTGCCTCGTCAGTTCCCGAGACATGATCTCGGCGAACACGCACGCACCAAGTTCGCCGAGGTGCGTGCGGTCGAAGCGGCGGTCGCCGGGAGGCGCCTCGGCCAGGTCGTCGGCCCCGGCCTGGCCCAGCGGCTGCACGGCGGCCATGCTGAGCGCATGCAGGTCGATCAGCGGCACGTTGTGCGCGCGTGCGACGCGGCGCATCGCCTCGCTCCACGGCTGCAGTCCGTCGGTGAGGCGGGGGCCATCGAACGTTCGGCGGGCGAGTGGCGTCACCAGCACCGGCGTCGCGCCCGCGGCGCGTACTTCCGAGACATAGCGCGCCAGGTTGGCCGGGTATTCGGTGGCCAGGTTCGTCGTGCGTTCGGCCTTGCCGGGCTGGTCGTTGTGGCCGAACTGGATCAGCACGTGCGCGGGGCCGCTGCCCGACTTCAGTCGGGCGAGCAACACGTCCCACAAGCCTTCGGCGCGGTAGCTCTTCGTGCTGCGTCCGCCGCGGCCGAGATTGACGCAGTCGAGCGCCGGCGTCAGGCGCTGGCAGAGTGCGTCGCCGTAGCCGGTGTTGGGCGCCATCGTCGAATCGCCGACGAGGAAGACCGTGGCTGCGCCGGCGTGAAGCGGCAGGGCCAGCGTCAGCGTGACCAGTGCGCGGCGCAGTGGCATCAGTACGTTGCGACCGTGTGGCGCGCAATGTAGTCGTGGTTGATGTCTTCGCCGAGTCCCGGGCCTTGCGGCAGGGCCACGTTGCCGTCGGCGTCCATCGGATCCACGATCGCGTTCAGGTGGGCCGGCACCTCGTCGTAGTCAAGGAAAGGGTGCAGGAGGCCGCGCTCGTACCAGCGGCCGTTGCGGATCGCTCCGCACACGGCCAGGTTGGGCGCGCCGTTGCCGTGGATCTCGCAGCTCATGCCGAAGGACTCGGCCAAGTGGGCCACCTTCATTGTCGGGCCGATGCCGCCGCAGCCATTGACGCCGGCGCGCAGGATGTCGCTCGCTCCCGCCTTGACCCAGTCGGCGCGCGCGTAGTGCTTGCCCGACAGGCTCTCGGGCCCCAGCAGCGGTATGCGCAACTGGTCTGCCAGCCAGACGTACGAGGCCATGCTCTGTTCGTTCATCATCTCTTCGAACCAGGTGAACTTCAGTTCTTCGAGCGCGCGGCCGATGCGCAACGCATCTGTGCGGCTGTATTCGTGGTAGCCGTCGAGCATCAATGCGATGTCTGGACCGACGGCTTTGCGCACGGCTTCGCAAGCCTTGATATCCATCCCAGTGTCGGGTGCGAACCGAACCGGCGGCATCCACGTGTGGATCTTGATTGCCCTGTAGCCCTTCTCTACGAGCCTGACGGCAAAGTCCGCGTACTCCTGCGGCGAAGACAGGCCGCCATCGAGTTCATCGCCACACATCGTGCTGCCGTAGGCCGGGACCTTGTCGCGATAGCCGCCAAGCAACTGGTACACCGGCACGTTGAGCGTACGGCCGATGAGGTCGTGCAAGGCGCTGTCGACCGCACCGAGTGCGCGGTCGGTCAATTGCCCGGCACTGCCGCGCTGCCAGTGTTCCAGTTCGCACCACAGCTTTTCGCGCTGTATGGCATCGGCGCCGACGAGCACGCGGCGCACGAACTGATCGAGGACGTGCGCGCGCACCACCTGCGGTGGGGCGAAGCAGTGGCCCTCGACGCCATCGGTGCTGCGAATGGTGAGCAGCACCTGGCGCCCCACGCCCAGCGGGCCGGGGTGGGAGTGACCAGCCGAGTCCACCGAGCGCCGGGTGGGGTGGGTGAATTCGATGGCCCGCACGCTTTCAATCTTGATCATCAGGTTCGTACTCATTAGTCGTCTGATGATTAGAGTGTACGACAGGCGGCGCATACAACTCAAATTGTCTAGGGAAAACGAGCATGAATGCGGGATGTGGAAGTTCCCACTGGCTCATTACACTGCGCGGCATGAAGTCTGTCGTCTGATGACTATGCCATCCGAATCCCATCTGGCCTTTGGCGAGCCTCTCCCCGGCCGCGTGACGACCCTGTCTCAGCGCGTCGTCGACGGTGTCACCGAACTGATCAGCAGCGGTTCGCTCAAGCCCGGCGCCCGCGTACCGACGGAGCCGGCGCTGATGCGGCAGTTCGGAGTCAGCCGGGGCGTCGTTCGCGAGGCTGTGTCTCGCCTACAGGCCAATGGGCTGGTGCGGACACGCCAAGGCATCGGAAGCTTTGTCCTAGCGCCGCAGCCGAACTCGTCGCTGCTGCACGCGCCCGCCGATGAAACGCTGAAGCTGCAACACAAGCTCGCGATGCTCGAGCTTCGACTGAGCCTCGAATCGGATGCCGCCGCACTGGCGGCGCAACGGCGAACGGGGGAACAGCTGGCCGAAATGGAGCGCGCGCTCGATGACTTCGAGGCACAGCTCGCCACCGGAGAAGGTACGGCCGAGGCGGACTACCGCTTCCATGAGCTGATTGCCCGAGCCACCAACAATGAGTATTTCGCGCATGTGCTCCGCTCGCTGTCCAGTGCGACCATTCCGCGCCAGCTTGCGCGCACCGGCAAGCGCGGCGGCGCAGCCGTCAAGTCACAGAAAGGGGCGAAGGGTCCTCGCTTCGGTGAACCTTCGCCGCAGCTGCGTTCGAACAAGGACATCACCGCCTTGGAGCACCGCGCGGTGCTCGATGCGATTCGCCGGGCCGATGCCTCTTCGGCTCGGGCCGCGATGTTCCTGCACCTCAACAACAGCCGCGAGCGCATGAAGCAGGCCAGTGCCTGACCCATCAGACGGCCGCAGCCAAAACGCCAACCAATCCTCGGAGGAGACCGATATGCACACCACCCACCGCCTGCGCGTCCGGCCCTCGGCCGTGATGCTGGCCATCCTTGGCCTGCCCGCATTCGTGTCGCTCGCTCAGGCGCAGTCGGCCGATGCCACGACACGCATCGAGATCACGGGCTCGATCATCAAGCGCTTTATTGACGAGGGCGCGCTACCGGTGACGACCGTGCGCTCCGAAGACCTGCAATTGCGCGGTCACACCGAGCTGCGGGACTTCATGCTCGAACTGCCGCAGGCCAACTCGCTGGGCAGCTTTGCCGGTACGGCCGGGCCGGTGACCAGCTTGCGAGGATTTGGCCCGATGCGCACGCTGACCCTGCTGAACGGCCGCCGCCTGGCCAAGGAGCCGCTGGTCAACCAGTACGTCAGCGTCAACGTGATGCCACGCATGGCCATGACCCGGATCGACATCTTGCGTGACGGCGCCAGCTCGGCCTACGGCTCGGACGCGATTTCCGGGGTGCAAGCCTTCTACACGCACCACAGCTTCACCGGCCTGACACTCAAGGCCGAAGGCCTGGTGCCGACGCGTGACGGCGGCGGCAAAGAGGGCAGCATCGGCGCCCTCGCCGGCGTCGGCAACTTGGCGCGCGACGGCTGGAACGTCTATGGCGCCCTTGAATTGCAGAAGCGCAAGATCCTGCTGCGCGAAGACCGGCCCGAGCTGACGGACCCCACGGTCCTGAGCTCGCTGGGCATCACCTCGATCGGACAGGGCACCAACGCCGTGCCGGGCAACTTCACCGACCCGACCAACCCGGTGGTCGCGCAGCGCACGCTGCGCTGGAACCCGTACTACGACGCCGGCTGCCTGCCACCGTACTCGGTGCCCAGCACCTCGGGCGGGCGCGAGACCTGCTTCACCAACCAGGACGAGGAGAACCGTGCCTTCGGCAACGGCCAGGATCTGCTGACCGCGTACGCCAAGGGCCAGCTGCGACTGGGCGGCAACCACACACTGAGCCTCGAGTACAACCTCGGCAAGTACATGGTGCTGCAGAACAACCAGTCGATCCCGGTGACGGTGCGGCTGACCAATACGCACCCGTACTACCCCGGCAACGGCATCGTGCCCCTGCCCACGGCCATTGGCGCGTCCACGACGCCCCTGGCCCTGGGCGGCCGACCGATCGATGTGCAATGGTCGGTGGCCGACCTGGGCCCGCGCGAGCGCGAGGACTACCACACCAACCAGCGTATGGTGCTCGCGCTCGAGGGCAACCTCGGCGGCTGGGACTACACCGCGGGCCTGAACCACGGCTGGTCCGAGCGCGAGACCAAGGCGGGTGCCGGCTGGGTCAGCGTCACCGGCACGGCCACCGTCGGCGCCACGGGCACAACTCTGTTCCTGAACCCGGCGCTGAACCCTTTCGGTTACCAGAACGCGGCGGGGATGGCGGTGCTGAACGCGGCGTCGATCGACGGCCAGGTCTTCCGCGTGCACAAGGGCACCAACACCAGCGCCGACTTCACGGTCAACAAGGAGCTCTGGACCCTGGGCGGCGGCAACGTGGTGTTCGCCGCTGGCGTCGAAGCGCGCCGCGATGGCTGGGAGGCCATCGGCCTGGCCAGCAACGACCCGCTGGCCTCGCTGAACAACCAGATCGATATCCTGGGCGGTGACACGCAGGCCGCAGGCGCGCGCACGAGCAGCAGCAACAAAATCCACCGCGACATCTACTCGACCTTTGCCGAGATGGAGTTCCCGGTCACCAAGACCCTGTCGCTCAACGCCTCGGTTCGGACTGACAACTACAAGGACCTGGGCGAGAACACGATCAACCCGAAGCTCGCGTTCCGCTGGCAGCCGGTGAAGTCCTTCGTGCTGCGCGGCTCGGCCAACACCGGCTTCCGGGCGCCAGCCCTGCCCGAGATCTACAGCAAGGAGACCGAGCTGACAGCGCTGACCAGCTTCGATGACCCGCTGCTGTGCCCGAACGTCGGCGGCGTCGAGACCCCGGCGACCGGCTACACCGTTGAACAGGTCTGCAACATGACCAACCGGTTCCAGATCACCAAGGTGCCGAACAACGCCAACGTCGGCCCCGAGAAGAGCAAGAGCTTCACGATCGGCTTCGCTGTCGAGCCGGCGCAGGGCCTGTCGGCCTCGGTGGATTACTGGCAGACCCAGATCGACGACGTGATCGGCAATCGCGGCATCACGTTCATCATGAACAACTACGCACTGTACGAGCACCTGTTCAGCCGAGAAGCCGACGGCACCCTGTCGATCAACGCGTTGACCAACACCGCCACTAACCTCGGCGCGCTGCGCGGCTCGGGTCTCGACGTTAGTCTGGCCTACGCCTTCCAGCCGCAGGCCGGCCATCGCTTCAACTTCGGCCTGGACATCGCCTACCTGCTGAAGTGGGAAGCGCGCACGCCCGAGGTGAACGGCGGCGGATGGGTGTCGGCGCTCGGCATGTACAACGACGTGGTACCAGTCAACCCCAATGCTGGCCTGTCGAACGCCACGCGCGGGTTCAACAATCGCTGGCGCCACACCGCATCGATCGGCTGGACGTCGGGCCCGTGGTCGGCGCAGCTGTCGCAGCGTTACCAGAGCGCGTTCTGGGACCAGAACCTGCCGGCGCGCATCGGGGCGGGCACCACCGGCCGGCGTAAGGTGGAGAGCTACGAGCAGTACAACCTGGCCATGGTCTACAGCGGCGTCAAGAACCTGAAGCTCGGCTTCGGGATTCAGAACCTGTTCGACGAGAACCCGCCGCTGACCAACCACAACGGCTACAACGGCTACCTCACAAGCAGCACCGACGTGCTGGGCCGCGCCTACCGGTTCACTGCGGAGTACAAGTTCTGAATGGGGCCCCCAAGCTCGCCCGCGCTCGCTACCCCCGAGGGGAGCCGTCCGCTGACGGACCGGCAAAGCCGGATACGTGGCGGGAAGCTTGGCTTACAGCATGTACGAGGATAAAAGGCTCGGCTTTTTGTTCGCACTGCCCTTCGTGCTGGGGGTGCTGCTGTTCAAGCTCTTCCCCTTTGTCACCAGCTTCGCGCTGAGCTTCACACAGTACGACATCATCGACCCGCCGGTCTGGGTGGGCCTGCAGAACTACCGCGAGTTGTTCGGCGACGACCCCTTGTTCCGCAAGAGCCTGGGCGTGACGCTCTGGTTTGCGGTGCTGGCCGTGCCGCTGCGGGTGGGCTTCGCCCTGTTCGTCGCGCACGTGCTGAACTTCAGGTTGCGCGGCATCAACTTCTTTCGCTCGGCGTTCTACCTGCCGTCGATCCTGGGCGGCAGCATCGCGGTGGCGGTGCTGTGGCGCTTCGTCTTCTCAAAGTACGGGCTGGTCAACCTGGTGCTGGTGAAGTTGGGCCTCGAGCCGGTCGCCTGGCTGGCCGACGAGCATTACTCGATGTGGACCATCGTGCTGCTGTTCACCTGGCAGTTCGGCTCGGCGATGGTGATCTTCCTGGCGGCGCTGCAGAACGTGCCGACCTCTCTCTATGAAGCCGCCGAGTGCGACGGTGCCTCGCGCACGCAGCAGTTTTGGCGCATCACGGTGCCGCTCATCACGCCGGTGATCTTCTTCAACCTCATCATGCAGATGGTGCACGCCTTCCAGGAGTTCAACAGCCCGTACATGATCACCGAGGGCGGACCGCTCAACAGCACCTACGTGCTGGCGCTGTACATCTACGACCAGAGCTTCCGCTTCTTCAACCTCGGCTACGGCTCGGCCTTGAGTTGGGTGCTGCTTGCGCTCGTCGCCGCCTTGAGTGCCATCAGCTTCTGGAGCAGCCGCTACTGGGTGTTCTATGCGGGCGAGAAGGAAGCACACAAGTGAGCGCAGCATTCGACGATCACTCGAGCCGCGCGCAGACGCTCGTGCGCACGACGCTGCTGCTGGCCGTGGCGGTGCTGATGCTCTACCCGCTGCTGTGGCTGGTGGGCGCCTCGTTCAAGAGCAACGCGCAGATCTTCAGCGAGGTCGGCTTCTGGCCCGATCGCTTCGACTTCGGCGCCTACGCCAAGGGCTGGAAGACGAGCACCGAATACACCTTCGCCACCTACTTCGCCAACAGCTTCCTCATCACGATCCCGCGCATTGCGGTGACCGTGGTGTCCTGCGTGCTGGTGGCCTACGCCTTCGCGCGCTTCGAGTTCTGGGGCAAGAAGATTCTCTTCGCGATCATGATCGGCACCATGATGCTGCCACTGATCGTGCTGCGTCTGCCGCAGTACCTGATGTTCAAGGAGCTGGGCTGGCTCGACACGTACTTGCCGTTAGTCCTGCCCTCGGCTTTCGCCACCGACACCTTCTTCGTCTTCCTGCTGGTGCAGTTCCTGCGTGGCATCCCGCGCGACATGGAAGAAGCCGCGGTGATCGACGGCTGCAATCCGCTGCAGCTGCTGTGGCACATCATCGTGCCGCTGCTCAAGCCCGCGATCATCTCGGTCATCGTGTTCCAGTTCATCTGGACCATGAACGACTTCATGGGTCCGCTGGTCTATCTCTCGTCGGTCGAGAAGTACCCGGTGTCGCTGGCGCTGAAGATGAGCATCGGCGCCACCGAGGAAGTCGAGTGGGCCAACGTCATTGCGATCTCGGTGGTGGCATTGATTCCCAGCGTCGCAGTCTTCTTCATGGCCCAGCGGCACTTCATTGAAGGCGCTTCCTCTTCCGGCATCAAAGGCTGAATTCCGATGGCCCACCTCAGCCTGCGCAAGATCGAGAAGACCTACCCCAACGGCTTCAAGGCCGTGCACGGCGTGGACCTGGAGGTGCGCGACGGCGAGTTCATGGTCTTCGTCGGCCCCAGTGGCTGCGCCAAGAGCACGCTACTGCGCATGATCGCCGGGCTGGAGCGCATCACCGGCGGCGAGCTGCACATCGGCGGCAAGCGCGTGAACGAGCTGCGGCCCAAGGAGCGCGGCATTGCGATGGTGTTCCAGAACTACGCGCTGTACCCGCACATGCGGGTGTACGACAACCTCGCCTTCGGCTTGAAGCTGGCCGGCGTCGCCAAGTCCGAGGTGGACGAACGCGTGCGCCATGCTGCCATGCTGCTGGAGATGGAGGCGCTTCTCGACCGCTACCCCAAGCAGCTCTCGGGCGGCCAGGCGCAGCGCGTGGCGGTGGGCCGGGCGATCGTCAAGAAGCCCGAGGTCTTTCTGTTCGACGAGCCGCTGTCCAACCTCGACGCCAAGCTGCGCGCCAGCATGCGCGTGCGCCTCACGGATCTGCACCGCACGCTGCGCGAGCAGGGTCAGCCAGCCACGGTGGTGTACGTCACGCACGACCAGGTCGAGGCGATGACGATGGGCGAGCGCATCTGCGTGCTCAAGGAAGGCGTGATCCAGCAGGTGGACACGCCTACTGCGCTCTACGACCGGCCGGCCAACGCCTTCGTCGCCAGCTTCATCGGCAGCCCGGAGATGAACATCCACGCCGCCGAGTTGGCGGACGAGGCCGGACGCACCGGGTTGCGCCTGCGCGCCGAAGAGGCAGCCGGTGCGAGTTCCTGGCTGCCGTTGCCCGAGGCCCAGACCGCAGCGTTGCAGCAGGCCGCACGGGGCCGGGCCGTGCGCTTCGGCCTGAGGCCCGAGCACATCGGCCTTGCGCCGCGCGCCGACGGCCGCTCGGTGCCGGTGGCCGGTGTGCTGCGCTCGGTCGAGCACATGGGCAACGAGGGCTTCGTGCACTTCAGCCTCGGCGACCTGCCAATGACCGCGCGCGTGCCCGCCGAAGAGTTGCAAACGCTGAATGGCGCGGTGCGTGGCGCGACCCACTCCTTCCACCTTCAGCTTGGCGCCGGCCACCTGTTTGACGCTGCCGGCGGCGCGCGCCTGTGCTGAATCGTCGCCGCCTGCTGGCCGCTGTCGCCGGCGCCACGCTGGCCGCACCCGCGGTGCATGCGCAGAGCCCGCGCGTGCTGCGCATGGCCTGGTGGGGTGGCGCGGCGCGCCACGCGGCCACGCTCAAGGCCATCGCGCTGTTCGAGTCGCGCCACCCCGGCGTCAAGGTCAAGGCCGAGTACATGGGCTTCAACGGCTACCTGGAGCGCCTCACGGCGCAGGTGGCCGGTGGCTCCGAGCCAGACGTGATGCAGATCAACTGGGCCTGGCTGGCGATGTTCAGCAAGCGCGGCAATGGCTTCATCGACCTCAACGCGCAGTCAGCGCGGCTGCCGCTCGCACAGTTCAAGCCCGACGACCTCGCCCTCGGCCAGGTGGGCGGCAAGCTCAACGCGCTGCCGGTGTCGTACACCGCGCGCATCTTCCTGTGGAACGCGAGCACCTTCGCCCAGGCAGGCCTGGCCTTGCCGCGCACGTGGGACGATCTGTTCGGCTGCGGCGACGTGTTCCTGCGCAAGCTCGGCGAGCGCTGGTACCCGCTCGACGGCGAGCTCTACGACATGATCTTGCTCGCGCAGACCCATGTGCAGCAACGCCACGGCGTCGGTTACGTGCATCCGAGTGAGCCGCGCGTGGGGATGAGCGCCGAGGCGGCGCTGCTGTGGGTGCAGACCTACCGCCAGGTCATCGCGCGCCACGTCGGCACACCGCTGCCGCTGCGCGCCAGCCTAGGCGGCGCCGACAAGCCGACCGAGCAGCAGCCCGACTGGTCGCTCGGCCATTGGGCCGGCAACTACACCTGGGACTCCGTGATCGGACTGCGTGGCTCGACCTTGAAGGCGGAACAACAGCTGGTGCTCGGCGACTTCCTGACGCTGCCCGGCGCGCAGGACAGCGGCATGTTCGGCCGCCCCTCGTTGATGTACGCGCTGGGCCGTAACACGAAGCAGGCCGAGCTGGCCGCGGAGCTGGTGAGTCACCTGCTGGCTGACCCCGAGGCCGCCAAGCTGCTCGGCCGCACGCGCGGCGTGCCCGCGGCGCGCGAGCCGTTCGAGGCCCTCATGCGCAGCAACGGACTGCCGCCCCTGGAGCTGAAGGCGCACGAACAGATCCAGCGCCAGCGCCGCAGCGCGCTGGGTATCGGCCTACCCAACCCGTTGTTCGAGCACGCGCGGTTGCACCGCTTCATGCGCGAGGTGTTCGAGACCGTGGCCTACGCCAAGACCACCGATGCCGAGGCTGCGCGCCGGCTCGTCGACGAGGGCAACGCGCTGCTCAAGCGCATCAAGTAGTCAGGCTGTGAGCAAGCACACCGTTCGCACCCTTGACTTCGTGACGCTGCACGACTGCGACGTCGGCGCTCTACCTGGCGTCGTTGGACGAAGCATGACCCGCGCGCTGCTCGCATGGACGCTGCTGCTCGCATCGGCCCCGTGCGTCGGCGCCGACGCGGTGCGCCCTGGCGTCGCCGACTACCTCGCGCAGGGACCGTCGCCGTGGCAGCCGGCCGCCGTGGTCGCGCGTCGCTGGCGCGCCGACTTCGTCGTCGCGGCCGACGGCAGCGGCACCCATCGCAGCGTGCAGAACGCCGTCGATGCGGTGCCATCACTCGCGGCCGGTGGCGACGGCGCGCGCCGCTGGTTCATCCATGTCCGACCCGGCAGCTATCGCGGCCCGCTGTGCGTGCAAGGCAAGCCGCCGATCACGCTCTACGGCACGCCCGGCGATGCGCACGCTGTGACGCTGGTGGACGGCCGGTTCAACGGTCTGCCCAAGCGGCCCGGTGTCGATGCCGCACAGCCCTGCCACCCCAATCTAGCCGCGGCCACACACGGCACCTCGGGCAGTGCCACTGCGGTCATCGCCAGCGCCGACACGCTGCTCGCGCACCTGACGATCGCCAACGACGCCGCCGAAACCGCGGCCCCGGCCGAGGGCGCGCAGGCCGTCGCGCTGATGACACAGGCCGACCGGATCCAGCTCGAGGACGTGCGCCTCGTCTCGCACCAGGACACGTTCTACGTCAAGCGACCTCCCGGAGCTCCCGGGGCACCCGCGCGCGTGTTCGTGCGTGGCGGCCTGATCGCAGGCGACCTGGACTTCGTGTTCGGCAACGCGACGCTGGTGATCGACGACAGCACCCTCGTCAGCAGAGCTGGCCGCATCGCCCCCGGGCGCGGTGGCTACGTGCTTGCTCCGAGTACGCCGGCCGCCGTTCCGCTGGGCTTTCTGGTGCAGCGCAGCCGCTTCGTTGCCGAGCCCGGCGTGGCCGACGGCAGCACCAGCCTGGGCCGCGCCTGGGACGAAGGCGTGCCGCCGGGCCAGTGGCGGCCGGGGGTGTCGCCCAACGGCCAGGCGCTCGTGCGCGACAGCGCGCTCGGACCGCACATAGCGCGTTGGGCAGCATCGACGTCGCGCCGGCCTTTCGATGCTTCGTCCAACCGCCTGTTGGACCATGCGAACCGCGCTCTGCCCGCCGACATTGCGCGCGAGGTGCTGGCGAGCGGCGAGGGCTGGGCCTCGATGGAAGGCGGCACGCGCGGCGGTGCCGACGCGGTGCCTGGCGACGTGCACGTGGTGCGCCATCGCGCCGAGTTGGCGGCGGCGCTGCAGCCGCATGCACGCCCGCGCATCGTCAAGCTCATCGGCCGCATTGACTTGAGCACGGATGACGCCGGCAAGCCGCTCGACGCCGAGGCCTTCCGCGACCCGGCCTTCAGCTGGGAAGCCTTTGAGGTCGCCTACGACCCAGCCACTTGGGGCCGGCGTGCGCCCGCAGGCGCGCTGGAGGACGCACGCGCACGTTCGGCAGGGGCGCAGGCTGCGCGCGTGGTGCTGAAAGTGCCGTCGCGCACGACGCTGATCGGCGTCGGCGCGGGCGCGCAGATCATCAACGGCGGTCTGTTGCTCGACCAGGTGAGCGACGTGATCCTGCGCAACCTCCACTTCCTCGACGCCTACGACCACTTCCCGGCCTGGGATCCGTTGGACAGCGCCCAAGGCAACTGGAACTCCGACTACGACAACCTCGGCCTGCGCGGGGCCACGCGGGTCTGGATCGACCATTGCACCTTCGACGACGGCGACCGGGCCGACGACAGCGAGCCGCACCGCTTCGGCCGCCCGATGCAGCGCCACGACGGCTTGCTCGACATGACCCGCGGCGCCAGTTTCGTGACGGTGAGCTGGAGTCACTTCCGCGCGCACGACAAGACCAGCCTCGTCGGCGGCAGCGACCGCCATCTGGAAGACGAAGGCCGCCTGAAGGTGACCTTCCATCACAACCTCTGGGAGCAGACGAAGGAGCGCTCGCCGCGCGTGCGCTTCGGCCAGGTGCATTTGCTCAACAACCTGTACCTCGTTCATGACGCAGCCAGCTTCGGTTATTCGATTGGCATCGGTCACCGCGCCGACATACTCAGTGAGTCGAATGCCTGGGAAACACCACCCTCGCTGCCCTCTGCCAAGCTCGTGCGCCGCCTGGGCCAGGGCGTGCTGCGCGACGACGGTTCGCTGCAAGACGGCGTGCCAGTCGCGTGGCGGTCGGAGAGCCGGGATGCGTCGCCCTGGAAGCCGCCCTATGCGCTGGCAGTCGACCCCGCCACCGAAGTGGCGGGGCGGGTACGCGCGGGTGCGGGCGCGGGGCGTCTCCGGACCGGCATGCTGTCGGTTTCAACCACAGCGCGACCATGACTGCTCCGACCGTCGATATCCTGTGCAGCGCCCGCTGCCAGGTTGGCGAAAGCCCGCTATGGAGTCCCACCGAATCGGCGCTGTACTGGGTGGACATCGAGGGCCGCACTGTCCACCGCTTCAGCAATGACGGTTCTCACCGAGCGTGGCCGACGGTCGAGCGCATCGGGTGCATCGCGCTGCATGCCAAGGGGGGCCTGCTAGCAGCAATGGAGACAGGCCTGTTCCATCTGCGGCCGGACGATGGCGGCGTTCTCGTCGCGCACCTGATGCACGGGATCGATTTCCCCCAGCCCTCGATGCGATTCAACGATGGGCGCACGGATCGCGAAGGCCGCTTCTGGGTGACGAGCATGGTGCGCGACATGGCGGCGAACAAGGCGGCCGGCGCGCTGTGGCGTTGCGATGCAACGGGGCTTCAGGCCAGCGGCATCGACGGTCTGCTCACCGGCAACGGGCTGGCCTTCAGCCCGGACGGTCGCGTGATGTACCTGTCCGACTCTCACCCTAGCGTGCAGAAGGTGTGGGCGTTCGACTTGGCTGACGACGGCGTGCCGCGCCGCCGGCGCCTGTTCATCGATTTTGCTTCCTATCCGGGCCGGCCGGATGGCGCGGCAGTCGATGCGCAAGGTGGCTACTGGATTTGCGGTAACGACGCTGGACTGGTGCACCGCTTCACGCCCGAAGGTTGCCTGGATCGTTCGATTGCGGTGCCGGCGGCGAAGCCTTCGATGTGTGCCTTCGGGGGGGCACGCATGGACAGGCTGTACGTCACGACCATCGCACCGGCCGCGCCCGTACCGGGCTACGCCCCGGCACTGGCGGGCGCGGTGTTCGTACTGGAACCCGGCTGCATGGGCTTGGCAGAGATTGGCTTTGCGGGGTAACAACAGGCCCCCGGCCCCGCTTCAGCGATGCGCACGCCCCCGCACGCTAGCCACCGGGGTCTTGGTCGACACGCAGCCGACGTTGACGAACGTGTCGCCGAACTCGCCGCGCTCGATCACTGCAGTGCGCAGGAACTCCCGGCTGCAGCGCGCCGCCAGGGCAGGCCCTGCCTGGCCGGCGCCGATGACGATGGAGCAGTTCGGTGTTCATGGACTTGGCCCGCTCAGGCGCACTTCGCGCAGCACGAGTCGGGTGTAGGTCTCGCGCACGCCGGCCTTCTGGCGCAGGGTTTCGGTGACGCTGACGAGATCGTCGCGGTCGATGCAGGCCACACGAACGGCATAGTCGAACGAGCCGGTCATCAGGGTCGCGCTCACCACCTGGGGCAGATGACGCAGTGAGGCCTCGAAGTCGGTGGCCGGCGTGTCCGACTGGAGCTTGACCTCGATCTGAGCTTCGACGGTTCGGCCGAAGGCGGCCGGGTTCAGCGTGGCGCGGATGTGGCTGATGGTTCCATCGGCCAGCAAGCGTCGGAATCGATCGGCGACAGCGTTCGGGCTCAAGTGGACCAGGTCAGCGAGTTCGCGGAAGCTGGCCCGGCCGTCGCTGGCCAGGCGATCGAGGATTGCGTGGTCGATTCTGTCCATCACTGCACTATACGCAGTCGGATGCTGGCTCGCTGCCACCAAAGCGCCGTAAGTCGCAGCGATGGCCGATGGAAAATACAGGACATCCTGACTTTCCGACGTTTGCTCATGAAGTTCGCACCTTGTCTGCTTGCCCCCGGCCTGCTGGCCGCGACCTTGGCCTGGGCCCAGGCACCCGCCTTCGACTCGACAGCGCGGCGCCAGGTGGTCGACAACACGATCCGGGCGATGCACGAGCGCTATGTCTTCCCCGACGTGGCCCGCAAGGTCGAGGCCGCGCTGCGCGATCCGCAGCAGGCGCGCGTGCTCGACGCGGCCGACGATCCGAAGGCCTTTGCCGCCCGGCTCACCGACACGCTGCAGGAGGTGACGAAGGACAAGCATCTGCGCGTGATGCACAGCGAGACGCCGGTGCCCGAAGCCAAGGCCAACGATCGGCTGGCCGACGAGGACATCGAGCGCTTCCGCGCCGACGAACAGCGCCGAAACTTCGGCGTCGAGCGCGTCGAACGCCTGCCGGGCAACATCGGCGACATCGACCTGCGCGGCTTTGCCAACGCCGAGTGGGCTGGCGACGCCATCGCCTCGGCGATGAACCTGGTGGCCCACACCGAGGCCCTGATCGTTGACCTGCGCAGGAACGGCGGCGGCGATCCTGCGACGGTGGCCCTGATGACGAGTTACCTGCTCGACGAGCGGACCCACCTGAACGATCTCTACTTTCGCCCAGAGAACAGCACTACCCAATATTGGTCGCTCGATTGGGTGCCGGGCAAGCGCTTCGGCGGCAAGAAGCCGGTCTATGTGCTGACCTCGAACCGCACCTTTTCCGGCGCCGAGGAGTTCAGCTATAACCTGAAGAACCTAAAGCGCGCGACGATCATCGGCGAGACCACCGGCGGCGGGGCGCATCCGGGCGAGTTGCGCAAGGTCGGCGCGCACTTCCGCATGTTCGTGGCCACCGGTCGCGCGATCAGCCCGATCACTCAGACGAACTGGGAAGGGCGTGGCGTCGAGCCCGACGTCAAGGTCAAGGCCGACGACGCGCTGCGCGTGGCGCAATTGCGCGCCTTGGTGCCGATCGCCGAGAAGGCCGCCGACGCCAACCTGCGCCGCGCGCTGCAGGCGCGCATGGCCGAGCTCGAGAAAGCGTCATGAACACGCTGCCACCCGATCCCGACGTCCACCTGCCCCGCGCGGGCGAAGGGCCGCGTGCCGGCGCCTGGGCCGCTGCCGCCGTGTTGGTCATCGCCGTGGTGCTGGCGTCCGGCGCCGTCGGCTGACGCAACGCGCTCAGGTCTTCCAGATCCGCGGCGGGTGGGCCGCCAGATCCCAGGCCTGTTGCCGCCAGGCAGCTCGCACCTGCTGCAGCAGGGTCATTGCAGGTTCGACGTTCGGGGCCAGAACACGCAGCACGATCACGCTCGCGTGCGGACTGGTCACGCCGCAGCGTGCCGCGAGCGGAGAGGTGCTCGCACCATCGCGGGCGGCTTCGAGCAGGGCCTCGCGGCGGGCGTCGGTCAGTGGCGAGCCGCTCGCAAACCACGCCGTGGCCATCACGCGATGGCCGGCCAGGCCGAGCGGCGAGTCGAGCAGGCGCGTATCGGTGGCGGCGATGCGGCCGCGTTCGAGCCAGCGACCGGGCAGGGCCAGGTGCTGGGTGAAGGCGCCCGCGACAAAGGCCTCGTTCGCTGCCGGCAGGCCGAGCGCGAGGACGTCCCAGCCGATCGCTTCCGCGCCTGCTGCCAGGTCGAGCTCGACGCGGTTCTCCGCCTCGCAGCCACTGTAGGCGATGGTTTCCAACGGCAGCCATTCGAGCCGCGCTCCATCGCTGACGCGCAGCGCCGCACGTTGCGCCGCTTGCGGACCGTTACTGCGGTAGAAGCGCGTTGCGCCGGGAGTGGTGATCAGCGCGTGGGTGTCGGCATCGAGCGTCGCCTCGATCTCGAGCACATCGCCGCCGACGATGCCGCCCGGTGGGTGCACCAGCACGTGGTGGCAGATCTCGGCACCCTCGGGGTACAGGCGCTGCAACACGCGCAGCGGGCCCTCATGCCGATCGTGCGCGATCGTGCGCGCGCCGTCGCGCAGGTAGTGCAGTTCCAGCCGGCCGTGCCAGGTCACGTGGCTTGCGACCCGCGATGCGCCCAGCCGGTGGTGCGCTTCTCGATCCACGAGAACAGCTCGTACATGGCCATCGCCATCGCGCCGATGGTGACCAGGCCGGCAAAGGCCAGCGGCATGCGCTGCTGCGAGGCGGCACTCTGCATCAGGTAGCCGATGCCGGAGTCACCAGCGGTCATCTCGGCCAGCACGGTACCGACGAAGGCCAGGGTGATGGCGATCTTCAGCGAGGCGTAGAAGTAGGGCATCGAGCGCGGCAGGCCGACCTTTACCAGGACGTCCCAGCGTTTCGCGCCGAGCACGCGCAACACGTCCTCGAGCTCGGGTTCCAGGGTGGCCAAGCCGGTGGCGATGTTGACCGTGATCGGGAAGAACGAGATCAGGAAGGCGGTCAGGATGCCGGGGCCCAGGCCGATGCCGAACCAGACCACCAGGATCGGCACGATGGCGGCCTTGGGCACCGCATTGAAGGCCACCAGCAGCGGGTACAGCGCGGTGTAGACCAGGCGCGACGAGCCAACCAGGAAGCCGAGCAGCACGCCGACCACGATCGACAGGCCGAAGCCGAGCATCGTGACCCAGAAGGTCTTCCAGGCGGCCTCGATCAGTGGCGCCCTGAACTCGATGAACTGCTGGCCGATCTGCCAGGGGCTGGGGAAGATGAACTCAGCGATGCCGAAGCCGGCGACGATGGCCTGCCACAGCAGCAACACCGCAGCCAGGAGCACGAAGGGCGACCAGCGCTCGAAGGTCTTGCTGACTTTCATGTCGATGCGCGCCGGGCCGCCCCAAGCGCATTGGCGCCCCCTCGGGGGGCTGCGAACGAAGTGGGTCTGGGGGTCATGTTCTCCTCACCGCCCCGATGTGGCCGCGCAGCTCGTGCACGATGTCGGTGAAGGCGGGGGTGTAGGTCACTTCGAGGTCGCGGGGCCTGGCCAGGTCGATGTCACGCTGGACCACGAAGCGGCCCGGGCTGCGGCTCATGACATAGACCTTGTCGGCCAGGAACACGCTTTCGCGCAGGTCGTGCGTGACCAGGATGACGTTGAACTTCTGCGCCGCGTGCAGGTCGCGCAGGGTGCACCACAGCTCTTCGCGCGTGAAGGCGTCCAGCGCGCCGAAAGGCTCGTCGAGCAACAGCATCTTCGGCTCATGGACCAGGGCGCGGCAGATGCTGGCGCGCTGCTGCATGCCGCCGGACAGCTGCCATGGGAACTTGTCCTCCATGCCGGCCAGCCCGACGCTCGCCAGCAGCTCTCGCGCCTTGGCGGCATAGGCCTTGCGCTGCGATTTGAAGTTCGACCGATAGGGCTCGACGATCTCCAGCGGCAGCAGAACGTTGTCCAGGGTCGTGCGCCAGGGCAGCAGGCTCGGCGCCTGGAAGGCCATGCCGCTGATCTTCAAGGGTCCGGTGACCGGCTGGCCGCCGATGCGGATCGAGCCCTTGCTCGGCATCTTCAGGCCGGTGGTCAGCTTCATGAAGGTCGACTTGCCGCAGCCCGAAGGCCCGACGATGGCGATGAACTCGCCTTCGGTCACCGACAGCGAGATGTCCTCGACCGCGAACTGGCCCTGGCTCAGCAGTTCGTCGTTGTAGGCCAGCCAGACGTTCTGGAAGTCGACGAAGGCCGTCACTTCTTCGCCGGCGGCAGGATGTTCAGCTCGGCGCTCGTCGGCAGGAAGGACCCGTTCCACACCGCGACCGGATCGACCCGGCTCTTGGTCGCGAAGGCGTCCGACACCTGGGAGGCCATCAGGGACAGGCGCGGCCCCTGGACCTGGCCGAAGCCCTCGGCGCGCGCATCGGGGCTGGCGACCACGGCGTCGATGGCCATGCGCAGGCGGCGCTTCTCGAGTTCGACATTGATGATGCCGTCGCGTGCCTTGACGTACTCGATCGCGGCATCGGGGTTGGCCATCACCTCCTTGGCGCCCTTGGTGAAGGCGAGCAGGAAGGCTTTCACCGCCGCCGGGTTCTCCTTGATGATCTTCGGCGTCGCGATGATCACATTGCCGTACAGCTTCACGCCGTGCGTGGGGAAGGGCAGGACGACGACGTCCTCGGCCTTGACGCCGCGCGCCTCGAGGTTGAGCAGCGACGTGAACGAGAAGCCGGTGATGGCGTCGATGTCGCCACGCGCCAGCATGGTTTCGCGCAGCGGCGGGTCCATGCTGGTCCAAGTGACATTGGTGATGCCATTGGCCTTGGAGAAGATCGGGAAGGCCCTGCGGCCGGCGTCGAACACCGGCGCGCCGAGCTTCTTGCCCGTCAGGTCGGCCGGCTTGGTGATGCCGCTCTTCTTCAGCGCCAGCACTGCGGCCGGCGTGTTGTTGTAGACCATCATCACGGCCACCGGCTTGTTCGCCGCGTCGGGATTGTTGGCGTGGAACTCCATCAGGGCGGCCAGGTCGGCGAAGCCCATGTCGTAGGTGCCGGAGGCCACGCGCGTCACCGTGCCGCCCGAGCCGTTGCCGGCGTCGATGGTCACGTCCAGGCCAGCGGCCTTGTAGTAGCCCTTGGCGGCCGACCCGAGGAAGAGGGCGGCGGGGCCTTCGAAGCGCCAGTCGAGCTGGAACTTGATCGGGGTCACGGCCTGGGCCTGCGCCGCGAGCGGCGCCGCGCACAGCAGGGACAGGGTAAACAGGGCCCGGCGGGCCAGCATCATCGGCATGGGGATCTCCGTGGACAGACAGCGAGAGCGCTTTTCGGTGCATGGATTGTGCAAGTTCCGTGCGCAGCAGCTTCCTGGGTCTTGCACCATGCAGGGGCCCCATGCCCCTCAGCGCAGGCACGCCGGGTTGACGTGTATGCCAATGTGTATACACTTTGCCAAATTCCACCTGCCGATACATCCGATGGGACACCTGAGCACGCACGTTCTCGACACTGCCAACGGCTGCGCGGCCGCCGGGATGCAGGTCACGCTGCAGCGAGTCGCCGCGGACGGCGGCGCGCTGACCATGCGCCGCTTCACCCTCAACCACGACGGTCGCAGCGAGGATCCGTTGCTCGATGCGGCGGCCATGGCGGTGGGACGCTACCGTCTGCTGTTCGAGGTGGCGCCCTACTTTCGAGCACGCGGCGTCGCCCTGCCAGAACCCGCCTTCATCGACTTGGTGCAGCTCGACTTCGGCATTGCCGATGTGGCAGGCCACTACCACGTTCCCCTGCTGGTCAGCCCCTGGAGCTACAGCACCTACCGGGGCAGTTAGGCACGGCCTTTGCGACCGCGCTCGCATCCCCACTGAGGACATTCACCATGCCCGCACATCGCGCCGCCCTCGCATTGGCCTTCGCGACGCTCACCTTGCCGCTCGCTGGTCACGCCGCCTGGCCCGAAAAGCCGGTGCGCATCGTCGTCACCTTTGCCGCTGGTGGCGCCAGCGACATCGTGGCGCGTGCGATCTCCGAGCCGCTGGCCAAGGCGCTGGGCCAGCCGGTCGTGGTCGACAACAAGCCGGGCGCCGGCGGCACGATCGGCGGCCTCGACGTGGTGCGTTCGGCGCCCGACGGCTACACCTTGATGCTGTCGAACTCGACGCCGACGTCCATCGGCCCCTTTACGGTGCCCAAGCCGCCCTACGACCCGGTGGCCCAGTTCACGCACGTGGCGATGCTCGGCGTCGCGCCGGTGCTGCTGATGGCGAACCCGAAAACCGGCCCGGCAGCACTGAAGGACCTGCCCAGGTTCGCCGCGGGCGGCACCAGCTTCGGCAGCGGCGGGCCGGGGTCGATCGGCCACATCGTCGGCGAGATGACCAAGGCGGCGATGAAGCTGAACATGACCCACGTGCCCTACCGCGGCGGCGCACCGATGACCACCGACCTGATCGCCGGCACCATCCCGATCGGCATCGATGTCATCACTGCCTTCGTGCCGATGGTCAAGACCGGCCAGATCAAGGCCCTGGCCGTGACCACGCGCACGCGCTCGCCGCTGTTGCCCGAGGTGCCGTCGGTGGTCGAACTCGGCCTGCCGCAGTTGGTGGCCGAGAACTACTTCGGCGTCTCCGGGCCGGCTGGCCTGCCCAAGGAAGTGACCGACAAGCTGGGCAAGGCGCTGGCCGACATCGTTGCGGACCCTGCGATCGTCAAGCGCTTCGAGGAACTCGGCATCACCACGGTGAAGATGGGCAGTGCCGACTTCAGCCAGTTCGTCGCCAGGCAGGTGGCCGATTGGGGCCCGGCCATCAAGGCCGCCGACCTGAAGCCGTGACGCTTTGATGCCATGACCCAGGCGCTGATCGACGCCCTGGTCGAGCGCCTGGCCCACGAGCCGGCCGTGCTCGTGACAGTCGATTCGACCCAAGGCTCGGTGCCGCGCGAGACAGGCGCCTGGATGGGCGTCTTCGCCGGCGCCGACATCGTCGGCACGGTCGGCGGCGGGCATCTGGAGTTCGAGGCCATCGATATCGCGCGGCGCGCCTTGTCGGGCCAGGCCGTCGACAAACAGCGCCGCTTCGCGCTCGGCCCCTCGCTCGGCCAGTGCTGCGGCGGTGTGGTGCACCTGCGTTTCGCACTGCTGGGGGCGGCGGATGCGGCAGCGCTGCGCGCGCGCCTGGAAGCCGAGGCTGACGCGCGGCGCCTGCCGGTGGCACTGTTCGGTGGCGGGCACGTCGGCCGAGCGATCGTCCATGCCTTGTTGCCGCTGCCGGTGCGCGTGCACTGGATCGACAGCCGCGATGAGGTCTTCCCGGACGCACTACCACGCTGGATCAGCATCGAACACTCGGCGCCGGTGCACGCCGCCGTCTCCGACCTGACACCGCGCTCGCGCGTGCTGATCATGAGTTTCTCGCACGCCGAGGACCTCGACATCGTGGCCGCCTGCCTGCAGCGCCAGCGCGAACGGGCTGACTTGCCCTTCATCGGCTTGATTGGCAGCCAGTCCAAGTGGGCCAGCTTCCGGCACCGCCTGGAGGCGCGCGGGTTCAGCGAATCGGAGCTGGCCCAGGTGCGCTGCCCGATCGGGGTGGCCGGCGTGGTGGGCAAGGAGCCGGCCGTGATCGCGGCGGCCGTGGCGGCCCAGTTGATGCAGTTGCGATGAACCCAGAAACTTGACGGAGTCAAGTTTCGTCGCCACCATGGCGACCGAGGAGGCCATGGCCATGGGGCAATCGACACCATCTCACGCAACGCCCGGCGTGGCGGCCGTGCGCCGCTTCAGCCGCTTCTACACACGCCAGCTGGGGTTGCTGGACGAACACCTGCTGGCGAGCCCGTTCTCGCTCACCGAGTCGCGCGTGCTGTTCGAACTGGCCCACCACGAAGGCCTGGCGGCCACCGATCTGGTGCGCGACCTGGCGCTCGACGCCGGCTATGTCAGCCGCATCCTGCGCCGCTTTGCTGCACAGGGCCTGCTGCGCCGCAGTCGCGCCGCCACCGATGCGCGGCGCAGCGTGCTTGCGCTCACCGCGCGGGGCCGTGCGGCGATCGCGCCGCTCGAACGGGCGTCGAGCGACCAGGTCACTGCCTTGCTGGATCGGCTGCCCCCGGGAGCGCAGGGCGAACTCCTGGCCTCGATGGCCACCATCGAGTTTGTGCTCACAGCAGCGCCGCGCAGTGCCGACACGGTGCTGCTGCGCGCCCACCGCACCGGCGACATCGGCTGGATCGCGCACCGCCAGGGCCT
>JAZKIW010000123.1:0-5365 GCA_040384625.1 Pseudomonadota bacterium | reverse complement strand
CGCACTTCACCAAGGTCATCGCGCGGATGCCCGCCACGAACTCCACGTCCGTCTGGCACACCAGCTTGATGGTCACATGCCCGGCCGGCCGGCTCATGTCAAGCACCGGCACCACATCCACGACCTCGTAGATGAGATCGACTGCCGGCCGATAGAGCACGAAGGTGCCGGGCGCGATCGTGACTCCGAACCGGTCGACCACGCCGGTCTTGCCGGCCGAGAGATCGCGGGCGAACTTCTGCAACTGCTGCTGCAGCTCGCGCTGGGCCTGCTGGCGCTCGCGGGTGACTTGGTTGCGATCGATGGGCATGATCGTGGTCTACTCCATCGGCAGCGGGACGTCTTCCTCGTAGGGATCGCCCTGATCGGGGAGCGGCGGGAGATCGACGGCGGCCTCGACAGGCGCACTCGGCGTCGCTCCTTCAACATGCACCTGCCGCCTCGCCCGGCTCGGGCGCGGCTTGCCCTGGCCACGACGTCGGCGCGGGCGTGGGGGTGCGGGCGGTGTAGGCGGCGCGACCGTGGCGTCCGGAGTTCCCACCAGCGGGCGGGGTGGCCTCGGCATCGGCGGCAGTGGCGCGAGAGCCGGCGCCTGCGCGCCAGCCCCCACCACACGCGGCCGGCGCACCCTGGGCGCCATCGCTTGACCCGTCTGCCGGGTCGTCACGATCGCCTTGGCGATCCCAAGCGCCTGCTCGACCTCACTGAGCGGGCCACGCATGCAGAACTGGACGATCGCTTCGATCGGGGTGAGTGTACGGCGTCTGGACATCGTCATCCTTTCCTCAGAACGGGATCGTCGCATCCACCGGCGCGCCCGGCAGGCTCGCCCTGAGCGGCGTCGGCGTTCCGCCCGTCACCGGCCCGGCCAGCGGCGGCAGGAACCGCTCGACACTCTCGAACCCCCTGAGCACGACCGTCACCGGCTGCGCGCCCTGCGCGGCCTCGTCCGGCGTCGGCATCCCGCACTTGCAGGCGATCTCGGTATCGTAGCTCCCGTTCTCGGGATTCTTGAAGTGCTTGGTGTACCACCGCTCGCCGCAGCCCTTCTTGCCGGTGGGGTCGGCGATGTTGGCTTCGCCCTCGGCGGTGGCCACCAGGATATAGCGCACCTTGTCAGGCCGGCACTGCGCGGTCAGGCCGTGTTCGAGCCGGATGGTCTTGCCGGCGTAGCGGTTGACGGTCGCGACGACCTCCTCGGGCGAGCGCGGGCGGGACTTATCCTGCAGGCTGATGTCGAGCAGGTAGGCGATGTCGGAGATGAAGGCCGTCTTCGGGTCGTCTTTCTTGCCGCGGGCGCGCGGGTTGGTCGTGAAGGTGGCGGTCATCGGCTCGCCGTCCTGCTTGCCGCCCTCGACGACCAGTGGGTTGTTGCGGTCGAACTTGAGCTGCTTGCGCAGGATCTTCTGCGATCCCTTGGTGCCGTCAGGGCGCGTCCCCAGCGGCCCGGTCGGGTTGATCTGCCCCGACGGCAGATACGGCCGGCTGTCGTCGATGGCGACGTTATGCCAGAGCTGTTCAAGATTACCAGGCAGGCGGAAGGTCGATTGGCCAGGCAGGAGCACGGTGCGCACCCCGCCCATCTGCTCGGGCAGATCGCCTTCGGGCCATTCTTCGCCGCCGGGTGGGACGAGGGGGTTGTTGATGTCGGTCAAGGTAGTACTCCTTCTGGTTGATTGTGTTGATTGAGTGGCTTGCATTGCTGTTTGTGCTGATACCGCCGAAACGCAGCGGCTCTACAGATGCGACATTCACGCGCACTACGATCCGGACGACAGTACAAGTTGCCGCCGGAGTACGGATGACCGTTTGGACAATGTGTCTTCCGCTGTTGATAACGGTTCACGTTTTCTGATTGCGTTGCGCGTACCAAGTGCGTCGGGTTGACACAGTTGCGTACTTCACATTCGTGATCTGGAACCTCATTTGGCGCGAGAGGACCAACAAACAACAAGAACGCGATCCTGTGAGCGGAACGTCCCGAGCCAGTGCCGTCAGCGAACACGCCATAGCCCTCTTTTGTAAGCGCGCCCGTCCACAACCAGCACGCCTTCCAAGATGGCGCAGCCACGAAGGTAAAGAAGCGGCGAATGACAGAGGATCTCGCCATGATCAGACCGGTGGTCGCGGCGTGCGCCGGGCCGGCAGCCGCAGTGACGGCGCCGCTGCAGTCGGCGCAGGCGATGGGGGAGGCACCGGGGCCATCGCCGCCGTTTCGGCGGTCGACCCGACCCCGGCCGCAGACGCTGCAGCGCCCGCGTTGCCAGTCGAGGGCGCGACCGGCACACCCGGCACACCCGGCATCCGCACCCCGCCCGGTGTCCGCAAGCGGATCGGGCGGGCGGTCGGCGGCGCCGCCTGCAAGGCATTCAGGCTCGCCTCCAGCTGTGCCACAATCGGCGACGGCGACGGCGCTGGCGGTGGTGGCGCTCCAACTGGCGTCACTCGCGTACGCTCTAACGGCGCGGCTGGCGTCGTCGCCGTTGGCGCTGGTGCTGGTGCGGCTGGCGCAGGCGGCTGCCCCGGTATCCTGAGCGCCGCACGCCGCGCCCCGAGCGTCTGCCCGGCGCTGGCGGGTATCCTCGGCCCGGCTGACGGCAGGTTCAGCAAGCTCGGCGTGACGACCTCGCCCATGACCTCGTCGATGTCCCCTGCAGCGGCGCTGTCATACAGCCCCGGCGCCTGCGGGTAGCGCGCCCGGTCAGCCGCCTCCAGCTTGGTCAACTGCGCCTGCAGCAGCCCGTAGAACACCCCCAGCGAGCAGACCGACCACGCGAGGGCGTCGCGCGTGGCCTTATCCCCGTGCCAGGGATCTTCGAGATAATCCGGCATGTCGAGCGGGATGCCTCGGTGCTTGGCGAGGTAGGGGATCGCGCGCACGTCGCGCCGGTCCAGGTGCGTCGTCAGCCAGAGACGATGGACCATGTTGCCCTCGTCGTTCGGCTCGCGGCTGGCGTGGAGGCAGTTACCCACCCACCGCGGCACCTTGGCGGTCCTCGCGTTGCCGGCGATCTGCGGGCCGAGGATCGGCACCCCACCTGAGTCGTCGTCGGCCTTGCCCTGCTCGACGGCGAAGGTCAGCGTCGCCGGCAAGACTTGATCGGGGATCGCACGGATGTTGGCAATCCAGCCGTAGGTGCGGTTCTGCATGAAGCCGACCTGCGCCGGGCTGCCGCCGCCGTAGACGACCACGCCCTGGCGCAAGGCGTCGGCACTACCGAGCATCGAGCCGCCTTCCTTGCCGATGGGCAGTTGCCCTCTCGCCGACATCGTCCCCAGCTCGGCCATGCCCCAGTCGTTCAGCTCGGTCATCGAGTCGTAGATGCGGTGGCCGACGGTCTTGAACATGCGATGGCGCACGACGTGCCGCGTCGTCGTGCCGTTGACCATCGAGGTGATGACCTTGCAGGTCGGGCAGGGGATCTGCGCGGCGGCCAGCTCGGCGGAGTTGTCGAAGACGGCGACGTGATGACCTTGCGGGCAGATGAGGGTCGTTCGAAGCCGGCGCGGCAGGATGAGGCGGACATCCGGGGCGGCCCGGCCGGTTTCCGGGTCGTCGATGGTTTCCGGCCAGGCGCCGAGCGAGCATAGCTCCATGGTCTCAAAGGGATTGACGTGATTGCGGGGATCCCAGACGCGCATGATCCCCAGGCGCACGAGCGAGATGCGCTTGGACCCGAAGCCGCCCAGGTCAGCCATGTAGCACAGCGAGGTGGCGTGGAACTGCGCCCAGGCGAACTCGGCCGCCGTGTCGGCGAGCGAGGACTTGCCTGAGCCGCTGATGCCGTAGACGCCGGTGGCCGCGTTGGCGAAGTTGGCCAGCGCCTGCGTTTGGTTGGCGGCGCGCAGACTGTCTTCGATCGCCTGCACGGCGCGGGTGTCGTGGATGATCTCGGCGACGGCGTCAGTCGGGACGGTCGGCGGGACGGTCGGAAGGATCGGAGTCGTCATAGCTTGCCTGTTCCAGCGTCAGAACCAGCGTGTATTGCCACTTTGGGGCGAGGAAGTTGCCGCGGCCTGCTCGCAGCCCGTTCCAGAATGACCACCACCAGCGAGGACCACTGATTAGGCTTGAGCGCCAGCTTGGCGGCGCGCACGGCCCGCCAGACCACCTTGGCAGGAGCGATCGCCGTAATCTCGCCCTGCCACGTCTCAGGCGCCCGCACGGGGTACTCGAACGTGACCGCGACCTTGCAGGTCATCGCGCCGCGCTCGCCTGTTCGCTGACCTTGGGCGCCGACAGAAGCCGTTCCACCGCCACCCATGCCGCAATCGCGATGGCCCCAAAGATGGCCCCAAAGACGAAGACCAGGGACACTCCAAGGCTTGAAGTCTCACACGTCATCCAACGTTCGAGTGTCATTGTGCTTCTCTCGCCTGTTCGCTGACCTTGGGCGCCGACGTCGCGCCGAGGATGAACTCGACGTCGACCACGTCGCCGCTGGTCAGGTCGTCCCAGTGATCGATGATGTGTATGTGCGCAATCGGCATCGTGCGCGCGCCCCCGTTCCAGTGGTACGGGTCATACGCGCACCGCTGTGTCGCGAGCATGATGAGGTAGATGCACGCCTGCTCGCCAAACCCTGCCCGCCGCAACAGCCAGCCATCCGCCCCCGACACCTGGATCGCCATGGCCGGGATCGTCGTGCCGGCGTCGCGGATCTCCAGCAATTTGATGGTCAACAGTCATTCACCTGTAATTGGTCGGCACCTGTGTCGGTGACCACCTGTGCAAACCCCGATTTGTAGTGCTCGGACAGTGGCGCGAGCCCGACACCGTTCACGATCTCCGCCCCGCAGCCCGCGCACCGCCACAGATCGCCGGACCAAACCTTGTAGGGCGACCACTTCTCCGGCTCGTCCCAACCTGGCTTCGCCTCGTTGCCGTTCGGCATCCCCTCGATGAAGTAGAAGCCGCTCTTGACGATACGAAAGAAGCGACGGCACGGGACGCAGACGGGCTTCATTCGCCCTCCACGTCGCGGATCTCCAGCAGCTTGATGGTCATTCGCCTTCCGCCGCACGGATCGCGGCGTACACCGCCCGCACCATCCCCCGGTCCAGCTCCTTGGCGGCCTCCGACAGCTCGGCGTAGTCCACCATCAGCTCCTCGCCCGCCTCAGATCGGCGCGACGTGACGCCCATCTGCCGCTTCCCGTCCATCCACGCCTTGTGGGCCAGCGCGCTCACGACCTCGATGTCTGGCAATTCACGCATCACTCCTCCTCGAACTCCTCATCACCCTCATCAGGAAACACCACCCCCGCCGCCTCGAATGCCACCTTCTCCGGCGCATGATGCGGCGCCCGGATCTGATACCGCCCCATGCCCTCGATGCTTTCCCAGCCGGGATCTTTCAAGCACA
>JAZKIW010000122.1:11590-31212 GCA_040384625.1 Pseudomonadota bacterium | reverse complement strand
GGCAGCCGCTGTTGCAGAACGGCGTGCCGCAGTCCATGCAGCGCGCGCCCTGCAGCTTGGCCTGGTCGGCATTCAGCGCAATGACGAACTCCTTGTAGTTCTTCACGCGCTGGGCGACGGGCTCGTAGCCCTCCTCGAGGCGTTCGTATTCGAGGAAGCCGGTGACTTTTCCCATGATCGGATCCTGATCCTTCTACTTGGCGGAGACCGCGACGGCCTTGGCCTTGGCGATCGTCGCCGTGGCCGTGGCCGTGGCGTTCATCTGCTTCAGCGCGCGCTGATACTCGTGCGGGAAGACCTTGATGAACCGCGCGCGCGACTCGGCCCAGTTGTCGAGAATCTGGCGCGCGCGCAGGCTGCCGGTCCAGCGATGGTGGTCCTCGATCAGCGCCTTCAGCAGCGGCTCGTCGGCCTGGCCCTTGTGGTACGTGGCGGCATCCTGTTCATCGCGCGCCAGGACCTTGTCCAGGGCCACCATGCTCGTATTGCAGCGGCGCGCGAAGTGGCCGTCCTCGTCGTACACGTAGGCGACGCCGCCGCTCATGCCAGCGGCAAAGTTGCGGCCCGTCTTGCCCAGCACCGCCACGGTACCGCCGGTCATGTACTCGCAGCCGTGGTCACCCGTGCCTTCGACCACCGCCGTGGCCCCCGACAGGCGCACCGCAAATCGCTCACCGGCCACGCCGCGGAAGAAGGCTTCGCCGCTGGTGGCGCCGTACAGCGCGGTGTTGCCGATGATGATGTTGGTGGTTGCATCGCCGCGGAAGTCAATGCTCGGGCGGATCGTGATGCGCCCGCCCGAAAGGCCCTTGCCGGTGTAGTCGTTGGCGTCGCCGATCAGGTAGAAGGTGATGCCGCTGGCCAGGAAAGCGCCATAGCTCTGCCCGCCAGTGCCCTCCATCTGGATGAAGATGCTTTGGTCGGGCAGGCCCTCGGGGCGCTGGCGGATCAGCTCGCCCGAGAGCATCGCACCGACGCTGCGGTTGACGTTGCGCGCAGTCTCCATGAATTGGACCTTCTCGCCACGCTCGATGGCCGGACGGCACTTCTCGATCAGCTTGACGTCCAGGGCTTTGACCAGGCCGTGGTCCTGCACGTCGACCTGGTGTCGGGGCACATCGGCGGGCACCTGCACCTGATGGAAGATGCGGCTGAAGTCGAGGCCGCGCGCCTTCCAGTGTGCGATGCTCTTCTTGGTGTCGAGCAGATCGCTGCGGCCGATCAGTTCATCGAACTTGCGGATGCCGAGCTGGGCCATGATCTGGCGCGCTTCTTCAGCCACGAAGAAGAAGAAGTTGACGACATGCTCGGGACGGCCGGCAAACTTGGCGCGCAGTACTGGGTCCTGTGTGGCGACCCCCACCGGGCAGGTGTTCAGGTGGCACTTGCGCATCATGATGCAGCCCTCGGCCACCAGCGGTGCAGTCGCGAAACCGAACTCATCAGCGCCGAGCAGTGCGCCGATCACCACATCGCGGCCGGTCTTCATCTGGCCGTCGGCTTGCACCCGGATGCGGCCGCGCAGGCGGTTCAGCACCAGGGTCTGCTGGGTCTCGGCAAGGCCCAGTTCCCAAGGCGTGCCGGCGTGCTTGATCGACGACCACGGCGAGGCGCCCGTGCCGCCGTCGTGGCCGGCGATCACGACATGGTCGGCCTTGCATTTCGCCACGCCAGCAGCCACGGTGCCGACCCCGACTTCGCTGACCAGCTTGACACTGACGCTGGCGCGCGGGTTGGCGTTCTTCAGGTCATGGATCAGTTGCGCCAGGTCCTCGATCGAGTAGATGTCGTGGTGCGGCGGCGGGGAGATGAGGCCCACGCCGGGCACCGAGTAGCGCAACATGCCGATGTACTCGCTGACCTTGCCGCCGGGCAGTTGACCGCCCTCGCCGGGCTTGGCGCCCTGGGCCATCTTGATCTGCAGTTGGTCGGCGCTGACCAGGTACTCCGTCGTCACGCCGAAGCGGCCCGAAGCCACCTGCTTGATCTTGCTGCGCAGGCTGTCGCCGGCCTTCAATGCATAGTCGGCGGCGATGACCTTGTTGCCGACGACGTCACTGACCTTCATGCCATCGGTGATCGGGATGCCCTTGAGCTCGTTGCGGTAGCGCGCCGGGTCCTCACCGCCTTCGCCGGTGTTGCTCTTGCCGCCAATGCGGTTCATCGCCACTGCCAGCGTCGCATGCGCTTCGGTGGAGATCGAGCCGAGCGACATCGCGCCCGTCGCGAAGCGCTTGACGATCTCGCTCGCCGGTTCGACCTCCTCGACTGCAATCGCTTTGCTCGGATCGACCCTGAACTCGAACAGGCCACGCAACGTCATGTGGCGCTTGCTCTGGTCATTGATGATCTGGGCGTATTCCTTGTAGGTCTCGAACTTGCCCGCGCGCGCCGCGTGCTGCAGCTTGGCGATCGCGTCTGGCGTCCACATGTGCTCCTCGCCGCGCACACGCCAGGCGTACTCGCCGCCGGCGTCGAGCATCGAGGCCAGCAACGGGTCGTCGCTGAAGGCGGCCCGGTGCATGCGCAGCGCCTCTTCGGCCACCTCGAACACGCCGATGCCGCCGACCTGCGAAGCCGTGCCGCGGAAGTACTTGTCGACCAGGGGCTTGTCCAGTCCGATGGCCTCGAACAACTGCGCGCCGCAATAGCTCATGTAGGTCGACACGCCCATCTTGGACATGATCTTCGACAGGCCTTTGCCGATGGCCTTGACGTAGTTGTAGATCGCCTTCTCGGCGCTCAGCTCGCCCGACATCTCTGCGTGCATCGACGTCAGCGTCTCCATCGCCAGGTACGGATGCACCGCTTCGGCGCCGTAGCCGGCAAGGACCGCGAAGTGGTGCACTTCGCGTGCCGAGCCGGTCTCGACGACCAGGCCGGCGGTCGTGCGCAGGCCCTCGCGCACCAGATGCTGGTGCACGGCCGACAGCGCCAGCAGCGCGGGTATCGCCACCTGCTCGCGACCGACATGGCGGTCAGTGATGATCAGGATGTTGTGGCCACTCTTGATGGCGTCGACGCTTTCTGCGCACAAAGACGCCAGTTTGGCCTCGACCCCCTCGCGGCCCCAGGCCAGCGGATAGCTGATGTCGATCTCGTAGCTCTGGAACTTGTGGTGCGTGTGCTGCTCGATCGAGCGCAAGCGCGCCATGTCGTCGAAATCGAGCACCGGCTGCGTCACTTCCAGACGCATCGGCGGATTGACGGCATTGATGTCGAGCAGGTTCGGCTTGGGTCCGATGAAGCTGTTGAGCGACATCACGATGGCCTCGCGGATCGGGTCGATCGGCGGATTCGTGACCTGCGCGAACAGCTGCTTGAAATAGTTGTACAGCGGCTTGTTCTTGTCCGACAGCACGGCGAGCGGCGAGTCGTTGCCCATCGAGCCGATGCCTTCTTCGCCGGCCGCGGCCATGGGGCTCATCAGGAACTTCAGGTCCTCCTGGGTGTAGCCGAAGGCCTGTTGACGGTCGAGCAGAGATGCCGTCGACGACAGTGGTCGGGCGGGCGGAATGTCGATCGCGTCGAGCTTGACGCGCACGTTCTCGATCCATTGCCGGTACGGCTTGGCGAAGGCGAACTGGTTCTTCAGTTCCTCGTCATCGACGATGCGCCCCTGTTCGAGGTCGATCAGGAACATCTTGCCCGGCTGCAGGCGCCATTTGCGCACGATGCGGTTTTCCGGAATCGGCAGCACGCCGGACTCCGAGGCCATGATGACGAGGTCGTCATCGGTGACGATGTAGCGCGCCGGGCGCAGGCCGTTGCGATCGAGCGTTGCGCCGATCTGCTTGCCGTCGGTGAAGACCATCGCCGCCGGCCCGTCCCAGGGCTCGAGCATCGCGGCGTGGTATTCGTAGAACGCACGGCGGCGCAGGTCCATGCCTTCGTGCTGTTCCCAGGCCTCCGGGATCATCATCATCGCGGCATGGGCCAGCGGGTAGCCGCTCATCGTCAGCAGCTCGAGCGCATTGTCGAAGGTGGCGGTGTCGCTCTGGTGCTCGAAACTGATCGGATAGAGTTTCTTCAGGTCGTCGCCGAGCACCGGCGACTTCATCACGCCCTCGCGCGCGCGCATCCAGTTGAAGTTGCCTTTGACGGTGTTGATCTCGCCGTTGTGCGCCACCATGCGGTAGGGATGCGCAAGCGGCCACTCGGGGAAGGTGTTCGTGGAAAAGCGCTGATGCACCAGGGCCAGCGCAGACACCGTGCGCGGGTCCTGCAGATCGAGGTAGTACTGGCCGACCTGGGTGGCGAGCAGCAGACCCTTGTAGATGACCGTGCGACAGCTCATGCTCGGCACGTAATACTCGCGGCTGTGCGTCAGCTTGAGGGCTTGTATCGCCGAGCTGGCCGTCTTGCGGATGACGTACAGCTTGCGCTCCAGCGCGTCGGGAACGATGACGTCGGGGCCGCGACCGATGAAGATCTGCCGGATCACCGGCTCCTTTGCGCGCACCGCGGGTGACATCGGCATCTGGCGGTCGACGGGCACATCACGCCAGCCGAGCAGCACCTGCCCCTCGGTCTTCACGGCTCGCGCCAGTTCCTGCTCACAGGCCAGGCGTGAGGCGTGCTCCTTTGGCAGAAAGATCATGCCGACGCCGTACTCGCCCGGCGGCGGCAGCTCGATGCCTTGGGCCGCCATTTCAGCCCGGTAGTACTCGTCGGGGATCTGGATCAGGATCCCAGCGCCATCACCCATCAGCATGTCGGCGCCGACCGCGCCGCGGTGGTCCAGATTGGCCAGGATGCGCAGACCCTGTTCGACGATGCCGTGAGCGCGTTGCCCCTTGATGTGAGCCACGAACCCAACGCCACAAGCGTCGTGCTCGTGCGCCGCGCTGTACAGGCCATGCACCTCGGCAGCCTTTAGCGCTTCGGCCTCGGTCGTCACGATGGATGTTGGCGCGGCCTGGCTCATGGCGCTCTCCGGAAGGACATTGGCGGGACCGCGAGATTACTGCGGCGCAGCAATCGCAACAAGCAGATTTAATTAGGGTCAGACTCGATTAAAGTCGCGATCAATCAACCGACGCTACATATTGGGGACAGTCTTTCGACCTCACTCCCCAACGCGGTGCACTGGCCTGCCCCTGGCCTTGCGCGGCGGACCCGCACGGCCTTGTGCGGCAATTCGGTTGCAGAACGACGTAGATCCCAACATGCGGCCTTGCAGCGCCGCCTTCTCCAGCCCCTCGCTGAGCTCTCCCTTGATGCCCTCGAGCAGTCTGTGAGCGTGCACCAACTCTCGTTCGAACGGCGTATTGCCAAGAGCCCAGTAAGCTGGATGCTCGGACACTACCGGGTCGCGGCGGTGGCCCAAGTGGTGTGCCGCGCTCGACCAGGCCCAATCGGACGGCGACGGCGCCAAGCCTGTTCGGGCAGGCAACGATTCGACATGCACCAAGGCATCTGAACCGAGCGCACCAGAATCGATCAGGCCAGCCCTGAAACGCCCGGCCCAGAGGGTGCCATTGCGCTGATGCCGGCGGTTGTAAGCGGCGACATAGCGACGCCCAAGCGATTGCATCAACCGGCTCAGCGCTGTCCCGTCCGGTGGGGTCGCCAGCAGGTGCACGTCGGCCTGCAGCAGGGCGTAGGCGTGGATTGCCACCCCATATTGGCGGGCAGCTTCGCCCAACATGCCGAGGTATGCCTGTCGATCATGGTCGTCGGCAAACACCGGCTGATGGTTGTGGCCACGCTGGATCAGGTAGTGCAGTTCGCCGGCCAATGCGAGGCGTGGTGAACGCGCCATGGCCTCAGCTCAAGGTGAAGGCTGCCTGACCGGTCAGCCTCGTGAATTCACGGGTAGCGTAGCGGTCGGTCATGCCCGCCACGTAGTCAGCCACCACGCGCGGGCCCCGCCGCGCAAACTCGCTCGACTGCTCTGCGGGCATCTGGGCAGGTGCCACGGTGTAGGCCGCAAAGAGCGCCCGCACCACCTCATGCGCCTGCTCGCTGGTGCGCATCACCTGCGGGTGCCGGTACAAGGACGCAAAGAGGAAGCGCTTGAGCTCCGCGCTCTGCTCGCGCATCGAGGCGCTGAAACGCACGAGCGGCGGCAGGCGATGGACCGCCGCCGCACTCTGCGGGCGATGTTGCCCGAGTTGGTCCTGCGTCGCCGAAATGACGTCCTGGACTTGCGCCGACAGCATGCGACGCAGGGTCTCGGCCAACAGGCGCCTCGGTTGGGCGCCCAGCGACGGGTGCGCCACCAGCGCTGCACCGCTAGACCGCGTGAACAGCGGCACCGCCTGCAGTTGCTCGAACTCGAGCAGGCCCGAGCGAACGCCGTCATCGATGTCGTGGGCGTTGTAGGCCAGTTCGTCGGCCAGATTCACCAGCTGCGCTTCAAGGCTGGCTTGCTCGCCGACAGCGAATCGCCGCGCCACGCCACCCGGCTCGGCGACTTCGAGCGCCGCCGCCACGCGCGCAGAGCAACGCTTGAGAATGCCCTCTCGCGTCTCAAGGCACAGGTTCAGACCGTCGAAGTCCGGATAGCGCTGCTCGAGCCGGTCCACCACACGCAGGCTCTGCAGGTTGTGCTCGAAGCCCCCATGCTCCCGCATGCACGCGTGCAGGGCGTCCTGTCCGGCATGGCCGAACGGGGTGTGACCCAGATCGTGCGCCAGTGCGACGGCTTCGACCAGGTCCTCGTTCAGCCCTAGGGTACGGGCGATCGACCGTCCGAGCTGGGCGACCTCCAGCGAGTGCGTCAAGCGGGTCCGGAACAGATCACCCTCGTGATTGACGAAGACCTGGGTCTTGTAGACCAGCCGACGAAACGCCGTGCTGTGCACGATGCGGTCGCGGTCGCGCTGGTACTCGCTGCGGTGCGGGGTCGCCGGCTCAGCGATGCGGCGGCCGCGCGTGCGAGCCGGATCGCAGGCATAGGTTGCGAGCATCGATCAGCCGATGTGGGCAGCGAGCGTTTCGCGCACCTGCTCGTCGGGCACCGGACGCAGCGTCGCGCGTCCGGGAGCTTCTATCAGCACGAAGCGCAAGGCGCCGCCCTCGCTCTTCTTGTCGATGCGCATCAGCTCGAGGTACCGCTCGGCGCCGAGATCGGGTGCGCGCACGGGCAGTCCAGCGCGCTCGCACAGGCGCCGCATGCGCTCGGCGAAGGCCGCAGGCATCAGCCCCAGCCGCACTGACAACTCGCTGGCCAGGACCATCCCGCATCCGACAGCCTCGCCATGCAGCCACTGACCGTAGCCCAGACCGGCTTCAATCGCGTGCCCGAAGGTGTGGCCGAAGTTGAGGATGGCGCGCAGCCCCGCCTCGCGCTCGTCCAGCCTCACCACGTCGGCCTTGATCTCGCACGAACGTTGAACTGCATGGGCCAGGGCGGGCGGATCCCGCGCCAGCAAGGCGTCGAGATGGGTCTCGATCCAGTCAAGGAAATCGGCATCGGCGATGGGTCCGTACTTGATGACCTCGGCCAGGCCGGCCGACAGTTCGCGAACCGGCAAGCTGGCCAAGGTGCTCAGGTCACACAGCACGCGCTGCGGCTGGTAGAACGCCCCGATCATGTTCTTGCCCAGCGGATGGTTGATGGCCGTCTTGCCACCGACCGACGAGTCGACCTGGGCCAGCAAGGTGGTCGGCACCTGTACATATGGCACACCACGCATGTAGCTGGCCGCCGCAAAACCACACGTGTCGCCGACGACCCCCCCACCCAGCGCGAACAGGACCGTCCGCCGATCGCAGCCCTGACTCAACAGGTAATCGAAGATCAGGTTCAGCGAACTCCAGTCCTTCTGCGCTTCGCCATCGGGCAACTCGAGCGCAAGAATGCGCGCGTAATGCGGCGCCAGACTGGCGCGCAAGGCCGGTTCGTACAGGCGCGCCACGGTCGGGTTGCTGACGATCAGCGCTGTGCTCGCGCGCGGCAGTGACTCCCAGGCCGCCGCGTCGTTCCACAGGCCGCTGCCGATGAGGATGTCGTAGCTGCGATCGCCGAGGGCGATCGGCACGCGCAGCGTGGCAGGCAATGGGGAACTCGGCATGGCGCCGAGTTTACGGGTGCGGAGCTCCGCGGTCGCCGGCCACGGGCACGATGCCAGCGAGCTCGAGTTGCATCAGCACCATGTTCACCAAGGCATGGACCGACGGTCGCCCGGTCTCGATGACGAAGTGCGCCGTGCGTCGGTACAAGGGATCGCGGTCCTGGAACAGCCCGCGAAGCCGGCGCAGCGGATCGGCGCCACCCTGCTGCAGCAACGGTCGGTGGGTGTCGTGCCGCAGCCTTCGCGCTAGATCCTCTGGCGTCGAGCGCAGGTAGATGACCGTGCTGCGTTCACGCAGAGCCTGGCGGTTCAGCTCGCGCAACACCGCACCGCCTCCTGTGGCCACGACGTGAGCCGCCAGCTGCGTAACCTCTTCGATCACCGCCTGCTCGACGTCTCGGAACGCCGATTCGCCCTGGGTCTCGAAGTAGTCGCGGATGGAGCAACCGATGCGCTGCTCGATCAGATGGTCGGTATCGATGAACGGCAGCCCGATGTGCCGCGCGACATGGCGCCCGACAGTGGATTTACCACTGCCGGGCATGCCGACGAGAGAGATTGTCGCCCTGGACACGGCGCACTCGGGCACCGTGAGCGCCTATGCCATCACGGTTAGCGCACAGCGCTGCGTTCGCTCACGACACGGGGCGTCAGGAACACCAACAACTCGGTGCGCGACGTGTCCCGCGTCTTCGTCTTGAACAAGTTGCCCAGGTAAGGCAGATCGCCCAACAGGGGAACCTTGGTTTCAGTACTCGATTCGTTCTGCTCGAAGATGCCGCCAATCACCACCGTGCCGCCGTTCTCGACCAGCACTTCGGTTCTGACTTCCTTGACGTTGATTTCGCGACCAAGCGCCGTCAGTGTCCCCAAACTGTCCTTGTTGATCTTCACGATGAGGATGACGTTGCCTTCCGGCGTGATCTGCGGCGTCACATCGAGCTTCAGCGTAGCTTCGACGAATTCCACGGCGGTCGCACCGGAACTGGTCGATTTCTGGAATGGAATCTTGGTGCCCTGGCTGATGAACGCGTTCTTCTGGTCCGCGGTCACGATGCGCGGGCTGGAAACGACCTTGCCCTTGCCATCCGCCTCGAGTGCCGAGATTTCCAGGTTGATGAACCGGCTGGCATCGCGATTGAACAGTGACAGGCTCAAGGTGCCAGGGTCATAGCCACCTTGGCCTGTCGCCGGCAGGCTCAAGAAGCTGTCCACAATCCCTCGCGGCCGAGGGAAAACGCCATCTGGCGAGGTGTTGCTCGCGCCAGCTCCGAGTCTGATGCCCAAGGACTTGCCCCAGGTGTCGTTGGCCTCGACGATCCGCGCCTCGATCAGGACCTGGCGCACCGGAATGTCGATCTTTGCAATCAACGACTGGATCTCCTCCAGCTTCGTCGGGATGTCTGTCACGAAGAGCTGATTGGTCCGCTGCTCGGCGATCACACTGCCACGCGCTGACAGCAGTCGGGACGTCTGACCTGCCGCGCCGGAGCCTGCGCCGGCGCCCGTCCCCCCGAGAGCCTGGGCAATCTCGATGGCCTTGGTGTAATTGAGCTGGAAGGACTGCGTACGTAGTGGCTCGAGTTCGGTCTTCTTCTTGCCGGCCTCGAGCTCGGCCTGCTCCTTGATCGCCAGTTCGTCCTTCGGCGCGATCCAGATCACGTTGCCGCTCTTGCGCAGCCCCAGACCCTTGGCCTGCAGAATGATGTCCAGCGCTTGATCCCACGGCACATCTTTCAGGCGCAGGGTCAGACTGCCAGTGACGGTGTCACTGGTCACCACGTTGAAGTTGGTGAAATCGGCGATCACCTGCAGCAACGAGCGAACTTCGATGTTCTGGAAGTTCAGGCTGAGTTTCTCGCCCTGGTAACCAGGGCCTTGCGTCAGCTTGTTCGGGTCGACGCGCACCGGGCGCACCTCGACGACGAACTGGTTGTCGCTCTGATAGGCGCTGTGTTCCCAGTTGCCGCGCGGTTCGATCACCATGCGAACACGGTCACCCGCTTGTGTGGTGGACACGGACCGGATCGGGGTGCCGAAGTCGGTGACGTCCAGGCGTCGGCGCAGGCTGTCAGGCACGGCCGAACGCAGGAACTCGACGACCAGGCCGGTGCCCTGTTGACGGATGTCGACGCCGACCTGACTGCTCGGCAGGCCGACGATCACGCGGCCGGCACCGTCGTCTCCACGGCGGAAGTCGATGTCGCGCAGTGCCTGCTGCTCGCGGTTCTGGGCTGGCGCGAAGTTGCCAGTGGGAGCGGCCCCAACCGGGGCCGCGGCCACGGTCGCGCTGGCCGGGGCGCCAGTGTCCACGATGATCAGCAGGGCCTTGCCGTCCAGCTGCGCGCGGTAGGTCGCCGCCTGCTTGAGGTTGAGCACCAAGCGCGTGCGCTCACCCGCCTGCGCCACGTTCACCGAGCGTAGGTTGCCCTGATTCAATTCGATCGACGGACGCCCGAGTGCACTGCCCACGCCGGGCAAGTCGATCGCGATGCGCGGTGGTGCCTGAATCGAGAACCCCGCCGGTACCGCGGCGAGTGCCTCACTCAGTTCGATGCGAACGATTTCGCTGCCCGCTTGCTGACTGCTGGTGATCGACTGGATCACACCTTGCGCCAGGGCCGCGGCAGGTGCGCCGATCGCCAGCACCACCGCAGTACCCCATGCCCGCCACTTCATCATGATGCGCTTCTCCTTCGGATTCTTCATCGCGCCCCCGGCGCCAGCAATTGCAGCGTGCTGTTGCGCTCGATCCATTCACCCGCCGCGTCCTGCACGACCTCGCGCAACACCAGGTCGGTGTCGCCGATGCGCACGACGCGGCCATAGTTCTGGCCCATGTAGTCGCCTACCTTGACCTGGTACAGCAGGCCATCGACGCGCAGCAAGGCAAACGGACGGCCTTGCTTGTTGACGCTGCCCACCATGGTCATGTTGTCTAGGGGGTAGGCCTCGAGCGGCTCCTTGCGCCGCTGCAACTCGCCGGCCAGCAAGGAGCTGGGCGCGCGTTCGTCGCGCTTGAGCGCCACAGCCAGTTTCTGCGTGCTGAACGGCTCGACGGCGTCGGCCGAGGCATAGGGCTGCGGGTCGAATTTCTTGGGTGGCTGCAGCGGCGGCACATTCGGCTTGACCTCACGCCGCTGCTGTTCCATCCATTGCTGCAGTTCGTCGAGTTCTGCGCCACAACCAACCAGGGTTGCCGCACCCAGCACGGCCAGCGCAACGGCGGCGACGCGCCGCTGCCATGAATAACCTGCGAGGTGACTCATTTCCCGGCTCCCGCGGCCGGCTTCTTCTGGGCCGCCACTTCGTTCGCGTCGAGATAACGATAGGTGCGCGCGATGGCGTCCATCGAAAGGCTGCCGCCACCGTCACGTTGTACGCCGGTAATGGCCAGATCGTGCAGCGTGACGATGCGCGACAGGTTGGCCACGTCGGCCGCAAACGCGCCGATGTCGTGATAGCGGCCGCTGACCCGGATCGTGATGGGCAGTTCGGCGTAGTAATCGCGCACCGCCACCCCGCCGGGGCGGAACAATTCGAACTGCAATCCGCGGCCAATGCCCGCCTGGTTGATGTCAGTCAGCAGCGCATCCATCTCAGCCTTGCCCGGGAGCTGCTTTTCGAGCTGGGTCACATACTCCTCGACCTGCTGCTTCTGCTTGCGCAACTCAGGCAAGTTGACAGCTTGCGCCAGCTTGCTCCGGTAGTCCTGCTTGAGGCCCGGCTCCTTATTGCGCTCGGCTTCGAGCTCGTCGCTCTTGTCCGACAGGAGCAGGAACCAGCCGAGCACTACCACCATCACGCCGAGCAACAGCCAAGTCGCCAGCTTTGGCAGCAACGGCCACTGGCCAGGTTGATTGCGGTCGAGCCCGCGGAACTGCGACGCGATCTGCTCGAGCAAGACCGCGAAGTCGATGCCTTTGGATTTCGATTGGGTAGCCATGTTGCGACCTCAGGGCGCCTTGGCGGCAGTAGCGGCACTTGCCGAGCCCGCCGGGGCCGCCGCCGGCGGCGGCTTGATGGAAACGCGCATCGAGAAGTTGTATGAGCGCTGGCGGCCCGACCCCGCGGCGGCGATCTCGATCAACTCGGGCTTCTCGAGCCAAGGAGAGCTGTAGAGCGTGTTGCGCAGGAACTCCGACACACGCTCGTTGCTCTGAGCCACGCCGTTGACCGCCACCACTTTGCCGGTTTGCCTGATCGAATTCAGATACACACCTTCGGGTGTCTGCTTGACCAGTTCATTCAACAGGTGCACGGGAATATTGCGGTCGGTCTGCAGGTCTTCGACCGCCTTCTGGCGCGCCTTGAGGGCATCGATCTCTGCACGCAGGTTCGCGATGTCCTTAATCTGCGCTTCGAGCTTCTTGATCTCGGCGCCGAGGAAAGCATTGCGCTCCATCTGCGCCGACTTCATCTGATCGAGCACGGCGTACCAAAGGCCCACCGCAAGCACACCGGCTACGGCGCCCAGCGCCAGACCGGTGAAGTACGCGGCCTTGCGGCGCTTGCGCTTTTCTTCCCGATGGGGAAGCAGGTTGATGAGGATCACTGCATGAACCTCCGCATCGCCAGCCCGCAGGCAGTCAGGTACGACGGTGCCTCCCGACGCACCTTGTTCTCACGCACCGAACCGCCGAGCTTCATGTGTTCGAAGGGGTTGACCACCATCGACGCAAAGCCTGTCAAGTCGGTGACACGCTCCTTCAGACCCGGCAAGGTGGCTGTACCGCCGGCCAGCATCACGTAATGCACCTTGTGGTGCGGCGTGCTGGTGAAAAAGTACTGCAGCGCTCGGCCGATCTCCTGAGACAGGCTGTCGACGAAGGGGCCGAGAATCGCTGACTCGTAGTCTTCCGGCAGATCGCCGCCGAGCTTCTTCTGCTCGGCTTCCTCGAACGAGAAACCATACTGGCGTGAAATCAGCTGCGTGAGCTGCGAGCCGCCAAAGGCCTGGTCGCGGTCGTAGAGCATCTCGTCGTCACGCAGCACCTTGAGGCTCGTCGTGTCGGCGCCGATCTCGAACAGTGCGACCAATGCATCCTTGCCCTCGTTGGGCAGAGCCTTGACGATGCGGCTCATAGCCAGACGCGAGGCGTGGCTCTCGATGTCGAGGACCACCGGCTTCAGGCCCGCAGCCTCGGCCAGGCCCTGACGATCCTGCACGCGATCCTTGCGCGAGGCGGCAATCAGCACTTCAACGTCGCCCACGGACGTCGGGCTCGGGCCGACGACGCAGAAATCCAGGCTCACTTCATCGAGCGAGAACGGAATGTATTGGTTGGCTTCGCTCTCGACCTGCAATTCGAGCTCTTCCTCGCGCAGGCCGGCAGGCAGCATGATCTTCTTCGTGATCACTGCCGATTGCGGCATGGCCATCACGACGTTCTTGGTGCGTGTGCCGCTCTTGCTGACGACACGCCGCACGGCATCCGCGACTTCGTCGAACTTCTCGATCTGGCCGTCAGTGATCCAGCCCTTCTCGAAGGGCTCGGAAGCGAAGCGCTCGACGATGAACTCGCCCGCGGCACTCTGCCCCAACTCGACCAGTTTCACGCTCGATGTGCTGATGTCCAGCCCGATCATCGAGGGGTGGGTGCGGCCTAAAAGCGAGTCAACCAAGCTCACGACGGTATCCCCCCAAGTGCGTTACCGAATGTCGTCAATTCGCACCCTGGAATGTTAAGAAGTTACTTGAATGCTAGCAGTAAAGCCTTTGAGCGCCCAAGAAAAAGGCACGCTTTTGGCCCCTGCGTCGTTGTGAATCTCCGACGTGCCGAACACGTCGCCCTGGCACCAACCTTGACATGATCCGCATGAGCCCCGCAAGGGGTGAGCCCTCTGACAGGACACCGCAGTCGAGCAGCAGTTCACACATCGCGACTGCTGCTGCAACCCGCTTCCTATAATCCCTGCAGCCATCGCTGGCGCGCTACCCGGCGGCACCGTCGCCCGTCTCCCGTGAGCCTCAATCATCGCCTTCCCGCCTGGGCCCTGTGGATCGCGCGTCCCCTGGGCTGGGCGCTGGCGCTCGCGTCAAGCGCCGTGCTGGCGCTGCTGGTGCTGGTGGCTATTGCCTTGGCCGTGGCCTATCCGAATCTGCCGTCGATCACCAGCCTGACGGACTACCGGCCCAAGCTGCCGTTGAAGGTCTTTTCGGCCGATGGCGTGCTGCTTGGCGAATTCGGCGAGGAGCGGCGCAGCTTCGTGCCGATCGCGCAGATTCCCAAGGTCATGAAGGACGCCGTACTGGCGATCGAGGACTCGCGCTTCTACGACCACGGCGGCGTGGACTACATCGGCATGGTGCGCGCCGGGCTGGCGCAGTTCAACGATGCGCGCAGTCAAGGCGCTTCGACGATCACGATGCAGGTGGCGCGCAATTTCTACCTGTCGAGCGAGAAGACCTTCACGCGCAAGATCTACGAGATCCTGCTGACGTGGAAGATCGAGAGCCAGCTCACGAAGGACCAGATCCTCGAGGCCTACATGAACCAGATCTACCTGGGTCAGCGTGCGCACGGCTTCGCCGCGGCCTCGGAAACCTATTTCGGCAAGCCCTTGAAAGACGTGACGATTGCCGAGGCGGCGATGCTCGCCGGCCTGCCCAAGGCGCCATCAGCCTACAACCCGATCGTCAACCCGCGGCGCGCGACGGTGCGCCAGCAGCACATCCTCGAGCGCATGGAGGCCAATGGCTTCATCACGGCCGACGAGGCTGCGACGGCGCGAACAGAAAAGCTGCGCTACCGCACCCAATCGGAAGTGGCGGTTCACGCGGAGTTTGTCGCCGAGACGGCGCGCCAACTCGTCTTCGCCCAGTATGGCGAAGACACCTACAGCCGGGGCCTGATCGCCACGCTGACCGTCAACGCGGCCGAGCAGATGGTGGCCTATCGGGCGCTGCGCCGTGGCCTGATGGAGTTCGAACTGCGTCAGGTTTACCGGGGTCCCGAGGCCTATGTCGACTTGCCCGCGGATCCGGCGGCGATCGATACGCGCGTGGCCGAAGCCCTGGCCGAACATCCCGACAACGATGACCTGCGCGCGGCGGTGGTCCTGGAGGCCTCGCCGCGCAAGGTGGTGGCCGTGCTGCAGGACGGCGAGGAGATCACCGTCACCGGTGATGGCCTGCGCCCCGCAGCGTCCGGCCTCGGCGACAAGGCCGCCGCGCAGAAGCAGATCCGCCGCGGCGCCATCGTGCGCGTGCTGAAGAACGCCAAGGCCCAGTGGTCTCTCACACAGGTGCCCGAGGTCGAAGGCGCCTTCGTCGCGCTCGATCCCAGCACCGGTTCGATCCGCGCCCTGGTCGGTGGCTTCGACTTCGGCAAGAGCAAGTTCAACCACGTCACGCAGGCCTGGCGCCAGCCGGGCTCCAGCTTCAAGCCCTTCATCTATTCGGCAGCCCTCGAAAAGGGCTTCACGCCGGCGACCGTGGTCAACGACGCCCCGCTCTTCTTCGATGCCGGCACTACCGGCAGCCAGCCCTGGGAACCGAAGAACTACGACGGCACATTCGAAGGTCCCATGCCGCTGGTGCGCGGCCTGGCCAAGTCGAAGAACATGATCTCGATCCGGGTCCTCCAGGCGATCGGGCCCTCGTTCGCCCAGGAATGGGTCACCCGATTCGGCTTCGAGGCCGAGAAGCACCCGGCCTACCTGACGATGGCCCTGGGCGCCGGGTCTGTGACACCGCTGCAAATGGCCAGCGCCTATGCCGTCTTTGCCAACGGCGGCTACCTGCTCGCGCCGCGACTGATTGAGCGCCTGGCCGACAGCAAAGGTCGCGTCCTGCAACAGGCCGAGCGACCGGCCCTCGATGAGTCGATGCGCACGCTCGATGCCCGCAATGCCTTCGTCATGACCAGTCTGCTGCAGGAAGTGACACGCTCGGGCACGGCCGCTCGCGCACAGGGTACCCTCAAGCGCCCTGACATCTATGGCAAGACGGGTACCACCAACGACTCGATGGATGCTTGGTTCGCCGGCTGGCAATCGAGCGTGGTCGCAGTGGTCTGGATCGGCTACGACAACCCGAAGAAGCTGGGTGACCGCGAAACTGGCGGCGGACTCGCGCTGCCGGTCTGGATCGAATACATGATGCAGGCGCTCAAGGGGACGGCCGTGAAAGAGGCCAACGCTCCCGAGGGCGTGCTGCGCATCGGCGGCGACTGGATCTACGAGGAATACGCCCACGGCGCGGGCGTGGGCAGCCTGGGCATGGAGGCGGTACCCGCACCGGCCTCGCCGACCGACGAAGAACGCAAGGGCATCCTCGACCTGTTCCGCAACTGAGTCGCCCGTCGGACGGTCAGAACCTGAGTGTCTTGCCGGCCTGCGCGCTGGCCCCTTCGGAAAGCCGGGCAAAGAACTCGGCCCCGTCCCGCGTGTCGCGCCACTGGCCGTCGACATGGCGGAAGTGATAGCCCGCGGCCCGGGTGGCCAACCAGAGTTCCTGCAGCGGAGGCTGCGTATTGATGACGATCTTGCTGCCATCTGGCAAGCTCAACTCGAGCAAGCCTCCGGTGCGTTGCCCATCGATGTCGACGACATCGTCCTCCAGCCAGCGGTCGATCGTGGCTTCGATGCGTGCGAGCACCTCAGCACTCAGGCGCTGGTACTCGGTTTCGGTCAAGGGATCGGCGTGCATAGAATCTTCGACATGAACCTTCTCATGCGCGCGACGAGTGTAGCGACGACCAAGTCGCCCCCTTGGCGGAAGGGCCTGGGCCGGTTGGCAGGCCTGGCGCTTGCTGCCTTGCTGGCGGGATGCGGGCAGAAGGGGCCGCTCGCGCTGCCGACTTCGTCGGGCGCGGCCTCGGCGCCAGCCGCGGTGCGATGAGCAACGATCTGCCCGGCGCGCCCTTCGTCGCCCGGCGCGGCGCGCGACTCTTCGTCGAAGGCATGAGCCTGGACGAACTCGCCGACGCGCATGGGACACCGCTGTACGTCTACTCGCGCAGCGCCATGCTGGAGGCGCTAGCCGCCTATCAGGACGCCTTGCACGGTAGATCACACCTCATCTGCTACGCGATGAAGGCCAATTCGACCTTGGCCGTGTTGCAGACCTTCGCCCGGGCCGGCTGCGGCTTCGACATCGTGTCGGTCGGTGAGCTCGAGCGCGCCCTGGCCGCTGGGGGCGACCCGGCCAAGGTGGTCTTCTCGGGCGTCGGTAAACAGCGCCACGAAATGCAACGCGCACTCGACGTGGGAGTGAAGTGCTTCAACGTCGAGAGCACGAGCGAACTGCAGTTGTTGTCCGCTGTGGCCTCCGAGGCCGGGCGAACAGCGCCGGTCAGCCTGCGCATCAATCCGGATGTCGACGCCAAGACCCATCCCTACATTTCGACCGGCCTGAAGGGCAACAAGTTCGGCATCGCCCACGATCAGGCGCTGGCGGCCTACCGCCAGGCGATGGCGCTTCCCGGCATCGAGGTGGTGGGCATCGACTGCCACATCGGCTCCCAGATCACGGAAGTCGGCCCCTACCTCGACGCACTCGACCGTCTGCTCGATCTGGTCGAGGCACTGGAAAGCGAGGGCATCCGCATCCGACACCTCGATGTCGGCGGCGGCCTGGGCATCACCTACACCGACGAGAAGCCACCGGATGCCGGCGAACTGGTCGCCAAGCTGTTGCAGCGCATCGATGCGCGTGGCCATGGCCAGCGCGAACTGCTGTTCGAGCCGGGGCGGTCCCTTGTCGGCAACGCGGGCGTACTCGTGACAACGGTGCTGGTGTGCAAGCCAGGGCAGCAGAAGAATTTCTGCATCGTCGATGCGGCGATGAACGACCTGGTGCGGCCGGCGATGTACGACGCCTACATGAGCATCGTGGCCTGCACGCTGCGCGCTGGCGACGCCGCGCTGTGGGACGTGGTCGGCCCGGTCTGCGAATCGGGCGACTGGCTCGGCCGTGATCGCCGTCTGGCTGTGCAGGCCGGCGACCGTCTTGCGGTGCTGTCGGCCGGGGCCTATGCGATGAGCATGGCCAGCAACTACAACAGCCGCCCGCGCGCCGCCGAACTGATGATCGAAGGCGATCGCGCCCTGTTGATCCGCGAACGCGAGACGCCGACCGCGTTGTTCGCCAACGAACGCCTTCTCGATCGCTGATCAAGCGCGGTCAGATCCGGCCTTCCTCGACGGCGTGGCACGCCACCCGGATCCCTTGAAAGTCCTTGAGCAGCGGCCGTTCCTGGCTGCAGCGCGCATTGGCGTGCGGACAGCGTGGATGGAAGGCGCAGCCTGTCGGCGGGTTGAGCGGATTCGGTACTTCGCCCTGCACCGGCGTGCGCGCGCGGCCGCTCATGTGGATGTCGGGGATCGCGTCGAGCAACATGCGTGTGTAGGGGTGCCGCGGGCGCGCAAACAGGTCGGCCTTGTCGGCCAGTTCGACCAGGCGCCCGAGGTACATCACCCCGACCTCGTCCGACACATGGCGCACCACCGCCAGGTTGTGCGAGATGAACAGGTAGGTGAGCCCGCGCTGGCGCTGCAGGTCCTTCATGATGTTGAGCACCTGGGCCTGCACCGAGACGTCGAGCGCCGACGTCGGCTCATCGCAGACCAGGAACTCGGGCTTGGTGGCCAGGGCGCGCGCGATCGAGATGCGCTGGCGCTGTCCGCCTGAGAACTGATGTGGAAACTTTTCCACATCGGCCGCAGCCAGTCCCACGGAGAGCAACAGCTCGGCGACGCGGCTGCGCAACTCGTCGGCGTCGGTCACCAGGCCATGTTCGGTCAGCGGCTCACCCACGATATCGCGCACCTTCCAACGCGGGTTGAGACTTGCGTAAGGATCCTGGAAGATCATCTGCATGCGCCGACGCATCACGCGCAGCTGGGCCTTGTCCGCAAGGCCGTGGGTGTCCTTGCCATCGAACTGAACGCTGCCCCGCGTCGGGGCATAGAGACCGACGAGCAGGCGCGCCACCGTGCTCTTGCCGCAGCCAGACTCTCCGACCAGAGCCAGCGTCTTGCCGCGCTGGATCGCGAAGCTGACGCCGTCGACGGCATGGACGAACTGGCGCGGCTTGCGTTCGACGACGCGATTCAGCCAAGGCGCCGATACATCGAAGGTCTTCGCCAGATCCTTCACCTCGACCAGGGCCGCGCTCATGCGAGAACCCTCCGCTGACCTTCGGCGACCAGCCAGCAGGCGGCCTGGGTCGGTCCGGCATCGATCAGGTTCGGCCGCTCGGCGCGGCACTTGTCGAAGGCGTGCGGACAACGCGGATTGAACGCGCAGCCGGTCGGGATCGCATTCAGCCTCGGCATGGCACCGTCGATCTGCAACAGGCGCTCGCGGTCCTCGTCCATCGCCGGAATCGAGCCCATCAGACCGACCGTGTAGGGATGCGAGGGGCGATGGATGACGTCGGCCACGGGTCCGACCTCGACGATGCGCCCTGCATACATCACCGCGACCCGGTCACAGGTCTCGGCGATCACGCCCATGTCGTGCGTCACCAACATCACCGCCGTGCCATGCTCCTTGCACAAGCGCCGCAGCAGCGAAATGATCTGGGCCTGGATCGACACATCGAGCGCGGTGGTCGGTTCGTCCGCGACGATCAGCTCCGGCTCGGCGGCGAG
>JAZKIW010000122.1:4067-11580 GCA_040384625.1 Pseudomonadota bacterium | reverse complement strand
CGCGTCAGGTCGGCGATGAGCCGAAGCACAGCCGCCTGGATGGTCACGTCGAGCGCCGTCGTCGGTTCGTCGGCGATGAGCAGCCGCGGCTTCAGCGCGATCGCCATGGCGATGCAGACGCGCTGGCGCATGCCGCCGGAAAACTGATGCGGGTACTGGTCAATGCGCTGCTCGGCCGCCGGGATGCCGGTCTCCTGCAGCAGCTTGATCGCCCGCGCGCGTGCTTCGGACTCGCTGACCGGCAGGTGGGTGCGGATGGTTTCCGTCAATTGGCGCCCAATGGTGTACAGCGGGTTCAGCGAGGTCAGGGGATCCTGGAAGATCGCGCCGATACGGCGGCCGCGGATTGCCCGCATCTGCTCGTACGGCAGCTGGTCGATGCGCTGGCCGGCGAGCAGAACTTCACCGCTGGCAATCCGGCCCGGTGGGTCCAGCAATCCGATGATGGCCGAGCCGGTGAGCGACTTGCCGGCGCCCGATTCACCGACCACGCCGAGCACCTCGCCGGGGGCAATCGAAAACGAGATGTCGTCCAGCGCCAGCAGCGTGCCACGGCGTGACGGGAACTCGACGCGCAAGTGGCGCACTTCGAGCAAGGGTGCAGGGGCGGCCATCAACGCAGCCTCGGATTCAACGCATCACGCAACCAGTCGCCGAGCAAGTTCACGCTCAACGCGATTAGCACCAGCATCAGCCCCGGAAAGATGGTGATCCACCATTCGCCGGAAAAGAGGAAGTCGTTGCCGACTCGGATCAGCGTGCCCAGCGAGGGCTGGGTCGGCGGCACGCCGACGCCGAGGAAGGACAGCGTGGCCTCCGTCAGGATCGCGGTCGCGACCTGGATGGTGGCCAGCACCAGCACCGGGCCGAGCACGTTCGGCAGTACATGCCGGCGCATGATGCGCAGCGGCGAAACGCCGGTCACGCGGGCCGCCTGCACGTACTCTTTATTGCGCTCGACCAAGGTCGAGCCGCGCACGGTGCGCGCGTATTGCACCCAGCCCGGCAGCGCGATCGCGAACACCAGCACGGCAAAAGCCAGGGTGTCGTGTGCGTTCGGAAACATCGCACGGCCGACGCCGTCGATCAGCAGCGCAATCAGGATCGATGGGAAGGACAGCATCACGTCACAGACGCGCATGATCAGGGCGTCGGTCTTGCCACCTGCAAAGCCCGACAGCAGACCCAGGCCCACGCCGACCACCACCGACAACAGCACCGAGGCCACGCCGACCAGCAGCGAGATGCGTGCGCCGTACATCAGGGCCGACAGGATGTCCCGGCCCTGGTCGTCCGTACCAAGCAGGTACTTCGAGCTGCCGCCCTCGATCCAGGCCGGTGGCAGACGTGCGTCGCTCAGCTCAAGCGTGGCCAGATCGAAGGGGTTGTGCGGCGCCACCCAGCCTGCGAACAAGGCACAGAAGACGAGCGCGAAGGCCACCATGGCGGCGCCGATCGCCACTGGCGTCGAGCGAAAACTGTGCCAGACGTCGCCGTCGAAGAAGCGCTGCAGCGCCGACGGTGCGGCTCTCACCGCGGCGACTTCAGGCTGACCCACTTAAAGAACATCCGGTTGTCCGGCAATTGCGTCAGGCTGACACCGCTCTTCACGGCCCAGGCCAGCGCTTGCTGATGCAGCGGTATGTGGCCGACATCGTCCAAGTGGATCCTGAAGGCCTCGCGGATGGCTTCATTGCGTTTGGCGGCATCGGTCTCGCTCTGCACGCGCGCCGTCAACTCGTCGATCTTGGCATTGCTGTAGGCGCCCAGGTTGAACTGGCCCTGGCCCTTGTCGGTCGGGCTGGCGATCAGGTTGTACAGCGCATCGTGCGCGTCGGTCGTGCTCGGCGTCCAGCCGAGCAGGTAGAAACTCGTGTCGCGGCGCAGGATCTTCGGGAAGTAGCTGTTCTTGGTCTCCGCCTGCAGGTTGACCTTGACGCCGATGCGCGCAAGGTTGGCCGCCACGGCCTGACAGATTGGGCCGTCGTTGACGTAGCGGTCGTTCGGGCAGTTCATGCCGACCTCGAACCCGTTCGGGTAACCGGCATCGGCGAGCAGCTTCTTCGCCGCCTCGGTGTCATAGGGCAGGCGCTTGTTCATGTCGGCCTGAAACCCGCGCACCCCCGGTCCGACCATCAAGGCTGTCGGCGTCGACGCGTTGCGCATCACGCGCGTCTTGATCGCCTCGATGTCGATAGCCTGATAGAACGCCTGACGCACCCGCTTGTCCTTGAACGGGTTCTTGCCCTTGACGCTGGATGAGAGCAGCTCGTCACGCCGCTGGTCCATGCCAAGGAAGATGGTGCGCAGTTCGGGGCCTTGCAGGACGGTGAAATTGCCCGAGGACTTGACGCGGTCGACGTCCTGCAGCGGCACCGGCTCCATCACGTCGATCTCGCCCGACAGCAGAGCCGCCACGCGGGTCGCGTCGTTGCCGATCGGCGTGAAAACCACTTCGTCGATGTTGCCCTCGACCTTGTCCCAGTAGGCGAAGTTGCGCACGATCACCGTGCGCGTCGAGGGTTGGCGCTCCTTGAGCCGGTAGGGCCCCGTGCCGTTGGCCCGGAACGAGGCCACGTTCTCGACCCCCTTGCGCCGATCGACAGGGCGATCGGCCTTGTTTTCCTCGCACCACTTCCTGCTCATGATGTACAGGCTGGTGAGAGTGTCTGGGAGGATCGGGAACGGCGCGTTGGTCTCGATCTCGATGGCCGATTCGCCGATCTTGCGCACATCCTTGATTGGCGCCGTGTATCCCTTCATGTCCGAACCATCGGCGGCGCCGCGCTTGAACGAGAACAGCACGTCCTCAGCCGTGAAAGGCGTGCCGTCGTGGAATTTCACACCCTTGCGCAACTCGAAGCGCCACAGGGTTGGCGCAGTCTGCTTCCACTGCGTGGCCAGCGCCGGCACCAGGGCCATGTTCTTGCCGCGCGCCACCAGCGCTTCGTAAACGTTGCCCGTGAAACTGAGTTGCAGGGTCTCGTTGAGCGAGTGGGGATCCATCGACAGCACGTCGCCGACGTTGGCCACGCGCAGCGTGGCCGCAGGAGACCAAGCGCTGGCCACCAGCAGGGCACTCATCAACGCGAATTTGAATGTGCGAGTCACGGGTCGCTCCTTTAGAGGTTGTCGGAGATGCCGCAGAGGCCGCTTCAATGACCTGCCGCGGACTTTTCGATTCGCAACCGTGGATCAACTGCGAAATAGAGCATGTCCACGATCAGGTTGATGACCACGAAGATGAGCGCGATCAAGCACAGGTAAGCGGCCATCACTGGAATGTCGGCGAATTGAACGGCCTGAATGAACAGCAGGCCCATGCCGGGCCACTGGAACACGGTCTCGGTGATGATGGCAAACGCGATCAGCGAGCCGAGTTGCAGGCCGGTGATCGTGATGACCGGTACCAAGGTGTTCTTCAGCGCATGGCCGAAGTAGACGGCGCGATCGGGCAGGCCACGCGCCCGTGCGAACTTGATGTAGTCGGTGCGCAGCACCTCGAGCATCTCGGCGCGCACCAGTCGCATGATCAGGGTGAGTTGGAAGATGGACAACGTGACCGCGGGCAGGATGAGGTGCTTCCAGCCATCCTGCGTGAACAGACCGCTGGTCCAGGCGCCGAGGGCCACCGTCTCGCCGCGGCCAAAACTTGGCAGCACCTTCAGCGTCACGGCAAAGAGCAGGATCAGGAGGATCCCGATCAGGAAAGTCGGCAAGGACACGCCGAGCAGTGAGAAGGTCATCAAGGCCTGCGACAGGAAGTTGCCTCGCTTCAAGGCCGCGTAGACACCCATCGGAATGCCGAACGCCAGCGCCAGCAGGGCCGCACCAAAAGCCAGTTCGACCGTTGCTGGAAAGCGCTCGACGATCAACGACGAGACCTTTCGCCCCTGGCGCAGCGAGAGCCCGAACTCACCTCGCAAGGCATTGCCGACGAAGGCCGCGAACTGCACCGGGAAGGGCTTGTCCAGCCCGAGGTCGGCACGCAGTTGAACACGCTGCTCCGGCGTTGCGTCCTGGCCGAGCAGGTTGGTCACCGGGTCGCCGACGTACTGGAACAGCATGAAAGCGATGAAGGCCACGGTGAGCATCACCATGACCGCCTGGGCCAGCCGGCGCAGGATGAAGACGATCATGGGCGCGTGGCCCGGCGCGGCGTCATGACCACGCTCAGTTGATTTTCACTGCACGCATGTCGATCCGATTGTCGGCGCGGTGGTAGAGCTCGACATTCTTCTTCATCGCCCACGGGATGACCTGGTTGTGCAAAGGGATGTGCGAAACCTCCTGATGCGACAGCACCAGTGCCTGTTCGATGAGCGCGTTGCGGTTCTTCTGATCGACCTCCTGCTTGATGCGTTCGACCAAGGCGTCCATTTGCGGGTTGCTGTAGCGCCCGACGTTGTAGTTGCCGTCACCCTGAGCCCCGACCGAACGCAGCAGAGACTGCAGCGAATACAGCGCATCGAAGGTCGGCACACCCCAGCCGAGCATGTAGATGCTCGCCTCGTAGCGCTGGATCATCGGGAAATAGGTGGCCAATGGGAGCGTGCGCAGCTTGGCCTTGACCCCCACCTTGGCCCACATCGCAGTCACCGCCTGGCAGATCTCTTCGTCGTTGATGTAGCGGTTGTTGGGACAGGCGAAATCGACCTCGAAGCCGTTCGGATAGCCAGCGGCGGCGAGCAACTTCTTGGCAGCCTCCACGTCGTATGGCCAACGCACGTCGGCCTTCCTGCTCCAGCCATTGACCTGCGGCGCAATCAGGGCGCCTGTCGGTTGCGAGAGGCCACGCATCGTCACGCGATTGAGGGTCTGACCGTCGATCGCCTGGTACAGCGCCTTGCGCACGCGTGTGTCCTTGAGAGGGTTCCGGCCTTTGATGTTGCTGCCCGGCAGTTCATCTCGGTGCTGGTCCATGCCGAAGAAGATGGTGCGGTTCTCCGCTCCGTCGACCACCTTCAGACTGGGGGCCGAGCGCAACTTGCTCAGGTCGGCCGGCGATGGGTCGAGCACCATGTCGACTTCGCCCGACAGCAAGGCCGCCATGCGCGTGGCCTCCGCCTTGATCGGGGTGTAGACGATCTCGGTCAAGTTCGACTCGGCCTTACCCCACCACGCCGGGTTCTTGACTAGCACCAGCTTCACGTCCTGATCCCAGCTTTTCAGCATGAACGGGCCGGTGCCATTGGCGTTGCGATGCGCGAAATTCTCATCCTTGGTCTTGATGTCCTTGGGCTCCACCGACTTGTTCTTCTCAGCCCAGCCCTGATCCATCATGCGCAGCTCGGTCAGCTGGCGTTGCAGCACTGGATTCGGCCCCTTGGTGAGGATGTCGATGGTGTAGTCGTCGACCTTCACGATCCGGTCGATACCCTGGGTGTACACACCGTAGTTCGATGTCTTGGCCATCGCACGCTCAAGGGAGAACTTGGCGTCGTCGGCATCGAACGCCGCCCCATCCTGGAACTTCACCCCCTTGCGCAGCGAAATCCTCACCTGAGTAGGAGTGAGCTGCCGGAAGCTGGTCGCCAACATCGGCTCGAGTTCGAACTTGCGGTTGTAGTAGAACAGCGACTCGTAGACGGCGGCGTGCACGCCGTTGGACAACGCATTGTTCTGCGAGTGGATGTCCCAGGTCGGAATATCGCTCGCGCTGGCCCACCTGAACGTCGCAGCCTGCGCCAGCATGGCACCAGAGGCGACGGTCAGCGCCAGCCCCATCAGGCTCGATGCAGCAAGGCGCACCATCTTGGAAACTCCGCATCTCGGAAGACCCGAATCTTCCGCAATTCGCATGCCTGCCGCAAAGGGGTCTACCCCATGCAGGCCAACGCGCAGGTCAGTGCAATGTGATCTCGCCGTACCAGGTCGCGAGCTGCGACTGTGTGTTGTCCCCGTCGGTCATGACCGCCATGGCTTGCAAGCTGCCGGGCGCTTCGCCGAACGCGAGACGAAAGTCCGCTGCCAAGTTGCGCCGATAGCTGCGCCACTGGCGCAGGCCCGTAGTGCCGGACTCGACGACGATCTTTCGGATTCGGTCGCTGCGCGGATTGACGATCACGCTGCCGACTGGCGCCTTCGCGTCCCATACGTAGATCAGGGTTGCGAACGGCAACGGTTCGCCGCTCAGTACGTGGGCCAGGTCGAACAGCATCTGATTGCGCGCCGACAGACGACGCGTGTCGCCGGCGAAGGCAAACATCACGCGCGCCGGCGCATCGGCAAACTCGGCCTGCGACACATCGGCGTTGTTCGGCATGGCCTGCACCCACCATGAGAACTCCACTTCGCCGAGCCGATCGGCGCTGCGCACCACGTTGCGCCGCCACATCGAGGCCGAACGGTCGGCACGTGCCGCGACGGCGATCCGGCCCTCCTTTTGTTCGTGCCGATACTCGGTGGCCCGCTTCCCCGGAAAGTGCACCGCATGCCATTCGGTGGCCTCAGCGAGCGGGACGACCGCGGCGACCGGGACGCCGCCAGGTTCTTCGACCGGCGCAAGGGTGGGGACTGCGCAGGCGCTCAACGCAACGACACAGGCGATCGCCCATCCCACTCGCCGCGCGCGAGGATTGCTCGTCACGAAGCAATCGAACATGGCTCACCCGGACAGAGAAAGGGCCGCCATCGGCGGCCCGTTGGGCTCAGAAGACAAGGTGTCAGAAACGGTGGCGAACGCCGAATGCCAGGCTGTTCGAATCGGTACCGGCGCTCTTGGTCACGCCTCCGAGGAACCCAGCCTGTCCCGGCGCGGCCTGGGCCAGGTTCTTGTTGTCGAAGTGCGTGAGCACGGCGTTCAGGTCAGTGCGCTTGGACAACGCATAGGTGTAGGCGACACCATAGCTTGCGACATCGGCGTTCGCCGGCCGCTTGTCGTTGACCGTCGTGTAGGCCACGTAGAAGGTGTTCGGCCCGGTCGTCATCTTGTAGCCGATGTGCATCAACTGCGCGTCTTGCTTGAGCGCATTGGTGAACGCCGTCTGAACCAGCGCCGCACCCGCGGCCCCAACGAGTGGCGTCAGACCTGTCGCAATGCCCGACACGCCTGACGGGTTGTCGTCCTTGAACTGCACGACCATGCCCGTGACCTTGCCGGGGCCGATGTCGTAGGAGGCGCCGAGCACGGTCGATTCGAGCGAATCCAGGCCAATGTCGTTGTTCTTCTTGTTGTAGGCGGCGCCAACGAGCAACCCGCCCATCCGGTAGGACGCCATCACGCCACCGAAGCGGCCGGCCGAACTGTTCCCGCCGATGCCACCGAAGCCGTACATCGCCGAGGCCGTGAGTCCACCGAGGACGATGCGGTACTGCACCGTGTTGCTCAAGCGGATGTCGATGCTCGAAGGAATCGACGCGGCCTGCCCCGCTGAAAGGCTCGACTGGGTTCCCATCACGTCGAACATGGCCGACAGTTCATAGGCCGGCGTGTACTGGCGTCCCGCGAGGACGGCGCCGAAAGGAGTGACCAGACCGACATACGCCTGACGGTCCCAGAAATTCTGGGCGA
>JAZKIW010000122.1:0-3967 GCA_040384625.1 Pseudomonadota bacterium | reverse complement strand
CCCAGGTCTTCATTGCCCCGCAAGCCGAAACGGGTTCCTTCCATGATGCCGCTGACGAGCGCTGTATCGGTGCCTTTCGCGTAGCCGGTCACTCGTTGCACGCCGACGTCGACAAGCCCGTAAAGCGTGACTGAGTTGGGCGTAGCGCTTTGGGCCATCGCCGCGCCGCTCGCCGCCGCGAGTAGCGTCAATGTCAGGGTCTTGTTCATGGTGTGTTGTCTCCAGGTTCGCACGCCTTCGAATCTTCACCGATGGCAGCCTGCATTGCATCGCGATGTTGCAGCCCGCCAACGCCTGTTTTCCCTGAGGCAATGCCGCTGCAAGCATGAAAAAGCCGCCCCGAGGGGCGGCTTCGATGGGAGCTCGGATCGAGTCTGAGCAATCAGAACTTGTGCCAGATGCCCACGTCGAAACGTGCCTTCTTCGCGACGTCGCTGAAACCGTCGCCGCTCTGCTTGCCCACGTCGGTGTAGACGATGGTCCGCTTGGACAAGGAGTAATCCAGACCCAGGCCGAACTTCTTCTGTTCGAGGTCGCTGTTGTTCCGGTAGCCGACCTTGATGGTCGACGCACCCATCGGAATGCGGGCACCGATCGAGTACACCGCCACATCCGTCGCAGTGCCCAGATTGCAAGCGAGGCTGCTCGGGTCTACTGCAGTCGCAGCGGTGACACCAATGGTGCAGTCGCCCTTTTCATACTGGAACATCAGGTCTGCCACACCAAGGTTGTAGCCACCATAGATGGCCTTGGTCTTGCCGTCGACCGCGTTGCGGTCGTAGGCGACGGCAAGGCGCAACGGACCGGCGGCGTAGATCACGCCCAAGCCGATCGGACGCTCGGACCCGCTGTTGCCAGGCAGATTGCCATTCAAGTTCTGGTCTGCTGCCGCGATGTTGGCATGTACCTGCAAGCCGGACAGGTTCGGCGAGCGGTAGTAGATCGTGTTGTTGAGACGCGAACTGCCCGCCGTGCCGGCTTGAAGACCACCGGTGTGCACGCTACCGAGGGTCTCGGTACCGAACGGGTCGAAGCCACCGTTGTACTCTTGCAGCACCGGCAGCATGCGACCCAGGCGCACATCGCCGAACGCACCACCGAGGCCCACCCAGCTCTGGCGGAAGAAGCGACCCTGCGTCGGCTGCGAGGTGCCTTCGCCGGTGGCGACGTTGAAGCGATAGTTCAGCGCGAAGAAGGCGTACATGCCGCCGCCCAGGTCTTCGCGACCCGACAGCGTGAAATTGCTGCGGCCGGAGTTGCCGGTCGACATTTGCCACTGGTCGTTAAGACGCCAAACGGCTGCATCGATGCCACCTGACAGCGTGACCGAAGATTGCGCAGACGCGGCGCTGGCGAAAGCACCAAGCACGGCGAGAGCGAGCAGAGATTTTTTCATTGCAACTATCTCCTAGGTTGAAAAAGGGGTCCCGATCGTGGAACCGCCCGGGCAAGTCCGTCCGTCCCGGTGAAGGGGCTGATCAGGCCAACCTCCTCAGCGGAAGTTGGGCGTATTGCACCAGACCCCTCCACCGCTGCAAAGCACTGACCGTGAATTCCGTCGCTCATGTTGTCGGGCTACAACGATTGATCCACGGTCAACGCCTTGGATGTCAGTGGCGACTCCGTGGGTGAAGCTGATTTATGCTTGCCTCCGATGACCGACTCCCTGAACCGCGGACTGATCGCCGCAGACGCTGCGTTGAGGACTCTGGCCGGCTCGGCGAGGGCTATTCGCCCGCACCCCGCATCCTCCGAGTCCGACCAACTCACACCTGAAGAACGGCGCCTCTCCGGCGCACTGATGCGTGTCAACCATGTCGGTGAAGTCTGCGCCCAGGCGCTCTACCAGGCGCAGGCGCTGAGCGCGCGCACCCCGGCGCTGCGCGAGCAAATGACCGCGGCGGCGCGCGAAGAGACAGACCATCTTGCCTGGACCGAGCAGCGCTTGCGCGAGCTCGGTGACCGGCCCAGCCTGCTCAATCCGCTCTGGTATGCCGGCGCCTTCGCGCTCGGCCTGGCGGCTGGCCGCGGGGGCGACGCCTGGAGCCTCGGCTTCGTTGTCGAGACCGAGCGCCAAGTCGAAGAGCACCTCGCCGGCCACCTGTCGCGGCTGCCCGAGCGCGACCTGACGTCGCGCGCCATCGTGGCCCAGATGAAGGACGACGAGGCGCAACACGCGCGCACGGCGCACCAGGCCGGCGCGACAGACCTGCCACTGCCGTTACGGCTGGCGATGCGCTTGGCGGCCAAGCTCATGACGAGCACGGCGCACCGGATCTGACGACCGACTCAGCCTGCCACCAGTTCGTGGCTGGTCGTGATGTCGGCAGTTTTGGCCAACATGCGGGTGGCCGAGCAGTACTTTTCATGCGACAGCGCCACGGCACGCGCCACAGCGTCAGCATTCAGACTGCGGCCGCTGACCGTGAAGTGCATGTGGATGCGCGTGAAGACCTTCGGGTCCGTCGCTGCTCTTTCCGCAGTCAATTTGACGCGACAGCCCGTCACGTCCTGACGGCCGCGCTTCAGGATCAGCACCACATCGTAGGCCGTGCACCCGCCGGCACCAGCAAGCACGGTTTCCATCGGGCGCGGCGCCAGATTGCGGCCGCCACCATCGACGGATCCATCCATCGCCAACAGGTGACCGCTGCCGGTTTCAGCCATAAAGGCCATCCCGCTGGCAGGTACCCAATCGATCGTGCACTCCATCGCTCGCTCTCCGCACCGTTTGCATACCGGAACCGATCCGATGCGGTGCATTGTGCACCGCATCAATGCGACTCGGGCGGGCGCTCTACGCCTGTTGTGATTTCGATATTGCAGTGCAACATCGCAGCGGCTAGACTGGCTTGGCAATGCAGCAATTCATGGGTTTGCTGCACCGTTTGTCTCCTCCACCGCTCCACGGGTGGATTCGGCCCAAGGCGCAAGCCTTGGGCCCTTTTCATTGCGCGGCCGGTGTGCATCGCTGACATATGATGCGCCGCAACACGAAAGCGAAGACGGAGACACCGGCGATGGCAGGTTCAGCCCGGGTGCGGCGCAATGTGGGTGGCGAGTACCTGCAGAAGATCCTGACGGCGCGGGTCTACGACGTCGCCATCGAGTCCCCGCTCGAGCCCGCACGCACCTTGTCACGCCGCATCGGCAACCAGGTCTTGCTCAAGCGAGAGGACCAACAGCCTGTCTTCAGCTTCAAGCTGCGCGGCGCCTACAACAAGATGGCCCACCTGTCGGCCGACCAATTGGCTCAGGGCGTGATCTGCGCCTCGGCCGGCAATCATGCGCAAGGTGTCGCGCTGTCGGCAAAGAAGCTCGGCTGCCAGGCCACGATCGTCATGCCGGTGACGACGCCGAAGCTCAAGGTCGACGCGGTACGCGCCCTCGGCGGCGAGGTCGTGCTGCAGGGCGACAGCTACTCCGACGCCCACACGCACGCCAAGACCCTCGAGCGCGAACGCGGCCTGACCTTCGTCCATCCGTTCGACGATCCCTACGTCATCGCCGGTCAGGGCACCGTGGCAATGGAGATCCTGCGCCAGCACCAGGGACCGCTCGACGCGGTCTTCGTCGCCATCGGCGGCGGTGGGCTGATCTCGGGCGTGGCGGCCTACATCAAGGCCGTGCGCCCGGAGGTCAAGGTCATCGGCGTGCAGACCAGGGACTCCGATGCGATGCTGCGCTCCGTGCGGGCCGGCCGTCGGATCACGCTGAACGATGTGGGCCTGTTCTCCGATGGCACCGCCGTCAAGCTGGTCGGGGAAGAGACCTTCCGCATCACACGTGCATTGGTCGACGACTTCATCGTCGTCGACACCGATGCCGTGTGCGCTGCCATCAAGGACGTGTTTCAGGACACCCGCAGCATCTTGGAGCCCGCCGGCGCTTTGGGGGTGGCCGCCATCAAGCAGTACGCGACCGAGCACAAGGCCAAGGGCCAGACCTTCGTGGCCATCACCTGCGG
>JAZKIW010000121.1:37273-46096 GCA_040384625.1 Pseudomonadota bacterium | reverse complement strand
GTGCGCGCCGACACGGCGTTCGCGGTGTGCGTCACGCCCGCCGACGCGCCGACGCCGAGCGCGGTGATCGCGATCGTCTCGCAACCGCTCAGCAGCAGCGTGGCGGCTACGGCCAGCACCGGCCGCAGCCCGCACAACGATCGCGTCGACATTTCCTCGCCCCCTTCAAAACCGCTGCGGCCAGTGTGCAGGGTTCGCCGCGCGCCGGCACCCCGGGGCTCGCCGCGGCGCGTGACGGACGCACGAGCCGCGCGAGCGCGACGCGCGCAAGGTGTGACGGGGTGTAGCCGAACCGGCTACTTGCCGCGGAACAGCGCGCGCAGCTCGCCGGGCAGCGTGTCGATCGGCTGTTCGGTCATGTCCAGGCCGCGGCTGAGTTCGAACGAGGACTCGTGCCAGACCAAGTCGTCCTTGGCCGGGCGCGGAGCCAGGGGCGGGGTCGCCGGCGCATCGGGGGCGTCCTGATGGCGAGCGTGGCTAGTGCCGAGCACGGCACGCGCAAAAGCTTCCAGATCCAGGACCATCGGTTTTCCCGTCGACTCGGTGCCCGGAGTGTGACGGAATTCTCGATTTGTTGCTAGACGTAACTACCTGCGGCGTCGGGCTCCTTCGAATGCTCAGTTCGGACATTACTGGGCGATGGGATTGGTCGATAACCCTAGTAGGCGCTCCCATCGCCCGGAGTGGCCCCTCCATCGTTAGAAGGGCACCCACCCGACTCACTTCAGCGTCCGACACGCCCCGAAGTCGCAGCGCACGTTGATGGCATCACCATTACTGCAGGTCACGACGTAGCTCTCAAAGCCGGGACCGCTCGCAATCATCGCGGGGGACGGCTCGGAGTGGCAGCTTGACTCGCGAGCAAGCTTGGACACCTGAAACTGCTCTTGTCCAGTACGCGGCGCAGTCGGCGCGGCAGCGGCAGCCGGGGCAGCACCGGCCGATGCAGGCACGGGAACCACTGCCGCAGCGGGAGCAACGGCTGCAGCGTTTGCTTGAACTGGGGTGAGCACGATCGATATGTCGGTGGGGTACTTCCACATCGCGCCAGTGATCATGTCCGTGATACCAAGATCAAGAAACACCCCGCCGACGACACCCGCGGCCTGGGTCTTGCTGACCACGCGCTGTGTCTTGGGCTCATGCCCCGCCGCTTCGCACGATACGACGATATCGTCCTTGTCCTTCGAAACAGCGAGCGTCGCTGCGCGGCCCTTGAACGAACCCAGTTCGCCGTCGCCTTCGCGCTTTGCCACGCAGCGAGTCTCCGCAGGATCAAGGTTGAAAATGATGGTTTGGCTTGTTCCGTCAGTAATTGACGCACAGCCTGACAAAAACGCGATTGCCAAGGCCGCCGCAGCGCCCGTAGAAAGTTGAGTCACAGCTTCTCCCTGAGTCTTTGAGTGTTGCGCCGAGGCGGCCAGTCAGTTTACCGAGACCGCCCCCGGCGGTCGTCAGTATCCGGCCCCCTATATTCGCTCGACCTGTCAACTGCGCCACGGTGGCGCGGGAGTTGTGCCCCCAGTTGCAAATCCCCGCGTAACTTCAGCGGCTGCAGTCGCAAGGGCATCGCCGCCCTTTGTTTGACATAGCGATTCACGCAGCACGCAGGACGCAGCGCGAAGCGCACTCGCGCATTCACCATGGTCGCGGCCTGCGGGCGCCATCGGCCAGCGGAAGATTCAAAAGCCCCACAAGCCGAGCGCGTCGGCCAAGAAAAAAGCCGCCTGAAAGGCGGCCTAAATCTTCGACTTACCTATGAAAATCACTGGCGGAGAGGGTGGGATTCGAACCCACGGTACCTTGCGGTACGCCTGATTTCGAGACCGGCACGCGCACTGGGCGGTGTGGTCCTTCCCAGGGAAAACGCCGCGCGTCCTGTGCATAAGGTGTGCATGGCGCCCCCTCGGTGGCAGATTTGGCCCCACACTTTCGCACGCGTCGACCAGTAGCTGGACGACGCGCGCAGCACGGACTACTTTGCGTCCGCAGGTGGGTCCAGCGGCATTCGCGCCGACTCAATCTCCAGTTCGGAGATCAAGTCGTGCCGATCGCCAAGCTCGCGCCGCAGTGCCGCGATGCCGCGGTTCATGTAGCGGATGCCGACCAGGTCACCCTGCGCTGCCAGCTTTCGGCGCAGCTTGCGCAGCACCTGGATGCACGGCGTCGCCTCGCTCACCAGCGTCAGCCGACCCGCGGCCCGATGTACTTGCGCGCGACCACGAGGCCGGTCTGCCGGTAGTGCATCTCGACCTCGCTCGGCGCCTTGCCCCCGTAGTACCAGTTGATCCACGGGCCGCGGATGCCGAGCTCGTGGTGGCGCTTGAACCGCAGCTTGGTCTCCAGGCTCGCCTGGACGCCGTCGAGCCAAGTCTCGAGCTCGCCGTCAGGCATCGCCGTACCGTTGCCATCCGCGTCGAACGGACCCGTGATGCTGTTGAGCTTCAGGCGCTGCTCGACGCAGTGCCAGCGGCCCTTGCCCAGGCAGGCCCGGCCCAGGCGGTGGATGCGCCCGTTATGCCCTTCTTGGTCCAGGCTGTAGATGTAGCTCTGCAGCGGCCGGAGCTCGGCGTAGGGGTTGCCGTCTGCGATGCCCTTGCCCGCCTCCATGCGAATCGAGTGGCCCTGGTACTCCCAGCGGTCCTCCGTCTGCGCCGCGCCGTTCTTGCCTGCGGGCGCGAACAACTTCAGGCCGGTGCCGGCGATGCCGCCGTTGCCGGTGGTGTTCTGCCAGTAGCCGGGAGCGCCGTCCTTCCACCACCCCATGCGCAGGTCCCAGCCCACGGCCATCTTGTTGCCGTCGTTCACGCTGTCCCAGTCGTCCTCCAGGAAGATGTAGAGGCGGCAGAACAGCTCGTCGTAGACGACCGACGGCGGGCGCAGCGGGTCGGTGAGGTCGGCCGGGTTGAGCTGCGGCACGCGCGAGTAGCTGATGCGATACGCCTCCGCTTGCGAGGCGGTGAGCCCCTCGCCGATGCCGTCGCGGAAGCGCCCGCGCATCATCTTCCCCGGCCAGTCGGGGTTGTCCAAGATTTCGGCAGTGGCCTTGTAGGCGGAGGGCATCGTGACGTCGGACCAGTCGCTGTAGACGAGCACGTCCGGGTCGCTCGCCAGCGCGGCTTCGCCCTTCGCCGCCAGCCCCATGCGCGGCGTCTGCCCCCCCGCGCCGAGGACGATCTGAGGCGGGTCGCACTCGAACACCTCGACTAGTGGTTTCGTCAGGCCCTGGAGGCTCTCGCAGTAGAGCTCCAGGGTCGCCGCCGCGGCGTTCTTGACGGGGGCGAATTGGACGATGGCCGTCGAATTGCCGGTGACCGAGAAGCGCACGCGGCTGTCCTTGCCCGCGTAGCTCGTGACACTCCAGCTGGCCGTCGCGTACAGCGGGACCTCGGCTCCGTCGACCACCAGGCGCGGCTTGTTGGCCGACAGGCGGCCCGCGAAGGTTGCACCCAGCATGTCGCGGGTGCGAAGGAGGATGCCGCGGTTGCCTGCGCGGTTGACCAACGCCGTCACGTCCATCTTGTACCAGCCCGGCCCGGCGATCTTGGCGCTCGCGTAGGGGTCGATGCCCTGCGGGTCGCCGTCCTTGTCCAACCAGTCGCCGGTGTTGGCGTTCTTCCACTTGAGTCCCAGGTGGTCGTTCCACTCCGTCCGGGTCGGGCCGGAGCCCGCGTCCCAGGCGAGGAACTGCACGAGCCCGTCGGGCGCCGGCAAAGGCGTCGGTGCCGGCGGCGGCGGGCTGGGCGCAGGCGCGGGAGCAGGCGGCTCGGTGGGGGCGGGCGCCGGTGCCGGCGCGGGCGGTGCAGGCGGCGGCTCCGGCGCCACCGGCGCGGCCAGCAGCACGCGCACGTCGGCCAGGATGTCGTGCTCGGTGACGACGGCGCCTTGCTCGATGATGAGTTTCATGGTCGGGTCCTTGTTGGGTTGGGGTCAGGCATCGCCCAGCCGGCACACGTTGCGCGGCCAACTGAGCACATAGGTTCCAGCGCGCGTCACCGTCACCCGCACGCGGCTCACCTCGCCGCCGTAGCAGACCGGGACGATGTCGCTCACGGGTTCGACGCGCGGCGCTTCGGCGAGTGCGGGCGCGGCGGCCAGCAGCAGGGCGATGGCCTTCATGGCCGCGGCCACGCGTCGAGCAGGCCGCGCACCTGGCGGCGGCACCCGGCGGCCTGCAGCTCGCGGCTGGCCACGATGGACAGCAGCCGCTCGAGCGACACGTCGCCATCCGGATAGGCTGGGCCGGGCCACGGCTCACCGGCCAGGTTCGGCGGCGGCGGGGTCCGCGTCACGGCGATCGGCGCCCGCGTCGCGCAGCCGACTGAGAGTGCCAGCAGGCACCAGCACGTCAGCCACCTTGCCGCCGGCTGGGCAGGAAATCGGACCCTGGAGCGATTCTTTGATGCCACTGGCTACCTCCGCTTGTCTGCGCGCCTGATCGCGGCGCCACGCCTCGAATTGCCCGCTCGCCTGGCGCGCGCGTTCGGCGTCGCGGCGTTCGGTGTTGCGCGCCAGCTCGGCGGCCTCGGCGTTAGCGGTGTCCCACCGCGCCTGCACGCGGCCGGAGCCCCATCGGTCGCCGGTCGCCACCGCGCTGGCCAGCGCCAGGGCGAGCAGCGCGCCCCAGGCCCACACTGGCACCAGCGAAAGCAGTCCGCGGATCACCGCCGCCGCCCCCGAAGTGCCCGCCCTCGTAGCCTCCACACGTCAGGCGTCGACCGGCGTGAAGTCAACGTAGAACTCCTTACCCGGCACGAATTGCGCGGCGGCAGCCGGATTCATCGTCGACAGCTCGATGCGGGCGCTGGGAGTCCACTTGAAGAACTGCTCGTTCTCCTTGCTGCCGGAAGTGACGGCCTGCATCGTGGCCGTCTTGAGGCTGCCCTCGTGCTCGGTGACGCTTTGGACCTTGAACTTCGCTCGAACGCTCATGGCGTTTCCTTTCGGTTTGTGCCGCGCGAGCGGCGGGTTGGAGAAGAGTTGCGAAGGTGCTGTCTCATGCCACCCCCTGCGTGTAGCTCACGCCGCGTGGCGTGAAGTGCGCCGTCAGCACCTGGCTGCGCGGCCGCGGCCCGAAGCTGATGTGCACCCAGCCGCCCTCCCAGATCAGCTGGTCGAAGTGCAGCGTCTGCATGTGGTCGACGAGGTGGCGTGCCACCACGCGCGGCGTGCCGAAGCGAGGCGCGCGGAAGTCGCAGGCGTGGCCGGTGACGTGCTGGCTGCTCTGCGAGCCGCGGATCGCCGCGTTCAGCGCCGGCGAGCGGTAGCCGCTGCTCACCAGCACCGCCGTGCCGAGCAGGTCGCGCACCTGTTGCATGGCCGGGATCAGCACGTTGCGCAGCGTGGCCAGCACCTGCGGCGGCGGCGTGTTGTCGATTGCCAGCCGCTCGGCCGTGTCGCTGGCCAGGAACTCCGACAGCCAGAAATCCGCGGTGACGCGTTCGTCGCTCATGACTGCGGCTCCGTCGTCTCGAAGGTGCGCTCGAGCGGCCCGTCCAGATCCATCGGCGTCGAGCGCGCGTGCGCGGGCGGTCCGTGCAGCCAGCCGCGCGTGTTGCTCACCATCACCAGCAGGTAGCCGGAGACCAGGCACACCACGCCCACCTCGGCCCAGATCTCGGGCAGCCACACCGGCATGCTGGCCACGGCCACCGCGTCCGTGAACAGCACCGCATAGCTGGCGCGGATGAGCGGGCGGGTGGTGTCCTTGCTCATGGCGTTGAGCCGGCACAAGCAGGCCCAGGCCAGGCCGAAGCACAACGCCATGGCGAACAGGGCCAGCAGCGGTCGGTCGATGGGCAGCATCAGTCGTCTCCCCGGGGCAGCTTGGCGGCGAACACGCCCTTGAGCTTGTCGATCAGGTAGTCGGGTCCCAGCCCGCCTACCACGGCGGCCACCGGACCGAGCAGCCAGTGCAGGTGCACGCCCAGGAAGCGCGCGGACAGGTGCGCCGCCGGCACCGTGACGAGCACCGCCACGCACACCATGCCGCCCACGTAGAGCAGCGAGCCCGCGCGCGTGGTGGGCGCGCGGCGGCTCGCGCCCCAGGCCGCTCCGAGCGTGGCGCCGATCAGGATCACGACGTAGGGGCCGATCAGCGCGCTGAGCTCGGGCGAGAACAGCAGCGCGGCGACGGCGATCGCCAGGCTGACGATGTCGATCGGGGGCGGGGTCTGAGGTGCCATGAACGGTTGCCCCGTCAGACCTCGACGATCATCACCATGCCTGGGCCGCCGTCGCCGCCACGACCGCCGGTGACGCCACCACCGCCGCCGCCGCCACCAGACCCCGGCCCACCGTTGCCGCCGCGGCCACCGGTGCCGGAGGCTCCGTTTGATCCGCCACCCGTGCCGCCCAGCGAGTACATCGGGCGCTCGATCAGATAGCCGGGCTGGCCGTCGCCTCCGCCGGCCACGCCGCCGGCACGCGCCGGGAACAGCAGCGACTGAATGCCCGCCGTGCTGGACGCGAGCGCGCCGCCCGCAAAGTTGGTGTTGGCCGCACCAGTGCCGCCGCCGCCAGTGCCTTTCCCGAGCGGGAAGAACGATGTCGTGTTGAAGCCGGTGCCCGCGCCGCCGAACTGGCTTCCGCCGTCAGCGCCGACGCCACTGGCAACGACGCGCTGCAGCAAGTGCAGATACATCGGTATCGCGAGCGTCGATGTGAGCGTCATACCCGCGCCGCCGGCCCCACCGGCCTGTCCGGCGTTTCCACCAACGATCTCGAGCAACGTCAGAGCGCTTTCTTGAACGTCGTTCGTGAGCGAGAGGTAGGACGGCCCACCGGCCGCGCCAGCATTCCCCGCCGCGCCGCCGGCACCACCGAAGCCAGGGCGCACATATATGCGCCGAGGAGCCAGCGCCGCAATGATCGACGCAACGAGCAAACCGCCAGGCATGCCAGCGCCGCCGCCGAATCGTGAAGCGCCCGCAGCACCCGAAACGCCGCCGGCGCCACCACCGCCGCCGCCAAACATGATGACGTACAAGACTCGCGCGTCGCGCGACGGCTCGTAATACTGCCGCGCAGTAAGGTCGTTGCCGGGCGAGGCTCCCCAGAAAACGTGCTGGCGCCGGGCCTTGAGCCCGTGCAGGAATGGTGCCTCAAACATCAGTATTTCCCGCCCACGCCAGTGACGCGGTAGCCCGTGCCCGCTGCGCCTGTAGTCGAGCCGAACGAGACGAGGATGCGATAGCCGGCCGGGAGTTGTATGTTCAGCACCGACTCGATCGCCACGGCCGCAGCCGTTTGGCTGACAGAAACGGACGGCAGCGTCACCTCGTCGACGAGCCATGCCGTGGCGGCCGTGTTGCTGGTGCCAGGCGTAAAGGCGCCGGTCACGTTGCAAACGTAGATCCGCGCCACGCTGCCGGCTGGGCTGCCGACCGCGCGAAATACGATCTTCTCGATCAGGCCGCCCTCGGTCGCGTCGGCCTGCCAGACCGAATAGATGTTGGCGCCGGTGCCGTCCTGCGCAGTGTTGGCGCTCGGCCCGATGATGGTGTCGTTCGACTGCACATCGCCGGAGCGCGGCCAGATAATGGAGGTGTTGGCTGCCATGGTTGCCTTTCAGTGGTCAGGGGCGAGAGAGCCCGGATTGCAGGGCGAGGACGAGGCCAATAGACGAGCCGCCGCCGCCGCCGGCAGCGACTGCCGCCGCCACGAACGCGGTGGTCGCGGCCTGTGTCGTATTCGTGCCCGGCGCCGCCGTAGGCGCCGTGGGCGTCCCGGTCAGCGCCGGCGAGTCAGCAAAGACCGCCGAACCCGTGCCGGTTTCGTCGGTGAGCACGCCTCGAAGCTGCGCGGAGGTCGTCGCCGCGAACTGCGCGAGCGTCCCGGACGTGAGCGCGTCACCGCCACCCGCCGAGGCCACAGCCGCCTCGACGAACGCCGTGGTGGCCACCTGCGTTGTGTTGGTGCCCGGCGCCGCGGTCGGCGCGGTCGGCGTGCCGGTGAGCGCGGGGGACGCGAGCGGCGCTTTCAGCGCCAGCGCCGCGGCCGTGGTGGCGGCGAAGTTCGCGTCATCGCCGAGCGCCGCGGCCAGCTCGTTGAGCGTGTCGAGCGCGCCCGGGGCCATGTCGACCACGGCAGCCACCGCAGCAGCGGCGATGGCCGGCACCTCCTGCAGTGCGCCCTCGACATCGGCGGACGCGTAATAGCCACCGGTGTCCGTGATCGTCACGTCCTCTGCGGCCGCGGCGCCGCCGCCCCCTGCCCCACCGCCCAGCCCGCCCGCGCCGGCGCGGTGGTCTTCCACCGAAGACACAGCGGTCGCCCCAGCGGTGACCTTGTAGACCCGCGCGTAGGCGGTGGTGTCGTCCCAGTTGGTCGACGCGGTGCTCACGCTGATGGCACCGGTGCTGCGCAGGACCACGATGTAGTTTGTGCTGCTCGCGGTGAGCGTCAGCGTGCCGGCGGAGACGGTGAAGCCGCCCCAGCGCACCGACTTGCCGTCGCTGGCGGTGCTGCCGTAGTAGGCCCAGACCAGGCCGCTTGAGCCCGACTCGTTCTGCGCATACACCGACTGGTGCGCGAGCACCGCCAGGTTGCGGTTCAGCACGATCGGCGCGCCGTCCTGCGGCGGGCTCGTTATCTCGACAGGGAAGGTCATTTCAGCTCGCCTCTTGCGTGATGGCGGCCGCGATCGACACGCTGTGCGCGATGACGCTGGCCGAATAGGTAAATGGCAGGTTCACCGTCGACGCGGTGACGGTGACGACCGCGCCGGCCGAGGTGGCGCCGTAGCCCGCCGCGGCGTCGACCACCGCGGCCAGGCCGGCGGCCAGGTCGTCGAGCGTGGTGTCCGCCACGTCGGTGACGTAG
>JAZKIW010000121.1:0-37263 GCA_040384625.1 Pseudomonadota bacterium | reverse complement strand
TAGTCGTAGGCGACGCCGCCCAGCGTCAGCCGGTAGGTCCGGCCGGTGACCACCGGGCCGGAGACGGTGGCGGTGATGATCTGCGGCTGCGCGGCGTCGATCGGCTCCGCGCCGGTGCCGCGCCGGCCGACCAGCCCGTCGATCGTCGGCTCGGTGCAATAGGCCTCGACCTCCCAGTCGAAGGGCTCGGCCAGCGGCGTGAACACCACCATCGTCTCGACGAGGTAGTTGAAGCTCACCGCCAGGTCGTAGGCTTCGCGGTCTCCCGAGGCGTTGAAGGCGTTGACCACGTCGAACTGCGCCTGCCGGGCCTGGAAGGCGTCGGTGCGCACTGCGTACGCGCGGTACAGGAGCACCAGGCCGTCCGTCGTACGGCGCAAGCGCAGCGTGAAGGTGGTGCCGATCGGCGAGAACCACGTCGTGGAGCTGCCCCAGCCGACGTAATACTGCTCGCGTGCGCCGGGCCGCACGTCGGCCGCCTCCTGCGTGATCCGCAGCACCAGCGCACTGCCGCCGCTCAGCTGCCCCGCGCTCACCGGGAAGGCCTCGGACACCGGGCCGCTGACCATGATCACCGGGCCCACTGCGGCGGCGGCGTAGTCGGTCGCGGCGTCGATCACCGCCGCGAAGCTGGTCGAGATGCCCGCCAGGTCGGTGTCGCCGCCGACCGAGGTGTACTCGTAGCGGTCGCTGCCCAGCACCGCGTACAAGCCCGCGCCGCTGGCGAAGCTGCCGCCGAGCGTGAACGTCACCAGCTGCGGCAGCGCGCCGCGCGCGCCGCTTGCCACGATGCTGGCACCGTAGCCGCGGCCGACCACCGCGCTGAGTTGGTAGACATCGAAGCGAAGCGAGGTGTCTTGCGTAACACCGTCCTCGCCTTGCTGCGCCGCGGTGTACAGCAGCGAGGGGCCGACAGCCGGCAGGGTGCGCAGCAGCTCGTCGGTCCCCAAGTCAAACACGTCGATCTCGTAGGCCTCGGTCGCCTCGCCCAGCGGCACCGGCGACAGCAGCCGCCCCGACAGGCGGCTGCGGCGGTTCCACGTGACGCCGATGTCCTGGGTGCCCGGCAGCGTGCCGGCGCGCAGATCCACCGGCGCAAAGGGCTTCTTGCCGACGCCGGTGTTGGTGAAGGGCTTCTCCGCAGCGTCGGCCAGCGCCTGGCCGAAGGTGACGGCCTTGTAGATGTACTCGACGTCGAGCTCGCTCGCGTCCATGCCGATGCGCTTGAGCCCGGTGGTCTGGATCAGCGCGAAACTCTCGTCCTCGGCGTGCGTGCCGGTGGCCCACTCGGTGCCGCGGCGTCCGCGCAGCAGGCCGCTGAGTGTGTAGACGCCTGCACCCACCAGCGTGGCGGTGCGGAACTGGATCACCTCGCGCCCCAGCAGCGCACCGTTGGCGCCGGCCAGCAGCTGCGCGTCGGTCACGCTGACCAGCGTGCCGCTGTGCACGCGCACAGTGACGGTGTTGGTCTCGTCGACGGTGTTGCCACCCGCCCAGTCACCCAGCACGGTCTGCGCATAGCCCAGCGTCGCGGCGACGTTGAAGTCCTGCAGCGTCGAATAGCTCACGCCGTCGGGGCTGCGGAACACCCGGCCGCCGCTCCACTCGCTGCGGTAGCCGCTGGCGGCGGCGTAGTAGCCGGCGTTGTCGTCGCTGTCCTGCAGGATGGGGCTGTCGAACAGTTCGAGCTTGGTCGGCCCCTCGAAGCGGATCGCGCTGCCGCCGCCGGCGGTGAGCGCGGGGCTCACGTTGGGCGTGTAGGCGGCCACATCCTCGTCGACCGACAGCCACTCGATCACCGGGCCGGCTTCGAGCTTGTCGACGATGCGCACCAGCACGGTGACGGTGCCGTCGTTGAGGTTGACCAGGTCGCCCGGCTCAAGATGGCACCAGGCGCGCGTGGTGGCCCAGGTGCGCATGGTGCGGCCGACCCAGGCGTCGTACATCAGCACCGCGGCCACCTCGGCGGCCTTCAGGTCCGTCATCACCACCGGAAGCTCGACGCCGAGTTGCTGCTCGCTCGCTGTGGTGATGCGACGCTCGCGCTGGGTGCCGGTCTGGTAGTCGGTGGCCGCGGCCACGTAGGCGACCACCAGCGTTGCCGGCAGTTCGGCCTCCTGCGTGCGAACCGGCTGGGCGAGGTAGGGCGCGGGCTCGTCCTCGCCGGCGCCGAGGTCGTCCGGGCCGATGGTGGCCACCGCCGCGCCGCCGCGCTTCACGGCCTTGATGAGACCTTCGCTCTCGATCAGGTCGAAGAAGAAGGCCTGGCGCAGCGGCTCGAGGTTGGCGCGCGCACTGGCCTGCTTGCCGATGCCGTAGCCCAGCACCACGTCGTTGAGCGCGCTCAGCTCGAGCTGCTCGGCGGTGAGGCGCCGGGTACGCAGGCAGATGTCTTCCACCAGATCGGCCAGCAGGATGGAGCCGGCCGCCACCTCGGCGTTGGTGCCCACCGCGACAGCGGCCTCGGTCATGACCACCGGGTAGTCGACGCCGTAGGTGCCGCTCACGCCGGCCTCCAGCGCGGCGGCCTCCCAGAAGGCCTCGGTGTTGAGCGGGTCGCTCGCGCGCAGCAGCGGGCCGAGCGGGTAGGCGAACACCTCGAAGCTGCCGATGTCGGCCGCCTGCAACTGCAGGAAACTGCCCGACTCCACCGTGTATTGCAGGTTCTGCGAGATGTCGCCGTCGCAGTTGATGCAGTAGTCGCTGTTGCCGGGGATCTGCGCGATGCCGAGCAGGCAGGGGTCGCCCGGCTCGCAGGTCTGAGCCGGCGGCGTGAGCGCCCGCTCGGCCTTGATGTAGACGTGGCGGATGCCGCGCGACACCGGGAACAAGCCGCCCTCCGGTGGACAGCCCGTGCAGTTGGCGCCGAAGCCGTCGAAGCCGCTGACGGTGCCGTAGGGAAAGCCCACCGTCTCGCCGCCCGGGAACAAGCGCGCGATGCCGGTGTGGCCGACCGAGGCGGTGCCCACGCCTGGCGGGAAGGACTGCGCCATCACCGCGTTGTCGAACTCGCACGCCAGCGGCGTGCACCACTGCAGGTCGGTGCTGCCGTCGCCGAAGCCGTCGACCACGACCGAGGGCTGTTCGTAGTTGTACGCGAGGTAGACGAAGCGCGCGCCGGCGCCGTCGGCCAGGCTGGCCGCGGCGGCGCCGCTGAAGGGGCTGAGCACGTCCTCGGTGCTGGTGTAGTAGCCGATGTAGGTGGCGGCCCATGGCTTGTCGGCCTGCATCGCCGCGACGGCGGCGCCCAGGCTCGGGCCTTGGTAGAGCGAGCCGTCGGCCGGGTAGCTGTAGGTGGTGTCGCCGAGCGAGTGGGCCGGCTGCTCGGAGCCGGTCCAGGGGCCGAGCGTCAGCGGCGCGAGCACCTCGTCGGCGTCGACAGCGGGCTCGTTGTTGGTCAGCTCGACCTGCAGTTGCGGCAGCGTGTTGCCGTAGGCGCCGACCGGCAGGTCGGTGAAGACCATGTAGCAGACGCCGCGGAAGGCCGGCACGTTGCCCGCGCCGAAAACGGCTTCGAGCGTGGGGTCGGGGAGCTGGGCCTCGCTGCCGGAGTAGAAGGTGAAGTAGCTGGCGAAGGCGGCGCTGGCGGCCTGGCCGGGGCCGTCGTCCGAGTCGGTGATGTCGTAGATGAGCTTGCCGCCGGCCCAGATGCGGCGCACCGCTTCGTGCTCGGTCTCGGCCAGCGCGACGGCGAAGGATGCGGTGTAGCTGGTGGTGGTGATCTCCGGGCCGCCCTTGCCGCTGGAGGTGCTTTCCACCTCCTGGAGATCGGCCGCCCAGATGACGTTGCCGGCCTTGCGCCAGCCGCCGTACACCATGCCCAGCGCGGCGCCGTAGCTGCTGATCTGGACCTTGGTGTCGCTGAGCTTCGGCCCTGAAATCTGCTGCGGGTTGAGCAGGCTGTAGGCGCCGCTGCCGACGGCGAAGCCGATCTGCGCGCCGGCCGGTCCGCCGATGGCGAAGCCGACGACCGCACCGGCGATGCCTGCGAGGGTCTGGCCCATCAGCCCACCCCCGGCATCGCAAAGGCGTGCGTGACGAGCGAGCGCCAGCGCGCGTCGAGCCGGTGCTCGACCACGCGGTTGACGCCCGGCCGGTTGGTGGCGTGCAGCAGCGCCAGGCCGCCGTGCAGGTAGGGCACGAGGATGCCCAGGTGCTGCGGCAGGTGGCGAAAGCGCATCACCACCACGTCGGCGGCCTGGGCGGCGTCGGGCGCGATCCCGGGCAGGAAGGCGGCGCAGGCGCGCACCAGCGAGTCGCCGTCGGGCTCGCGCCTGTATCCGATGTACGGCGCCGCGCCGGGCCACTGCTCGGGCTGGGGCGGCATGAGCCCGCAACCGATGAGCACGCCGCGGATCAGGCCCGCGCAGTCGCAGCCCAGGCCGCGGGCGTGCGCCTGGTGCTGCCAAGGCGTGCCCAGCCAGGTGCGCGCCTCGGCCACCACCTCAGCGCGCGGCTTCATGTGCCTCCCAGTCGGCGGAGATGAAGTCGGGCTCGCCGTCCCACTGCTGGAACGACAACATGCACGCGCCCTGCGGCCCCGCCGTGCCGCCGTGCCAGGCGCCGCGGGGGACGTGCAGCAGTTGCGCGCCGAGCGCGGCGTCGAGGTTGGCGAGCGCGAAGCCGGGCCAGCGCGGCCACACGTCGGCGGTGCCGCTGCCGGCGAGCGTGATGTCGACGCTGTCGCAGCGCAGATGGCGGTGCACCGGGACCGTGACCCCGGGCAGGATGACGGAGAGCTGCGTCTGAAAGCAGCCCTCGCGGTGCAGCACCACTTCGACCCAGCGCTCACCGCAGCGCATGGCCTGCAGGCCGCGGGCGAGCTGCAGCCGGTCGCCGGCGAGCATGCGGCGGGCGTAGGCCTTGGCGCTCATCATTGGCCGCCGAACAGCGCCACCTTGTCGGCGCCGGGGACGAAGGGGGAGCCGCGAAAGTTGATGACGTTGTCGAACTTGTTCTTGCAGTCGCCGAGCCACACGCCGTCGACCAGCTCGTGGCGCTTGTCGCAGCCGGGCACGACGGTGAAGGTGTCGGCCACGGTGAGCGCATAGGGCAGCGGGAGCTGCAGCGTGAACACGCCGGCGGCTTCGTGCAGGCGCACTTCCATCGAGCGGCCTTCGTTCAGGCCCGACGTGAAGGTGACGACGCCGAAGGTGAAGTAGCCGGCCGCCTGCATCAGGCCGGCGGCCGTGAAGGCGCGGCGCGACGCCACCGCGGTGACGGCCGAAGTGACGCGCAGCGCCTCCAGGTCGACGCCGCACCGCGCGTCGCCGAGGTCGGCGTCGCAGGCCGGCAGCACGAGGCGGCCGACGTTGTTCTGCAGCGCCTGCATCAGGCCGCGCAGTTCGAAGCGGTAGGTGAGCCCCTCGCGCTTGACCTCGCCCACTTCGCCGGTGCGCAGGATGTTCGCGCCCATCGTCAGGTCGCGCCAGTTCACCTCGAGCAGCTCGAATGTGGCGCCGTCCCACGCGCCGGCCTCGATGTCTTCGGCGGTGATGCCCAGGGCGTCGAGCAGGCCCTGCATCTCGGAGTTGTCGACGTTCAGCGCCGCCTTGGTGCTGATGGCGGCCATGTCGAACGCGCTGGTGGGCACGTAGGCGACGGAGTCGAAGGTGAGTGCGCGGTCGTGGTCGGTGAAGGCGTAGACGGCGCCCGTGCGGGTGGTGAGTTTCCACAGGCGCGCGAGCGTCCACGCGCGGCCGGCGTAGTGCGCCAGCAGCTCGACGGAGATGCCGGTTTTCACAGCAGGATCTCCTCGAGCCGGATCGACGGCAGGCGCTGCATCAGCTTGGTGAGGTTGCCGTCGACCTCGATCGTGTCGAGCACGTTGTCGCTGAAGGTGACCGGCACGTCGAACTCGCCGAGGGCGCTGTAGACGTCGCCCTCGACGTGGCCGGAGATCGTGGCGATGCCGGTGTTCACGTCGACCGTGGCGCTGGCGGTGGACAGCGCGCCGCTACGGTCCCGCCGGATGGTGGGCGCAGCGACCAGCTTGTGCACGCTGCGCGCGAAGCTGCCCGCGCCGGCGGTGTGCAGGCGCCCGATCTGCCAGTCGCTGCCGCTGATGAGCGTGAGCGTGCTGTTGTCGTAGGCGAGCCGGAAGTCGTTCCAGTCCTTGTAGCGGAAGCCTTCGTATGCGCCGCCCATGACCACGTAGAACAGGTCGCGGATCTCTTCGAAGTTGCGCAGCGTCTTGATGCCGTAGCTCACGTCGTAGCCCTGCAGCAACCGCGAGCTGCCGAAGTCCTGGCTCAGGTGGCGGGAGCGGGTGTAGGCCTTGACGCGGTCGCTGCGCGGCCCGCCGCGCGAGCCGCGGGTGATGGCGACGGAGATGCGGTGCTCGAGGAAGGCCATGGCGTCTACCCGAGGCGGCGCGCGCGCTGCGCGCCTTCGAGCGCCTTGGCAGCGAGCTGGTCCTGCGTCTCGCGGCGCGTGGGCGCGTTGAGCACGAAGGTGGGCGCGTAGTTGAAGGTCTCGCGCGTGGTGCGGTTCGCGTCGCGGCGCGGTGCAGGCGCCTGCAACCCGCGCTGCACCACCAGGCCACCGTCGGCGTAGCCCGACAGGTGGAGCTTCGGTGCGCCGCCGCGCGCCGTGCGGTGCAGCTGCTCGAGCGCGCCCACGCCCAGCCGCCGCACGGCCGGCGCCGAGAAAACGAATTCCTGGCCGTGCACCACGCCGGCCGGCTGGGTGACGGCGGCGCCGCCGGTGTAGCCGCCGCTGTCGAAGCCGGCGAGCTTGATGAAGTCGCCCAGCGCGTCGCCACCCGCCTGGCCATTGGCATTGGCAGCCAGCAGCGCCAGCGCGGTGGAGGCGGCCGTCGACGCGGCGACCAGCGAGAGCAGCGAAGCGCTGAGCAGCGGTGTGCTGGTGTTGAGCGCCACGAGGCCCGGCGTGAGGCTCAGCAGGCCCGCGCCGGCGCTGGTAGCACCGGCGGCGACGGAGGCCAGCCCGGCGGTGGCGGAGGCCGCGGTGGCGGCGTCCAGAATGCCCGTGGCGGCGGAGGTGGGGATCCCGGCCACCTCGCCCAGCGGCGCGGTCTTGCCGATGCCGAACACGCCGCCCACGATGTCAGCCAGGCCACCGCCGCCCTCCGTGAGCCCGCGGATCTGCTGGCGAAAGAAGTCCTCTAGCGGCTTGGTGATCAGCTCTTGCTGGGCGATGCGGAACAGCGAATCGCCCACCTGGTCGATCGCGCCGCGCAGATCGCGGAAGTTGACGATGGCCTCGGAGGCGCCGTCGGCCAGCACGCTGGACACGTCGTTCTGCACCTGGCGCAGCCTGGCTAGCGCCGGGTCCACCGCCGCGGCGGCGCGCTCGTACTGCAGGCGGAGTTGCTCGGCGAAATGAACAGCCGGGCTGTCGGGGCCGGCGCCGCGGGCCAGTTCCTCGGTCTGGCGCAGCAGCTGGCCCAGCTGGCCCAGCGCGGCGCTGCGGATAGCGAAGACGCCGCGCTCGGTCTGGATGGTGGTGTCGCCGCGCTGCTCTGCGGCCAGCAAGAAGCGTTCTTCGGCAATGGCGCCGCGTTCGCTCACCAGGCTGAGCCGGCGCTGCGATTCGGTGAGCTCGAGGCTGCGCTGCAGCTCGCGCTCGAAGCCGGTGCTGTCGATCGTGCCACCGCTCTGCGCCGAAAGGCGGCGCGCGTTCTCGATGGCCTGCTGGGCGCGCAGCTGGGCGGCACCGAAGCTGTTGCCGCGAAGCTCTTCCAGGTTGGCCGCGAATTCCACCACCTCGCGGCTGAGCTGGCGGTAGCCGGCGGCCTGCTGCTGGGCGTCGAGCTTGGCCTGCTGCGCGTAGTCTTGCCGGGCCTTGGCGGCCTTGGCTTCCACATCGGCGATCTGCGTCTGGGTGCGGACCTGCTCGCTCGGGTCGCTCGTGCGCTTGAGGAAGTCTTCCAGCGCCGCCACTTCTTGCGAGTAGGTCTGCAGCTGGGTCTGCAAGGCGCGGGCGGCCAGGTCGTCGCGCTCGCGGTAGTACTGGGCTAGCGAGATGTTGCCGGCCTCGTACACCCCGTCGAGGAAGCGGGCCTGGAACTGCAGGACGTCGCGCTCGTTGGCAAGGTTGTCTTGGAGCAGCTTGAGACCTTGCTGCAGCTGCGCCTGGCGCACTTGCTGGGCTTCGCGGAGGGCGGCTGCGGCAGCGCGGGCGCCTTCGGCGTCGGGCGCGCCCTTGAAGTTCAGCTGCGGCTTGAGGAGGATGCTGGCCGAGCGCTCAGTGAAGCGCTGGTTCTCGCGGCTTTCTTCAGGCAGGCGCAGGCGGGCCTGCTCGGTGAAGTTCTTCTTGAGCGCCGTCGTGATGCGCGTGCCGTCGGTCGTGAGCAGCTGCACATAACGGTCGTTCGATTCCTTGACGACCTTGTTGCGCTCTTCGAGCGCGGCGTCGAGCTTCGCCTGGGTGCCAGAGAAACTGTCGGTGAACGGATTGAAGTTGCGCGCAATGCTGGCGGTCTGCGTGAGCAGCTTCAAATCGGCGCCGACGGCCTGGAAGCTGCCGCTCAGTGCGCGCACGGCACGAGCAACACCGAGAGCAGCTTCGATCACGGTGGCCAGCGCAATGGCGCTGTCCTGCGCAAACTCCCGGATCGCGTCGTTGCCTTTCAGCCCATTGACGCCCTCCTCTAGACCGATGGCCGCTTTGCCAGCATTGAGCAGTTCGTCGCTGAGTGCGCTGAAGGCCGGCACCAGCTGCAGCGCCGCTACCTGAGCCGCCTGCTTGAACTCACTTCGCAGCTTGGCCAGCCGGTCGGTGTAGTCGTCGGCCTGGCGGATCTGCTCGGCCGTCAGCTTGATCTGCGACGCGCCGTTCTGCGCCAGCTCTTTCAAGAACGGCAGCGCCTCCGCTCCGCTCTTGCCAAGCAGCGCGATGGCGATGGCCGTCTTCTTCGGGCCGTCAGCAAACCCGGCCAGGCTCTGCGCCAGCTGCTCGAACTGCTTCTCCGGCGACAGCTGCTTGAAGGACTCGAGGTCCAGCCCCAGCGCCTTGAGCGCGGCACCGGCACCCTTGGTCTCGTCGTTGGTCTTGCTCAGCGTGCCGGTGAGCTTGACCATGAAGCCGGCCAGCTGATCGACCGAGGTGCCCGACACGTCGGCCGCGGTCTGGAAGGCGGCAAGCGCGGTGGCGCTGGCGCCGGTCTTTTCTTCCAGGTCCTGGAAGCCGGCCACGTTCTCGACCAGCGACGGCACCAGCGTGACGAGCGAGCGCACGATCTGCTGCGCCGCGCCGGCCAGCAGGCTGCCGGTGAAGACGGCGCCCACGCCGGTGAAAGAGCTGTCGATGCGGCGCGCGGACAGCTCCGCGATGCGCGCGGCGCGGCCCATGTCGGCCTCGAACTTGGCGAGCGAGGCGATCAGGTCGATCGACAGGGTTGCAATGGCCACGGGTCAGTCCTCGGGGTCAGCGTCGGGTTCGTCTTCGGGTTCGTCGGGCTCGTCGGGCTTGTGCTGCCGAATGGCCAGCAGCGCGTCGGTCAGCAGCTCGAGGTCAGGCATGCCCAGCAGCTCGGCCACCAGCGGCAGGCCGGCCCAGTCGATGCCGCCCATGCCGTTGGAGAGAAGGTTCCAGGCGCGAATGGCCTGGCCGTTGCCGGGCGTGAGCGGCTCGTCGGGCGCCCACTCGCCTACGCCGGCTCGGAGGTGGGCGCGGAGTTTCCCAACGCGGCCTTGCGCTCCTTGTGGCGGCGGTTGCAGGCGCTGACGAGCGCGTCGGCGAACTTGGAAAGCCAGTCCGCGCGGTCAGCCACCAGTGCGGCCCACAAGTCGGCGTTGAAGTCCAGCGGATCGCTGGCGCCCACCCCTTCGCCCAGGACGGTCACTTCCGTGAATCCGTCCCACTTGACGACGTACTTGCGGGCGTGCTCGACGCCCACGCCGCGGACCAGGGAGTGCACCTCGGTCTCGGGTGGGCGCACGAAGCACACGCGCAGGCCATCGCCCAGCTCGCACCACTCCTCGCGCTGCTCCTGCAGCTTGCGGATCAGGAAGGCCGCATCCATGTCAGGCGGCCAGCTTCAACAGGAAGCCGCGGCCCTTGAACGAGAGGGAGCCCTTGCCCAGCTGCTTGGCCTGCACGTCTTCTCCCGGGGCCGACGGCGTGCCGTAGTACACGCGCACGCCGCCCTGCTGCAGCGTGATGCGCACCAGCATCTTGGTGCCGGCACGCGCCGCGGCCTCGATCAGCGTCATCGCGGCGGTGAGCGTTTCCTTGCTGAGCACGCTGACGTTCAGCGGCTGGGCGGCCAGGTTGCCGGCTTCGACGACGTCGATCACGTCGAGCAGCGTGGTGGCGTCGAGGTCTTCGGACGAAGCGTCGGGGATGCTGTAGGACGTGGCCTCGCCGAGCGTGGCCCAGGTGGCCGCCATGGTGAGGTTGCCGGACACGAAGGCCGAATAGTTGGTGGTGTCCAGCCCCTGCAGCGTGAACGTGTCGGTGGTGACGCCGGCCACGCGGATGGCCTGGTCCTCGAGCTGGACCATGCCGGACACGCCGCTGAAGTAGCCGACCTGGCCCGCCGTGAGGCCGTGGCCGGTCTCGCTGACGACGCCGGGGTTGGCGTTGCTCACGCCGTTGATGGCGATCGGCGAACCGTAGGTGGCGGCCACCTCGACCCGGATGCCCCGGCCCTTGACATTGGCAGTCATGTTGCTGTCCTTTCAGACGTAAAAAAACCGGCGGCGCCGGCGGGTTGGGGAAACGAAACGGCCCGCTCAGTGGCGGGCCGGTGAAACGGTGCAGGCGTCTGCACTCACGCGTCGCGCCAGATCTCGCAGACGATTTCGGTGGCCTCGAGGTCGAGCTCGTGCTCGGCCAGGGTCTGGCGCTCTTCGATCGGAATGCCGCCGGCCTCCACCGTGGAAGCGAGCAGCGCGGCCTCCAGCGCATCGGCCACGGCCTCGGCCTGCGCGCGGGTGTCGCCCCAGCACTGCAGGCGCACTGTGTAGAGGGTGGTGGCGAGCGTGCCGTCGAGGTGGTAGGTGGGCTCGCGGCCGACCACGTACACGATGTAGGGCCGGGCCTCGCCCTGGGCGATCTTGTCGGGCGCCAGGCGCGTGCCGATCAGCGCCGCCAGCGGCGCATGGGCCAGCAGGCTGGCGTGGAGCTCGGTCTCGACGCTCATCGGGCGCCCTTGGTGTTGAGGCGTTGGATGGCCGGGCCCAGGGTGCGGCTGAAGCTGGCCAGCGCTTCAGCGCCCTTGGAATCCGCTGCGGGCCGCAGGAAGGGGCGCGCGGCCTGCTTCTTGGTGCCGAACTCCTGGAAGCGCCAGTAGAACGGGTCGTTGGGGCTGTAGCGGCCGCGCTGGCTCTTGCGCGTCTGGACGCGCGAGCGGGTCTTGATCAAGCCTGCCAGCGCGGTGCCCCTGACCGTCTTGAACTTCGCACCCTTGGCCGGCACGACGTTGACGAACACGCCCACGTCACCGGACTTGCGGCTGATCTTGCTGGTGCGTGTGCGGATCGCGTTGCGCAGCGTGCCGGGCTTGCGCGCCACCTGGCCACGGCGGATGACGGGCGCGGCCAGCACCGGTGCGCGGCGGCGGGCATCGTCGCGGTACACGCGAGCGCCGGCGGCAAGCGCGTTGCGCAGCGCCTGGCGCCGCAGCTTGGGACTGAGGCCGCGCAGCGCTGCCTTCAGCTCGTTCAGGCCGGTGATGCGGACGCCGATTTCAGCGGCCATCGCGAATCCCCTGCACGCACATCAGCTCGAGCGACTCGCGCTGGCCGCGCACGTCGATCGGCGGCGAGACGATGTCGTGCGGCTGGCCGCGCCACAGCACGCGCATCTGCGCGGTGATGTCGTCCCGGTAGCGGATGGTGAACTTCACGTCGACCGACTCCTGCATCTGTGCTGCGGCAAAGAACTCGCGGCCGCGTAGCGGTTCGGCCTTGGCCCACACCGTGGCCAACGTCGACCAGGCGGGGATCGCTTCGCCGCGGTCGTTCTTGGTCGGCGTGCTCTGCTGGATGGTGATGCGCTGGTCGAGCTGGCCGGCAGGTGGCTTCATGCCCACACCCTCTCGCTGTCGATGAGATGGTCGATGAACGGAAGCCGCTCGACCGACGCGCCGATCACGCTGGACTCGGCATTCTTGAACCAGTGCGCGATGTGGGCCTTCATCCACATCTTCACGTTCTCCGGCACATCGGCCGCGGTGGCGCCGTAGCCGGCCGTGTAGCGCACTCGCACCGCGTTGATCTGCGCGCGCGTGCTCGGCCAGCTCGTCCCGTAGGCCGGCACGACCCACCCGGGCTTGCTGTCGGTGTCGACCAGGTAGTCCTGCGGATCGAGCGTTTGCTCCACGCCGTCCGTGTCGATGAACTTCACCGAGGCAACGGCGATCACGTTGGGGAAGTACAGCGGCATCGCGTCCGCGAACTGGTCCAGCACCAGCTCCCAGGTCGTCGTGATGACGCTGCGGCCCGTGAGCTGCTCGAACGTGCGTCGCGTTCCAGCGATCAGCGATTCCAGCAAGGCGTCGTGCTCGCTGGAGTCGACGCGGCATTGCGCCTTGGCCTCATCCAGCGTGACCGCCTCGGCCACTGCGTCGGTGATGCGATTCGTGGTCATGTCATCGTTGCGGGTTGTAGTCGGCCGGCCGCGATCGGGCGATCTGGCTGGGGCGCCCCGTGGTGATGCCTCGGCCGACGTAGCCCGAGCCGCCCGGCGATCGCACGTAGACGATCGCCTCTTGGCTGACCGAAGGCGTGTAGCCCGCCCATGCGATGGCGCCCGGCGAGGCAGTCAGCGTGCGCGGCTGCGAGATCGTCGGCGCGTAGCCAGCCACCGCCACCGCGCCGCTCGCCGGTTGAACGACACGGGCATTGCTGATCGTGGGCGTGTAGCCGTTCCACGTCACCGCGCCGGCGCTCGGCGCCACCGACCGCGGCTGCGAGACGCTGGGCTGGAAACCGGTGACTGTCACCGCCCCGGCTTGCGGCCGAATGCCCGCGGTCTGGAAAACCTCCGGCGTATAGCCCGTCCAGGTGACCGCCCCGGCGCTCGGCTGCACCGGCGCGGCGTAGAACATGCCGTCAGCATCGGCCGCCTGCACGCTCTTGGCCCAGGATTCGCCGATGTACTGGTACGTCGCCAGGGCCGTCGAGCCGTTCTGCTGCACCTCGCAGTCGGTCGACACGCGCGCGCCGAGCTTGGCTTCACCCCACCATGAGTCGGTGTTGAAGGTGCCGCTGGTGTAGGTGCCGCCCTCATACGGCGGGATGCCGAACACCTCCTCGCCCAGCTCGAGGAACCGCTGATAGCTCGGCCGCCGGGTCAGCACGTCAGCGTCGGTCGGCGACGCGGCGGTGATCCACAGGTAGTCCTCGGTCGAGAAACTGTGCCAGGACAGGAACACGTCACAGGCGCCGCCGGTGTCGGCCTCGATCGCTGCACGCGTGGCGGTTATTTCGGGGATGGTGCTGCTTCCGGTCAGCACCCACACGCGGTTCGGGTCGGTGGATCCGCCAGCATCCTCGCGCCGCTCGCCGGAGAACAGGCCGTCAGGGATGAGCGCGAAGTACAGGTAGACGTTGAAGTTCGCGCGGAAGGCGACCGCTTCGGCCGAGGCGCTGTCCAGCATCCAGTCGCAGAAGTAGCGGAACGGAATCCACGAAGTGGCCTCGCCCGCCGCGTGCGTGTGCGCGCAGACCACCAGCTTGCGCTTCGGCCCGCCGTCCGTCGTGGCACCACCCCAGGCCAGGGTGATGGCGTGCATGGGGTTGAGCCCCGCCTCGCGGCCCAGGTCGTCGGTGTAGCTGCCGGTGGTGTTGAATACGCCCGCGGAGTCCGCCGTGCTGCCGGGGCTGGCGATGCTCGGGTAGTCGGCCAGCAGGTCGGCGGCGAAGGTTTCGCAGTCCTCTTGCCGGCCGAGCGGCTGGCTGGCGATGTAGACGCGGCCGGAGGGCAGCGGGGCGGTGAACTGCCACTCGATGTAGCCCGAGCTGCCGCCCACCAGCGTGCGGGCCGGCGCGCGCACCCAGGACGTGTGATCCTCGGGCGTGGTGGTGTAGAGCGGCAGCCAGTCGGCATCCGGCGTCACCGGGCTGGTGCGGGTGGCGCGGTTGAACTGGAAGATCGGGGTCTTGCCGGCGGCGTTCTCGACTGCGAAGAAGAAGTGCCGCCACGCACCGGTCGCGGAGCGGGTGTCCAGGTAGACGGTCGGCGTGGTGCTGGTGGCGTCGGTGATGTCGACCAGCGTGGGATCGACGTTGCCGGCGTCGACCGCTGCGATGACGGTGAGCGCGAGGCCTTGCGACACCGTGGGCGTGTAGCCGGTCACCGTCACCGCGCCGGCCGTGGGCGCCACGGTGCGCGGCTGCGAGACGCTGGGGGTGAAACCGGCGACCGACACAGCCCCTGCAGCCGGCGCGATGGCAGCGCCTTGCGTGACGCTGGGCGTGTAGCCCGTGACGGTGATGGCGCCCGCCGTTGGCGCGATGGTGGCCGAGCCGGTCGACACGCTCGGCGTGTAGCCGATGAAGCTGACCGCGCCGACCGTGGGATTCAGCGGCCCCAGGGTCGTGTTCGGCGGCGTCGCGCCCGTCACGCGGGTGCTGCGGCCCGTGACGCTCAGCGCCTCGGGCGAGTAGTCGATGCCATTGGCGAAGCACAGCACCAGCCCGCTCGGCACCAACAACGGCCCGCCGGCGCGGACCGAAGTGCGCTCGGCGTCCGACAGGATGCGATTCCACCGCGCCACGTAGGCCACGTCGCCGACGAACGGTCGTATCTGATCGACGCGGTTGAGCAGCGTGACATCGTTCGCCGAGTCGTCGATGATCGACCCGGTGCCCGCCGAGTCGCTGGTGCCGGTCAGCGCAGTGCCTGCATCGAAGTACAGGTTGATGCCGGTCGTGGCATTGAGGCTGCCGTTCCACGTCGCCTGGAACCAGTGCCAGGTGTCGTTGGTCCACAGCGCCGTCGCAGAGGTCTTGAGCGGCGTGGTGGCCGAGCCCGTCGAGCCCGAGCCGAAGCCGAAGGTGCGCGTCGACTCGTTGAACTGCATGCGCGGGCCGGAGCCCGAGCTGTTGGCCTTGCTGAAGATGTAGCCGAGCGTCGCGCTCGCCGAGTTGGGCTTCGCGTAGACGATCAGCGTCTGGTTCGTCAGGTTGTCGTGACTCGCGGGCGAGCCGAGCGTGACGTATCGACCCGATGCGCCCAGCTCGGTCGAGGTGATCTGCGTCACGCGCGGCTCGCTTCGTCAGGTCGTGGTCGAAGCGAACCAGCCGGCGGCCGGCACGGTGATGGTCAGCGGGTTGCCGTCGCTGGTGGCCGGCACGTCGGCGGGCGTCGAGTCGCCGACGAAGTAGCCGATCAGCGGGTCCGTCTTGCCCCACAGGGAGCCGGAGACGTACATCACGGCAGTGCGCCAGGCCGGGATGGCGCCGCCGCTCGCGGTCCACGAAGGGTCCGCGCTGTCGTAGTTCCAGCCGCCGGTGACCGCCGCGACCGCATCGGACGCCAGCGTGGCACCACCCGTGGTGTAGCCGTTGCCGTTGGCGATCTCGTTGGCGGACACGTCGGACCAGGTGTCGTCACCCGACGTGCCGGCGCTCGGGGTGTAGGCGCTGCTCACCAGCGCAACCTTCACCGTCGCGCCGAGCAGGTCCTGCAGGCGCAGGTCGTCGATGTTGGCTTTGTAGAGAAGGAAGGGACCGGAAGCCATGGCTTACCTTTCAGATGGAGATGGCGCAGGCGCCTACTTGCCGCCGACCTTCAGGCTCACGACGTTGGCGCCGGACTTCCTGGCGTAGGAGACGGCGGCCTTGTGGGCATCGATGGATGCCCCGAGGGCTTGAACGGTGTCCGCATCGGCCTCGACGATCTCGCCCGCCTTGAGCTGGTGCGATGGGATGTCGACCAGCACCAGCGCGACCACTTGGCTTGCTTGTTTCATGATTGGCTCCTGAGCTTCCCGAGGCGGGCCGGATGCGCAATCGGCATCCGGCCCTTACCCATCAGGTGGCGCTGTTGGCGTAGTACTTGACGGCGCCGCCGGCGTCGACCAGGTTGCCGCCCGAGCGCATGAAGGCGACGAAACCGATCTGGCCGTTCAGCGTGAACGCGCTGTCGGTCATGCGGAAAAGCGTCAGATCCATCACGTCGCGGATGACGTACTTGCGGTAATCGCCGTAGAGGATCGACTTCGCGTTCGCGGCCATGACCGCCATCTCCTGCGAGATGTAGATCGGACGCCCGAGCAGCCGGTCGGGAGCGCCGCCCGGGTTGCCCTGCTCGTAGCCCGGCACGAAGATCGGCCGGCCTTCGCTGTCCTTGATCTTGCGGATCACCTTCAGCGAGCTGTCGTGCATCATGAAGCCGACGCCGGGCATGCCACGATAGGCCGGGTCCACCGAGTGCTCCAGGTCCACCAGGTCGTCGTAGATGACCGTCAGCGTCTGGCCGGTGGTGCCCGTCTTGCCCAGCGCCGCGCCCGTCACGATGCCGCGCGGCTGGCTGGAGCCCGTCCCCACGGTGAAGTGGGAGTTGGTGATGCGGCCGAGACGCATCGCCAGCACCGACTGCACGTAGGCCTCGATGTCGATGAACGAGTCCTGCACCAGTTCGAACGGCAGCGCGATCTTCTTGGAGCTGTACTTGTAGACATCGAGCGTGGTGAGACCGAACGTGGTGTCGCCGGCAGCAACCGCCACGTTCTGGCCGACGATCTCACCGGTTTCCGCCGTGGCATCCGCAGTCGGGAACTGCATCTGGTTGCCGGTGGCGGTGCGGATGATGGAAGCCACCGAGCGGATCGCGCCGTAGGACTTCATCGCCTCCTCCAGCGAACGCTGGTATTCGAGCGCGGTGGTGTAGCCGCCTTCGGTGGTGGTGGTGGTGGACATCGCGGCGCGGATGTCGGGGTTGACGCGCGCGGCCATGCGGTTGCGCTGCTCGGCCGTCAGCGCGCTCAGGCCGCCGGTCAGGAAGCCGCGCAGGGCGGCAGCTTCTTCCTTGTCGCCCTGGGCGCCCGGCGTGCGGGTGGCGGCGTTGAGCGCGGCTTCGTGCTGGGCCTGCGGGTCGCTACCGGCGAGCTGCGCCAGGCGATTCTCGCGGCCGATCTCGTCGTCGATGGCTTCGACTTCGGCGAGGATGGCGTCGAGCTTCTCGATCTCGGCGGCAGGCATGCGCTTGTCGGCCGGGAATTGAGCGTTCAGCGTGTTGGCCTCGAGGGCTTTGGCATTGCGACGCTCGCGCAGTTGAGCGAGTTTGCTCATTTCATTTTCCTTTCAGGATGAAAAAAGCCCGCCGAGGCGGGCCGAACTTCCGTTGCGCGAGGGCGCTATCGGATGGGGGTGCGCAGCAGCGCAGCCATGCGCTGCTGCTGGCGGTCTCGGTGCTCGGTGAGGGCGGCCAGCTCCCCGGCCTGCACGGACTCGGGCAGGCGAGCGTGAGCTTTCGGCGGCTGCAGGTAGGCGCTCAGATTCCAGCCGGCGGCAGCCTCGGCTTCGTCTTCGTCTTCGTCTTCGTCCGCCGCGCTGTCGGCCAGGCGGTCGGCGAAGCCGTGCTCCACGGCTTCAGTCGCTGTAAACCAGGTCTCTGCAGCCATCCACTCCGCGATTTGCTCGGGGGCTTGCTTGGTGCGGTCGGCGTAGGTGTCGACCAGGGTTCCGTCGAGCTTGTCCAGCAGGTCGACGGTGCGCCGCAGTTCGTCGGCATTGCCCATGGCGAAGGTCCAGCCTTTGTGGATCATCACCATGGCGCCCTTGGCCATCACGATCTCGTCCGCGCCCATGATGATGAAGCTGGCGGCCGACGCGGCCAGGCCATCGACGTGCGCCACCACGCGGGCCTTGTGCTCGCGCAGGGCTTGCTCTATGGCGCGCGCCGCGAACACGCTGCCGCCGGGGCTGTTGACCCGCAGGTGAATGGTGCTGGCGGTGATGCCGCGCAGGGCCTTGACGAACGGCGCCGCGGCCACGCCGCCCCACCACTCGGCCTCGATCTCGTCGGAGACGATGGCATCGTAGAGGTAGACCTCGGCCTCATCAGTGCCGTCAACGGCCACCACTTCGAAGCGGCGCGCCTTGCTCTGGCGATTGTCGGCGAGCAGCTGGATCAGACGGTTCATGGTCGGTCTTTCAGGCGGTGGCGGGCTCGCCGTCGTCGGGCTTCTTCGGCTCTGTGCGGGCGCCTGCACTGTCGGCACCCGGCTCCAGGGCGGCGCCGCTTTGCAGGCCGTCGCCCTGGGGCACTGGCGGCAGGTTCTTGATGCGCCGCACGTCGTTCTGAGACATCCAGCCGGGCTCGCCGGCGCGGCCCAGCGCGATACGCAGCGCCTCGTTTTCGCTCTTGAGGTCGCCGCGCTCGAGGCCGGCCACGTCGAAGGCGACGAAGTAGCGCGAGCGCGTGGGCCACAACTTGCGGTTGAGCTCCTGCTCGATCTTGACCAGGTGGCGCTGCAGGGTGAACTTGACGAAGCCACGGCCCATGTTCTCGACGCCGGCGCCCCAGCTGGTGGCCTTGTCGGTGTGACCCACCATGTGCGGGGGCACGCCGAAGATGCGGCAGATTTCTTCGATCTGAAAGGCGCGGGTGGCGATGAGCTGGGAGTCTTCGGCGCTGAGGCTGAACTGCTTCATCTTCAGCCCACCACTCAGCACGACGGGGCCGGCGTTGGCGTTGGCCGTGCCACCGTACCGCGACTGCCAGGTCGCGCGGAGCACGGCGATCTGGTCGGGGTCGGCCTTGGCGTCGGTCTCGAGCGCAACGTCGGGCCGCGCGCCGCCGCTGAAGAAGCGGCCGCTGAACTCCTCGGCCGCCATGGAGGTGCCGATGGCCTGGCGCGCGGCGTAAGTGATCGGGCTGACGCTGCGCAGTCCGTCGAAGCCGAGGCCGGGCACGTGGATCATGTCGGCCGGGTCAAGAACGACCATCGCCCCGACTTCGGGCTGCACGCGGTAGAGCAGCTTGCCGCCGCGATTCCAGTCTCGGAAGGCGCGCACGCGGCTCGGGTGGTGAGGCATGAGCCCGGACGCACGGCTGCTGCTGAGGCCGGGACGCAGGATCTGGAGATAGGTGTCGCCGTGGTACAGCCGCGACTCGACACCGTACTCCCACATGGTGGCCGAGCTGATCTCGGTGTGCGGCTGCTCGTTGAGGAGCCACCAGTAGTCGTGCTCGATGGCCTTGCGACCCTCCGGCGTGCGCTCGTAGACCTGCAGCGGCAGCGTGGCGACGGCGCCTGCGATGAGCGCCACGCAGGCGTAGACCGCCGACACCTGGCGCGCGGTGTCTTCGGTCACCGCCTTGCCGGCGTAGCTGGTGGCGAGCGCGCCGAGGCGCTGGGCCAGTTCGTCGACTGTGAGGTTCTGGTGCACGTCGTTCTCCGCGCGGATCGCGGGCGTGCGGGTGGTCTCGGGCCCGTGCTGCGCGCGCCACGCGGTCAGCACGGCGGAGCCGGAGACGGCGGCGCGCTGTCGCGCGGTCTCGAAGGTGGCGAGCGCGTGGGTCATTGGGGTCAGAGGATGAAGATGGCCGGCTCGACCACCGGCTCGACGGTGTGCAAGGCGCGGCCGATCGCCATGAGCATCGCCACCGGGCCGTCGATCTTGTTCTCCGCCCGGCTCTTGGTCGGGTGCTTGAGGCCGCTGAACTTGGACACGCTCACCTCCACGTTGCTCATCATCCAGGTGAAGACGGGGTTGCCGTCGAAGCGCAGCTTGTTTTCGAGCACCAGGTTCTCGATGTGGATCAGCGGCTGCGTGAAGAACATCGGCGCCTGGCGAATCTCGACCAGCGGCAGCCCCTCGCCGACCAGCTTGGTGGCGAAGTAGCGGCTGAGCGCCGGGTCGAACGGGATCTCCTGCACGTCGAACAGTTGGCAGTACTTGCGCAGGTCGTCTGCGATCACGTCGAAGTCGGTGGCGTTGCCGTCGGTCATTTCGACGTGCCCCGCCCTCGCCCAGCCCTGCAGGTGCGCGTTGCCCGACTCTTCGATCGCGGCCTCGTTCAGGTAGAGCCGCGGGAACACGTGCGGCACCTCGCCCCGCAGGAAGATCAGCACCAGCGCCGCGAAGTCGCGCTTCTCTGCCAGGTCCATGCCGATCCAGCAGGGCTCGCCGGCAAAGTCCTCAAGCTTCAGCGTCGCGTCGGCGCAGCGCTCCCAGGCCTGCATGTCCATCCACGTGGTGTCGGCGCTGACCCACACGTTCAGGTGCTTGGTCAGGAAGTTCGGCTGCGAGCTGGGCGACGCCAGCGCCTTGCGGCAGGCCGACTGCAGGTCTTCCTCCTTGACGCTGACGCCCAGATTCGGGTTTGCCTTGCGCCACACGGCCGGGTCGTGCCAGAGATCGCCCTCGTCGATCGTGAAGATGATGCCGAACCAACTCTCGTCCTGGACCACGCATTCCAGGACCTTGATCGTGTAGTCGCGCAGTTCGTAGCAGATGCCGGAGCGGTTGCTGCCGGCGGTGGTGATGGCGCTGATGAGTGGTTGCGAGCGGGCGCCGGTCGCGCTGTCGAGCACGTCCCACAGCTTGCGGGTCTTGTGGGCGTGCACCTCGTCGACCGCGCCGCCGTGGATGTTGAGCCCGTCCAGCGTGCCGGCCTGGGCGTTGACCGGCTGCAGCGTGCTGGCGGTCTGCCGCACGGTGATGTCGTTCGCGCGCACTTCGACGCCGAAGCGCGCCACGAACTCGGGCTCGCGAGCCGCCATCTCGCGGGCCACGTCGAACACTTCGCGCGCCTGCTTGCCGGTGGTGGCCGCGGTGCAGCAGTAGGCGCCGGGCTCGCCGTCGGCCGTCAGCAGGTAGAGCTGCCGGGCCGCCAGGCGGGTGGACTTCGCGTTCTTGCGGGCGATCTCTTCGTAGTCGCGGCGGAAGCGGCGTAGCCCGGTGTCGCGGTGCTTCCAGGCGAACAGCTGGAACTCGATGAAGATCTGCCAGTCGCCCAGCTCGATCTTCGCGTAGGTGAGCTTGCCGTCGACGTAGATCGGCTTGGCCCACTCCCCCTTGATGTGCGGCAACAGCTCGATGAACAGGCACTCGCGAGAGCCGGCGCGGTGGTCCAGCACGTACGGGAACTCGTCCGTGCCCTGGCGCTCGATGTCGCGGAAGAAGCGCTGCGCGGCCAATCGCTCGAAGCGGCCGGCCACCTCGACGCCGTCGACCACCCGCTGCGCGTAGCTCGCGGCGCGGTCGAAGTAGCTCAGCACGGAGCGGTCAGTCGAACTCGGCGAAGCCGCGCGGCGCGGTGGCCAAGGGCGGTGCCTTCGGCTCGTTCGGCACCAGGTCCAGCTGCTGCTGCGCGCGGATCGCGGTCGTGACGCGCGCCTGCTCGGCGGGGTTCAGGCCGAACTTGGCCAACAGGCTGTGCATCATCTGCCGCTCGCTCTTGAGCACCTGGTAGCGCGGATGCTGCACCGGCATGCCACCCGGAGAAGATGCCTCGAAGGCCTCGGCCGGGTCCCTGCCCTGCGACACCATCAGCGCCTGACGCGCGCGCAGCGAGTGGCGCAGCATCTTGACGTCGGCGATGGTCTCGCAGAGATCCTCGAAGGTGTCGCTGTAGACGATGCTGATCAGGTTGTAGCGCTGCAGCTCGGGCGCCAGCCGCTTCCACACCTTGCGCGCGCCGACGCTCAGGCCTTTTGGCACCGACGGGATGCCGACCTCGGGGCGAAACACCTGGTCGAGGTTCAACGCGCGGTGGCCACGGTTGCCCTCGAGCACCTTCAGCTCGACCGGCTTGCCGACAGGTCCGCGCGTCCCCATTTCCAATCACCTCGTGTGAACAGTTCAGGCGCCTACACGCCACCGGGCCGCCTCGCTACCCCCCCTCCCCCTAAACCTGCGCCCGCAAAAAAAGGGCTGAAGGGTCGGTCCTAAAGGAGGAAGCTCTAGACTTTTTGAGCCCCCCTACCACGCAGCGCCTCAGCGAGAGTCTTATCGCCGTGGCAGTCCACGCAGATCGTTTGAAGATTCAATTCCTCGTCGCTGCCACCCTCGAACTTCGGCACGATGTGGTCGACTGTGTTTCCGGGCGTGATGCGATAGGCACGCAGGCAGGGCTGACAGAGCCCAGCGTCGCGCTTCAGGATCTCCACGCGCTTGTGGTCCCAAGCTGTGCCGTAGCCGCGCTGGTGGCGTGTGCCCCGTCGCTTGTCGGCGAAGCGACCGGGCAGCACCTTGTGTGCGTCGCACCGCGCGCTGCCGTCGCGCACCAGCACACCGCAGCCTGGCTGAGTGCAGGGCTTCGGTGCGCTGGTGGGCATGGAAGAAGAAGCCCGGCACGCTCGCGCGGCAAGGGCAAAGGGCTCGCGCCCGAGGAGGAGGCAACCACGAAAGCCAACGCCCCGCCAGCCTTGCGACTGACGGGGCGCTTCGCTGGACTTCGGAGACACCGACACCCAGCGTGCCGTAAATGTAGCGGTTTACTCTAAAGGTTCAAACTCCCCAAACCTCACTTCCATGCACTTTTCTGTAGTTGCTCGACACGCTCTCGCTCGGCCTGGCGGCGCTGCGCTCGGTCGGCCAGCCAGGCGCTGAGCTTGCGGTGGGCTTCGTCGATTCGTGCATGGACCGTCGCCTCGCTGCAGCACAGGCGTTCTGCCTTGCGGCGCAGGCCACCGCCCTGCAGATAGACCATCTGCACCGTGGCCTTGAGCCGCTCGTCCAGGGCCTGCACCGCCAGTTCCGTGTCGCTGGCCTCGCAGTCCACGGTCGGGATGACCGCCTGCGCGTCCCAGCCCTCGCCGTCGACACGCTCTTCCATTGCCGCCGCGGCGTAGCCGAGCACGCCACCGGTGCGGTTGATGGTCCAGCGCGCCCAGTTCAGCAGGCGGCGCTCGATGTCTTCAATGCGTGCCATCGGTCGCCCCCGGCTCGCGGATCAGCAGCAGCGCCTGGCTGGCCGTGACGCTCAAGGCGCCGAAGTTCGCCAGCACAGGATCGTCCCACGGCGTGCCGATCGCCAGCGCGCCTTCACGGGCGAACAGCCACCCGGGCTCGCGCAACACCACGCTGCGTCGCCAGCATTCGTTGACGTGTTCGGCGCCGAGCAGCTTGCGCTTCTCGGCCACGAGCTTGGCGACACCGGGCATGGCGTTGGGCAGCCAGCTCCAGTCGGTCTTGGTTTCTCTGTCCATCTGTCCATCACCTCACAGTGAGTACGCAATCTCGCGGGCTCTCGGGCGCGCGTGCCTGTGCCCGCTCGCACACGCCCGCCTGCGCATCAGCCACGGACACGCGGTCGCCCCGGCCACGGCTCCGCCTTGCTGACCCCAACTGGCCTTTCGGCCAGATCGAGGAATCGCTGCAAGCACGCGGACACGCGGACAGAGCCCCGGGTGCGCCCGGCCGCGGCCGCCTACATAGCCGCGCCCCGGGCTGCCCCGAGCTTTTCCGCGCCGGCGCGCGATCGCTGCTCAGAACGGGCAACCATCCGAGTCCTCGTCCATAGGCCCCTGCCGTGGGGCGGTTGATGAGCTTGCGGCGCCGTTGGGCGCCTGGTCCTGTGCACGCGGCCGGCGATAGACGCGCGGCCGGCCTTCTTCGCTGCTGCGCCCTTCGGTCCAACCGAGCCGACGCAGAGCTGCCGCAGCCTGTTTCTCGTGGAACCTGCCCGGCCCCAGCTTCTCGATGCCGATGCCGATCTTCGACAGCAGCTTCACCAGCGAGATCTCGCTGACCAGCACGCCGTTGTCGTCGTCGTGGAGCCATGTGCCGATCGCCGACTCGATGGCGTTCTCCACCGCCCGAAGCTGCTGCTGCGGCCTGAAGAGCTCACGCTCTTCCTCGGGTGTGGGGAACATGCGTGCGCCGCGCTGCACGCGCTGCACGGCCTCGGCGAACAGCTGGTCGCGGTTGGCCGCCACCCAATCGATGTCGATCGTGCGCGTCACGCGCACCGGCCAGAAGCGACGGTTGCCGGTCGGGTCGGTCAGGTAGTGGTCCTCGTTGGTCGATCCACCGAACACCAGCTGCCGCGGGTAGTCCCTGGCGCGCTTGTCGAAGCTGGCGCGGAAGTAGTCCGACACCGACGCGATGAAGGCCTTGATCTTCGTCACGTCGGCCTTGCTGAAGGCATCGAGCTCGGGAAACTCGTACAGCCAGCGCCCCTGCAGCTGCTGATAGCTGTCCTTCTCGCCGAGCACCAGGCCGGTGTCGGCGAAGAAGTCGCCGGCCAGCGTCGCCAGCAGCGTGCTCTTGCGCAGGCCCTGGGCGCCCTCGAGGATGAGCATGTAATCGAACTTCACCCCGGGCTGCAGCGCGCGCGCACACATGCCCTGCAGGAACCACGTGCCCGCGCGCGCCAGGTAGCGCTGCAACGGCGCCGCGTCGTCCCACTCGTCCTCCTCGAGCACCGCGCGACGCAGCCAGGTGGCGAGGCGCTTGGTGCCGTCCCACTGCAGCCCGGACAAGTACTCGCGCACCGGGTGGTAGCGGTGGCGGTAGGCCACCATGCGGACCGCCTCTTCCAGCGTGCCGCGCGGCATGCTGGGCAGCCAGTGCTCGCGCACCAGCCACTCACCCATCAGCAGTTCGTCCACCTCGTCCCACACCCCGGCCGGCGAGCCCCAAGGCGCCGGCTTGAGCTTCATTACGTCGTTGGTGAACTCGTTGTAGGCGACCACGCCTGCCACCTCGGCGATTCCGGCCACGCGCCCCCGCCCGTCGGGCAGTTCCACGCCGTCGAGGGCCAGCACCACGTTCTCGCGGCAGGCCTTGACGCCGCCCTTCTCGCTCTCCAGCAGGCGCGAGCGCCAGGCCAGCGACGCCGCCTCGTCGGTGCCTGCGCCAGCGCTTGAAGGGGTAGAAAGCTCGGCGCTGGCCCGCGAGCGCGCCTCGGCGGTCGGCGGGACGAATTCCCGCGCGCCGCGCACGAACGCCCGCACGCGCGCCGCGTCCCAGCCCTGTGCGATCGCGTCGGCGATGTCCCAGCCGTCGGGCACCGACCCCGGCTCTGGGATCGCGCAAAGAAACACCGTGCAGCCGAACTCGGCCGCCAGCAGTGCACCGATGTGCACCATGGCCGCCATGCCCGGCTGCTTGTGCTCCGGCTGCAGCGGCTTCGACTTCGGGTCGACGCCCGCCTCGCGCTCCGCGCGCGTCAGGCGCTCCGGCTGCGCGTCGCAGTCCGGCCAGAGGTAGACCGTGCGGCCGATCAGCCAGCCCCAGCGCGCCATCGCCCAGGCCTTGCAGCCGCCCGGCCAGCTCACGAAGTCGAACTCGTGCCCCAGCAGCTGGTGACCGGCGAGCGCGCATTTTTCGCCCTCGACCAGCACCACCGGCACATTGGCCGGGTCGCCGCTGAGCAGCGTGGCCGGCACGTACAGCGGGCGCGGCGCCTCCCAGCTCTTCCAGTGCCAGCGCTGCATGCCGCGGTCGTCGGTGATGTTCTCGCACCAGGTGAGCGGCACCGTGTCCTTCACCAGCGCGCCGTCGGACGCCACACGCTCGAAGCGCGCCACGTAGCCGAAGAGCTGGTCTTCGAAGCGGTATTCCCAGGTCGTCACCGCATCGAGCTCGACATAGACGTCGCGCTTCTTGTCCTTGAAGCCGAAGCGGAACTGCGGCGCCGGCGCGTGCTGGGGCACCGGCACGAGTGCACGCCACCGGCTGCGCGTGGACCGCGGCGCGCCGGCTTCGGCGGCCGATGGCGGTTCGTCGCGCGGCGCGTGGGGCGGCGCAGGTGCTTCGTCCGCGCCCCACGGCGGGACCGCCTGGCGCGTCGCCGTCCGTGCGGGCGCCTGCACAGGCATCCAGCCCAGGTCGCGCATCAGCTCGCGCGCCGCCTGGCCGTTGTTGAGGCCGCGGATGCGCGCGTACAGGCTGATCAGGTCGCCGCCGCGGTCTTCGTCGCTGCCGGCGTTGTCGTACCACTGGCCGGTGTCGAGGTTGACGTTGGCGCTCTCGCCGGGCGAGCCGTCGAAGTCGCCGATGTACCAGCGGCCGTTGCGCTCCACGCCATTCGGCAGCCAGGCCGGCACCAGCGTGCCCGCGCGCTCGAGCAGTGCTGCAGCCAGCGACGCGAAGTCGATCGGGCCTTCAGCGGCCATCCGAGCGCTCCGCGACGGGGTGCGTAGTGCACAGGCGGCCGAGCGGCCGCCCGCCTGTGATCGGGCAGGTCATCTCCGGCCGGCGTCAGGGAAAGGCGGCCCAGCTGTCGATGGCGTGGCTGAGCTCGAGCGTGGCCGCGGCGCACCGCATCGCCTCCGACGCCGGCGCGTACAGCACCATCGGCCGGCATGCGTGGTCGACACGGGCCGTGCCTACCGGTACCAGCTCGCCGTCGCGCGCCATGTTGCGCATGGTCTGGCGGGCGGCGTCGAAGCCCACCTGGGCCCGCAGGGCGGCGTCGCGCCAGGTCACGCCGGGGTTGGCGAACGCGGTGCACTCGCTGCTGCGGAACAGCAGCTCGGTCACGGCGCTGGCCAGCGCCTCGCGGATCTCGCCGCGCGGCCTCATGCGGGCAGCTCCAGCCGCAGGATGCGCAGGTTCTCGCGGCTCAGCGTGAAGCCCTGCCAGTTCAGCGCCGTCGGCTGGTTGCGGCCGTCGACGTAGCGGAACATGAACCACGCGTGGCGCCCTTCCTGCCCCGCCACCCAGGTGCAGCGGCGCCCCAGCGGCGTGATGTAGACCTGGCTGCGTTCCAGCGGCATCGCCGCGGTGCGCAATGTGGGCGGGTTGTGCGTCATGCCTGCCTCCGCGCCTGGTGCGTGGCCTGCATCTCCTCCAGCACCGTGAGCGCGCTCTGCTGCGCGATGTACTGGCTGATCACCGTGTTGCCGATCACCCGCTCCACAGCAGCGATGTGACGCGCAGGCAGCTCGCGGCGGTCGGTGTGCACGGAGAAGTAGTCGGACACATGCGACGCGTACAGCTCCGCGTGGGCCGCCAGCGTGCGCTGCGAGATGCGCACCCGCCGAAGACGCCACGCCATCCTGCAGGCCTGGCGGTAGCTCGTGATGCGCATCACCACCTCGGCCGGCAGCACCAGGCGCTGCGCCTGCACCACACCGCCCATCAGTGGGAGATCGAGGGTGTAGCGATCAGGAACTTTCATCGGAATACCCCTTGAGTTACCGGTTGGCGCCGGCCGACATTGAAGGCATGGACACCACGCGTTTTCTGCTCGAGATGGCGGCCGATCTGCTCACCCAGCTGCGGGTGGAGACGGTCTATGTGGAGACGCCGCCCGACGACTTCGCCGACACGGCGCCGCGGTTCTACGCGGGGCGGGTCGACGTTGAGGTGGGCGATGAGCCGTAGCGCGCGAGCCGGGGCCATGTCAGGCTCCAGACTCTTCTGCATTCGACGGCGCGGCGTTCGGGCTGGTGTCCGGCCAGATCAGGTGGTGGTCGTCGGGCCGCAGGTCCGCGAGACCAACCTCGCCATCGCAAGCGGCGACGATCAGTGGTGCCAGCTTGGGCGGCACGGGGCGGCTGCGGCTCGCCATCTGTGACAGGTATGCAGGCGCCACCCCAACTTGGCGAGCCGCACGAGCCGTCCGCCCTCGTTCCGCCGATAGGTACTCTTGCAGTTGCATCAGCCGATGGTAGTAGCAAACGCTACGCTGAAGCAAGTAGCGTTTGCACCGGTAGCGGAAGCTACCGTGCGGGCATGGACTCCGAGCAAATGCGCAACTACCGGATCGAGCGTTTGCTCGCGGCGGTCGGCAGCAAGAACTTCGGCGGCAATGTCACATCCTTCGCGCGCGCCTTGGGCTTCAAGGACGGAGCGTTCGTGCGACAACTGTTGGCAGGGCAGAGGCCGATCACCGAAAAGACCATTGCCAAAATTGAAGCGTTGCCTGGGCTTTCAGGCTGGTTCAACACCGACCGCTATGCACCTGGCCGGGCCGGCAACGTCCTTGCGCTTCACGTCGGTGAACGCACACCCGATGAAGTGGTCCCAATCCCTGTGTCCAACGTGAAGTTCAGCGCCGGGCCTGGCCATGAAGCCAGTTACGAGATCGAAGAGTCCAGCGAGCCGGCCTACTACCAGCGTGCGTGGTTCTCGAAGCATCACATCAACCCAGACCGCGCCCGCCGCTTCAAGGTTTCGGGTGACAGCATGGAGCCGTTTGTCTACGCGGGCGACCACGTGCTGGTCGACACTGGCGATACAAGCGTCATGGACGGCCGGATCTACGCCCTGCGCTATGGCAACGAGCTGCGCATCAAGCGCGTCTGGCGCCACCTCGACGGAACTTTGGTTCTCCGCAGCGACAACGCGGCTTACGTGGAAGAGAAGGTTTCGCCCCTCATCGCGGCCGAGCACATCACCATCATTGGCCGCGTTCGCGATCGCTCGGGGCCTGGCGGCCTTTAAGCCGGCGCGGCATCATGAATTCTGCGGGATGAGCGGTGCGCCACAGTGCTTGCACTTGCGCGCGTCCTTCATCACGAACTCGCGGCAGTCAGGGCACTTGACGTGGCTGCGCGGTGACGGCTGGGCGGGCTCCTCCGGCTTATTGCCACGAACCGCCGCGTAGATCAGGTGCCCCGGGATGGTGATGAAGAGCCCCACCCCCGCAAAGATCACCGCAACCAGGTGCAAAAAGATAAATAGCAGGTGTCCCATGCTTCCCTTTCCTCCCGTGGCGACACCCTAGCGGGCTGAAGCGAGCAAGAGCGCACACCGAAACTCAGTAGTTTCCCTTAGCGTAGCGTTTGCTATTGCATGCCTGCGTAGCGTTTGCTACGCTTGCCGCCTACCTGACTGCCAGGAGGCCGGCAATGACCGCTTCGCACCGCAGCTACCGCTGCCACTACCAACCCAATGACCGCGACGGCTGGCCCGTCCCCTGTGAGACCGGCGTGCTGCCCTTCGTGCAGCTCGTGGCTTCCGATGCCGAGGCCGCTCAGCGCGCCGCCCATGCCCTGACCGGCTGCGCGATCGCGGAAGTGCAGCGTCTCGATGCAGTGGGAGTCGGGTCGTGATGCCCGCCGCCCACCCGCAAGACCTCGTCACGGCGCGAGGCGCCAGACTGCCAGAGTGGCGCCCCGAACGCACCGCACCCGGGCAGTCCCGCTTCTACGTCGCCCGCCCGCGGCCTGACATCCGCGCCACCGCCTTCGAGCTTGTACGCGACGACCACGGCAGCCCCATCCGCTACCGCAGTGAGCGCGCCGCGATCGCGGCCGCGACGGTCTTGAACGGCAACGCCGGGGGCGTGGCATGACGCTCTACACCGCCGCCTACACCCTGCGCAACGGCCACCGCGCCGAGCTGCAGGTCATCGCCGCCGACAGTTGCTCCGCAGTGCTGCAGCTGCTCGACCATTTCGGCTGCCGCCTGCGCTGCGTGTCGGTGAGGCCGGCATGAGCAGCGCTCGCAACCCGTGCCCGCCCGCCGCGGCACTGCAGCCGGGCTTCTGCCAGGTGGGCAGCCGCACCGTGTTCTGGACCGGGCGCGTGGCCATCGGCCTGCGCTACCAGACACCCCAGCACCAGCCCGTCGGCCCCGGCATGCAGCGCCTGCAGTCGGCGTTGCTGGGCGCCGCCTGAGCCCCTCGTCCACCACCACCAACCCGGGAGATTGCATGCAGCCCGTCACCCCTTCACCCGCCCCGACCGTGCACCGCCTGCCGGTGCGGCCGGCGCCCGTGTTCACCCTGCCGCGCTCGGCACCGCCGCCCCAGCGCTCGCTCCCGCTCGCGCCCGAGCCGCTCAGCGACGACGACCACGACGCGCAGCTCGAGGCCGACCTGCTGGCCCGCCCGGCCGGCCAGCGCGTGCTCGCCCTGGCCTACAGCACGGGCCACCTGCATGGCAAGCGCCAGGCCAAGAAGCTCATCGACCACGAACTGTGGTGGGAGGGCGTGCTCTACGGCACCGCGCTGGGCTGCCTGCTCACGCTGGCCGGCTCGCACCTGTTCGGGCTGCCATGATGACCGCCGAGCTCGAGGCCGAGTCCGGCCAGGCCACGCTCGACGGCGTGGCCGATGTGCAGGCGCCTGCAGCGGCCGAGCTGGGAGAGGCTTTCCGCTTCGTGGCGGCGGGGCCGCTGCTGGCGCCGGTGCTGGTGCACGCCACCGGCCGCGGCGCGGTGCAGATGGTGGCGCTGCTGCAGCAGGTGATCCCGCATCACCCGCAGGCGCTGCCGCTGCTGGCCGTGCACACGGTGCCGCCCGACGCTGGCGAGAGCTTCGACACCGTGCACCGCCGCGCCTGCGCGCTGGCCGCGCCGTTGCGCACCGGCGAGCACGTGATCGTCATCGGCCACGGCGTCGAGGTCGGCACGCACCAGCACCACGCGGTGCTGCGCGTCATCAACTGCGAAGCCGTTCGTCCCTTCACCCCGCCGGCGGCCACCGCCGGCGCCCATCTCGCAAACGCCCCATGCTGACCGACCAACGCATCATCGGGCGCCTCGGCGCGCTCGACATCGGCGCCCAGCGCCACGAGCTGCAGCTGCTCGACGGCAGCCTGCGCTGGCTGCACGAAGTGCGGCGCCTGCAGCACGAGCCCGACCTGTTCCTGCGCGCGGTGCACCGCGGCGGCGACGTGTTCACCGTGGTCGACCTGCGCCGCCTCGCGCCCGAGCTGGCCGAAGCCTTGCCCCAGGCGATCCATGTGGACCGGCCCGGCACCGTGTTCTACACGCTGCGCCACCGCTATCGCACCGCGCTCGATCTCGACAACGCGCTGCGCGACCTGTGCAGCGCGCACGGAGAGATCGCGTGCCGCGTGCCGCTCGAGGTGGCGCTGTGACCGCGCTGCTGCTGTTCGCCGCCACCTTCGGCGCGGTGTTCGCGTTGGGGCTTCAGAGCCTCAATGTCAACGGCGGCCACAAGCTGCTCGCCGCGCTGACGAGCCTGCTCATCGGAATCAGCCACCTGGTGCTGTTCAAGGTGTTGCCCGGACCGACCGACGCGCTGCAGATCGCCGGCTACCTGCTCGGCGGGCCGCTCGGCATCCTGGCCAGCATGTGGGCGCACCCGCAGCTGGTGGCGTGGCTGGCTGCGCGACGTGGCGGCGAGCGGCGCGCCACGTCGCGCGCACCCATGCACACCGCTCGGGTCGACGTCGGCCCCTACCCAGCACGGCCGGAGTCAACGGCCGATGCGCCTTCGCCGCTGAACGCGCTGGCCTGGGCCCTCCTCAACCGCGACGACCTGGCGCTCAGCGTGTCGCCCGAGGTCCGCGACCGGGCGCGCGAGGCGCTGGGCATGACCACGCGCGAACGCACCTGAGTTCGAAGTCGCCCCCACCAACCAGCGAGCCCACATGCACACCACCGCAACCCCCACCGCACCCCTGACCCTGGCCACCCTGCCCGCCCTCGGCGCCGAGCTCGACGCCGGCCACTTCTTCGGCCTCACCACCGACAAGGCTGGCGCCCACCACGCCGTCGTGCTGCTGCCCGATCGCACCGACAAGCGCCTCACCTGGAAGCAGGCCCTCGCCTGGGCCAAGAAGGCCGGCGGCGAGCTGCCCACGCGCCCCATCTCGGCGCTGCTCTACGCGCTGGCGAAGGACCGCATCGAGGCCGACTGGTACTGGACGTCCGAGGCCTTCGATGGCTCGTACGCCTGGAACCAGGGCTTCGAAGGCGGCACCCAGAGCGGCAACCCCAAGAGCTATGAAGGCCGAGCCGTCGCCGTCCGCTTGATTCAGCTCACCACTTGATTCTTCAATCCTTTCAACCGGAGACCCGCATGTCCGCAGTGACCCTCACCGACATCAAGGCCGCGCAGGACCGCCTGGCCGAGATGATCGCCGCCTTCGAGCAGCAGCCCGCCGCGAAGCGGCTGCTGCTTCTCCCCGAAACCGAGATTCCGCTCGCCCCCGGCGAACGCTACGCCGGCGCCATCCTCGCAGCCGACGGCAGCGTGAGCCACCACCTGGTGCTGCTGCCCGACCGTGGCGCAGACCTCACCTGGGACGCCGCCGTCGAGTTCGCCAAGGCCGCAGGCGGCGAGCTGCCCACGCGGCGCGAGCAGTCGCTGCTGTTCGCGAACCTCAAAGACCAGTTTGAAGCCGCCTGGTACTGGTCCGGCGAGCAGCACGAGAGCAATGGCTCGTACGCCTGGTACCAGAACTTCAGACTCGGCTACCAGGACAACACCCCCAAGAGCTATGAAGGCCGAGCCGTCGCCGTCCGCAGATTGCCCGCTTGATCCTTCAATCCTTCATTGAGCCATGGCCCTGCACTCCGACCTGCCGATCCACCGCACCGGCGTCCAGCTGCTCACCATCGCCGTCAAGGCGCAGGCGCAGATGCCGCGCGGCGTGAAGCGCCACCTCGGCGACAAGCTCCAGCACCACTGCATGGAGATGCTCGACCGCATGGCGCTGGCCAACGCCACGCAGCAGCAGGAGCGCGCCGCGCACATCCAGGAGCTGCTCAAGCACCAGCGCGCCGCCATCGTGCTGCTGCGCGTGGGCCACGACGCGCGCTACATCCCCACCGGCGTGTGGAGCGCCGCGGTGCAGCTGCTCGACAGCGTCGGCAAGCAGGGCGGCGGCTGGCTCAAGAAAACCTCGAACTGGGCGCCTGCAGCATGACGGTCAAGGCCCTCATGCCCGTGCGCATTCTGAATCTGGTCGTGCCGCTGGCCCACGAGGCCACCGCCATGCGCACCACGGACACCGCTGCCCCAGTGCAGGCCCGGTCCGGCGCAGCCACCGGGCTGATCGGCGCAAGCCTTCGGCCCGGCGGCGTGGATAGCACGATGTTGGCTCGTACGCCTGGAACCAGAACTTCAAAAACGGCAACCAGAACAACAACCCCAAGAGCTATGAAGGCCGAGCCGTCGCCGTCCGCAGATCCAGACCTGTTCGAGCAGCTCGCGCGCGCCTGGCTCGACTGCCGCCGCCACAAGCGCACCAGCGCGAGCGCCATCGCGTTCGAGGCCCACCTCGAGCGCAACCTGTGCGACCTGCACGACGAGCTGGCCAGCGGCGCCTACGCGCCCGGCCGCTCGGTCTGTTTTGTCGTCACGCACCCGCGGCCGCGCGAAGTGTGGGCCGCCGAGTTCCGCGACCGCATCGTCCACCACCTGCTCTACAACCGCATCGCGCCGCGCTTCCACTCTGGCTTCGTGGCCGACAGCTGCGCCTGCATCCCCGGCCGCGGCACCCTCTACGGCGCGCGCCGGCTCGAGCACCAGGTGCGCAGCGTCACCGCCAACTGGAGCCGCCCCGCCTACTACCTGAAGTGCGACCTGGCCAACTTCTTCGTGTCGATCGACAAGCACGTGCTGCTGGCCCAGCTGCAGCGCCGCGTCACCGAGCCCTGGTGGATGGCGCTGGCCACCACCATCCTCATGCACGACCCACGCACCGACGTGCTGCTGCGCGGCCGCCGCAGCGAGCTGGCGCTGGTGCCCCCGCACAAGAGCCTGTTCAATGCGCCGGCCGACCACGGCCTGCCCATCGGCAACTTGTCTTCGCAGTTCTTTGCGAACGTGCTGCTCGACGACGTCGACCAGTTCGTCAAGCACCGCCTGCGCGCACCGCACTACGTGCGCTACGTCGACGACATGGTGCTGCTGCACCCCAGCGCGCAGTGGCTCGGCCAGGCGCGCCAGCAGATCGAGCTGCGGCTCGCCGAGCTGCACCTGCAGCTCAACCCGCGCAAGACCATCGTGCAGCCCTTGAGCCGCGGCGTCGACTTCGTCGGCCACGTCATCAAGCCGTGGCGCCGCATCACGCGGCGCAAGACCGTCACCACCGCATTGCAGCGCGTGGCCACCGCTCCGGCAGAAGACCTGCGCCAGGTGGCCAACAGCTACTTCGGCCTGCTGCGGCAGGACCAAAGCCACCACGACCGCGCGCGGCTGGCCAGGGTGGTGTTGATGCGTGGCAGGAGTGTGGTTTCCAGCCTGAGGAAGACATGATGAGCAAACGCCTGTATTCCATCGACGCGCCTGACCAGGCGCGCCTGAAGATCGCTCGCACCGAGATCGAGGCGTTGCTGAAGAAGCACGATCTGGCCGGCGTGGTGTGCCTGCACACGCCCGGCATGAGCGAGTTTTTCTACGACCTGCGGCCCAGCTACTCGTGCGTGACGCTGGACGAAACCGCCGGCCGGGTACACGTCAAGTCGAAACTGAGCGACTACGGCGGCGATGCGCTGGCCCAGCGTCACGACCAGGCCGCGAGCGCCAACATGGCCGAAGCCCTTGCCGACGGCCTCGACTGTGCTGCGCGGATGTTCGACGACGTGAGGCGTATCGTTAACCGGGCGACGCGCGCCGAACACACGGCCGCGACGTACACGCCCGATCCGGAAGAGGCGCGGCGGCAATGAGCGAGAACACCGCCATCTCCTGGACCGACGCCACCTTCAACCCCTGGTGGGGCTGCACGAAGGTGAGCCCGGCCTGCGACCACTGCTACGCCGAGCGCGACGCGAAGCGCTACCAGCCCGGCAAGGTGCTGTGGGGCGTCGGGTCGGAGCGCCGGACCTTCGGCGAAAAGCACTGGTACGAGCCACTGCGCTGGGCGCGCACGCTGCCGGCCAAGCTCGGCCGCCGGCCGCGCGTGTTCTGCGCGTCGATGGCCGACGTGTTCGACAAGGATGCGCCGGAAGGTGAGCGTGCCTCGCTGTGGACGCTGATCGCGGCGACGCCCGAGCTGAACTGGCTGCTGCTCACCAAGCGCATCGGCAACGCCAAGAGCATGCTGCCTGCCGACTGGGGTGACGGCTACCCAAACGTCTGGCTCGGCGCCACGGTCGTCAGCCAGGAGGAGGCCGACCGCGACATTCCGAAGCTGCTGGCCACGCCGGCGCGGGTGCGGTTCCTGTCGATAGAGCCGATGCTAGGCGACATCCGCCTCGGCTCGTGGTTGCAGCGCTCGCCGAGTGCGGCCTTTGCCGCCGGCCTGGTCACCAACGAAATGCCAGCCTGGACTCGCATCGGCAGCACCGCGATCGACTGGGTCATCGCCGGCGGCGAGAGCGGCGCCCACGCCCGGCCGATGCACCCCGACTGGGTGCGCTCGCTGCGCGACGAGTGCGCAGCGGCCGGCGTGGCTTTCCACTTCAAGCAGTGGGGCGAGTGGGCCGAGCACGACGGCCACAAGCCGACTCGCGTGTTCAGCATGGACTCGGACATCGGCGAAACGCTGGCCGGCCGCTGCGACGGGTTCATCACCAAGGCCGGCGAGTTTGTGCGCGACATGGATGACGCGACCAGCGACGAGCCGTATCGCGGCATGGTCCGCGTCGGAAAGAAGGCCGCCGGCCGCCTGCTCGACGGGGTGGAGCACAACGGGTTCCCTGGTTCGCTCTGATGCTGAAGGCCGCAGCCGTCGCCCTGCAGCTCGGCATCAGCGCCCGCGCCGTGTACCAGCTGCACGGCAGCGGCCTGCTGCCTGGCTACCGCCTGGGCGCCAAGCGCGGCGCGCTACGATTCGATCCCGCTGACGTGGAGGCGTACCGAGCATCATGTCGATCGACTGGGACAGTCGCAACAAACGCTGGCGCTTTGCCTTCAAGCGCAGCATTCAAGGCCGCCGCTACCGACTTAGCCGCCTGCTTCCGAGCGGCTGGAGTCAAACCCAGGCTGACGCCTACGACCGCACCGAGTCCGCGCGCCTCTACGCCCTTGCGAGTGGCGTACAGCGAGCCGACCCGCTGATCGACGAGGCCGTCGCGCACTACCTGCGCGACAAGACCGCCCTCAAGTCCTACAAGGCCACCGCCGAGAACCTGGCCGCCATCGCCTGGGCCTACACCGGCCGGCCCATGTCGGCGCTGCCCGCGATCTCGCGCGAGGTGGCGGCCAACACCGCCGGCGCCCGCAAGGGCACCACCGTCTCGCCGGCCACCATCCGCAACCGCCTGGCCTGCCTCAAGGCCGCCTGCCGATGGGGCTGGAAGGCCCACGGCCTGGTCGAGCACGACCCCACCACCCGCATGCAGATGCCCCAGGTGCGCAACGAACGGCACGTCTACGTGCAGCGCGCCGGCATGCTCAAGCTGGCCAGGGCGGCCGACCGGCCTGACCTGCGCGTCGCCATCCGCGTGGCCTTCTACACCGGCATGAGGCTGGGCGAGCTGCAGCGCGTCAAGGTCAAGGGCCGCACGCTGCACCTGGCCGACACCAAGAACGGCGACCGCCGGTCCATCCCGGCCCACCCGCGCATCGCCAGCTGCCTGAGCTACCTGCCCCTCACCGCGCCCAAGATCACGCTGCAGCGCGCCTGGCAGCGCGCCCGCGCGGCCGTCGGCATGGACGACGTGCACTTCCACGACTTGCGGCACAGCGCCGCCAGCGAGATGGTCAATGGCGGCGTCGACCTGTACACCGTGGGCAAGGTGCTCGGCCACCGCGATGCGCGCAGCACGCAGCGCTATGCCCACCTCACGGCGGACACCCTCGCCGCGGCGGTCAGCGCCATCGGCAAGCGGCAGATTCGGCCCCACAAGCCGCCCACAGCGGGCAAGAAAAAAGCCGCCTGAAAGGCGGCCTAAATCTTCGACTTACCTATGAAAATCACTGGCGGAGAGGGTGGGATTCGAACCCACGGTACCTTGCGGTACGCCTGATTTCGAGTCAGGTACATTCGGCCACTCTGCCACCTCTCCAGGTGAAAAACGTGGTCTCGCTGGGACAGCGAAGCCGCAAATTGTAGCTCAGGCCTCCAGCCGTTCGAGGCCGCCCAGGTAGGGCCGCAGCACCGCCGGCACGCGGATGCTGCCGTCGGCGTTCTGGCCGTTCTCGAGCACCGCCACCAGCGCGCGGCCGACCGCCAGACCCGAGCCGTTGAGCGTGTGCACCAGCTCGTTCTTGCCCGCCGCGGTCTTCACGCGCGTCTGCATGCGGCGCGCCTGGAAGGCCTCGCAGTTGGAGCAGGAGCTGATCTCGCGGTAGGTGTTCTGCGCCGGCAGCCAGACCTCGAGGTCGTAGGTGCGGGCGGCACCGAAGCCCATGTCGCCGGTGCACAGCAGCACCACGCGGTAGGGCAGCTCCAACTGCTGCAGGATCGCCTCGGCGTGGCCGACCATCTGTTCGAGCGCGGCGTCGCTCGCCTCGGGCGCGGTGATCTGCACCATCTCGACCTTGTCGAACTGGTGCTGGCGGATCATGCCGCGCGTGTCGCGCCCGGCGCTGCCGGCCTCGCTGCGAAAGCAGGGGCTGTGCGCGGTGAGCTTGATCGGCAGCGCGTCAGCCGCGAGCACCTGCTCGCGCACGCTGTTGGTCAGCGAGATCTCGGAGGTGGAGATCAGGTACTGCGTGGCCGCCGTGTCGTCGCCGCCGCGCGTGACCCAGAACATGTCGGCCTCGAACTTCGGCAGCTGGCCGGTGCCTTCGAGCACCTCGCGGTTGACGATGTAGGGCGTGTAGCACTCGGTGTAGCCGTGCGCCTGGGTC
>JAZKIW010000120.1:0-16598 GCA_040384625.1 Pseudomonadota bacterium | reverse complement strand
CTTGCACTGCTTCATGCCCAGGCTGATGCGGCGCTTGTCTTCGTCGATCTCGAGCACCATGACTTCGACCTCGTCGCCCAGAGCGACGATCTTCGACGGCGAGACGTTCTTGTTGGTCCAGTCCATCTCGGAGACGTGCACCAGGCCTTCGATCCCCGGTTCGATCTCGACGAAGGCGCCGTAGTCGGCGATGTTGGTGACCTTGCCAAAGAGGCGCGTGCTCTGCGGGTAGCGGCGGGACACTCCGTGCCACGGATCGTCGCCCAACTGCTTGATGCCCAGCGAGACGCGGTTCTTCTCGGCGTCGAACTTCAGCACCTTGGCAGTCAGCTCCTGGCCGACCGTCACCACTTCGCTCGGGTGACGGACACGGCGCCATGCCATGTCGGTGATGTGCAGCAGGCCGTCGATGCCGCCGAGGTCGACGAAGGCGCCGTACTCGGTGATGTTCTTGACCACACCGTGGACGATCGCGCCTTCGTGCAGCGTCTCCATCAGCTTGGCACGCTCTTCACCCATCGAAGCCTCGACGACGGCGCGGCGCGACAATACGACGTTGTTGCGCTTGCGATCGAGCTTGATGACCTTGAAGTCCATCGTCTTGCCCTCGAACGGGCTCATGTCCTTCACCGGACGTGTGTCGAGCAGCGAGCCGGGCAGGAAGGCGCGGATGCCGTTCACCAGCACAGTGAGGCCGCCCTTGACCTTGCCGTTGACGGTGCCGACAACGAATTCGCCCGAATCGAGCGAGTTCTCCAGCGACAGCCACGAGGCCAGGCGCTTGGCCTTATCTCGCGACAGGATGGTGTCGCCGTAGCCGTTCTCGAGCGCGTCGATGGCGACGGAGACAAAGTCGCCGACCTGGACTTCGAGTTCGCCCTGGTCGTTCTTGAATTCCTCGATCGGAACATAGGCCTCGCTCTTGAGGCCGGCATTGACCACCACGAAGCTGTGTTCGACCCGGACGACTTCGGCCGAGATGACTTCGCCTGCACGCATGTCGCGCTTCTGCAGGCTGGCTTCGAACATGGCGGCGAACGAATCCGCGGCCGGGGGGGTGGCTGTTTGGGTTTGGGACATGGGTTGGTGTTTCCTGGCGCCGGCGAAACTCAGGAGGGGGTGTGCCGGCAGTTCTGCCACTCGCGTGGCGGTTGGGTTGCTGTTCGCCGCGCCGGGGAGACGCGGCGGCCTGGTGCCAAGATAGGCTTGCGCCTAAAAGGGCCTGCGCCGCTCCCACGCATCCAGCACCCACGCAACCGATTGCTCGATGGTGACCGCGGAGTTGTCGAGCAACAGCGCATCTTCTGCCGGCTTCAGGGGCGCAACGGGGCGGGCACTGTCCCGCGCGTCGCGCGCCTCGAGGTCGGCGCGAAGACTGTCGATATTAGCTGAAATCCCCTTTGAAATCAATTGCTTATGACGCCGCTCGGCGCGTTGGCTGGCGCTCGCGGTGAGATAGATCTTGAGTGCGGCGTCGGGGAACACCACGGTGCCCATGTCGCGGCCATCGGCCACCAGGCCCGGCGCACGCCGGAACGACAGTTGCAGGCCGTGCAACGCCTGGCGCACCGCTGGCAGAGCCGACACGCGTGACGCGCCCAGGCCGACTGCTTCGTCGCGCAAGGTGTCCGTCACGTCCTCGTTGCCGAGCCAGATGTGCCCGGCCTCGAAGCGCAGCGGCAGGCTGGCAGCCATGTCGGCGATGGCATCGGGGTCTGGCTCGGCGTGCGGCGCCAGCAGACCAGCCCGTTGTGCCGCCAACGCCGCCACGCGGTAGAGCGAGCCTGAGTCAAGCAAGTGATAGCCCAGGCGCGCGGCGGTGGCGGCTGCCAGCGTGCCCTTGCCCGACGCGGTCGGGCCGTCGATGGCGATGACAGGCACATCGCCCGCTGTAGCGCCAGCAAGCGCAAAAAAGGCTTCGAAATAGTCGGGGAAGGTCTTACCGACGCAGGCGGGGTCGTGGACGCGGACCGGCACGGGCGGCGACGCGCCCGCCAAGCCGTTGAAGGCAGCCAGCGAGGCGCACATCGCCATGCGGTGGTCGTCGTAAGTGTGCAGGCGCGCGGCGTACCAGGCATCGGACTGGTGCGGTGGCGTGATGCGAATCCAGTCGGCGCCTTCCTCGACGCTCGCGCCCAGCTTGCGCAACTCGCAGGCCATAGCGGCCAGGCGGTCTGTCTCCTTGACACGCCAACTGGCGACATTGGTCAGCGTCGACGGGCCGTCCGCGTAGAGGGCCATGACGGCCAGGGTCATCGCTGCATCTGGCATGTGATTGCAGTCGAGGGCGATCGCCCTGAGCGGCCATGCACCGCGGCGGACCTCGAGCGCATTGGCCTCGCTGCGCACATCGGCGCCCATCTGGCGTGCGGCGTCGACGAATCGGATGTCGCCCTGGATCGACGCATCGCCGACGCCCAGGATTCGCAACGGCGCGTCGTGCGCGGCGATCGCCCCCAGGGCGATGAAATAGGACGCCGACGAGGCGTCGCCCTCCACGTGCAGGCTGCCGGGCGAGCGGTAGCGGCTGTGCGCGGGAATCGTGAAGCGTTGCCAACCTTCCCGTCCGACCTCGATGCCGAAGCGCGCCAGCAGGGCCAGGGTGATCTCGACATACGGCTTGGAGATGAGTTCGCCTTCGACTTCGACCTCGATAGCAGCCGCATCACTCGTCAAGGGCAGGGCCAGCAGCAGTGCCGTCAGGAACTGGCTCGACACGTCGCCGCGCACGCGGATTGGGCGGCCCGTGGCGAGCGAACCTCCTGCCTGCCCGTGCAATGCCAGTGGCGGGTAGCCGGCCTGACCCAGCTCATCGATGCCGCAGCCCAACTGGCGCAGGGCGTCGACCAGGTCGCCGATCGGGCGCTCATGCATGCGCGCGACACCGCGCAGTTCAAACCGCCCGCCTTGGAGCGTGCTGAGCACGGCCAACGCGGCAGCCAGGGGGCGCATTGCGGTACCGGCATTGCCGAGGAACAGCTCTGCGCGGTGCGTCGCGAGCCGACCACCCAGGCCGCGCACTTTCAGGGTGTTGCCGTCGCGGGCGATGCCGCAACCCAGTTGCTCTAGCGCGGTCAGCATGACCCGCGTGTCGTCGGAGTCGAGCAGGTCGTAAATCGACGTCGTGCCTTCGGCCAGACCGGCTAGCAACAGCACGCGGTTCGAAATGCTCTTGGAGCCGGGCAGCTGGACCGTGCCCGAGGCGCTGGACAGGGGCGGAATGTCGAGAAACGGAATCGCGTACACGGACGGTTCAGCGCGCGCCGGGCAACTTTCCGCTGGCATTCATCTGCCATCCGGCGCGGGCTTCGGCGGATTGGCGCAGCAGATCTTCGAGTGCCTCGACGTTGCCCGAACGGATGACGTGCTCGATCGCGTCGAGCGTGTGCCGGAAACGAAGCGACTGCTTGAGGATCTCCTCTCGGTTCGAGATCAGGATGTCGCGCCAGACCGCCGGGTCGCTCGCCGCGATGCGCGTGAAGTCGCGAAAGCCCGGCCCTGCCAGGGCCAGGAAGTCCTTGCCCGCGGGTTGCTTGACGACGGCGCTGAAGTAAGCGAACGCGAGCAGGTGTGGCAGGTGACTGACGGCCGCGAAGGCGGCGTCATGGTTCTCCGGGGTCATCTTCAGCACCTGCGCGCCGATGGCGCTCCAGACGTCGGTGGCCCGCTGCACCAGCTCCGGGTTGGTGCTGGCGATCGGCGTCAGGATCACCTGCCGGCCCGTGTACAGGGCTGCGTCGGCATGCGCGATGCCCGCTACTTCCTTGCCCGCAATCGGGTGCGCCGGCACGAAGCTCGGCACACGCTCCTTCAGCACGCGACGCGCGGCATCGACCACGTCACGCTTGGTGGAACCGACATCCATGAACAGCACACCGGGCTCGACCATGTGCCGAATGGCCTTAAAGGTGGCTTCGGTGGCCGCCACGGGCACCGCGATCAGCACGATGTCGGAACCCGACACGGCCAGCAGTGCGGATTCGGCCGCGTCGTCGATGACGCCGAGCTTCTTCGCGCGCTCGGTCGTCGAGGGCGATTTGCTGTAGCCGATCACGCGCTTGACCAGACCGGCGCGCTTCAACGCCAGGGCGAACGATCCGCCCATCAGCCCGCAGCCGATCAAGCCGAGTTGATTGAACATGGGCTCAGTGGGTGTCCAGAGGGTAAGTGCCGAGCAGCTTGTAGAACGCGCACACGCTGCGCAGCTCGACTAGCGCGGTAGCCACGTGAAGCTCGTCGGGGTGACCGGCGATGTCGATGTAGAAGTAGTACTCCCACTGGCCGGAGCGGGCCGGGCGCGATTCGAAGCGCGTCATCGACACCCCATGGACCTTCAACGGCACCAGCATGTCGTGCACGGCCCCCGGCCGGTTCGTCACCGACACGACCAGGCTGGTGCAGTCGTGTCCGGAGGCCTTCGGCTGCGGATGGCGCTCGGGGTGCGTGACGATGGCAAATCGGGTGCGGTTGTGCGGATCGTCCTGGATCGCGGGCGCAACGACGTGCAGGCCGTACTCGCTGGCGGCGCGCTCGCTGGCGATGCCGGTCAGCGTCGGGTCGAGCGAGGCCAGGCGCGCGCCTTCGGCATTGCTGGCCACTGGCCGGCGCTCGATGCCGGGCAGATGGTTCGCCAGCCAACCATGGCACTGCGCCAGCGCCTGCGGATGCGCGCATACCGCCGTGATGCCGGCGAGCGTCTCTCCTTTGCGCAGCAAGTTGTGGCGCACGAACATGCTGGTCTCGCCGATGATGCTCAGGGGGGTGGTCAGGAAAAGGTCGAGCGAACGCGCGACCACGCCCTCGGTGGAGTTCTCGACCGGCACGACACCGAAATCGGCCGCCCCGCCGGCCGCGCTGCGAAACACCTCGTCGATGCTCGCGCAAGGCACGTGCACGATCGAGGAGCCGAAGAACGCCAGCGCCGCCTGTTCGCTGAAGGTGCCCGTCGGCCCGAGGTACGCAACCCGTGTCGGCGTCTCCAACGCGCGGCAGGCCGACATGATCTCGCGCCAGATCGGCGCCACGCTGTCGGTCTGCAATGGCCCCTGGTTGACGGATTTCAATCCGTCGATCACCTGAGCTTCGCGCTCGGGCCGGAAGACGACCGAGCCCTCGCGCTTCTTCAACTCACCCACCGCCAAGGCCAGGCCCGCCCGGCGGTTGAGGAGGGCCAGCAAGTCGCGATCGACGGCGTCGATCTGCTGGCGCAGGGTCAGCAGATCGGGTTCGCTTGACCTGGGCTCGGCCATCGGCGCGCTATCGGGCAGACAACGCGCAGGCTACTTCTTCGGGCCCGAGGCAGCGTTGCTCGGCGCCACCGGGACTCCGAGGCGCTTGGCCAGGTTGGCCTCGAGCACCTTCAGCTTCGGTTCGATGGTCGGGCGCGTATCGGCCACGACCTTCTGCGCCAGCGCATTGCCCAATTCGTTGTCGATCTGCTGAAACTTCTTCGAAACCGGCGATTCGAGCCAGGCAATCACGGTCTTCAGCTCGTCTTCGGTGAAGCGCTCTTCGTACACCGAACCCACGGTGGCGGGACCGAGTTCGGTGGCCCGCTTGCGCAGGATCGGCTCGATCTCGTCGTAGAACTTCTTCACTTCGGCCTGGACTTCCTTCGCCACGGCTTCCCGCTTGTCAGCCGCCACGCGTGACAATGCCTGGCCAGCCGCCTGCAGCGCGCGCTGCGAGGTCTGCCCGGCCAGCGCGCGGCCAACGTTCTCGATCCCGCCTTGCTGCACCTGCAGCAGTTTGGCGGCGAGTTCCTTTTTGGTTTGCGCCTGCACGCTAGTCGCGCTGCCCAGCGCGATCACCAGGGCCAATCCCACTGCTTGCCACATCAACCGTTCTCCTCGTTGGACGCCGCGTCGCCGTCACCGGCGACCTTGTCTTCGGCATCGTTGGCATCGTTTTCGACGATGCGTTGCAGACCGCTCAATGCGGACCCATCATCCAGCGCGATCAGGGTCACGCCCTGGGTGGCGCGGCCGAGCTCGCGTATCTCCGATACGCGGGTGCGCACCAGCACGCCGCGGTCGGTGATCAGCATGATCTCGTCCTCCGGACGCACCAGCGTCGCCGCGACGACCTTGCCGTTGCGCCCGCTCTGCTGGATCGCGATCATGCCTTTGGTGCCACGGCCGTGCCGCGTGTACTCGACTATCGAGGTGCGCTTGCCATAGCCATGCTCAGTGGCGGTGAGCACCGACTGAGTCTCGTCTTCAGCCACCAGCATCGCGATCACGCTTTGTCCGGGCTCGAGCATCATGCCGCGCACGCCGCGGGCATTGCGCCCCATAGAGCGAACGTCGTCCTCGTCGAAGCGAACCGCCTTGCCGCCGTCGGAGAACAGCATCACGTCGTGCTTGCCGTCGGTGAGTGAGGCGCCGATCAGGAAGTCGCCCGGGTCGAGGTCGACAGCGATGATGCCGGCCTTGCGCGGGTTGCTGAACTCGTCCAGCGAGGTCTTCTTCACCGTCCCCAGCGCAGTGCCCATGAAGATGTAGTGATCAGCCGGGAAACTGCGGAACTCGCCGGTCAACGGCAGAACGACCGTGACCTTCTCGTCCCCCTGTAGCGGGAACATGTTGACGATCGGTTTGCCGCGCGAGGCGCGTCCACCTTGCGGCACCTCCCACACCTTGAGCCAGTAAACCCGGCCCCGGTTGGAGAAGCACAGGATCCAGTCGTGCGTGTTGGCGATGAAGAGCTGGTCGACCCAGTCGTCGTCCTTGGTCTGCGTCGCCTGCTTGCCGCGTCCGCCGCGGCGTTGTGCGCGGTACTCGCCGAGCGGCTGGCTCTTGATGTAGCCGGTGTGCGAGAGCGTGACGACCATGTCGGCCGGTGTGATCAGGTCTTCGGTGCCGAGTTCCTGCACGTTGCGCTCGATCACACTGCGCCTCGCGGCCAGCTTGCTGCTGCCGAATTCGGCGCGCAAGGCGGCCAGCTCCTCGGCAATGATCGTCGTCACGCGCGTGGGCTTGGACAGGATGTCGAGCAGATCGGCGATCTGCGCCATCACTTCCTTGTACTCACCGACGATCTTGTCCTGCTCCAGGCCTGTCAGGCGCTGCAGGCGCATTTGCAGGATTTCCTGCGCCTGATCATCGGACAGGCGGTACAGACCGTCAGCCTGCATGCCGTAGTGGGGCGGCAAGCCTTCGGGTCGGAACGCGGCCCGGCCGCCCGGTGTGTCGGCTTCAGCACGCACGAGCATTTCGCGCACCAGGCTCGAGTCCCAGCTCTTGGCCATCAGCGCGGCCTTAGCGACGGGTGGCGTCGGCGAGGTCTTGATGGTCTCGATGAACTCGTCGATGTTGGCCAGCGCGACCGCCAGACCTTCGAGCACATGGCCGCGTTCACGTGCCTTCTTCAGCTCGAAGGCCGTGCGCCGCGTCACCACTTCGCGCCGGTGCTCGAGGAAGATCTCCAGCAGCTGTTTCAGGTTGCAAAGTCGCGGCTGGCCGTCGATGAGCGCGACCATGTTGATGCCGAAGCTATCCTGCAGCTGGGTCTGCTTGTACAGGTTGTTCAGCACCACCTCGGGCACTTCGCCGCGCTTCAGCTCGATCACCACTCGCATGCCGGACTTGTCGCTCTCGTCCTGGATGTGGCTGATGCCCTCCAGCTTCTTCTCGTGCACCAGCTCGGCGATGCGCTCGAGCAGCGTCTTCTTGTTCACCTGGTACGGGATCTCGTCGACGATGATCGACTGCCGCGCGCCCTTGTCGATGTCCTCGAAATGGCACTTGGCGCGCATCACGACCTTGCCGCGACCCGTGCGGTAGCCCTCGCGCACACCGTTGACGCCATAGATGATGCCGGCGGTCGGGAAGTCGGGCGCCGGGATGATCTCCATCAGCTCCTCGATCGTCGCCTCGCTGTTCTTCAGCAGGTGCAGGCAGGCATCGACGACTTCATTCAGGTTGTGCGGCGGGATGTTGGTGGCCATGCCCACCGCGATACCGGCCGAGCCGTTGACCAGCAGGTTCGGCAGCCGTGCCGGCAGCACCAGCGGTTCCTTCTCCGAGCCATCGTAGTTGGGGCCGAAATCGACGGTTTCCTTGTCAATGTCCTCCAGCATCTCGTGGGCGATCTTCGACAGCCGGATTTCCGTGTAGCGCATCGCCGCGGCGTTGTCGCCGTCGACCGAGCCGAAATTGCCCTGACCGTCGACGAGCATGTGGCGCAGGGAGAAGTCCTGCGCCATGCGCACGATGGTGTCGTAGACCGCAGTGTCTCCGTGCGGGTGGTACTTGCCGATCACGTCGCCAACGATGCGCGCCGACTTCTTGTAGGGCCGGTTCCAGTCGTTGTTCAGCTCGTGCATCGCGAACAGCACGCGGCGATGCACCGGCTTCAGGCCGTCGCGCGCGTCGGGCAGGGCGCGGCCCACGATCACGCTCATGGCGTAATCCAAATACGATCGCCGCATCTCCTCTTCGAGGCTGACGGGCAGGGTTTCCTTGGCGAAGGAGGTCATGGGATGCAGGCGGGAAACAGGAGGCTGAGCAGGTCTCGCCCGCTGGATAAGAGGGTGATTCTATTCGGCGCAGGCTGTAGCACTGGCGCAACATTGGGGCGGCTGGCGGTGCCCGTACGGGCCAAAATGCAGCCCACCGAAGAACCTCTGGCACAATGAGTTGGCAGGTGGTGAGCGCTCGCCAAACCGGGTGTTTGCCAGGTTTTCTCGCTCCGTTTCGCAGGCAACTGCGGCTTTCCTTGAGAGGATAATCAATGAAGAAATTGAACAAGGTGGCAGTGCTCTTCGCATCCGCCGCACTTGCCGCGCCGATCGCCGCCCTTGCCGCTGCTCACAGTGGCATGGCACAAACCCCTACTGCCGAGCAGTTCCGGTATGCCGATGGGTCGAACAATTGGCGTTCGACCGACGGCACGGTCTGGAAGAACGGCACGAACGAGCTTTGCTGGCGCAACGGATTCTGGACACCGGCCACGGCGCACCCGTTCTGCGACGGCGCTGCCAAGCCGCCGCCCCCGCCGCCCCCGCCGCCCCCGGCGCCGGTCGTGGCTCCGCCGCCCCCGCCGCCTGCAGCTCCGCCGGCACCCCCGCCCCCGCCGCCCCCGCCGCCTGCCCCGGTGAGCGAGAAGGTGACCTTCGCTGCCGACGCGTTCTTCGACTTCGACAAGTCGGTGCTGAAGCCAGAAGCCAAGTCCAAGCTGGATGATCTGGTCAGCAAGACCAGTGGCATCAACCTCGAAGTGATCATCGCCGTCGGCCACACCGACGCGGTCGGCACGGACGGCTACAACCAGCAGCTGTCGGTCCGCCGTTCGGACGCCATCAAGGCCTACCTGGTTGGCAAGGGTGTCGAGAAGAACCGTGTCTACACCGAAGGCAAGGGCGAAAAGCAGCCGGTCGCCGACAACAAGACCGCCGAAGGCCGCGCGAAGAATCGCCGTGTCGAGATCGAGGTGGTCGGTACCCGCACACGCAGGTAAGGCGCTTCGCTGAATCAACAAACCCCGCCTCGGCGGGGTTTGTTCGTTTTTGTGCTTAGCATTCGCGCATGATCAATGCCGACCCTCTGGAGCTGGCCAAGTTCAGCGAACTCGCCCACCGCTGGTGGGATCCGACCAGCGAGTTCAAGCCCCTGCACCAGATCAACCCGCTGCGGCTGGATTGGATCGAACGGCTTCTGGGCGCCGGTGGCGTGCGCGGCCGCCGGGTGTTGGACGTGGGTTGTGGTGGTGGCATCCTGGCCGAAGCCATGGCGCGTCGCGGGGCGGCGCATGTGCTGGGCATCGACCTGGCCGATAAACCCCTCAAGGTGGCCCAATTGCATGCGCTCGAGGGGAGCGTCGAAAACATCGAGTACCGCGAGGTCGCCGCCGAGGCATTGGCGGCTGCGCAGCCCGCCAGCTTCGATGTCGTGACCTGCATGGAGATGCTCGAGCACGTGCCCGATCCGGCATCTGTGGTGCGGGCCTGCCGGGCGCTGGTCAAACCAGGCGGCCAGGTGTTCTTCTCGACCCTGAACCGAAATGCGAAGTCCTTCCTCTTCGCCGTCGTCGGTGCCGAATACGTCCTGGGCCTCCTGCCCAAGGGCACGCACGAGTTCGCCAAGTTCATCCGACCGAGCGAGTTGGCGCAGTGGTGCCGCGAAGCCGGCTTGCTGTTGGAGCACACGCGCGGCATGCAGTACAACCCCTTCACCGGGCGCTACTGGCTGTCAGACGACACCAGCGTGAACTTTCTCTTCGGTTGTCGGCTGCCCGAGCAATGAGCCGGGTCACGCCATTGGTGCTGTTCGACCTCGACGGCACCCTGATCGACAGTGCCCCCGACCTTGCCGGAGCGGCGAACGCGATGCGGGCGGCCCGCAGTCTGGCGCCGCTGCCGTTGGCGGCCCTGCGCCCGATGGTCGGATCCGGCGCCCGCGGCATGGTCGGCACGGCCTTTGGCCTGGGCCCTGGCGATGCTGGTTTCGACGACCTGCGGCACGAATTCCTCGCGCGTTACGAGGCCGCCTTGCTGAAGAAGACGGCAGTCTTTGTCGACATGGCGCCGGTGCTCGACCGCCTGGACGCGCTGGGGCAGCGCTGGGGCATCGTTACCAACAAGGCAGCGCGCTTCACCCAGCCGGTGGTCGAAGGCCTGCACCTGCACCGCCGCGCGGCGGTGGTCATCAGCGGCGACACCACGCCACATGCCAAACCGCATCCTGCACCGCTGCTGGAAGCGGCCCGCCGAGTCGGCGTTGAAGCGGGGGGCTGCGTCTACGTCGGTGACGATCAACGCGACATGGTCGCCGGGCGGGCCGCCGGCATGACGACACTGGCTGCTGCCTGGGGCTACCTGGGACAGGGCGAGTCGATCGAGGCCTGGGGCGCACACGCCGTGCTTGCCAATCCGGCCGCGCTCTTGCATTGGCTGCAACTGGCCTAAACTACGGGCCGAGGGGCCGACCTGGTTTCGACGTGGGTACGGATCCGACGCAGGGCATGCCGAGCACCAGTTCGCTCGTAAATCCACTGGAAACAAAGTAACTGCGAACGATCAAACGTACGCCCTCGCCGCTTAAAACCGGTGAGCCTCTCAACGGCAGGCCGATGGGCCGGGTTGAAGGTCGCAAGACCAACGACTGAGAGGTCATTCACATCGGCTGGTGCTGAACCGCGTCATTCGGTTCAGGACGAGATCAAGTGACTGGCTCCGAAAGTAGCGTGCTGCTGCGCGACCTAGGAGTGAGAAAACAAATCAGTCAGCTACGCATGTAGAACTGTCCGGTGATGGCTTGCGGACGCGGGTTCGATTCCCGCCGGCTCCACCACACAATCAAAGCCCAACCCTTGCCGGTTGGGCTTTTCTGCGTCGCAATACTGCTTGGAGGTGAACGGCATGGGCATGGACGTCGTCGACTACGAGATCAAGGGCGCCGAGATGCAATTCGTCGAGATCGAGCTCGACCCCGGCGAGGCGGCCATTGGCGAGGCGGGGAGCATGATGTTCATGGATGCGGGCATCGCCATGGACACCGTGTTCGGCGATGCTTCGGGCGGTGGTGGTGGCGGCCTGTTCGGCAAACTGCTCGGTGCCGGCAAGCGCCTGATCACCGGCGAGTCCTTGTTCACGACCGTTTACACCAATGCCGCCTCGCACAAGCAGAAGGTCGGTTTCGCGGCTCCTTATCCCGGCAAGATCCTGGCGATGGACCTGCGCGCGCTCGGCGGAACCCTGATCTGCCAGAAGGACGCATTCCTGTGCGCGGCGCGCGGCGTTTCGCTCGGCATCCACTTCCAGCAGAAACTGGGCGTCGGGTTCTTCGGCGGCGAGGGCTTCATCATGCAGAAGCTCGACGGCGACGGCCTGGCCTTCGTGCATGCCGGCGGCAGCATCCTGAAGCGCGAACTGCAGATGGGCCAGACCCTGTTCGTCGATACAGGCTGCCTGGTTGCGCTCACCCCGAGCGTCAGCTTCGAGATCCAGTACGTCGGCAAGATCAAGACGGCGTTGTTCGGCGGCGAGGGCCTGTTCTTCGCCAAGGTCACCGGCCCGGGTACGGTGTGGCTGCAGAGCCTGCCGTTCTCGCGCCTGGCCAGTCGCGTCTTCGCGGCAGCGCCCCAGCGCGGTGGCTCGCGCGAAGAGGGATCGATCCTTCCTGGCGTTGCCGGTGCCGGCCTGCTCGGCTCCATCCTGGGTGGTGATGACGAGTAGTGTCAGCCGCTGCCTGCACGGGGCCTCGCTTGTGGCGCTGTTGCTCGCGCTGGGCGCGGGCAACGCACTCGCTGGCGCCGCCAGCGTGCAGCTCGAAGACCTGACTTGGGTTGAGTTGCGCGAGCGCATCTCTGCTGGCTCGACCACGGTGCTGCTGCCGATCGGCGGCACCGAGCAGAACGGCCCGCACATGACGCTGGGCAAGCACAACCTGCGCGTGAAGCTGCTGGCTTCGCAGATCGCCGACAAGCTGGGCAATGCCATCGTCGCCCCGGTCATCTCATACGTGCCCGAAGGCCGCATCGACCCACCTTCGCAGCACATGCGCTTCAGCGGCACGATCTCGATCCCCGAGGTGGCGTTCGAGGCCAGCCTCGAGGCCGCAGCGCGCAGCCTGCGCCGCCACGGGATGCGTGATGTGGTGTTTCTCGGCGACCATGGTGGCTACCGTGCCAGCCTCGACCGGGTCGCCGCCAAGCTCAATCGCGAGTGGGGCAACACGGCCAGGGTTCATGCATTGCCCGAGTACTATCGAGCGGCACAGGACGAATTCGCAGCGATGCTGAAGGGGCGCGGTTTCACGGCCGATGAAGTCGGCCTGCATGCTGGCCTGGCCGACACCTCGTTGATGCTCGCGCTGGACGCGTCGCAGGTGCGTGCGTCGCTGGCTGCCGCCAGATTGCCGGGCCCGCAGGCGGCGGCGGACGGCGTCACCGGCGACCCGCGGCGCGCCAGTGCCGAACTCGGGCGCATCGGGGTCGCGCACATCGTCGAGGCCACGGTGGCGGCGATTCGCGCGCGCGCAACGTCAACGAAGTGAACCGAATGCCGTACAACACGAGGATGGATGGCCGCGTATGAAGCTGAGCTTGACAAGGGTGATGGGCGCCGTCCTGGCGCTGGGGCTGTGCGCGCTGCTGTTGTGGCAGGGCCTGCAGCGCAATGCCGCGGTGGCCCAGGCCGGGCCGGCTGCCGCGGCGTCTGCCGTGACTTTGCCCCAGGCGGCACCGTCTTCGGTCAGCACCATCGCCGGCATGCCGCCGGTGCCTGACGCTGCCAACCTCTACAGCGAAACCGCGGCGGGCAAGATCAGTCCGACTCTGGCTGGCGACCTGGTGCGCATCTACGTGCCCAACTTGCGTTCGAACGACGTGTACGTTGTCGATCCACAGGCCATGAAGGTCATCGACCGATTCAAGGTCGGCATTGGCCCGCAGCACATCGTGCCGTCGTGGGACCTGCGCACGCTGTGGGTGACGAACAATGCCGAGGGGCGCACCGACGGCAGCCTGACGCCGCTCGATCCGCGCACCGGCAAGCCCGGTACCGCGGTGATGGTCGACGACCCCTACAACATGTACTTCACGCCCGACGGCAAGTCGGCGGTCGTCGTCGCCGAAGCGCGCAAGCGGCTCGATTTCCGCGATCCGAAGACGATGGCCGCGCAGTATTCGATCGATGTGCCCGGCTGCCCCGGCGTCAACCACGCCGACTTCTCGATCGACGGCCGCTTCGCGATCTTCACCTGCGAGTTCGCGGGCACCCTGGTCAAGATCGACCTGGCCGAGCGCAAGGTGCTGGGCTACCTGAAGCTCACCATGCCGGCCACGCGCTTCAAGGAGAAAGCGGGCGCGCCGCGGCTACAGGCGGGCAAGATCTGGGAGCCGGGCGAGACCGAGTTGTGCACGGTCACCAAGGGCATGCCGCAGGACATCCGCAGCTCGCCCGACGGCAAGCGCTTCTACATCGCCGACATGCATGCCGATGGCGTGCACATCGTCGAGGGCGCGTCGTTCAAGCAGGTCGGCTTCATCGCCACCGGCCTCGGCGCACACGGCCTGTACCCGAGCCGCGACGGCAAGCAGCTGTATGTCGCGAATCGCGGCTCGCACAAGATCCACGGCTCGCGCCTGGGCAACGGCGGCGTGGCGGTGATCGACTTCGCCAGCGAGAAAGTCGTGGCCCGCTGGGGCGTGCCTGGCGGGGGCAGCCCCGACATGGGCAATGTCAGCGCCGACGGCAAGCACCTGTGGCTGGCGGCGCGCTACGACGACGTGATCTACCGTTTCGACACCGCGACGGGCGATGTCGTCCAGATCAAGGTCGGCGCCGAGCCGCACGGCCTGACGGTGTGGCCGCAGCCCGGGCGCTACTCGCTGGGCCACACCGGCAACCTGCGCTGATGCACGCGCTGCCAGAAGCATGAACTTCGGTCTGATCATCGTCGGTGACGAAATCCTGTCCGGCAAGCGCCAGGACAAGCACCTGCCCAAGGTCATCGAACTGCTTGGCGCACGCGGCCTGGCGCTGGCCTGGGCCCGCTATGTCGGCGACGATCGCCAGCGCATCACCGAGGCGCTGCGCCACGCTTTCGCCGGCGGCGACGCCGTCTTTTGCTGCGGGGGCATCGGTGCCACCCCGGATGACCACACACGTCAATGTGCCGCCGCCGCGCTCGGCCTGGCCCTGGAACTGCACCCGCAGGCCAAGGCCCTGATCACGCAGCGCATGCAGGATCAGGCGGCCGAGAAAGGCGTTGCCTTCGAGCCCGACGCGCCCGACAACGTCCATCGCCTGAACATGGGCGTCTTTCCGGCCGGCGCGGCGATCATCGCCAACCCGTACAACAAGATCCCCGGCTTCAGCGTCGGCGAGGTTCACTTCGTGCCCGGCTTCCCGGTCATGGCGCACCCGATGATCGAAGCCCTGCTCGACGGGCGCTACTGCGCCTTGCACGGCAGCCTGCGTGAAGAAGAGCGCTCGGTCATCGTCTACGGCTCGATGGAGGCCAGCCTGACGCCTTTGATGGAGGCGATCGAGCGTGAGCATGCGGGCGTGCGGGTATTCAGCCTGCCGAGCGTGGACCATCCGGTGCACGGCCGTCACATCGAGCTCGGGGTCAAGGGCGGCGGTGGTCATCTGGTCGCACCGGCCTATGCGCGCCTGCGCGCCGGACTGGCAGCGTTGGGCGCCCAGACAGGCCCCGAGTTGGTGCGCTGATCGCGCCCAACTGGCCCGGTCTTGGTGCCTGACACCGCCTCGATTTGGGGCTTCTCGTATGAACGCGGGGCAGCGCGCTGCGCACCGGCTGCGGGCATGCTTTCTGCTACATTCGCCTGCGCTTTTTCCCCACCCCCACCCAATCCAATCGCCCCGTTAGGAGAGCCCTGAATGGCCAGCAAGACCGTCGCCGACGTGATGAAGATGGTGAAGGAAAACGAAGTCAAGTTCATTGACTTCCGTTTCACCGACACACGTGGCAAGGAACAGCATGTGTCGGTGCCGGTTTCGGCCTTCGACGAAGACAAGTTCAGCGCCGGCCACGCCTTCGACGGTTCGTCGATCGCCGGCTGGAAGGGCATCGAAGCCTCCGACATGCTGCTCATGCCGGACCCGAACACCGCCAACATCGATCCCTTCTTCGAAGAGCCCACGCTGCTGCTGACCTGCGACGTGCTCGAGCCGGGCGACGGCAAGCCCTACGAGCGTGACCCGCGTTCCCTGGCGCGTCGGGCCGAGGCCTACTTGAAGTCGTCGGGCATCGGCGACGCCGCCTATTTCGGCCCGGAGCCAGAGTTTTTCGTCTTCGACAGCGTGCGCTGGGGCAACGACATGTCGGGCTGCTTCGTGCAGATCGAATCCGAAGAAGCCGCCTGGAGCAGCAGCAAGAAGTACGAGCACGGCAACTCGGGCTACCGCCCGGGCGTCAAGGGTGGCTACTTTCCGGTGCCGCCGGTCGACAGCTTCCAGGACATGCGCAGCGAGATGTGCCTGTTGCTCGAGCAGCTCGGCATCCCGGTCGAGGTTCATCACCACGAGGTCGGCACCGCCGGCCAGATGGAACTGGGCACCAAGTTCAGCACCCTGGTCCAGCGTGCCGACTGGCTGCAACTGCAGAAGTATGTGATCCAGAACGTCGCCCACGCTTACGGCAAGACGGCGACCTTCATGCCCAAGCCGATCGTAGGGGACAACGGCTCGGGCATGCACGTGCACCAGTCGATCTGGAAGGACGGCAAGAACCTGTTCGCCGGTGACGGTTACGCCGGCCTGTCGGACTTCGCGCTGTACTACATCGGCGGCATCATCAAGCACGCCCGCGCGCTGAATGCGATCACCAACCCCGGCACCAACAGCTACAAGCGCTTGGTGCCCGGCTACGAAGCCCCGGTCAAGCTGGCCTACTCGGCGAAAAACCGCTCGGCTTCGATCCGCATTCCTTACGTGGCCAACCCGAAGGGCCGGCGCATCGAAGCGCGCTTCCCGGATCCGACCTGCAACCCCTACCTGGGCTTCTCGGCCCTGATGATGGCCGGCCTGGATGGTGTGGAAAACAAGATCCACCCGGGCGAAGCAGCGTCCAAGGATCTGTACCACCTGCCGCCGGAAGAAGACGCGAAGATCCCGACCGTCTGCCACAGCC
>JAZKIW010000119.1:0-1654 GCA_040384625.1 Pseudomonadota bacterium | reverse complement strand
GCACACGGCCCTAGGGGCGGCCTGGCATCCTCTACTCAAGCGCGCCAACAACGGCGAAGTCACATCGATGACTCCAAAGTGGATCGCGACTCGAGCGAAGGCCGCTATGCCAGTCCTCGTGCGGCCCAGGCCACGGCGGTGACTGTGAATGGCTGGGTAGGCACCCGCCGCCGGCACTCCTCGCGCAGCGCAATGCGTTGGTCCGCTCCGAGGCTGGCGAGGTAGGCGCCTGCTGGGCCCACCCCGCTCCGGAACGGCTCCCACCAGGCATCGAAGGTCGGGTGCTCGAGACTCACGGAGAATGCCGTCGACTCGATGCTGCGTAAGTTGGCGACCTCGAACAGCTCTGCCAGATGCCCCTTTCGAGCGCCGGCCAGCTGAGACTCACCTTCGATCTTCGGTTCCAGCGTCCGTGCGGCATCCCAAAAGATCCGAAGCGGCCCTTCACCGCCTCCGTGGTCCCAGACGCATGCGGCAACAACGCCGTCTTGACGGGTCACGCGGCCCATTTCGGCCAGCCCCGCCACCGGATCCTTCATGAAGTGAACGACGAGCTGTGCCAGCGCCGCGTCGAACGTGGCGTTCGGGAACGGAAGGTGCTCGGCTGTTGATGCACGCACGTCCACCCCCGGATGGCGCTCTCGAGTCGCCGCAACAAATGGCTCGGATGGATCGACGGCCGCCACTGCGGAGGGTCCAAGCCGCCTAACCAACTCGCTCGTTAACGCGCCGGTGCCGCAGCCGACATCGAGGACACGCTGGCCGGTGCGCAATGACGCCCAGTCCGCAAGTTGGCACGAAAGCAGGCGCGAGTATCGCCCCATGAAACCGTCATAGGCATTGGCGGCCACATCGAAGCTCATGCACTGACTATACGGCTCTCGCCTGTGAAAGGGTGCAATCGGAACAAGACGAACGCTCCTGAATTTTTGCAGGTGAAGGCGCCCGTCGCGAGGAGCTGGCAGATGTTGCGCGAGTGTTCACTCGCCGCGGCCCTGTGCTGAGCAGCGCTGTGGGTTGCAGCGCATGGCCACCTAGCGCAGTTTCGTACGAGCAAGTCGCTTAGCGTTTGCCGTCGCTTTGCGATGCACCGGCGCCAGGCCCTTGGCGATAACACCCAAGGCGGCACCTTGAAGCTGTGCGGCGACCCTCGCAGGCGTGAGCCGGCCGCGCGGGGCAAGTGACCAGAATGAGCGAGCGAATGACATGGCCATGGCTTGATGGGCGAGCACGGTCTGCGTAGCCATAGCTTGCCAAGCCTCAACGAAGGCTGCGCCCTTCTCTGCAGCCATGAGGGTGAACTCCTCCTGATCGCGTGTGGACAGCGTTGAACCGGCGATGGCCATGCGAGCAAGGCGATGCGCGACAACTTGAGGAACCGCCAGAGCCAGCTCCGCAGACTTCGTTGCGAGGGACTTCGCCTTACGAGTAGATCGAAACGACATGCAGGCTCCTGGTTTGTGGTGCGTCGGGTGTCGGAGTATGGGGAGACCGACTCAACTCAAGAGTCCGCATGGGACGGCGGAACTGCCAAGCCAGGCCGCTCGTCATCCCAGGCCATCGCACTGATCCCCACGAGCCCTCCAGGAGCATCAGCAGTGTCGCACTGCCTGCGTCGCTGCCTTGGGTCGAGTTGCTTACGGTTCTGTTTGCC
>JAZKIW010000118.1:0-3306 GCA_040384625.1 Pseudomonadota bacterium | reverse complement strand
AGCGGATGCAGCGCACGAAGTGGTTGTCGCTGACCGGCAGCTCGGCGGGCATCGCAGCGCGGCAGGTCTCGAGCACCAGCGCGCAGCGGTCGGCGAAGGCGCAGCCGGGCGGCATCTCGTGCAAGGCCGGTACGCGACCGGCGATCGTTGCCAACGGAATCTTTCGGTCGGTGCCCAGGCGCGGGCGCGCGGCGAAGAGCCCGCGTGTGTACGGATGGGCGCGGCGCTCGAACACCGCCCGCGTCGGCCCGCTCTCGACGATGCTGCCGCCATACATCACTGCCAGGCGCTCCACGCGCGCGGCCATCACGTCCAGGTTGTGGCTGATCAGCAGAAGGGCCATGCCGCTGTCCCGGCGCAGTTCGTCGAGTAGATCGAGCACCTCGCGCTGCACCGTGGTGTCCAGCGCGGTGGTCGGCTCGTCGGCCACCAGCAGGTCGGGGCCGCAGGCCAGCGCGATCGCGATCACCACCCGCTGGCGCTGGCCGCCCGAGAGTTGATGCGGGTAGGCATCGAGGCGGCTGCGCGCATTCGGCAATTGCACGCGTTCGAGCAGGCGCAGCGCTTCGGCGCGCGCGGCGGCGGCATCCAGGCGCTTGTGCAGGCGCAGCGGCTCGGCGATCTGGCGCCCGATCGGGTGCAGCGGATTGAGCGCCGTCATCGGCTCCTGGAACACCATCGCGATGCGGTCACCGCGCATGGCGCACAGGGCGTCTTCATCGAGGGCGGTCAACTCGCGCCCGTCGAACCGGATCGAGCCGGAGACCCGCGCACCCTCTGGAAGCAAACCCATCAAGGCCAGCGCGGTCATCGACTTGCCGCAGCCGGATTCGCCGATCAGCCCGAGCGTGGCGCCGCGCTCGAGCGTGAACGACACACCGCGCAACGCATCCGCCGGGCCGCGCGCGGTGGCCAGCGTGACGCGCAGGTCGCGCACCTCGAGCAGAGCGCTCATGCAGGCGCGCCGAGCAAGTCGAGGTAGGCCCCGGCCTGGCGCTGCGCGGCGCCGACGCCCAGCCGCACCATCAGGGCCTCGGCGATCGCCTCGCCCTCCTGCTCGGTCTGGCCGTCGCGCAGCACGACTTCGAGCTCGAGAAAGTCCCCCAGGCCTTCGACGCGATCGAGGTGGATGCGCGTCTGGCCCGCCAGCAGCAGTCGGCGCGCCTTGCGCACGCGGCCGATCACCCCCTGGGCACGCGCCAGGGCCTCGCGCAGCGCAGCCGGGTCGGGGATCGGCACCCGAACGTAGTCGGACAATTTTGGGCCGCTGGTATCGGCGCGCCGGTAGTGGATCAGCTCGCCCTCGCCGGTGCCGAAGTCGCGCAGTTTCAAGCGGCCCTGATGGCACGCGAAGAAGGTGTCGTCCTGCTCGATCGTCTGCGGCGGCCCGTCGGCCAGCGCCTGTGCCACGGGCAGCAACGCCTCGACGCTGTCGATGCGCGCCTTGATCTCGATGTTGCGCGGCATGCGGTGGACTCAGGCCGTCAGCACGCGGAGCATGTGAACCTCGTCGTGCAGCTCGCCTTCGACCTGCAAGAAGCCGGGCTCGAGCCCGAAGGCCTCGAAGCCCAAGCGCCGATACAGCGCCAGAGCCGCCGGGTTAGCGGCGTTGACGCCAAGCGTCACCTGCCGTACGCCCATCGGCCTGGAGGCATGCGCCAGCGCCGCGCCGACCAGACGCGCGCCGACACCGTCGCGCCGCGCCCGCGGCGCGACGTACATGCCCCAGAGCGTGGCCTTGTGCGCCAGTTTGCGCATCGCCTCGCGCTGCAGGCCGAGCACACCGACGAGGGCCTCGCCGTCAAAGGCGCCGAAGGTCGCGCGATCGGGCTGTGCGGCCAGGCGCTGCGCCACCGTGGCGATGGGCGTTGCGACCTCTTCCTCGTGGCTGGACGCGAAAGCCGAGGGGCATTCGAGCAGGCCCTGCAGGCGCAGGGCCTGGAAAGCCGCAGCGTCGTCGGGCACCAGGATGCGAACCTGCATCATCAACTCAGGCCTCGGAACCGGAGGCAACCTTGCGCAGCGCCTGCGCAAACACCTCGGGCGGCTGGCCGCCCTGAACCAGGTGGCGCCGGTTGATCACCACGGCGGGCACACCGTCGATGCCGGCCTCTTGCCAGAAGCGCTCGGCGGCGCGCACGTCGTCGGCTAACTGTGTGCTTGCCAGCACGTCGGCGGCGCGCTTCGGATCGAGGCCGACCGCCGCGGCCAGTTCCAGGAGCACGTCGTGCGCAGCGGGGTTGCGGCCCTCGCCGTGATAGGCCTGCAGCAAAGCCCGCTTCAGCGCGTGCTGGCCGCCAGGCGGCCCTTCGACCCCAGCCCAGTAGAGGAGGCGGTGGGCGTCGAAGGTGTTCCAGACGTGCTTGCGTTCGCCGAAGCCGAAGCCCACGGCCGCACCGCGCTCGACGAGCCGCTGTCGATTGACGACCAGTTGTTCGCGCGACATGCCGTACTTGGCGATCAGGTAGTCGGCGGCGTCGACGCCCTCGGAAGACAGCGTCGGATTCAGCTCGAAGGGCTGGAAGCGCAGGTCGACGCGAATCTCGTCTCCGAGTTCGGCCAGCGCGCGCTCGAACGAGGCCAGGCCGATCGCGCACCAGGGACAGGCCACGTCGGAGACGAAATCAATCTGCAGGGTGGTACTCATCGCTGCCTCGAAAGTTTGGGGTCGAGCAAGTCGCGCAGCCCGTCGCCCATCAGGTTCAGGCCCAGCACCGCGAGCGCGATCGTGACGCCCGGATAGACCGCGAGCAGCGGCGCCTCGAACAGCATCGTCTGTGCCTCGTTGAGCATGCGACCCCAACTCGGCTGCGGCGGCTGGGTACCCAGGCCGAGGTAGGACAGCGCGGCCTCGGCCAGGATCGCCAGCGCGAACTGGATCGTCGCCTGCACGATCAGCACGTTGGCGATGTTCGGCAGCACATGGTCCCAGGTGATGCCCCAAGCGCCCTTGCCCGCGGCGCGAGCGGCGAGCACGTAGTCGCGCGTCCACACCGAGCGTGCGCTGGCGCGCGTCAGGCGCGCGAAGACCGGGATGTTGAAGAGGCCGATGGCGATGATGCTGATCACGAGGCCCGGCCCGTAGATCGCCGTCAGCATGATCGCCGACAACAACGCCGGGAACGCGAAGGCGAAGTCGCTGCCGCGCATCACCGCCTCTTCGATCCAGCCGCGCCGCGCGGCGGCCAGGCAACCGAGGGCAACGCCGATCGTGAGGCCGATGCCAACCGCGACCACACCAACGACGATCGAGTTCTGGCTGCCCACGAGCAGCTGGGAAGCGATGTCGCGGCCCAGGCTGTCGGT
>JAZKIW010000117.1:20405-37242 GCA_040384625.1 Pseudomonadota bacterium | reverse complement strand
TCAACACGGTCGACGAGCACCTCGACATGCTGATGGTCTGCCACCACCTCGATGCAACGATCGCCGAAGACCTGGCCTTCGCCGAGAGCCGGATCCGACGCGAGACGATCGCCGCCGAGGACATCCTGCACGACCTTGGCGCGGTCAGCATGATGAGCAGCGACAGCCAGGCAATGGGCCGGGTCGGCGAAGTGCTGATCCGCACCTGGCAGACGGCGCACAAGATGAAGCTGCAACGCGGCAGCCTGCCCGGCGACAGCGAGCGCAACGACAACACCCGCGTCAAGCGCTATGTTGCGAAGTACACGATCAATCCGGCCATCGCCAACGGCATCGCGCACGAGGTCGGCAGCCTCGAGCCCGGCAAGTGGGCCGACATCGTGTTCTGGCGCCCGGCCTTCTTCGGCGTCAAGCCCAGCCTCATCATGAAGGGCGGCTTCATCGCCGCCGCCGCGATGGGCGACGCCAACGCCAGCATCCCGACGCCGCAGCCGGTGCACTACCGGCCCATGTTCGGCAGCCATGGCGGCGCTCTCTCGCGCACGTCGCTGACCTTCGTCAGCCAGGCGGCGCTCGCTTCCGGCGTGGCCACGGACTACGGCCTGCACAAGCACCTGGCAGCGGTGAGGGCCTGCCGCACGGTGAAGAAGACCGACATGGTCCACAACAGCTATCTGCCGGTGATGCAGATCGATGCCCAGACCTATGAGGTGCGCGCCGACGGCCAGTTGCTGAGCTGCGAGCCGGCTTCGGTGCTGCCGATGGCACAGCGATACTTCCTGTTCTGAGCCCGGCGCGACGAGCGCGCCGCCAACGACAGGAGTGCCGTCCCATGCTGACCGTCAACAAGCTCATCGCCCAGGGCCGCGGACTGGCCCCGGTGCTGATCAAGCGTGCGAGCACGGTCGAACTCGACTGGGACACACGCCAGAAGAGTCGCTTCGACGCCACCGACAGCGCCGGCCGCCACCTCGGCGTTTTCCTGCCGCGCGGCAGCGTCGTGCGCGGCGGCGACGTGCTGGTGACCGAAGACGGCTCGCTCGTTCGGGTGCTGGCCGCGGCGCAACCCGTCCTGCGCGTGGCTGCCTGCGCCGAGCACGGCACCGCGCAGGATCTGATGCGCGCGGCCTACCACCTCGGCAATCGCCATGTGCAGCTGGAGATCCGCTTAGACCATCTGCAACTCGAACCCGACCCCGTGTTGGCCGACATGTTGCTCGCGATGCACCTGACTGTCGGCAAGGGCGATGCGCCCTTCGAGCCCGAAGGCGGCGCCTATGCCGCCGAAGGCCATGCCCACGCAGAACATGCCGGCCACGCGCACCACGATCACCCGCATCGATGAACCCGCCGCCCGCTTCGCTACTGCAACTGCTGTGGTTGGCCTCGCCCGCCCTGCCGGTCGGCGGCTTCAGCTACTCTGAAGGCCTCGAGAGCGCGATCGAGACCGGCTTCGTGAAGGACGAAGTCGACGCCCGGAACTGGCTGCTCGATCAACTCGAACTCGCCCTGGCGCGCAGCGAGCTGCCTCTGCTGGCGCAGGCGATAGCCGTCTGGGCCGCGCACGACGCCGCAAGGATCGCGACCCTGAATGACTGGGCCTTGACGACGCGTGAATCAAGTGAGCTGCGCCGTCAGAGCGAGCAGATGGGCCGCTCGATGCGCGACTGGCTGAGCCAGCGCACGCCCGACGACCCGCGCCTGGCCGTGCTGTCTGCGTTGTCGCCGGCCCCGGCTTGGCCGATCGCCTTTGCGCTGGCAGCAGCGCAAAGCGGCGCCGCGCCGCGCGACGGCTTGCTCGCCTTCGGCTTCGGCTGGGCCGAAAACATGGTCCAGGCGGCGCTGAAAGCCATGTCGCTCGGCCAGGCTGGGGGCCAGCGCATCCTCGCGGCGCTGGCCGCCGCGCTGCCGGCCGCCGTCGAGGCGGCCCTGACGATGCCCGACAACGAGCGCCAGGCCTTCGCACCGATGCTCGCGATCCTGTCGTCCCAACACGAAACCCAGTACTCAAGGCTGTTCCGCTCATGACGTCACCCCTGCATCACATCCCGCAACGCACGAAGAGGCTGCCGCCGCTGCGCGTCGGTGTCGGCGGCCCGGTCGGTTCGGGCAAGACGACCCTGGTCGAGAAGCTGTGCAAGGCGATGCGCGAACGCTGGGACCTGGTGGTCGTCACGAACGACATCTATACCAAGGAGGACCAACGCCTCTTGACCGTCGCCGGCGCGCTCGAGCCGGAACGCATCATGGGCGTCGAGACGGGCGGTTGCCCGCACACCGCGATCCGCGAGGACGCCAGCATCAACCTCGAAGCAGTCGACCGCATGCTCGAGAAATTCCCGGATGCCGACATCGTCTTCATCGAGTCCGGCGGCGACAACCTGGCCGCGACCTTCAGTCCCGAGCTGTCGGACCTGACGCTGTACGTCATCGACGTCGCCGGCGGCGAGAAGATCCCTCGCAAGGGTGGCCCCGGCATCACTAAGAGTGACCTGCTGGTGATCAACAAGACCGACCTGGCACCGCATGTCGGCGCCGACCTGGCGGTGATGGAGGCCGACACCCGGCGCATGCGCCCCTTGCACGCGACGACCCGTCCGTACGTGATGAGCAACCTGCGCAGTCACGAGGGCCTGGCCGCGGTGGTGGCCTTCATCGAGACGCGCGGCCTGCTGGTTTCCGAGCGCGCCTGAGTCGGTCGCCGCCGCTCGACAGCGCGCTATCCTCCGCGCCCATGTACGCGTCCTTCTTCGGTCTCAGGCACGAGCCCTTCTCGATCGCCCCGGACCCGCGTTACCTGTTCATGAGCGAGCGCCATCGCGAAGCGCTGGCGCACCTGCTGTACGGCGTCAAGGGCGCGGGCGGCGGCTTCGTGCTACTGACCGGCGAGATCGGCGCCGGGAAGACCACCGTCTGCCGCTGCCTGCTGGAGCAGATTCCCAAGCGCTGCAACGTCGCTTATATCTTCAACCCCAAACTGACCGCGCTCGAGTTGTTGAAGACGGTGTGCGATGAGTTCCACGTGCCCTACCAGCACGAAGGCGCAGGCAGCCCGACGGTCAAGGACTACCTCGACCCGCTGAACGACTTCCTGCTCAAGACCCATGCCGTCGGTCTGAACAACGTGCTGATCATCGACGAAGCACAGAACCTGTCGGCCGGCGTGCTGGAACAGCTGCGCCTGTTGACCAACCTCGAAACCAACGAGCGCAAGCTGCTGCAGATCGTGCTGATCGGCCAGCCCGAGCTGCGCACGATGCTGGCCCGTCCCGAGCTCGAACAACTGGCGCAGCGCGTGATAGCGCGCTACCACCTGGACGCGCTCTCCGAGGAGGAGACGGCCAAGTACCTGCGCCATCGCCTCGGCGTGGCCGGCCTGACCACCGCCAACCCATTCTCCAGGCGCGCCATGCGGCGCATCCATCAGCGGGCACGCGGTGTGCCACGGCGCATCAACCTCCTCGCCGACCGGGCGTTGCTCGGTGCTTACGCCGACGGCGTGGCACGCGTCGACAAAGCGATCGTCGACAAGGCTGCCACCGAGGTCTTCGGGCCCGACGAACGCTGGCTGTGGCTGCGTCGCGCGGCACCGTGGGGCGTCGGCGTGGCCGCCGGGGCCGTGCTGGCCTCGGGCACCGCCCTGTGGCTGACGCGTGATCCGCCGACCGGCGCCGTGCCGCCGGCGACCCCGGCGCGCGCCGCGTCAACGGGGGTGGCCAGGCCTGCTGCGGTGCAGGCGATGGCGGCGGCCGCATCGGTGGCTGCGTCGGCCGCCGTCGGCAACAGCACCACGCCGATCTTCATCACGGCCTCCGACCTGGCGGCACGATTCTCGAACCCGGTGCGCCGCGAGGCCGATGCCTGGCGCGAGTTGGCGTCGCTGTGGCCGGCCGGTGGGCCGGATACCGGCGCCGCGGACCCTTGCGCGACGCCGCCGACATCGAGCTGGCAATGCTTCAGGAGCCCTGCGGGCGGCCTGCCGCTGATCCGACAGCTCGACCGGCCCGGCATCCTGACGCTGCGCGACGAAGCCGGCCGGCCCGTTCACGCCCTGCTGCTGGCGATCGACGAGCGCCATGCCAGCCTGCGCATCGACGGCAAAGGCCTGGTGGTGGCCCTGGTCTCGCTGGCCAATCTGTGGCAAGGCGATTTCGCCACGTTCTGGCAAGCCCCCGCGGGTTACCAGCGCGTGCTCGGTGACGGTGACGCCGGCCCCCTGGTCGATCAACTCGCCAGCCAGCTCGCGGCCCTGCGCGGCGAGGCGGCGCCGGCGGCCCCGCAGCGCTTCGACGCGGCGCTGAAGGCACGCGTGCAGGCCTTCCAGCTGGCGCAAGGCTTGAGGCCGGACGGCTTGGCCGGGCCGACGACCTACATGCAGCTCGCGCGCGCCGCCGCGGCCCCGGGCACAAACAGCGAGCCGCGGCTCTCGGGCAGGCGCTGATGTCGTACATCCTCGATGCCCTGAAGAAGGCCGACGCCGAGCGCGAACGCGAGGCCAGTGCGGTGCCGGACCTGCATGCGCAGGGCGACGCGGCACGCAGCGAGCGCCGGTCGACACATGCGGGCGTTTGGACCCTGGTCGCGACGATCGCGACCGTCATCGCGCTGGGTCTGCTTGGCTGGCGCTGGTTCGCGGCGCCGCCTGCCGACGGCGCGCCGCCGCCCGCGCTCGCGCAGGCACCTTCGCAGATGCCGGCAACGCCGCCGGCCCCACTGCCGAGTCCGGTCCCAGCGCCTGCCCCGGCGCAGAGCGTGCGCCCGGCACCGTCGGCGATGCCGTCCACGGCGCCACCCGCGGCTCCCGCCGCGGTAGGCCGGGTCAAGCCGATCGACCCGCCACCGCGCACGGCGCCCGCTGCGCCGGTGGCGCCACCGGTGCCCCCGCGCACCGCCGCCGCCCCGCCGACAGCGGCCACGCCAGTCGCTTCGGCCGCTTCAGGCGCCGGAGAAGGCCGCCTGCCGACGCTGGCCGAGCTGCCGGCCGAGTTGCGCGGCCAGTTGCCGGCATTGAGCGTCGGCGGCTCGGTCTACTCGCCCAGGGCCTCGAGCCGCATCGTGATCCTCAATGGCCAGGTGTTTCGCGAGGGTGACAAACCCATCGAAGGCCTGACGGTCGAGCAGATCCGCCTAAAGTCGACCGTGCTGGCGTTTCGGGGCGTGCGTTTCGAGCTCAAGCACTGAGCAGGCCGTCGTAGAGCGAGAGGTAACTCGCTGCGGCGCTGTCCCAGCCGAAGTGCTGCGCCATCGCGCGGCCGCGCACGGCACGCCATTCCCGCGGGCGTGCCCACAGCGTGAAGGCGCGGCGCAGCGCGCGCCTGAGGTCGGCGGCATCGAAGCGTTCGAAAACGAAGCCGGTCGCAAGTTCTTCGGCCATGTCTTCCAGCGTGCAGTCGACCACCGTGTCGGCGAGGCCCCCGGTGCGCCGCACCAGCGGCAGGCTGCCGTACTTCAGCGCATACATCTGCGTCAGTCCGCAGGGCTCGAAGCGCGAGGGCACCAGGCTCACGTCGCTGGCAGCGAAGATGCGGTGCGACAAGGCTTCGTCGTAGCCCTTGCGCAGCGCGACCTGGCGCGGCTGCGCTTTCGCGGCGCGCGCGAAGGAGGTCTCCAGGCCGGCGTCGCCGCTGCCGAGCACGACCAGTTGGGCGCCGCGCTCAACGATGGCCGGCAAGGCCTCGGCCACCAGTTGCAGGCCCTTCTGCTCGGTCAGGCGGCTGACCACGGTGAACAGGGGCGCTTCGGCCTGGACGTCGAGGCCGCACTCTCGCTGCAGCGCGGCCTTGCACGCCGCCTTGCCGGCCATCCGTTCGAGGCCGTAGGTGTGCGCGATGGCGTTGTCGCTGGCCGGATTCCAGACCGCCTCGTCAACGCCGTTGAGGATGCCGCTCAGTACCTTGGCGCGCGAGCGCAGCAAGCCGTCGAAGCCGCAGCCGAGTTCGTGACCCTGGATCTCGCGCGCATAGGTCGGACTGACGGTCGTCACGCGGTCGGCATAGTGCAGGCCAGCCTTCATGAACGAGAGTTGGTGATGGAACTCGACGCCGTGCGGCGCGTAGGCCTCGGCCGGCAGGCCGAGCTCGGTGAAAGCCGCCGGCGGGAACAGGCCCTGGTAGGCCAGGTTGTGAACCGTGAAGACGCTGGCGGCCCGGGTCTTGCCGGCCAGACGCGCATGGGCCAGGTAGGCCGGTGCCAGGCCAGCGTGCCAGTCGTGGCCGTGCACGATCTGCGCGGTCCAGGCCGCATCGAGGCCTTCGGCCAGCCGGGCAGCCGCCAAGCCGAGCGCGGCGAAGCGGCGCTGGTTGTCGGCGAAGGGCTTGCCGCTGCCGTCGCCATAGGGAGTGCCGGAGCGCGCGTAGAGGCCGTCGTGGCGCAGCAGGTAGACCTCCAGGCCGGCCAGCGCGGGCACGTCGAGCCGCCCGCGCAGCAGTTCGGCAGCCTCGCCGCCCCACGGCAACTCGATGTGGGCGACAACGCGCGCGTCGCGCATGGCAGCGCGCAGAGGCGCCAGCGCCGGCAAAAGCACTCGCGCATCGGCGCCGGCCGGCACCAGTGCCACCGGCAGCGCGCCCATCACATCGGCCAGGCCGCCGGTCTTGACCAGCGGAAAGATCTCGGCGCCCACATGCAGCACACGCGGTGCCGCGGGCCGGACAGGCTGGCCGGGCCGCACCTTCACAGGCGGGCCAGCATCGCGCGCGTGATCAAGACCACACCGCCCTCGGTGCGCTCGAAGCGCGCCGCGTCTTCGACCGGGTCCTCTCCGACGACCAGGCCCTCGGGCACGGTGCAGCCGCGGTCGATCACCACCTTGCGCAGGCGGCAGCTGCGCTCGATCGTCACGTTGGGCAGTACCACCGCCTGATCGACGCTGCAGAACGAGTGCACCCGCACGCTCGAAAAGAAGACCGAGTTGGAGACCTGGGCCCCGCTGATGATGCAGCCGCCGGAGACGATGGTATTGACCGTCAGGCCGTGCGAGCCGTTCTGGTCGGGGATGAACTTGGCCGGCGGCAACTGGCGCTGGTAGGTCCAGATCGGCCAATCGGTGTCGTAGATGTCGAGTTCGGGGTTGATCGATGCCAGGTCCAGGTTGGCGGCCCAGAAAGCGTCGATCGTGCCGACGTCGCGCCAGTACGGCGGCGCGCCGTTCGGGTTGCGGATGCAGCTCATCGAGAACGGGTGTGCCAGCGCCCGACCCTGGGCCACCGCACGCGGGATGACATCCTTGCCGAAGTCGTGGCTCGAGGCCGGGTTGGCCAGGTCTTCGTCGAGCAGCTTGTACAGGTACTCGGCGTCGAAGATGTAGATGCCCATGCTCGCCAGAGACACGTCATCGCGGCCCGGCATCGGCGGCGGGTCGGCCGGCTTCTCGACGAAAGTGGTGATGGCGCGGTGCTTGTCGACGGCCATCACGCCGAAGGCGCTCGCCTCGCGCCGCGGCACCTCGATGCAGCCGACGGTGCAGCCGGCCCCGCTTTCGACGTGGTCCGAGAGCATCAGCGAGTAGTCCATCTTGTAGACATGGTCGCCCGCCAGCACCGCGATGTACTCGGGCCGCGACGACTGGATGATGTCCAGGTTCTGGTAGATCGCGTCGGCGGTGCCGCGGTACCAGTGTTCCTCGTCGATGCGCTGCTGCGCCGGCAGCAGGTCGACCACCTCGTTCAGCTCGGCGCGCAGGAAGCTCCAGCCGCGCTGCAGGTGGCGCAGCAGCGAGTGGCTCTTGTACTGGGTCACCACACCGATACGGCGCATGCCGGAATTGACGCAGTTCGAGAGCGCGAAGTCGACGATCCGGAACTTGCCGCCGAAATACACCGCCGGCTTGGCGCGCATGTCGGTCAGCTGCTTCAGGCGAGAGCCCCGTCCGCCCGCCAGCACCAGGGCAACAGTGCGGCGAACGAGCTGGTGCGGTTGCGAGCCCGGGGCGGCAGTGGCACGTTCCATAGCGGCAGTCTCCCGGGCCTGACGTCAGCCCCGCAAGAACATTCTGCGACACGCTTGTCACGCAGGCATGAGGGCACACCCGCTACCATCGACCTCCAATCCAATACCAAGGAGCCGCAAATGGGCCTGATGTCATTCCTGAAAGATGCCGGCGAGAAGCTGTTCGGCGGCGGCGAGGCGAAAGCAGCCCAGGCTGCCGCTCAGAAGGCAGCGACGCCGGAAAACGTCGCGGCGCTGAGCCAGGCCGCGGGCGCGGCGATCGTCAAGTACATCGAGACGCAGGGCCTGTCGACAGGGGGGCTGGATGTGAGCTTCGATGCCCCGAGCGCGACCGTCACGGTGGCCGGTACCGTGCCCGACCAGGCCACCAAGGAAAAGGTGCTGCTGTGCTGCGGCAACGTGCAAGGGGTGGCCGCAGTCAACGACATGCTGGTGGTGAATAGCCCGGAGCCGGAGTCGCAATGGCACACCGTGGTCAGCGGCGACAACCTGTCCAAGATCGCCAAGGCCTTCTACGGCGACGCCAACAAGTACCCGCTGATCTTCGAAGCCAACAAGCCGATGCTGAAGCATCCGGACAAGATCTATCCGGGTCAGTTGTTGCGCATCCCGCCCGCCTGAGCGCCGGGCGTCAGGCGCCCATCGAGGCCATCGCCTCGCCCATCCGGATCGTGCCACCCGGCACCCACCCCGGGTTGAAGCGCAACGGTCCCGGTCGGAAGAGCAGCACGACGGTGGAGCCGAGCAGGAAGCGGCCCATCTCGTCGCCGTGCGCCAGTCGCACCTTGCCGTCGTCGTAACGCCAATCTCGGATCAGGCCCGGGCGCGGCGGGTTGACGACGCCATGCCAGACCGTGGCCATGCTGCCGACGATGGTCGCCCCGACGAGGACCAGGACCCACGGGCCATGCCCGCCTTCGAACACGCAGACCACACGCTCGTTGCGTGCGAACAGGCCAGGCACGCCGCGGGCCGTCGTAGGGTTGACGGAGAACAGCTCACCCGGCACGTGAATCATGCGCGCCAGCGTGCCGGCGCAGGGCATGTGGATGCGGTGGTAGTCCTTCGGGCTCAGGTACAGCGTGGCGAAGTGGCCACCGTCGAAGGGGGCCGCGAGTGCTGCATCACCGCCGAGCAGGGCCGTGCTGCTGTAGCGGTGGCCCTTGGCCTGGAAGATCTGGTCGCCCTCGATGGCACCGAACTGGCTGATCGCCCCGTCGACGGGGCACACCAAGTCGCTGGGGGCGAGCGGTCGCGCACCGGGTCTCAGCGCCCGGGTGAAGAAGTCGTTGAAGCTCGCATAACGCGTGATGTCGGGCTCGGCCGCCTCGGCCATGTCGACGCCGTACTTGGCCACGAAGCGGCGGATGATGGACGTGGTGACGCTTCCGCCATGCCAGTTGGCGACGACGTCGGCCAGCGCCGTCATCGCCCGCTTGGGCATCAGGTACTGTGGCGCGACCGCCAGGCGCTCGGCCAGCAGCGGGGCCAGGTCGCCGGTCGGGTCCGACATCGGCGCAGCGGCGCTCAACGCAAGGCTGGCAACTCGCGCAGGGCCTTCACCGCGCCCTGGCCGATCGACGCACCAAAGCGCTTGGCCAGGCGTTCGGCGACGTTGTCCTTCGGGGTGTAGTCGATGATTTCTTCGGCCTTCACGACCTCGCGCGCGACGTAGTCCAGGTTGCCGATCTTGTCGACCAGCCCCTGACGCAGCGCCTCTTCGCCGTTCCAGAACAGGCCTGAGAAGGTCTCCGGGGTCTCCTTCAGGCGTGTGCCGCGGCCCTCCTTGACGACCTTGATGAACTGCTGGTGGATCTGGTCGATCATGGCCTTGGCGAAGGCCGTCTGCTTCTCGTTCTGCGGTGAAAACGGGTCGAGCATGCCCTTGTTGGCGCCGGCGGTGAGCAGGCGCCGTTCGACGCCGAGCTTCTCCATCGTGCCGGTGAAGCCGAAGCCGTCCATTAGCACCCCGATCGAGCCCACGAGGCTGGCCTTGTCGACATAGATCTCGTCGGCCGCAACGGCGATGTAGTAGGCGCCCGACGCACACATTTCCTCGACCACTGCGTAGACCTTCTTCTTGTGCAGGGCCTTGAGGCGCCGAATCTCGTCGTTGATGATGCCGGCCTGGACCGGGCTGCCGCCGGGCGAGTTGATGCGCAACACCACGGCCTGCGCTGCCTTGTCTTCGAAGGCCGTCTTCAATGCCGCCACCAGGCCCTCGGCGCTGGCATCGCTCTCGGCCGCGATCTCGCCGCGCACCTCGATCAGGGCCGTGTGCGGGCCGCTCGGCGCATTGACATGATTGCGGGCGACGAACAGCGCCCACAGCACGGCCAGTACCACCCCGAGCCAGGCCAAGCGGAAGAAGACGCGCCAGCGCAGTTCGCTGCGGCGCTCGCTGAGCATCGCGCGCGCAACCTGTTCGAGCGCGGCCTCGTAAGCCGGGCGTGGCGTGGCCGGCACCGCTGCGGCAACGGGACCCGCCTGCGGCGGCGGTTGCGTGGCCTGGAACGGTGGGGTTTCGTCGCTGGGATTCATGGTGGGGTGCTCGGCGGATCGGGGGGTGCGTCGTCGTCGTCGAACGCGAGCGGCGCGATGTCGCGGGTAGGATACCAATACACCTGCCCGTCACGTTCGCTCACATCGATAGGCATCAGTCGACCGCGATCGCAAGGACCACCGAGGCAGCGGCCGCTGGTGGGTTCATACGTGGCGCCGTGGATCGAGCAGATGATGTGACGCTTGTCGGCGTCGAGAAAGTCGCCCGGCTGCCAGTCCATTTCGGTCGGCACATGCGCGCAGCGATTGATGTAGGCCACGACGCGGCCATCGAATCGCAGCGCGAACGCGCGCGCCGGCTGGCGCCAGAGCATCACGTCGAAGCCGACCGCGCGACCGCGTTCGGACAGTTCGTCGGCGCGGCACAGCGCCTGTGCTTCGGCTCTCGCGTCGGGCTCAGGCATGTTCCAACAGCCAGTCGTGCAATTCGCGGGTGGAGTGCACGATGGTCAGCGGCGCAAACGCGGCAAAGGCCTCGTGGTCGTGGGCGCCATAACTCACCGCCACCCGCGCCGTGCCTGCGTTCAAGGCCAGCTGCAAGTCGTGCGTGGTGTCGCCGATCATCAGCGTGCGCGCGGGCTCAGTGCCGAATTCGTGCATCAGCTCGTGCAACATGAGCGGATCGGGCTTGGAGGCCGTCTGGTCGGCGGTGCGGGTGCCGTCGAACAAGCCTTTCAGCTGCGAATGGGCCAGCGCCTCGTCCAGACCGCGACGGCCCTTGCCGGTGGCGACCGCCAGCCGGTGGTGGCGCGCTTTCAGCGCCTGCAGCATTTCGAGCGTGCCGGGAAACATCGACAGCTCGTCCTGGCGCGCGATGTAGTGGAAGCGGTAGCGCTGGGCGAGTTCGGGGTAGCGCTCGGCCGGCAGATCGGGCACGGCATGGCGCAAGGCGTCCTGCAGGCCCAGGCCGATCACATAGGCCGCGTCGGCGTCGCTGGGCACGCCAACGCCGATGTCGACGCAGGCGGCCTGGATGCAGCGCACGATCAGGGCCGTCGAGTCGTACAGGGTGCCGTCCCAGTCGAAGACGATGAGGTCGAAGCGGCGCGGGGTCATAGGCTGGCCAGGAGTGTCACGCAATCGCCCGGCAGACGTGCCTCCAGGGTGATGCGCTCGCCGCTCGCCGGGTGATCGAAGGCTAACTGCCTGGCATGCAGGAACATTCGGCCGAAGCGACGTTCGCCGCGCGCCAGCTGGCGGTTGAGCGCGAAGTCGCCGTACTTCGGATCGCCGACGATCGGGTGGCCAACACTTGCCAGGTGGACGCGGATCTGGTGCGTGCGACCGGTCTTCAGGGTCACATCGAGGAGCGTGAATCCGCCGAAGCCCTTGGCCACCTTAACCAGGGTGATCGAACGTCGCCCGTCAGCATGGTCGGCCGCCACCGGGCGCACGTGGCGCTCGCCCTGGGCATCCAGGGTCTTGTGCAGGGCCATGTCGATGACCTTCTTGTTGACGGGCCAGGCGCCGATGACCAGGGCCGCATAGCGCTTGTCGGTTTCCCGCTCGCGGAATTGGCCCTGCAAGGCCGTGAGGGCACTGCGCCGCTTAGCCAGCAACAGCACGCCCGAGGTTTCCTTGTCCAGACGGTGTACGAGTTCGAGGAACTTCGCTTCGGGCCGCGCCCGACGCAGCTGTTCGATCACCCCGAAGGCCACACCCGAGCCGCCATGCACCGCGACGCCGGACGGTTTGTCGATGGCCAGCAGCTGCTCGTCCTCGAACAGGATGCTGAACTCGCGCGCCGGCGCCGGCACGCCCTCTGCGGCGGGCTCGGCCACCCGAACCGGCGGCACCCGCACCTCGTCGCCCAGCGCCAGCCGGGTGTCCGCGCCCGCCCGACCCTTGTTCACGCGCACCTCGCCCGACCGGATGACGCGGTAGACATGGGTCTTGGGCACGCCCTTGAGCACGCGCAGCAGGAAGTTGTCCAGGCGCTGGCCTTCGCTGCCTTCATCAACCACCAGCCGCCGCACCTGCGGGGCGTTGGCCGTGGCAGCCACTTTGCCCCCTATAATGCTTTGGACCACGTTGTCGCCGTAAGTGCTTGATTCGCTAGGAGTTTAGCGGGCACGCGCGAGATGCCGTGGAGGTGATGCAACGCTTCGCGCTGTGGGGCGGGCCCGGTCAGTGAGTGACCCGGTAGTCCGGTGGCGCCGAGCGGCAGAGATTCCGAACCAGAACCCGTTCCTGCGCGGCCCCATGAAGCCGCCGGGCGACAAGAAAAAAAGGTTTCAGGTGCAGGGCCCCGCGCGGCGATTCAGGCGCGCGAACCCGACACCCGCGTCCAGCCACCGGACCATGCTGTTGCCGACCGCCCTGCCCCCTCACGCTGAACTGCCCCGGCCCCCGGCCGGTTTGGGCCGTTCTGCGCCGGGCCGCGCTGCCGCAACAGCCCAGTCCAACCTGGCTGCCACGCACGCGCCAACGCTGCCCCGACGCTGAAAGCGCCTCGCCACAAGCGAAGCGCGCGCGTTGCCGCAGTCCAGGGCGATTCCTTTCGGTTCCTTCGTGTTTCTCGTGCATTGGTGATGTTGCCGACCGCCGTGTCGGCCTGATGGAGTGCACGAAGAATGAAACGCATGCTGATCAATGCGACGCAGCCTGAAGAGCGTCGCCTGGCGATCGTCGATGGCCAGAAACTGCTCGATTTCGAGACCGAGATCGAAGGGCGCGAACAGCGCAAGGGCAATATCTACAAGGCCGTCGTGACCCGCGTCGAGCCCTCGCTGGAAGCCTGTTTCGTTGACTACGGCGAAGAGCGCCATGGTTTCCTGCCGTTCAAGGAAATCTCGAAGAACTACTTCAAGGAAGGCGCCAGCGTGCGCGACGCACGTATCCAGGACGTGATCTCCAACGGCCAGGAACTGCTGGTCCAGGTGGAGAAGGAAGAGCGCGGCAACAAGGGCGCGGCCCTGACGACCTTCGTCTCGCTGGCCGGACGCTACCTGGTGCTGATGCCGAACAACCCGCGCGGCGGCGGCGTCAGCCGGCGCATCGAGGGCGAGGAGCGCGAAGAGCTGAAGGACGCGCTCGACCAGCTCGAATACCCAAAGGGCATGTCGCTGATCGCCCGCACCGCCGGCATCGGCCGCTCCGCGCCCGAGCTGCAGTGGGATCTGAACTACATGTTGAAGCTGTGGGACGCCATCGACGGCGCCTCCAAGGCCGGCAAGGGCGCCTTCCTGATCTACCAGGAGAGCTCGCTGGTGATCCGTGCGATCCGTGACTACTTCACCGCCGACGTCGGCGAGGTGCTGATCGACACCGACGACATCTACGAGCAGGCGCAGCAGTTCATGAACCATGTGATGCCCGAGTCGGCATCCAAGGTCAAACGCTACCGTGACGATGCGGCGCTGTTCAGCCGCTTCCAGATCGAGCACCAGATCGAGACCGCGTTCTCGCGCACGGTCAACCTGCCGGCCGGCGGCGCGATCGTGATCGACCACACCGAGGCCCTGGTCTCGGTCGACGTCAACTCGGCGCGCGCGACGCGCGGTGGCGACATCGAGGAGACCGCGACCCGCACCAACCTTGAAGCCGCCGACGAGATCGCGCGCCAGATGCGCCTGCGCGACCTGGGCGGCCTGATCGTCGTCGACTTCATCGACATGGAAGAGTCGAAGAACCGGCGCGAGGTCGAACAACGCCTGCGCGACGCGCTGCGCAGCGACCGCGCCCGCGTGCAGTTCTCGTCGATCAGCAAGTTCGGCCTGCTCGAACTCAGCCGCCAACGCCTGCGCCCGGCGCTGAGTGAGGGCAACCACATCACGTGCCCGCGCTGCAACGGCACCGGACACATCCGCGACACCGAATCGAGCGCGCTGCAGATCCTGCGCATCATCCAAGAGGAAGCGCTGAAGGACAACACCGCCGCGGTGCATGCCCAGGTGCCGGTGGAAGTGGTCTCCTTCCTGCTCAACGAGAAGCGCACCGAGATCACCAAGATCGAGCTGAAGCAGCGCGTGACCGTGCTGCTGGTGCCGAACAAGCACCTCGAGACGCCGAACTACAAGCTCGAACGCCTGCGCCACGACGACCCGCGGCTGGAGAACCTGCAGGCCAGCTACACGATGATCGAGGAACCGGAAGACGAAGTCGGCATCACGCGGCGCGAGAAGAGCAAGGCCAAGCAGGAGCCGGTGATCAAGGGCATCCTGCCCGAAACACCTGCTCCGGTGGCTCTGCCCAAACCGGTTGCGGTTGCGCCCGCGCCCATCGTTGCTCCGGCACCCATGGTTGCCGCGGCGCAGCCGCAGCCTGCGGGCGGCGGCTTCTTCGGCTGGGTCAAGAAGTTGTTCGGCGGCGGCGAAGAAGCCGCGCCGACGGTCGCAACGGTTGCCAAGGCTGCGTCAGCACCGACGAGCCCCGGCACGGCGCCCCCCGGCAAGCGCGAAGGTCGCGGCGACCGGGGCGACCGCTCCGAAGGCCGGGGCCGCCGTGACGGCCGCCGTGACGGCCCGCGAGAGGGCGGCGGTCGCGATGCGGGACGCGACGGCGGCCGTGACGGTCGCCGCGGAGGACGCGGCGAAGGCCGCGGTGAGGGCCGGGGTGAGGGCCGGGCTGAAGTGCGCAGCGATGCCCCGCGCGAACGAGATGGCGGCCGGCGCGAGCCGCGCCCGGCCAATGTCGAGGCCTTGCCGGTCGAAGCTGCACCGCTTGGTGAAACGCGCCCGCCGCGCGGCGAGCGCAACGAAGGCCGCCGCGGACCGCGGGCCGAGCGCGAGCCGCGCCCAGCCGTGGTCACCGACGAAACGACGCCCGCAGTGCAGGCCTTCGTCGACACCCTGCCGGGTGCCCAGGCGGACGGCGCCAACGAAGGCGGTGAGCGCGATGCCACGCGGCGGCGCCGCCGTCGCGGCGGCCGTGGTCGCGGCCGCGATGAGGGGGCCGGGACCGATGGCGTGAACATGGCCGGTGAGGAAGTCCAGGGCGGCGAACAGGCAGTCGACTCAGCGCCGATCGCCGCCGAGTCGGTGCCGAGCCAAGCGGCGCAGATGACCGATCCGATACCAACCCTGCCGGCCTTCGACGACGTCGAGACACGCGTCACCATCGAAGCGCCGGCACCATTGCCTGCGACGTCGGCCGCACCGCCAGCACCGCCAGCGCTGCCAGCGGCGCCGGCTTCGCCGGTTGCCGCAGTGCCGCCTGCAGCGATGGCTCCGGTCGCGATGCCTTACAGCCTGCCCACCGACACGCTGGCGACGATCGCCAGCCAGGCCGGTCTGCAGTGGGTCAATTCCGACGCCGAGAAGATTCGCGCGGTGCAGGCGGCGATGGCCAGCGAAGCGAAACCGATCCACGTGCCGCGCCAGCCCAAGCCGCGCGCTGCGGTCGACGACAGTCCCTTGGTGCTGGTCGAGACGAAGAAGGACCTGGCGCAGGTCCGACTGCCTTTCGACGCCTGATCGACCCACAACGATGAAGCTGCGGCGCCTGCGGGCGCCGCAGTCCTTTCATTTCAGGGCAAGCGCTCCAACGCGTGCTGGTATGCGCCCTGGTGCATCAACTCGTCCCAGGGCAGCGGCGGGCTCTGCGGCAGCAGCTCGAGGCGGCGGTACTCGCTGTCCGGCCTGGGCTGCCAGCGGCCTTGCCGCTCGGCCGACATCAGGCCATCGAGCAGGGCATCGACGGCCGACCCGCCGTCGAGCGACTGGTTGCACAACAGCACCATGTCGCAGCCGGCGCCGAGGGCGGCGAGCGCGGCATCGAGGTGGCCACCGGCAACCTTCGCGCCCTCCATGCTCAGGTCGTCGGAAAAGATCGCACCGCTGAAGCCCAGCTCCCCGCGCAGGACGTCTTCGAGCCAGTGGCGTGAGAAGCCTGCCGGCAGCGAATCAACCTTCGGGTAGACGACATGCGCCGGCATCACGCTGGTGAGCGTGGTGGAGAGCCACTCATAGGGCTTGGCGTCGTCGGCCAGGATGGCCTTGAGCGTGCGCTTGTCGATCGGCAACTCGAGGTGGCTGTCGCCGCGCGCAAAGCCGTGGCCGGGAAAGTGTTTGCCGCAGTTGGCCATGCCGGCGCGCAGAAGGCCATGCATCAGGCTCTTGGCCAGCAATGCGGCCACCCGCGCATCCCGGTGGAAGGCGCGATCGCCGATGACGCCGCTCGGCCCATGGTCGAGATCGAGCACCGGGGTGAAGCTCAGGTCGACGCCGCAGGCGCGCAACTCGGCGCCGAGGACGTAGCCGGCGGCGCTGGCCGCGTCGGTGGCTGCCAGTGCGTCACGCATCCACAGCTCGCCCAGGGCGCGCATCGGCGAAAGGTGGGTGAAGCCGTCGCTCCTGAAGCGCTGGACGCGACCGCCTTCGTGATCGAC
>JAZKIW010000117.1:0-20305 GCA_040384625.1 Pseudomonadota bacterium | reverse complement strand
GGTGGGTGAAGCCGTCGCTCCTGAAGCGCTGGACGCGACCGCCTTCGTGATCGACACAGATCAGCATGTCCGGCCGCAGGGCCTTGACCTCGGCGGTCAGCTCGGTCAGTTGCCGCCGGTCCTGCCAATTGCGCGCGAAAAGGATCAGGCCGCCGGCGAGCGGGTGCGCCAGGCGGCGCCGGTCGTCGGCATCGAGGGCCAGGCCGGCGACGTCGAGCACGACTGGTGCATGCGGGGAGGTCTGTTTCATGGCGTGATTGTGCTTCGCTCGACGAGCACGAAAGCCGTCGCCAGTTCGGACTCGTCGCTGACGCTGACATGGGCGACGAGCCCGCGCGCCGCGAACCACTCGGCCAGGGCGCCGTGCAGACGGATCCGTGGCTGGCCGCTGTCGGCCTTGACCACTTCGCAGGCGCGCCATGTCATCGGCATGCGCATGCCCAGACCGATCGCCTTGGAGAAAGCCTCCTTGGCGGCGAAGCGCGTGGCGAGGTAGGCGATGCCACGCGCCTCGAGCCGGGCACGTCGGGCACGGAAGACCTCGATCTCGTGCGGCCCCAGCACCTTTTCCGCAAAGCGCTCGCCGCGCCGATCGACCGTCTCGCGGATGCGGCGGATGTCGCAGATGTCGGTGCCGACGCCGAAGATCATGGGCTCGCGCACGGCCTTTCAGGCGACATAGGCCCGCTGGATGCAGCGCTGGTATTCGCGCACCGTCTCGGTATAGCCCAGCTCCAACGCATCGGCGATCAGGGCATGACCGATCGATACCTCCTGCACGCCAGGGACGACGCGCAGGAAGTCGCCCAGGTTCGCGCGGTTGAGGTCATGCCCGGCATTGATCCCGAGCCCGCAGGCCATCGCCGCCCGGGCGGCTGCGGCGTAGCGCGCCAGTTGCGTCGACTGGGCGGCCGTGCCATACGCGGCGGCATAGGGTTCGGTGTACAGCTCGACGCGGTCGGCGCCGATCGCGCGCACCGCGGCCATCAAATCCGGATCGGGATCCATGAACAGGCTGACGCGCACGCCCAGCTCGCGCGACTCGGCCACCATCGGCGCCACGCGTTCGAGATCGTCGCGCGCAAAGCCGTGGTCGCTGGTGAACTGACCGGGTGCGTCGGGCACGAAGGTGCACTGCTGCGGGCGGTGCTGGCGGATGAAGCCCATCAGGTTGTCGAACGGATTGCCTTCGATGTTGAACTCCGCGCGAGGCCAGGCGCGCAGCAGTTCGGCCAGCTGGGCAACATCCTGCGCGCGAATGTGGCGTTCGTCGGGCCGCGGATGCACGGTGATGCCCTGCGCACCGGCTTCCAGGCAGAGTGAGGCCGCGCGCAAGACGCTCGGAATGCCGAGGTGGCGCGTGTTGCGCAAGTGCGCAACCTTGTTGACGTTGACAGACAAGGCACAGCGCGCATCGCGCGCGTTGGCTTCGGGGGCGATCAGCGGATTCATGGGTTCAGAGCAGCGGCTGCAGGTCGATCAGCACCTGGCGCGTGCGCAGAGGTGCTTGCCCCAGATGATAGGCAAGCAATTCGCGTAATTGCCGGCGCAGTGCGGCCGCCGGCACGACGCAGGCGCGCTGCAGCGCTGGCAGGTCGGCGCTGTCCAGGGCGGCCTGCAGCAAGAGCAGGTCGCTGCCCAGCACAGCATTCGCCTCCCCGGCCGGCGCCACGCTCAGGCCGACCTCGGGTCGAAGCGCATAAGAGGTGCCGGGCTGCACCGGCGCCTGCGTCGCCGTGACGCGAGCCAACTCTGGCAACAGACCGATCTCGCGCAGCAAGCGCATCTCGAAGGCACGCAAGGCTGAGGCCTCGCCGTCGCCGCCCAGCTGCAGCAAGGTCATGGCATAGGCGTCCCACAGCGGCGCATGCGGGTCTTCGCGCGCCAGCAGCTTCATCAGGAGCTCGTTCAGGTAGAAAGCGCTGAATAACGCGTCGCCACCGGCCAGCGGCACGCCGCCAGCCCATTCAGCGGCGCGCAGGTTGTGAACTTCGGCGCCTTGCGCCGTTCTGCCGAGCGTGGCATTGATGCGCTGGAACGGCCGCAGCACGGCCCGCAGCTGCGACGTCGGCCGCTTGGCGCCTTTTGCGGCCACCACCACACGGCCGAGCTCGCGGCTGAAGAGGTCGACGATCAGGCTCGACTCGCTCCAGTCGTAGCGGTGCAGGACGTAGGCCGTCAGTGCGGACGCGGCACCGCGCCCACTCATGGAGCAAGGGCCTTCAACGCATCCAGGGCCCCGCGGCAGGCGTCTTGGTCCTGCTGCGTCAGCTTGTCGAAGGCGGCCTGGGCCGCGGCAACGCTGAGCGCCCAGGCCACGCGGTCGCTCAGGGCATGCTGCAAACGGCCCAGGGCCTCGTGGGCGAAGAAGTGCTCGTTGACCGGTGCACTGTTCTGCTGGCAAGTTGCAAGGCATTCGGTTGCGAAACCCAGGCCGGCCTGCGGCGATCCGGCCGACAGGTGGCACAGCGCCAGGCAGTAGTCTGCGCGCTCGACTTCGAGCCAGGTACCGGCTCGAAACCAGTGCAGCCGGCTTGCCGCAGCGAGTTCGAGCATGGCGGCGGTATCCCCGGCGCTGCGCTCGGCGCCGCGGTCGTGCAGTTCCCAGGCCATGTTGTTGCAGGCAACAGCGAGCGGGCGGTGCACGCAGGCGTCGGCAGCAGGCAGTGCGGCCAGACGCCTGCGGGCCGCGCTCAGCAAGGACATCGCGCGCGCGGTGTTGCGGCGGCCGAGGCTGACGGCGGCGGCCGAGGCCTCGCTGCGGACCAGCTCCTCGAGGCTGAAGTCGCCGCGCTGGGCGCTGCCGGTCTCGGCCAGGCTCAGACCGCTGCTGCCGACCCGCAGCGCCGATTGCACGCCGGCATCGGCCAGCGGATGGCAGGCCAATGCGGCCAGGCGCCAACGCGCGTCGTCGAACGCGCCGAGGTGTTCACCGCACAGGTGAACGACCAGGCGTACCAGCGCCGCCAGCTGCTCGGCCGACTCCGGTGCAGGCGTCTCTGTGCGCAGCCGCCGAGCGACGGCCTCGGCCTGGTCGGCGTGGTCGGACCAGGCCCGTTGCAGGAAGCTGTCGAACGCGGATGCCATGCCCCGCCTCAGTCCACGCTCAGCCGCTCGAAGGGCACTGGGCGCGCTCCTGGGGGGCAGCCAGCGCAGTGAGCGTGGTAGCAGTCATTCATAGCCGTAGCTGCGCAGGTGCTCCTCGCTGTCGGCCCAGCCGGAGCGAACCTTGACCCACAGCTCGAGGAAAACCTTGGCGTCCCACAGACGCTCCAGTTCCTGCCGGGCTTCGCTGCCGATGCGCTTCAGGCGCGCGCCGCCGTCGCCGATTACCATGCCCTTGTGCGCATCGCGTTCGACGACGATCGTGGCAGCGATGCGGCGCAGCGTGCCTTCTTCCTCGAACTTGTCGATCACGACAGTGCAGCTGTAGGGCAGCTCGTCACCAGTCAGGCGAAAAAGCTTCTCGCGGATCAACTCGCTGGCCAGGAAGCGCTCGCTGCGGTCGGTGAGTGAGTCCTCCGCGTAGAACCAGAGCTGCTGCGGCAGGTAGGGCGCGACGATGCCGAGCAGGCGTTCCACGTCGGCCGCCTTCTTCGCCGACATTGGCACGAACTGCGCAAAGTCTCGCCGTTCGCGCATAGCGGCCATCCAGGGCATCAGGTCGGCGCGACGCTTGACCTCGTCTTGCTTGTTGGCGATCAGCAGGACCGGCTTGTCCTCCGGCAGGAGCGCCAGCACCTTGGCGTCGTCCAGGCCGAAGCGCCCGGCCTCGACAACGAACAACACCACGTCGACATCGGCCAGCACGCTCCTGACCGTGCGGTTGAGGTTGCGGTTAAGGGCATTTCCGTGCCGCGTCTGGAAGCCGGGCGTGTCGACGAAGACGAACTGCGCCACGTCCACCGTGCGGATGCCCGTGATGCGGTGCCGCGTGGTCTGCGCCTTGTCGGACGTGATGCTGATCTTCTGGCCTACCAGGGCGTTGAGCAGGGTGCTCTTGCCGACGTTCGGCCGGCCGACGATGGCCACCAGACCGCAGCGCTGTGGCGAATCGGTCACGAGCGCAGCGGTCCGTCGGCGCGGTCGCTCGTCTTCAGTGCAGCCAGCATGCGACGCGCGGCTTCCTGTTCCGCCACACGACGCGACCTTCCCGCACCGTGCTCGGTCAGCCCCAGAGCGGCCACCGCACACTCGACATCAAAGGTCTGCGCATGCGCCTGACCGTGGGTGGCGGCGATGCGGTAGGCCGGCACCGGCAGCTTGCGCGCCTGCAACCACTCCTGCAGTTCGGTCTTGGCATCCTTGCTCCAGCTGTCGACCTCGGTGGTGGCGATGGTCTCACCGAACAGGCGCTGGACCATGGCCCGCGCCGACTCGAAGCCACCATCGAGAAAGGCCGCGCCGATCAGGGCCTCGAGGGCATCGGCCAGGATCGACGGTCGCAGGGCCCCGCCACCACGGGCTTCGCCATCAGACAGGCGAAGCACGTCGGGCAGGCCGAGTGCGAGCGCCAGGCGGTGCAGGCTGTCCTCGCGCACCAGGTGTGCACGCACGCGCGTCAGGTCGCCTTCGTCGGAGCCGGAGAAGCGCTCGTAAAGCAGGGCCGACACCGCGGTCTGCAAGACGGCGTCGCCCAGAAATTCGAGCCGCTCGTTGTGGTCGGCCCCGGCACTGCGGTGGGTCAGCGCGCGCGTCAGCAACGCCGATTTCGTGAAGCGGTAGCCCAGGCGCTGTTGCAGCGCGTCCAGCCGTGCATCCACTAGTTCGAGCGGCCCTCGCCGCGGTACTTGATGAGCAGGAAGACCGGTTCGAAGATCTCGACTTCCTTGTCGTAGCCGAAGCGGATCACGACCTTGTCGTTCTCCTTGCTGACCTGTAGATCCTTGCCGCCGATGCTGGAGATCGAGTATTCGATCTCCTTCTGTTTCTCGAACGCATCGCGCGCCTGGGCCACGGTCGGCGGCGCCTCCTTGGCGATCTTCTGCACCGCGCGATGGATCGTCGAGTACTCGTTGACCGTCGGCAACACGCGCACGATCATCAAAGCCACGAAGGCCACCACGATGGCCCAGAACAACAGGCCGATCAGCGTGATGCCGCGCTGGGCGCGGAGGGGACGGCAGACACGGGGCATGGATAGCTCTCCGACGATGAGGAAAGAACGTGCCGGTCAGCGGAAGCTGCCGATCCGGCCGAGGTTACCGAAATTCATCCACACGAAGAAGGCCCGTCCAACCAGATTGCGGTCCGGCACGAAGCCCCAATAGCGCGAGTCGACCGAATTGTCGCGGTTGTCACCCATCATGAAGTAGTGTCCGGCGGGCACTTTGCACGTCACGCCCTCGCCGCTGTATTGGCAAGCGTCGCTGTTCGGGAAATTTTGCGCGCCCGGGATGAACGACGGCCGTTCCTTGTCGATCAGGATGCCGTGTTCGACGGCGGCCAGCTTTTCGCTGAAGTGTTGCGCGTAGCGCCGGCTGTCTTCGTCGTAGAAGTCGGGCAACGGTGCGCTCTCGACACGCTGGCCATTGATCGTCAGGACCTTGTTCAGGTATGCAATCTCGTCGCCGGGCAGGCCGACCACACGCTTGATGTAGTCGATGCGCGGATCGGGCGGGTAACGAAAGACCACCACGTCGCCACGCGCCGGGTCCTTGTTGGCGATGATCTTCTGGTTGATCACGGGTAGACGCACCCCGTAGTCGAACTTGTTGACCAGGATCAGGTCGCCGACCAGGAGGGTCGGGATCATCGAGCCGGAAGGAATCTTGAAAGGCTCGAACAGGAAGGAGCGGAGCAGGAAGACGATCAGGATGACTGGGAACAGGCCCGCCGTCCAGTCGAGCCACCAGGGCTGCATCAGCAGCTTTTCTTTCGCTTCCGCAACGTTGCCGTCGACCTGCGCGATGCCCTGCTTTCCGAGTTCGGCCCGACGGGCGCTGTGCTGCGCTTCGAGCCGGACGGCCGCCGCTTCGCGCGCCGGCTTGAAGACAAAGCGCTCGGCCAGCCAGTAGCCCAGCGTGACCAGGGTCAGCAGGAACAGCAGCAGGGAAAAGTTGCCGATCCAGTAGCCGAGGAACCAGCCTCCGAGGTAGACCACCAGCACGCCATACAACAACCCGGTGAGTGTGCTCATCAGAACCATCAATCATCAACCTGGAGGATGGCCAGAAACGCTTCCTGCGGCACCTCGACGGCGCCGATCTGCTTCATGCGTTTCTTGCCGGCTTTCTGCTTCTCGAGCAGCTTCTTCTTGCGCGTGATGTCGCCACCGTAGCATTTTGCCAGCACGTTCTTGCGCAGCGCCTTGATGTTCTCACGGGCGATGATGTTGGCGCCGATCGCAGCCTGGATCGCCACGTCGTACATCTGACGCGGGATCTGCTCGCGCATCTTGGCCGCCACAGCGCGGCCGCGGTACTGGCTCTGGGCCCGGTGCACGATGATCGACAGGGCATCCACCCGATCGCTGTTGATCAGCAAGTCGACCTTCACCACATCGGCAGCGCGGTACTCCTTGAACTCGTAGTCCATCGACGCATAGCCGCGCGACACGCTCTTCAACTTGTCGAAGAAGTCCAGCACGATCTCGGCCAGCGGCAGTTCGTATGTCAGGTGCACCTGGCGCCCGTGGTAGGCCATGTTGATCTGCTGGCCGCGCTTCTGGTTGGCCAGCGTCATGACCGGGCCGACGCTGTCCTGCGGCATGTACAGCTGGACGGTGACGATCGGCTCGCGGATCTCGCGGATGCGCCCTGGGTCGGGCATCTTGCTCGGGTTCTCCACCAGCAGCACCGTGTCGTCGTTCAGCTCGACCTGGTAGACGACACTCGGCGCCGTGGTGATCAGGTCCTGGTCGAATTCACGCTCCAGGCGCTCCTGGACGATCTCCATGTGCAGCAGGCCGAGGAAGCCGCAACGGAAGCCGAATCCCAGGGCCTGGCTGACTTCCGGCTCGTAACGCAGGGAGCTGTCATTGAGCTTTAACTTCTCCAGTGCGTCGCGCAGCGACTCGTATTCACTGGCTTCGGTCGGGTACAGGCCGGCGAAGACCTGCGGCTGGATCTCCTTGAAACCGGGCAGCGCAAGGGTCGCCGGGCCGGCATTGTTCGGCAACTTCTTCTCCAGCGTCAGGGTGTCGCCCACCTTGGCCGCCTGCAGTTCCTTGATGCCACAGATGACGAACCCCACTTCGCCTGCCTTCAAGGTCTCGCGCGGAACCGACTTGGGCGTGAACACCCCCATCTGCTCGATGCCGTAGACCGTGTTGGTCGCCATCATGCGGATGCGCTCGCCCTTGCCCAGCGAGCCGTCGACCACGCGAACCAGCATCACGACACCGACGTAGTTGTCGAACCAACTGTCGATGATCATGGCCCGTGGCGGCCCCTCGGGATTGCCCTTGGGTGCCGGCATGCGCGCGATCACCGCCTCGAGGATCTCGTCGATTCCCTCGCCGGTCTTGGCCGAACAGGGAATGGCATGGCTGGCGTCGATGCCGATCACGTCCTCGATTTCGGCCTTGGCGTTCTCCGGATCGGCTTGGGGCAGGTCCATCTTGTTCAGGACCGGCACCACCTCGACATGCAGTTCGAGCGCGGTGTAGCAGTTGGCCACCGTCTGGGCTTCGACGCCCTGACTGGCGTCGACCACCAGCAGCGCACCCTCACAGGCCGACAGCGAACGGCTGACTTCGTAGCTGAAGTCGACGTGGCCGGGCGTGTCGATCAGGTTGAGCTGATAGACCTGCCCATCGCGCGCCTTGTATTCGAGTGCGGCCGTCTGCGCCTTGATGGTGATGCCGCGCTCGCGCTCGATGTCCATGGAGTCGAGCACCTGGGCCTCCATCTCGCGATCGGACAGGCCGCCGCAACGCTGGATCAGTCGATCGGCCAGTGTGCTCTTGCCGTGGTCGATGTGGGCAATGATGGAGAAGTTGCGGATGTGGTTCATCGAGCGCGGGAGAGGCACTGCGCGCGGCGGCGCAAGCGTGAAAAGTGCATAAAAAAAGGCGCGTCGAATCAATGACGCGCCTTCCAACAAAACGTATGGCAACTGCTTGTTGGGATTTCATTGTAGCCAAAGCCACCCCGCTGGAACCCGCGCCAACCCTTGTTATTTCGTCGTTGCGGGGTACCAACATGGAAATCTATCAACAGCTTATCCACAATTCCCTGTGGATGTGCTGGGGACAGTTTGAACTGCCATCACTCCACCTTCCCGGCGCCGGGAAGGCAGCAATTCAGAGGGCGATTATACGTCTGCCGACTGCAAATGACCTGCCCTGCCGTCCGGAGTGAGCATACGCACACTTCTTATGAGCAGCGCACAACCCGAACAGCCTTTCATCAGGCGGAAAGACCTGACAGGCGAGTCGCCTGTCCGGCTTGACTTCCCGCGTCAGCGCGCCGCAGGACGAATGACGACGTAGTTGGTCCACTCGCCTCGGCGCACCATCACGCTGATGGGCCGCGTCTTGTCGGCTTTGGCCACCAAGGTATTGAACTGCTTGGCATCGCTGACTTCGGTGTTGTCGAGGGCAACGACGACATCACCCTCGCGCATCCCTGCACGGGCGGCCACGCCTTCGGCGGCTTCGACGCGCACGCCCCCCCGCAACTTCAACTCGCGCTTCTGCGCGTCGGTCAGGTCCGACACTGCGAGACCGATGGCCGTCTTCGGCTGCGCCGGCTGGGTGTCGTTCGCCTGGGCCACCCGGCGCGGCTTCTCGGGCTCGAACTCGACCACGGTGACGGAGACATCGCGGTTCGCGCCGCGGCGGAACACCTGCAGATTGGTCTTGGCGCCCGGTTTGGCAGCGCCGACGATGCGCGGCAGGTCGCCGGATTTCTCGATCACCTTGCCATCGACCTTGGTGATGATGTCCCCGGCCTCGATCCCTGCCTTGTCGGCGGGCCCTCCGCTCTCGACACCTTGGACCAGGGCACCGACCGGCCTGCCCAGCCCGATCGACTCAGCCACTTCCTTTGTCACGGCCGCAATGGTCACGCCGATGCGGCCCCGAATGACCCGCCCATTGGCGCGCAGCTGATCCGAGACTCGCACAGCTTCGTCGATCGGGATCGCGAACGAGATGCCCATGTAGCCGCCCGAGCGGCTGTAGATCTGCGAGTTGATGCCAATGACTTCGCCGCGCATGTTGATCAGCGGGCCGCCCGAGTTGCCCGGATTGATGGCCACATCGGTCTGGAGCAGTGGCAGGAACTCGCCCGTGTCACGCTGCTTGGCGCTGACGATGCCCGCCGTGACCGTGTTCTCCAGGTTGAACGGTGAGCCGATGGCGATCACCCACGCCCCGACCTTGACTTGGTTCACATCGCCGATCTTGGCCGTCGGCAAGCCGCTGGCCTCGATCTTGACCAGGGCCACGTCGGTGCGACGGTCGGCGCCGATGATGCGCGCCTTGAATTCGCGCTTGTCGTCCAGCGTGACGATCACCTCGTCGGCGCCATCGACCACATGCGCATTGGTCATCACGTAACCGTCGGCCGTCAGCACGAAGCCTGATCCGATGCCGCGCTGCTGCGGTTCGCCGTCCTCGCTGCGCGGTCCGCCCCGACGCGGTTGCTGCGGGTTGTTCGGCAGTGGGATACCGAAGCGGCGGAAAAACTCACGCATCTGGTCGTCGATTTCACCGCCGCCCGCCTGCGCGCTCGCCGAGCCGCGCTCGATGGTGCGGATGTTGACCACCGCCGGCCCCACGCGCTCGGCCAGTTCCGTGAAGTCCGGCAACTCTCGCGCCTGCGCCAGCGAGGTGCCGGGTACGGCAAAGGCCGCCAGGACCACCGCACCGGACAGGCCGGCGCACAGCGCACGGCGCAGCGAAAACTTCGAATGGGCAGCAGGGTGTGGGTTCATGGTCTCGACATCAGCTAAGAAGGGGCAAAGGTCAGCGCAGGCGTTCCAGCGCCGCCGCAAACTGCTTCAGCGTGGTCATGGGCACATCGCCCATCACAGTGACCCAATGCGGCCCCAAAGGTTGCATCAAGCTGTGGGTCGCGCCATAGGCCGCGGCACCAGCGCGATGGCGCTCGGCACGAAATGGCTCGATGAAGACCGACACGTGCGTCAGGCCATCCGAGAAGATCGTCTGCAACACATCGTCGGGCGGCGCGCGTTCGCCGTCGGCGGCGAGCTCCAGACTGCGCTTGACGCAACTGATCTGCTTGAACCCGGCCACCGGAGACTTGAGCTGCCAGCCTTCGGCCTCGAGCGCAGTGCGCTGCGGAGCGCTGCGCAACACTCGGTAGCCCTCCAGCTTCTTCATCGGCGCCAGTACCGACTCCGGCTGCGCCTTACCGCCGATCGCGATTTCGGTGAAGGCTGCTGTCTCCAGCACACGGCCGTCGGACGCCAGCACGTCGGCACGCAGCAGGAGGCCGCTGCCCTGCTCGGCCCACAACCGCTGCGCAAATCGGTGGCTGTCACGCGGGCGCAGCAGGAACACGGCAGTGGGGAGGCCGGCAACCCGGTCGTTGCCTTCGGCAAGCATGTCGTAGCGCTCGAACAGCTGCTCCCCGCTGCCGCTGAGCACGGCCGGAAACAGGGCCACCGGATCGCGCTGCTCGATGCGGGCCAGTTTCGCGGCCGGCCACACCGTCACCACGTGCTCGTTGTGGCGATAGACACGCTGCGGCTGGCCATCAAGCATGTCGATGCGCTCGAAGTACTGCTTGCCCTCGCAGTAGTGCGCCAGTCGCGAACTGGACACTGTGCCGTTGGCGGTCACGACGAGCGTACCCTGGTAGTTGCGCTGGCTGGCAGCGCTGTGGATGCGCTGCAACCAGTTTCGTGCGTCTGCGCCGGAGGCTGCCGCGGCAGGTGACGCACCACCGGCCAGGACCAGCTGCGGCATCAGGACCGCAACCATGACGGCAACCGCAGCCAGACGATGGCCCAGGGAAGGTCGCGACGACACGTGCTGCATTCAGCGATCCGGAGCCACAGCTGCTGCGTTGCGCACGATGCCGCCCGGCACCGCCAATGCGGACGTGCTGCTGTATTGCTTGTGCGCTGCGAGATACCGATCCAACTCGGCATTGCGAACGAGCCTGCCGTCCACGCCGAGCACACCTGCGGCGACCCGTGCAACCGGCGCACTCGCCTGGCTGGCCAACTGCCCCGATGCATCCGGCGCCACCCCGGTAGGTGCGGCCACACGCAGGGCCACCACCACGCCCGCCACGGTGACGAATCCGGCGGCAATCGCGGCCGGCGCTGCCCAGGCGCGGCGCGCGCTGCCTCGCCGCGCCCCTTCGGCAACCGCCGCGGGCGCCAAGACGACTGGCTCTGCAGCCATTCGCTCGCGCAACCGGCCGAGGAAGCGGGCATCGCGCTGCGGCGAGACGGCCACATCGTCGCTGCGCATCAGTTCACCGATCAGCTGGTAGGCATGCCAATCCGCGCGCAGGCCGGCGTCGTCGCGCCAAGCCCTGCAGGCGAAGTCCGCGTCTGCGGCTTCGCCGTCCATCAGTGCCGACAGCGCCTGCCGGCGCTGGCTTTGATCGGTCCGGTCATCCTGGTTCATGTCATCCACTCCGCATCCATCACAGGCTACCAGCGCTCACGGTCTCGGGTCCCCAACAGTGGACGCAATCGTTCTGCGATCGCCTCGCGGGCCCGAAAGATCCGCGATCGCACGGTGCCTATCGGGCAATTCATCACACCGGCGATTTCCTCGTAGCTCAAACCTTCGATTTCCCGCAACACGATCGCCTGGCGCAGGTCTTCACTCAGGGCGTCGATTGCTGCATTGACAGTAGCGGCGACCTCTTTGCTGGCCAACAGCGACTCGGGGGTTTCGCCGTCGCTTAGTTCGTTCTCTGCCCGGGAAGTTTCATCGCCGTCGTCATGGGAAGTCAGGGCAGCCTCGGAGACCAGCGGGTCGCGTTTCAGCTCCACCAAGGCCTTCTTGGCCGTATTCACGGCAATCCGGTAAAGCCAGGTGTAGAAAGCGCTCTCACCCCGGAACTGTGGGATCGCACGATAGGCGCGGATGAAGGTTTCCTGGGCAATGTCCTCTACCAGGTCGACGTCGCGCACCATGCGGCCGATCAGGCGCTCGATGCGCCGCTGGTACTTGACCACCAACATCTCGAAGGCTTTGACATCGCCGCGCTTCGTGCGCTCGACGAGCAAGGCGTCTGCGTCCGTGTCCGGCGTCATGAGGGGTCGGCAGCGGGATTCGCACCCTCGCCGGGCCGGCGCGAGAGCAGCGCCGCCCGGCAGGGCGACCATAACGCCTCGCACTGCCGACGCGACAGGGCAATCCATGCGGGCCGCGACATCGAAGTGTCCGGCACGAAACGCAACAGCATCCAGGTGCCGAGGTCGACCATTACGCGCAACTCACCGGTCGAAGGCGGGCTACCGTCGGGCATCCATTGCCACGTCGGTTCGCCGCCGCTGTAGCCGCGCAGGAGACCCGGAAGGCGCGCCAGACCGGATCGGGCGCGACCTTCATGCGCACCGGCGGCGCCGCATGCATGGCGTGGACTCGCGGGGGACGTGCAGCTCAGGCGCGCCGGAAAACCAGCGTGCCGTTGGTGCCGCCAAAGCCGAAGTTGTTCTTCACGGCCACATTGATCTTCATCTCGCGCGCAGTGTTGGCACAGTAGTCCAGGTCGCACTCGGGATCCTGGTTGAAGATGTTGATGGTCGGTGGGCTGAGCTGATGGTGCAGCGCAAGCACGGTGAACACCGACTCGATCCCGCCTGCGCCGCCGAGCAGATGTCCAGTCATCGACTTCGTCGAGTTGACGACCAGCTTCTTGGCGTGATCGCCGAAGGCCAGCTTGATGGCGTTGGTCTCGTTCAGATCGCCGAGCGGCGTCGATGTGCCGTGGGCGTTGAGGTACTGCACCGCGTCGGCATCGAGGCCGGCATTGCGAAGCGCGGCCTTCATCGAACGCTTAGGGCCGTCGACATTGGGTGCAGTCATGTGGAACGCATCCGCGCCCATGCCGAAGCCGATCAGCTCGGCATAGATTTTCGCACCGCGCTTCTTCGCATGCTCGTACTCCTCGAGTACCAACACGCCGCCCCCTTCTCCGAGCACGAAGCCATCACGATCCTTGTCCCAGGGGCGCGAAGCAGTGGTTGGGTCGTCATTGCGGGTCGACAGCGCACGTGCCGCTGCAAAGCCACCGATTCCCAGCGGCGAGACCGTGCTCTCCGCTCCACCGGCGACCATCACGTCTACATCGCCGTACTCGATCATCCGGCCTGCCTCGCCAATGCAGTGCAAGCCCGTGGTGCAGGCCGTCACGATCGCCAGGTTCGGGCCCTTGAAGCCGTAGAGGATCGAGACATGGCCCGAGATCATGTTGATGATCGACGCCGGCACGAAGAAGGGCGAGATGCGGCGGGGCCCGCGCTCGCTGTACTCCTTATGCGTCGCCTCGATCATCGGCAGGCCACCGATGCCTGAGCCGACCATCACGCCGATACGTTCGGCCTGGTCTTCGCTCAATCCGTCCCCCGTCGTCAGGCCGGCGTCACGCACCGCCTGGATCGACGCCGCCATCCCGTAGTGGATGAAGGTGTCCATGTGGCGCGCTTCCTTGGCCGGGAAGTACTCCTCCACGTTGAAGCCCTTGACCTCGCCGGCGAAGCGGCAGGCCAGCGCCGAAGCATCGAATTTCGTGACGTTGGCGATGCCGGAACGCCCCGCGACCAGATTGCCCCAGCCCTCTGCGACGCTGTTGCCGACCGGGCTGATCAGCCCGAGGCCTGTGACGACGACCCTGCGGCGGCTCATGCGGGCATGGGCCTCAGGCCTTCTGATGGCCGACCGCGTAGTCGATCGCCAACTGCACCGTGGTGATCTTCTCGGCTTCCTCGTCCGGGATCTCGATGCCGAACTCGTCCTCGAGGGCCATCACCAGTTCCACCGTATCGAGCGAGTCGGCGCCCAGGTCGGCGACGAAGGCCTTCGCATTGGTGACGTCGGCCTCAGGGACGCCGAGTTGCTCGGCGACAATTTTCTTGACACGTGCTTCGATATCGCTCATTGACTCCTCCAGGAGTGGGTACGCAAAACGGCCCGGATTCTACGCGGCACTAGGGATTGACTTCCCCAGAGAGCGCGCCCCGGCGGGGCCCCGCCAAAGCGTTCTTCAATTCATGAACATGCCGCCATTGACATGCAACTCGGTGCCGGTGATGTAGGCCGCTCCCGGCGAAGCCAGGAACAGTACCGCATCGGCAACCTCTTGCGCCGTGCCCAATCGGCCGATCGGGATCTGGGCCAATAAGGCCGCTTTCTGCGCCTCGGGCAGGCTTTCGGTCATGTCTGTAGCGATGAAACCCGGCGCAACACAGTTGACGGTGACTCCTCTGCTGCCCAGTTCGCGCGCCAGGGCCCGCGTCATGCCTGCTACGCCGGCCTTGGCCGCAGCATAGTTGGCTTGGCCAGGGTTGCCGGAAGCACCGACGACGGAAGTGATGTTGACGATGCGCCCGTAGCGCTGCTTCATCATCGTGCGCATCACGGCCCGGCTGGCACGGAACACCGCCTTCAAGTTGGTGTCGAGCACTGCGTCCCAGTCAGCATCCTTCATGCGCATGGCCAGGGTGTCGCGGGTGATGCCGGCGTTGTTGACCAGGATATGCAGCGCGCCGTTCTGCTTGACGATGGCATCGACTGCCGCCTCGAGCGCTGTGACGTCGTTGACATCGAGCACGACGCCTAGGCCCTCCTGGATCGCGAGCGCTGCCCCGATCGCTGACGCGCCGGCTTCGCTGGTCGCGGTGCCGATCACCGTCGCGCCTTGATCGGCCAGCGCGGCGGCGATCGCGCGTCCGATACCGCGCGAGGCCCCAGTCACCAGCGCAACCTGGCCCTTCAGGCTGTCGTTCATGCCATCAACCCCTTGGCTTCGACCAGTGTCGTCGGGTCGAACAGAGTCATCGTCACCGCCTCGGCATCGATGCGCTTGACCATTCCGGCCAGCGCCTTGCCCGGCCCGCATTCGATCAGGTGCGTGATGCCACGTGCGCGCAGCGCCTGCACCACCTCGACCCAGCGCACGGCGCCGAAGGCCTGCCGGTAGAGCGCTTCGCGAATGCGCTCCGGTTCATCGAGCACGGCGACATCGACGTTGTTGACGACCGCAATGCGCGGCGGCGCAAATTGCACCGTGGCCAGCTTCTCGCGCAAGTGCTCGGCCGCCGGCTTCATCAAGCTGGAGTGGAAAGGCGCGGAAACCGGCAGCAGCAGGGCGCGTTTCGCGCCTTTGCCCTTGAGCACTTCGCAGCCCTTGTCGACGCCGCTCCGACTACCGGCGATCACGGTCTGTTTCGGATCATTGAAATTGACCGCTTCGACAACCTCGCCGCTGGCGGCGGCTGCCTCAGCGCAGCCTTCGCGCACCGCTTGCGCGTCGAGGCCGAGGATCGCCGCCATCGCGCCGGTGCCGACCGGTACTGCATCCTGCATTGCCTGAGCGCGAAAGCGCACCAGCGGCAGGGCGTCTGCCAGGCTCAGCGCGCCGGCCGCCACCAGGGCCGTGTACTCACCCAGCGAGTGACCGGCCACAGCCGTGGGCTCCCCGCCACCCTCTGCGCGCCAGGCCCGATAGCACGCGATGCCCACGGTCAGCATCACAGGCTGGGTGTTGGTGGTCAGGTCGAGTGCTTCTTTCGGGCCCTCGCGTATCAGCCTGGCAACATCCTCGCCCAGTGCGGCCGAAGCCTCGGCCAGCGTATCGCGCACGGCCCGGTGGTCGCCCCAGGCGTCGAGCATGCCCACGGCCTGCGAACCCTGGCCTGGAAAGAGAAATGCGAACGAGGTCATCGGGAGGGTTCCGGCTCAGAACTCGAGCAGCACCGCGCCCCAGGTGAACCCGCCGCCGACGCCTTCGAGCATCAGCCTGTGGCCGCGCCGGATGCGGCCGTCGCGCACCGCGACATCGAGAGCCAGCGGGATCGACGCGGCGGAGGTGTTGCCGTGTTCGGCGACGGTCACGATCATCTTGTCGGCATTGAGCTTCAGCTTCCTGGCAGTGCTCTGCATGATGCGAATGTTGGCCTGGTGCGGGATCAGGAAGTCGATGTCGGCCTCCGTCTTGCCGGCCTTGGCCAGCACCGCGCGGGCGGCTTCCTCGAGCACCCCGACCGCCAGCTTGAAGACCGCCGGGCCGTCCATCTTCAGCGTGGGGTCGCCGAGCACCTTGCCACCGGCCACCGTGCCCGGCGTGCACAGGATACCGACGTGCCGGCCATCGGCATGCAGTTCACTGGCCAGCAAGCCCGGCTCGTCGCTGGCTTCGAGCACCACGGCGCCGGCGCCATCTCCGAACAGTACACATGTGGTCCGGTCGTTGAAATCGAGGATGCGCGAAAAGACTTCGGCACCGATCACCAGTGCACACTTTGCCGTGCCCGTGCGGATCAACGCGTCGGCCATGGTCAGCGCATAGACGAAACCCGAACATACCGCCTGCACATCGAAGGCAGGACAACCGTGGACACCGAGCTTTTGCTGAACGATGCAGGCCGTCGACGGGAACACCATGTCCGGCGTCGAGGTGGCGACGATGATCAGGTCGATATCGGTCGCGGCGCGGCCGGCAGCCTGCAGCGCAGCCTGCGCCGCAGCCACGGCCAGATCGCTGCACACCACGCCATCGGCTGCGAAGTGGCGGGCACGGATGCCGGTTCGCTCGACGATCCACTCGTCGGAGGTTTCGATGCCGCGCTCTGCCAGTTCCTGCGCCAGGTCGGCGTTGCTCAGGCGCCGCGGCGGCAAGTAACTGCCGGTGCCGGTGATGCGCGAATGGCGCGGCGGGCCGTCGACTCGAAGGCTTGTCATGCGGCTTGCGGCGCGGAGTCGGACATCGGCAGGGCTTGCAGCGTTTCCAGGATACGGTCGTGCACGCGATCCAGCAGGCGATTGCGAGCGGCATCATAAGCGCGCGTCAGGGCCTGTTCGAACGCGAACGCATCCGCCGATCCGTGACTCTTGAAGACCAGCCCGCGCAGGCCAAGCAGAGCGGCGCCGTTGTAGCGACGGTGATCGACACGCTGCTTGAAGCGCTTGAGCACCGGCATCGCCACCCAGGCCGACAGTCTGGTCAGCGCATTGCGCGAGAACTCCTCGCGGATGAAGTCCCCGAGCATGGCGGCCAATCCCTCCGACGCCTTCAACACCACGTTGCCCACAAAGCCATCGCAGACCACGATGTCCGTCGTGCCCTTGAAGATGTCGTTGCCTTCGACATTGCCAAAGAAGTTGAGATGCCCTTCGGCGGCCGCGGCGCGCAGCAACTCGCCGGCACGCTTGATGGTCTCACTGCCCTTGATCGCTTCCTCGCCGATGTTGAGCAGGCCCACGCTCGGCTCGCTCTTGCCGTCGACGGCAGCCACCAGGGCGCTGCCCATCACCGCGAACTGCAGCAGCTGTTCCGGCGTGCAATCGACGTTCGCGCCGAGATCGAGCACGGTCGTGAAACCGTCGCGGCGGTTCGGCAGTACCGTGGCAATGGCGGGGCGGTCGATGCCGTCCAGCGTCTTCAGTACGTAGCGTGCCACGGCCATCAGGGCGCCGGTGTTGCCGGCCGACACGCAGGCATGGGCCAGGACTTGATCACCCTGGGCGGGCTTCAACTGTTCGATCGCCACCCGCATCGACGAGTCCTTCTTGCGGCGCAGGGCAACTTCGATGCCGTCTTCCATCGACACGACTTCGGTCGCGACGATCTGCCGGGTACGGGGCCAGCCTTCGACGGGTCCGAGAGCGTCGCGGGTGCCGACGAGCAGCAGCTCGGCGTCCGGATGCTTGTCGAGGAAGGCGCGACACGCCGGCAACGTGACCACGGCACCGTGGTCGCCACCCATGCAGTCGACAGCCAGACAAACCATTGGCAGCACGGGCAAGGCTGTGTGCAAGGTGTGCGGGCCGACCATCGAGCAGATCGGGCAGCTCAGGCCGAGCGGCCGCAGCGGATCAGAGGTTCGCCAAGGCAGCCAACGCCCGTCAGGCGTCGGCCTTGGTCTTCAACACCTTGCGGCCGCGGTAAAAACCGGTCGGGCTGATGTGGTGACGGAGGTGGTTTTCGCCGGTGGTCGGTTCGATCGCCGTGCCCGGTGTCGTCAGGGCGTTGTGCGAACGGTGCATGCCACGCTTGGACGGCGACTTCTTGTTTTGCTGGACAGCCATGGGTTTCTCCTGGGGCGAAGCCCTGCCGTGGACGGTAGCAAGGCGGGCCGGGCAGCGCAATCCGGGCAAGGGCCGGGGCAGCGCGAAAAGCCGCAGAGTATAGCAGAGCCCCCACGCTTCGCCGCTTCAGTCCGGACGCCCGCGCCTCAGGCCGGCCAGCGCGGCAAAGGGCTTGGGCGACGCTGCCGGGGTGTCCTCGCCCGGGGTGTCGCCCGCCGACCGGGGGAGCTCCTGCGGGCACTCGACGTGCATCGGCACCAGCGGCAGAGCCAGGAGCAACTCGTCTTCGACCAGGGCGTGCAGATCCAGCCGGCGCGGTAGCGCGAGGATGTCGTCTTCGCTGTCGGCGTCGAGCGCTTCGGCCGTGGCTTCGTCGGCCACGAAGCGAAACGCCCGCGCCACGTCGAGTTGGAGTGCCACCGGCTGCAGGCAGCGCTGACACTCGCGCCAGATGGTGGCCCGTGCCGCCAGTTGCAGCCAGATTTCCGGCGCTGCACCCGCAACGTCACGCTGTTCTCCACGCGCCACCCAGTGGACATCGCCGCCCCGCCCAGCCCCCTCCACCTTGTCGGGTCCTTCGGCGAGCCGCTCGAAGCCAGCCAGGGGCCAAAGGCCCTCCAGCGCCTGCGACTCGGCAGCGGCTGCCGCCACGTCGAGCTTGCGTGGATCGTGCGGTCGCGATGTCATGGCAGCAGTTTACGGCGGCGGTCGGGTGTGAGAATGCGCCGCATGCCCGACCTGCCCCGGCTGATCCTGGCCTCCACCTCGCGCTATCGCCGTCAGTTGCTGCAGAGGTTGCGCCTGCCGTTCGAGGCCCTTCCGCCCGAGGTCGATGAAGCGCCTCTGCCTGGTGAAGCGCCGCCGGCCTTGGCCACCCGTCTGGCGATGGCCAAGGCCATGGCAGTCTCCGCCACCCACGTCGACGCTGTCGTGATCGGCTCCGACCAGGTCGCCGACCTCGACGGTGAAGCGATCGGCAAGCCGCTGACACACGAGCGCGCGGTGGCTCAGTTGCGCGCGATGAGCGGCCGCCGTGTCACGTTCCACACCGCGGTCGCGGTGGTGCGCGCCGACCGCGGCTTCGCTCGCGGGCTGACGGCGCTTGTCGCGGTGACGTTTCGCGACCTTTCCGTGGCAGAGATCGAGCATTACCTTCGTGCCGAGCAGCCCTACGACTGCGCCGGCAGCGCCAAGAGCGAGGCGCTGGGCATCGCCTTGCTGGCAGCCATCGATTCCGACGACCCGACCGCCCTGGTCGGCCTGCCGTTGATCCGAACCTGCACCCTACTGCGTGAAGCCGGGCTCGATCCTCTGGTACCGCCCGGATGACGGCCGCGCTCGGCAGCTTGCTCCTGGTGCCCAACACGCTCGACCTCGGAGCACCACAGGCGCCGCCGATCGACAGCGTCCTGCCAGCAGGCGTGCTGCTGCAGGCGGCACGTCTGTCGCACTGGGTCGCCGAAGATGCCAAGACCACACGCGCCTTCCTCAAGCGGGTCGACTCGGTGGTTCCCCTGGCACGGCCGCTGCAGGAAGTCCAGATCGCGGAATTGCCGCGCACCGTCAAGGGGGGGCACACCCAAGCCGCTCCGGCCCCTATCGATGCGCTGCTGGCACCTGCGCTCGCGGGCCAGGACATCGGCTTGCTCAGCGAAGCAGGCCTGCCCGCCGTGGCCGATCCCGGTGCCCTCCTGGTGGCCTGCGCGCACCGCCTCGGCATCGGCGTGCGTCCGCTGGCGGGCCCCAGTTCACTGCTGCTGGCGCTGGCCGCCAGCGGCCTGAACGGCCAGAGCTTTGCGTTCGTCGGCTACTTGCCGACCGACACCGATCAACGGCGTGCTCGCGTTCAGTCTCTGGAGCAGCGCTCCCAACGGGAGCGCCAGACCCAGATCGCGATCGAGACGCCCTACCGGAACGCGTCACTGATGGCGGCCTTGCTGGAGTGCTTGCAGGCCAACACCCATCTCTCGGTGGCATGCGGACTGACCCTGCCCTCGGGCTGGTGCATGACGCGAAGCGTGGCGCAATGGCGCCTGACGCCGCCTCGTTTCGAGGACAAGCACCTGCCGGCGGTGTTCCTCTGGCTGGCGCCCTGAATCAGGCCTTGACGCCGCCGAGCAG
>JAZKIW010000116.1:0-3310 GCA_040384625.1 Pseudomonadota bacterium | reverse complement strand
TCGAATCGTTGGCGCAATGTGCAGTCGTCTAAACGCCGAATAGCAACCTAGGCGCCAGAGCGTCAGCCTGCCGACCGCGTGCTCTCTCGGACGAACTTGGGATTGCATGGAAGCGACGGATCAACCATCCGGCGGTCGAGGCCGCCCCGCGTGAATCTTCTCCAATGGACATTCGCGACGCGAATGGCGCAGCGACGTTGTCGAAACCGCCGCCGGTTGTTCGTCGTGTGAATACCGATGGAACAGTCGGTGTCAATGAACCCCAACCACGCCTTCGAAGGAGATTGCGATGACCACCACCGTCACCCCGTACCTGAGCTTCCCTGGCACGACTCGCGAGGCGTACGCGTTCTACGCCAAGGCACTCGGCGCGACGATCGAAACGATGATGTCGTATGCCGACATGCCGGCCCCTCCAGCCGATGCCGGCACTGGCTGCGCCGAAGGGGGCCCGCCGCCCGCCGCCGGCGACGGGATCATGCATGCGTGCCTGATGCTTCCTGGCGGCGCGATGATCTTCGCTGGCGATGTTCCGCCCGGCATGCCCTTTGACGGCATCAAGGGCGTGATGATCGCGGTGCAATACGACACGGTCGACCAGGCACACAGTGCGTTTCACGCCCTGGCGCAAGGCGGTCAAGTGACGATGCCGCTGGCGCCGGCGTTCTGGGCGGAGACATTCGGGATGCTGACCGACCGATTTGGCGTCGCGTGGGCAGTCAACGGCGCGCCGATCGAGTTTCAGAAGTGATTCGACGAAAGCGCAGCGAATGAGCGACGGATGACGCATGAGCCTGGTCGCGGCACCGGTGCGAGCCCCCTGGCTCAGGGGTGATGCGCCACCCAGACGGCCTGTCAGCATTACCGCCCATTGCGGCTGACGCCAAGGTAATTAGCGACACCGGTCGCGGCACCACTCAGTTGCCGGGTCGCTGGCCTGACGCGGGCAGTGGGCCCGGCGCGCCGGCGCGCTCGATCGGCAGTCCGGCCTCCTTCCAGGCCTCGACGCCGCCACGGTACCAGCCGACCTTCTGGTAGCCCATGCGGATCGCGCGCAGCGCCGCGTTGTACGACATCCAGCACATCGTGCTTGCGCAATAGAACACCAGCGGCAGGTCCTGCCGCCCCTGCGTCACTTGCTTCAGATAGGCGCCGAACTCACGCTGCACGTTGTCGTCGAAGTTGCCGGCCTGGTGCGCAGGCACGGCATTGAGCGCGCCGGGCAGGCGTTCGGCGCCGCCCAGCACGTCGAACAACAGCAGCGGCGGCAGGGCATTCGCACCGCCCTCGCGCCGAGCGCCGAGAGTGGCGACGAGCTGGCGCGTGGTCACCACCTGCCCGCCTGGGATCGAAGCCGGCGTCGTGCCGTGCATCGCACCGCTGTGCAACTCAGTGCTGGCCGGCACGCCCTGGTCGGCGCGCTCCTTGCCTTCGAGCTGGGCCAGACGTTGCGGGTCGGTGCGCGGCAGGCCCGCCTGGCCTTCGGCGGCCGCGGCGTCGCGCCGAGGATCGACACTGTTCGGCGATCGCTGCGGCGGTGGCGGTGGCGGTGGCGCAGGGGTGGCCCTGCCGGAGGGTGGAGGCGGTGTGGCGCCGCCAAAACTGTTCTGCGCCGACGCGGCCGTGCCGGCGAGCGACGCCAGCGCAAACAGCGCGCAGTGGCAAAGCGCTTCCAGCGGAACTCTCATCGTGGCGTGCCTCATCGGGTGCGTTGCAATTGCTCGCCGGGCACGCCGAGCTCACGATTGGGGTTGAAGTTCGGGCTGTCGGTCATGACGTAGGTGCCGTCGCGCAACCGCCAGGCATGCTGGTAGTGGTTCGGCAGCTCGACGGTGCCGTTGCCGCCGACGCTGCTGCCGCGGTACAGCTCGACCTCGCGCACGCTGCGCACGTTGGCGGTGTGGGTGCGGTCGATGCTGGCGGCACGGTCGCGCACCACGCCGTTGTTGATGGCGGCGACCTCCTCGCGCGACTGGCGGGCGATCTCGCCGCGCTGCTTGATCGCCTCTAGCGTCTGGCGCGAGGTCTCTGCATTGATCGCCGCGATTTTGCCGGCGGTGGTTGCGTTGTCGCGCGCGATGGCCTGGTTGGTGGATTGCGTTCCCTGGTCGATGCGGGCCTGCCAGCTCGCGTCGCTGCGCAGCGTCTGCCACATCGCATCGAACTGGCGGAAATCGAGCTGGCCGTCGGGCGCGCGCCAGCTGAGCACGCCGAACGATTCGCCTTGCGACGTCTGTATCGGCGCCATGCCGGGCTGAGCCATCCGGGTGACGCTAAACGAAATCGCGACCGCAAGCGATTCCCGTATCGCCTGGCCGCCCTGCTCGTAGCCGATCAGCGCCTGGCCAACTTCGGCCCAGCTGCGTGTGCCGCCGCCCGGGAACGGCATGTCGGTGGGCGGCCGGCTGCGCTCGGGCCGAATGCGGTAGTCGAGCCACTGCGCGCCGGGCCGGTGTTTGCCCACCCAGGCTTTCAGATAGCTTTCGGCATTGGGGAACGACGCACGCAGGCACGGCACCAAGGGATTCGGCCCGCTTCCGATCCAGGCCTCGCCGGGAGCCAATTCGATGGCGCTGCGGCCATCCGGCGCGCGCGCCTGCAACGTGGGTTGGTGAAGACGTCCGCAGGACAGTCCACGCCATTGAATCTCGCCCTGTGCGCGCCAGCCGGCCGGCACCATGATGGTCATGGCGGTCAAGGGCTTTTCGAAGCCCTTGCGATCGATGATCTCGACGACCTGGGCACGCCAGGTGGCGGCACTCGCGGTCTGGGCCAGGCCGGGTCGGACCACACCGATGCACAGGACCGCGAGAAGAGCCGAAGCAAGAAGGCGCGGGGTACGGCAAGTCATGACGGCAATTCCGTGCATTGGGTGCAACTCGGCGATTCTGCCAGCGGCCGGTAGAGCCGCGCCGGGGGTATTCCAGCGCCACCTGGCTCACCGGAAGTCGCAGCTGCGCGTCGCAAGCCCCCTGCAGCAGTTCGCGAGAAGCTTCGATGGTCTCGCCCATCTCGCGCGGTTGCAAAGACTGAGCAATCTGGCACTGGCAGCCTGTATTGACTAGGGATCTTCACGGGACGCTCTCAGCGTCTGCTTGAAGCGTCAGATCTAGCATCGCGGGCGACCGCTCAGGGTGGCGCGCACTCGCGAATCGCGCGAAGTGATCGCCGGCCTTGAGAGTTTCAACAGGCAGGTGTCGCACGACCTGCGCGGCCCGCTGGGTGGCATAGGCGGTCTAGCCCGTCTGGCAGGCGAGGCCTTGGAGCGCGGTGACCTGGCTGCTGCACAAAAGCTGCTTGCGCCAATAGC
>JAZKIW010000115.1:7255-10851 GCA_040384625.1 Pseudomonadota bacterium | reverse complement strand
TGCGCGAGCCGGCCGAGTTTCACGGCCCGCTCGGGCACATCCCGAACGCGCTGCCAATACCCCTGGGCGGCTTGAAAGACCGCCTTGCCGAGCTCGATCGCGAGCGCCCGGTCGTCGCCGTGTGCCGCTCGGGCTCGCGTTCGGCGCGCGCGGTGGCGATGCTGCAGCAGGCAGGCTTCGGTCAGGTCGCCAACCTGGCCGGCGGGATGCTGCGCTGGCGCGTCGACGGCGGCGCGACCGACAACTGGCAGGAGTGAGAGCGCCCAAGCCTCAACGCGGGCCGCTTGCAAACGGTCCGAGTACCAACTCCACCACGAATCCGTCAGCCGTGTCGGGCAGACGTAGCGAGCCGCCATGCGATCGGGCGATCAGGTCGGCCAGCATCAGGCCCAGGCCGGTGTGGCCGTCGTAGTCCTGCGCGTGGATCGCGTTGCGCAACAAGCGCAGGCGTTCGGGCGTGACACCTCGCCCGTCGTCGGCCACGCGCAGCACGCCTGGCAAGGGCACGCTGACCTCGACGCGCCCGGCGCCATAGCGCTTGGCGTTGTCGAGCAGATTGGACAGTGCGGCGGCAAGCAGGTCGGGGTCGGCCGAGAGCGCGGCGTCGCCTTGCAGGTGGACTGCCAGACCCTCGACGGGCAGGTGCGCCAGCAGGGCCTTCAAGTCGACCGGCCCACGCTGTACTTCTGCGCCGACGCGGAATAGATCCAGCAAAGCCTGGACCACGCGCTGCAGGCGGCCGGACGCTTCGCGCACGCGCTGCAGGCGCTGCTGCACCGCCGGGGTGCTCTCGCGCATCGCCACTGCCAACTGCGCTTCCATGCCTGCCAGCGGGGTGCGCAATGCATGCGCGGCATGCGCGCTGAAGGCGCGCTCGTGCGCCACGCGCCGCGCCAGGCGCTGGCCCAGGTCGTCGATGGCGGCATGCACCGGCGCCAGCTCGGCCCGTTCAGCCGCGCCGAGCGCTTGCGACTTGCCCAGCGGGTCGTGCTTCACCAGCCGGTCGGTCAGGCGTTCGAGGGGCCGCAGTTCGTGGCGCACCCGCGCGCGCAGCCACCAGTGCGCGAGCAGGCCGATCGACAGCGCCGCCAGCGCGGCGCTGAGGGCGGCTTCGGCCCGCGACTCGACACGCTCGCCCATCGTGTGCGCCACGTACAGCATGCGACCTTCGTGGCCCATGGCAGCGCCGAAGACGCGCCATTCGCTGGTCGCGCTGAAGCCCGCGGTGGCCGCCGCGTGCAGCGCCACCGCGGGGGCATTGGCCGAGCGCTGCATCACGGCGCCGCCGGCTGCCACGAGTTGCCAGGCGAACTCCCCCTCGTCACCCGAGGGCAGTGGCGCGGCATCCGTCCGCGGGCCGGTGTCGCCGTACGCGACCGTCAGCGCGCTGGCGAGCAGGGCCGCTGTGGCCTGCAGCGACTCGTCGAGCAATTCGTCGACTTCGCGCTGTGCCGCGAAGCCCACCGCCACAGCCACACCCAGGCCCCACAGCACGGCCCAGAGCAGCAGCGCATTGGCCAGCCGCGTTCGGATGGACGGGACCCTCTGACCGCTCATGTCGAGCGCTCGTCAATGCGGTAGCCGAGCCCGCGCACGGTCTCGATCAATTCACGGCCGAGCTTGCGACGCAGGGCCGAGACATGCACCTCGAGCGCGTTGCTTGCGATCTCGCTGTCGAAGCCGTGCACCAGGCGCTCGAGGTCGGACTTCGGCACGATGCGCCCGGCGCGCAGTACCAGGGCCTCGAGCACCGCCCACTCTCGCGCGGTCAGATCGGCGCGCCGGCCTTCGGCGAATGCGCTGCGCGCCCCCAGGTCGACTTCGACCGGTCCGAAACGGCTGCGCGACTGGGCTGCGCCGGCGCCGCTGCGGCGGCTCACGGCGCGCAGGCGCGCACTCAACTCCTCTGGGGCGAACGGTTTCACCAGGTAGTCGTCGGCGCCGGCGTCCAGGCCGGTGATGCGGTCACCGAGCCTGTCGCGCGCAGTGAGCATCAGCACCGGCGTGGCATCGCCGCGCCCGCGCCGCGCACGCACCCAGTCCAGGCCCGAACCATCGGGCAGCTGCCAGTCGACCAGCCAGGCGTCGTAGGGCTCGTCGCGCAGGGCATCGGTGGTGGCCAGGCAGTCGCACCAATCCACGCGATGGCCGTCGGCGCGCAGGAAGTCGCGCAGGCCTTCGCCGAGGATGGTGTCGTCTTCGATCAGCAGCAGTCGCATGGCGATTCGATGCGGAAGGTAGCACCACCGGGCTTCAGCCTGGCTTCAGCTTCGCTTCAGGGCCACTTCAGTCGCGGCCGGTGCAATGCACCAGATGATCGATGTCACTCTTCGTCGCGAGCGAACCTGGCGTCCGGCCTTCCCAGTCCTGTGTCTGCGCTTTGCGGCCACCAGCGACCAGCTGGTGTTGGCAGCGGGTCTGTTCTGGGCCCTGGCCGCCAACCGGCCCTTCTTCGCTGCGGCGCTGCACGCCCATGCGGGCGTCGAGGGTCCCTCACTGGGCTTTCTTGTCGGTCTGGCGCTGATGCTGGCCTCGCTGCACGTGTTGCTGGCGGGCCTCGTGTGCACAAGGCGCAGTGTCAAACCGATGCTGGCCGGACTGACGATCGTCGCATCGTTCGCTTTGCACTTCATGCAAGCCTACGGCGTGGTCCTCGACCCCGCGATGTTGCGCAATGCGCTGCACAGCGACCTGGCCGAGACCCGCGAGCTGCTGTCCTGGAGCCTGATGCTCGACCTGCTGCTGTACGCGGCCCTGCCGATCGCGCTGCTGTCATTCGCTCGCGTGCAGGCGCGGCCATGGCGTCGGGCGCTGCTCGCGCGCGCCCTACTCATGGCCCTGGCCCTGGCGACCTTCGTCGCTGCGTTGTTGTGGCAGTTCCAGCCCCTGTCCGCACTGATGCGCAACCACAAGGAGATGCGCTACCTCGTGACACCGGCGAACGCCCTGTGGTCACTCGGCTCGGTGCTGGCAGCCGACGCACGCGGCGCCACGCAAGCGCGCCGGCCGATCGGCCTGGACGCCGTACCCGGTCCGAGCTGGGCCACGCTATCCAAGCCGCGCCTGATGGTCATCGTGGTCGGCGAAACGGTGCGCGCGGCTAACTGGGGCCTCAACGGCTACACCCGCCAAACCACGCCGCGCCTGGCTCAGCTGCCAGTACTCAACTTCGCCGACGTCAGCGCCTGCGGCACCAGCACCGAGGTGTCGCTGCCTTGCATGTTCGCGCCCGTCGGCCGGCGCGACTACGACGAGGCTCGCATCCGTGGCAGCCAGTCGCTGCTGCACGTGCTGGCGCGCGCCGGGGCTGCGGTGCAATGGCGCGACAACCAGTCCGGCTGCAAGGGGGTCTGCGATGGCCTGCCCACCGAAATTGTCAGCGCCGCCACGGCACCAGGCCTGTGCCAGGGTGACCACTGCCTGGACGAAGGCCTGCTGCGCGGCCTGGACGCGCGCTTGCAGCACGCACAGGGCGTGCAGGTGCTGGTCCTGCACATGCTGGGCAACCACGGGCCTTCCTACTTCAGGCGCTACCCCGCGGCTTTCGAGCGCTTCACGCCAGCCTGCCATGACGACGACCTCGGCCGCTGCAGCCA
>JAZKIW010000115.1:0-7155 GCA_040384625.1 Pseudomonadota bacterium | reverse complement strand
GCAGCATGACCACCTGTTCCACACCGTGCTCGGCCTGCTCGATGTCCGCACCGCCGTGCGCGAGCCGCAGCTCGACCTCACCCAAGGCTGCCGCAACGCAGCGGCCGCGACCCTGTGACGGCGCGGCCGGCGACTGCGGCGCGGCACGATGCGGCGATCGCCGCGACAGCCTTGCTGGTGCTGCTGGGCTGGGAGGCGTCTGGGCTGGACATGGTCTTGGCCAGCCTGTACGGCAGCGCCGGCGGCTTCGCGCTGCGCAACGATGGGTGGACCCGGCACCTGCTGCACGACGGCGGGCGCTGGCTGGCGACTGTGGCCCTGCTGGCCTGCGCCGCGTGGGCCTGGCACGGTAGCGGCGCGCCCCTCACCATGACGCGGCGCCAGCGCGGCAGCTGGCTGCTGGCCATCGTCGCCGGCCTGGTGCTCGTGCCCGCGCTCAAGCGCTTCAGCCACACCAGTTGCCCCTGGGACCTGGCGCTGTTCGGCGGCGACGTGCCCTATGTCCCGCATTGGCTGCCGCTCCTGGTCGACGGCGGGCCGGGGCATTGCTTTCCATCAGGCCATGCGGTCGCGGCCTTCGCTTTCCTGCCGCTGTACTTTCAATGGCGCGATCACCGCCCCGCACTGGCCGGCGGCCTGCTCGCGACGGTGCTGACGTTCGGCGCGCTGTTCGGTTGGGCTCAACTGGCGCGCGGCGCGCACTTCCCGAGTCACACCCTGTGGTCGGCCTGGCTGTGCTGGGTCATCGGTGTGCTGGCCGCGCGGATCATCGAGCGGCGCGATCGCTTGCTCGGCCCGTCGCCGGCGCGCGCCCGAGTTTGAGGGAGCGGCTGCCCGTGCGCCGGCGCCTCAGTCCCAGCGCCAGGCCCATATCGCGTCGAGCGCGTTGTCTTCACCCGCCTGCGCACGCAGCGTGAAGCGCTGTGCCACACGGTAGATCAGCTGCCAGGTACCGGTGGTGCTGTTGAGGCCGCGTTCGTAGCCGACATACCAGCGCCGCGACAGCTGCTTGCCCAGCGAGACCACGGTGTCGCGCACTTCACCACTTTCGCGCTGGCTGACCGAGAACTCGTCCAGGCCTATGTTCGAGAGCAGAGTGCGGTCCAGTCCCTGGCCCTCGCCAGCCAGCAGCGCCAGGGCGGCGCGTTGCAGCAGGGCCGTGTCGGTGCGCGCCAGGCCGTCTGGGGCGCGGCCGAGCACCAGCCAGGCCAGCTTGTCGGTGTCGCTCATCTCCGGTTCGCTGATCAGGCGCACACGCGGAAACTGGCTGCTGCCGCTGACCTGCACGCCCACGCGCAGGTCGAGGTTCGGGCGCAGGGCCAGGATGTCCAGGCGCGGGTTGCCGGCAGGGCCAGTGAAGACCAGCACGCCGCGCTCGATGTCGAGCTTCTGGCCGTAGGCGGCGTAGGTGCCCGCCTCGGTCCGCACGCTGCCGTTCACGGCCAGCTGCCCGCCCGGTGTTGACAAGGCCAGGCTGCCGCGCAGCTTGGTGTCCAGGCCGCGGCCGCGCACCGTGAGCTCGTCGCCCAGATCGACCTGCAGCGCCACGCGCGCGCTGCGCGTGGCGGCATTAGCGCGCGGTGCGGGGGCTTCGGTTTCTATCGCCTCGGCAGGTGTCCCCGCGCGCCCGCCGCGCACCTGCACGTCGCTGTCCAGGCTCGGCGCATCGCCGCGGCTGAAGTCGATCAGGCCTTCATCGATGCGAAAGCGCCCATCGAGCGCGAGCGTCTGCGGCGAGAGTTCGAGCGCCGCGCTGCCGCTGGTAACGATGCGCCGGTCGATGCGGCCGAGCAGCTGGAAGCGCTCGGCGTTGAGCTGCAGCCTAGCGCGTGGATCGGTACCGAGGCTGGCGCCACCGGTCACTCGCAGTTCACCCTTGCCCCCCTTGAAGACAAAGCGGTCGATGCTGGCCTGGTTGCCGCGCAGCGACAGCGCGAGCTCGCCGTCGCGCACATCCACACCCTGCAACAGGTTGCGCACCGCCAGCCGCGTGCCCACGAGATCACCGGTGATCTCGGGCGCGCCGAAGCTGCCGCCGAGCGCCGCGCCGACGCGCAGCGCGCCGCCCACGCGCCAGCCCAGGGGCAGGAACGGGGCCCAGGCGCCGAGATCGGCCACCTGCCACTCGAGCACGCCCTGCATCGGCGAATCAGGCCGCGGCCATCGCGCCTGCGGTGCGAGGCGCAGGCTCTGCGCGCCGGCCAGCACGCCGACGTTGCGTCCGGCCACGGCTTGGGTGAAATGCCAGGTGCCGTCCTGAGCGGCGACGGCCAGGCGCAGGTCGGTCAGGCCGAAGGCCTGGGTGCCGGTTTCGTCGGTCCGCGTCAGGTCGCCGCTGGCGCGTTCGAGCACCACGTCGGCAGCGACACGCTGGCCGAGCTGAATCCGAGCGCGCCCACCGACGAGCAGGTTGCCGCCCAGGCCGGCAGCGGGCTCCAGCTTGTGCAGCCAGGGCGCGATGGCCATCGGTTCGAGCTGCAGATCGACGCGCGCGTCGGACGGCACATTGCTTGCGCCGGCGCGCCACTCGGCCTCGGTCCAGCGCAGCGCGCTGCCGAGCACTTCGGCCCGGCCCGGCTCGGCCGAGGCGAACGTGAGCCGGCCGTCGGCAGCGAGTTGTAGTTGCAGCCGCAAATCGCGCGCTCGCAGCCATGGCGGCGCGCTGCCGGCCGCAGCAGCGGGCGCGCTGCGGTCGCGCACGTCGAGGTCGAGCACCTGGCCGCGCCAGCGTCCGGGCAACAGGCCTTGGCGAGGATCGGCCGGCGCCCACTGCCCGCTGCCGCGCAGGGCGAAGCGCGTGCCGGCAGCCTGGCGCCCAAGCACCGCGTCGGTCCAGGCGGGCGGACGCACAGGGCTTAGCAGGTCGAGTGTCAGCCGATGCTCGGCCAAGCTGCCATCGAGCCTACCGGCGAGCGTGTCGGCGCGCAGCGTGTCGAACGCCAGCTGCTCGCCTTCGACTTGCACGGCCAGCGTGGATTGCGCGTCCGGGCCTGCCTGGGCTTTCAATTGCAAGCGCGTGGCGCGCAGGTTCGCGGCTTGCAACGCGCTGGCGCGCAGATCGGCGTCGATGCGCAGTGCCGGCCAGCGGCCCTGGGCCTGCACTTCGCCGCCGAGTTGTCCGGCGATCGGGGTCTTGGTCGCGCCGCGCAGTGCCGTGGCGACGTTGGGGATCAGGTCGAGCATTGGCTGCAGCGCACCCAGCGCCGGCAGGTCGAGTCCGAGCTTCCAGCGGTCGTCGCGCGCCAGCGGCGCCAGGCGGCCCAGCAGGGTTGCGCGGTTGCTGCCGGAGCGCAGATCGGCATCGAGCGCCCAGCCGGGGCCGCGGCCATCCAGCTTGAGGCCCAGCTGCAAGGGCACGCCAGCGAGCTGGCTGTCCTGCAGATTCAACTCGGCGTCGCCGCGCAGCGCCAGCAACCGCGCCTCGACGGTCCTGGCGGCGGCCAGCGCCGGGCCGCCCTGCACGTCGGCACGCCAGCGCCCGGCCAGGCGGTGCGGCCCCTTGCGCCATGGGTTGCCGTCGGCCACCGTGAACCACAGCGCCGGGTCGAAGCCCGCCAACTCGCCGCGACTGAGCAGCTGCCAGTTGCGCGCAGTGTCGCGGCTGACGCTCAGGCTGCCCTGCGCGCGTGCGTCGCGGCTGCGCAATAGCAGCTCGCGCAGGTCGATGCGCATGCCGCTCGCGCTGCGTTCGCCCTCGGCCTCTGCGCTCACCTGCAGCGGCAAGTCACCGCGCGCGTCGAGGCGACCGTCGAGGGCCAGGCTGGCCCGCAACTGCTGGCTCGCAGCGGGCGCCGTCTTGCCGTCCGGCGACGGAAGGCCCTGCAAGGCGAACGTGGTGCTGCCCGACAGCGTCATCGCCGCCGCGCGCGCATCCAGCAAGGCGGGGCGCAGCGCTTGCAGCCGCAGTGCCAGTCGGGCTGCACCGGCTTGCCAGTCGCCGCTGCCTTCGATCCGCCCGGCGCCGGGCATCAGTTGCAACGACAGGGCCTTCACCGTCAGGCGGGACCGATCGCGCGGCAGGCCGGCGAGGTCGAGATCGAGGCGGGTGACGGGCAGGCGTTGCTGGTCCCAGCGACCGGCCTGGGTGTTCACCAGGCCGATGCGCGCCGTCACAGGCGCATCGAGGCTGCGTGTGTCGATTTCGGCGCGGCCGGACAGGCGCGTGGTCGGCAAGCCGCTGCCGAGGGCGGCGAGGTCGAGGTCCTGGGCCGTGGCTGCCAGGGTGGCGAGCGGCCAGGGGGCAAACGGCAGCACATTGGCCTCGGCGCGCAAGGTGGCGCCTGGCGCCTTGTCGCTGCCCAACGCCACTTGAAGCGCGAGCTTGTCGAGCGGCCCGCGCGCGGTGGCCGTGGCCTGCCAGGGCGGGGTGCTGCCTTCGAGGGCGCGCGCATCGGCGGCCAACTCGAGCACGAAGGGCGCATCGCTGGCAATGCTGCCCCGCGCCTGCATCCGTGCGCGATCCCAATTGAAGGCCAGGTCAGCGATGCGGTGCTCCTTGCCCTCGCGCGCGCCCAGCGTCGCGTTGCCGGCGATCTGCGTCACCGGCGCCATGCCGTCGATGTGCAGCGCGGCGATGCGCAAGTCCTGCAGCACCAGGGTGACCGGCATGCGCAGGCTCGCCGGCAGCGTCAGCGGCTCGGCGCCGCCGGCGCCTTGCAGCTCGACGCGTTCGGCGCGCGGTGCCACCAGTACCAGGCCGACCCAGGCCGATTCGTGCGGCCGCCAGGACCAGTGGGCGTCCTGCCAGGCCAGGCCATGGATCGTCAGCGTTCGCTGACCCAGCTTCAGTTCGGCACGCTCGGCGCTGAACGGGCCACCGAGCAGGCGGCCGGAGGTGTTGCTGAGGCTGGCGATGTGCGACAGCAGCCATGCGGTGCCGCGGTCGGTGCGGGTCAACCAGACACCGCCGCCGGAGAGCACGAGCACGATGGCCAGCAGCGCTATCGCGACGGCTACCAGCAGCGCGCGCCGCCAGGGCCGCGCCTTTGCACCGGGAGTCGGCTTCTCGGCCATGCGCTTCAGAAGGCGATGCCCACCGAGAGGTGCAGGCGCCAGCGCTTGACCTCTTCACCATAGGCCAGGTCGACGCGCAGCGGGCCCACCGGGCTGCGCCAGCGCAAGCCGAGGCCGGCGCCCCAGGCGGGGCTCCAGTCGCGCCAGGAATCGGCGGCGCGGCCGGCGTCGATGAAGGCGGCCCACCACAAGCTCGGCAGGCCGGCACTGATCGGGCGCGCGACCTCGATGCTGCCGGTGGCCAGCACGCGCCCACCGACATCGACGCCGCCCACTTTCGGCGTCAATGAGCGGTAGGTGTAGCCGCGCACCGAGTCGTCCCCGCCGGCGCGAAAGCGTTGCGACTCCGGCACATCAACGGCATCGGCTGCAAAGACCTGGCCCAGTTCGAGCCGGGCCTGGCCGTACCAGTTGGCACCTAGCGGATGCCAGAGCTGCAGCCGGCCGTAGGCGCGTGCGAAGCTGCCGCTGCCCTGGCCGCCTTCGCTGCTGCGCACGCGCCCCAAGGCCGTCTGCACGGACAGGCTGCGCCCGGTCGTCGGCAGGATCATGCTGTCGACGTCGCGCCACACGCCGTGAAGATTGGCGCTGAGCGTCGTCGTGTCGGCGGTGGCCTGCTCCGTCTGCGCGCTGCTGGCGAACGGACGCACCAGCTCGCGTTCGAGCTCGACGAAGGCCAAGCGCTCGACACGTTGGCCGTCGAAGGCCCGGCCCACCCGGGCGCGCAGCGAGCTGACGCGGTCGGTGTCGGACTCCAGCCGCTCTGCGGTGCCACCGACCACGTTGCGTTCGAAGCCGGGCAGGGTGTGCGACGACAGGTCGCCCTCCCAGGCCTGGCGCACGCGGCCGATCTCGACCTTGTTGCGCAGCGTCGCCGCCTGCCCGAAGGGGCGCCTGTGCAGGTGCTCGAGCGAGACGCGGGGCCCGTTGGTGGCGCTGATGCCGATGCCGGCAAGGGCCTGCTGCAGCGGCAGCTCACGCAAGGTGACCGTGACGGCGGCGGCCGCGGCCTGCTCTGGGTCGCTGGCGAGCGTGACGGACACCTGCTCGAACAGGCCCGCACGCTGCAGGCGCTCCTGATAGTCGAGCAGCAGGGCCTCGGTGGCCGGTGTGCCGGCGTCGAAGCCGGCCAGGTTGCGAACGTGGCGCTCTTCCTGGCGCTGCAGGCCGCGGATCAGCAGCGCGCCGGTGCGGTACAGCGGCCCGGACTCGGCCACGACGGTGATCTGCACGCTGCTGGCGTCGGCGTCGACCTGGGCGCTGGTGCCGCTCCAAGTGGCGTTGGCATAGCCATCGGCGCGCAGGCGCGCCAGCGCCGCCGCCTTGGCCTCGCGCCAGGCGTTGTCGGTGAAGGCAGCATCGACCGGCAAACGCCATGCCGCGCGCCAGGCGGCCCGCACCTTCTTCGCGCCTTCGTCGCCGCGCGCGACGGCTTCGGCCAGCGGCCCCTGCAGTTCGAGGTCGGCACGGGTGATCCGGCTGCGCAGGCCGGGCGTGACCTGGACGCGCACCCGCGGCAAGGCATCAACGCTGTCGCCCGCCTCTCGTTGGACCTGCACCACGGGGTCCATGTAGCCCTGGGTGGCCAGCAGCGCGCGCGCTTGCGCTGGTGTCGCGGCTTCGAGGCGGCGCAACTCTGTCTCCGACAGTGCTTCGCCAGGTGCAATGATGGACAACCGCGCCAGGTCGAGGTAGGTCTCGAGCAGCTTCTTCGACTCGGCGGGCGCTTCGATGCTGAGCAGCACCTGCGGGGCCGGCGCCGCAGGTGCCTTGACGGCGTCGGGGCTCAAGGCCGCGCAGCCGGCCAGGGCCGCCGCCAGCAGCAGGGCCGCAGCGCTGCGGGCCAGGCTCATTTGCTGAGCAGCCGCATCGCTCCTTCGAGGCCGGCCAGCGTCATCGGGTACATGCGCTGGTTCATCAACTGGCCAATGATCGAGATGCTCTGCCGGTACTGCCATACGCCCTGCGGTTCGGGGTTGATCCAGGCGTGCTTGGGGAAGGCGTGGGTCAGGCGCTGCAGCCATTCGGCGCCCGGTTCCTCGTTGTTGTACTCGACGCTGCCGCCGGGTTGCAGGATTTCGTAAGGGCTCATCGTCGCGTCGCCGACGAAGATCAGCTTGTAGTCGCGGTTGTACTTGCGGA
>JAZKIW010000114.1:0-2092 GCA_040384625.1 Pseudomonadota bacterium | reverse complement strand
TGTCGGTGACTGGCATCGTAATCTGGTGGCGCAAGCGACGCTCTCGGGTCCTGAACGAGCGACGGGCTGATCGACAAGCCGCCACCTGACTGGGGCTTGGTCGTCCCGCGCGAGGGCTCGGACGGCAGGCGAATCAAAGGGGCAAACCCCAGCCGTCGAGTTCTGCGCAGTAGAAGCCGACTGCTAGCCTGATATCCCAAAGCGAACTCGGGCGACGACACCTGTCTCTCCGTCGAACTGAATGCGATCAAGCAACTCGACTGTTGCTCCCATACGGGCGGCGCATGTCTGGGCAATCGCCAGGCCAAGGCCACTGCCTACAGCCGCCGTACCAGGGACACGGTAGAACCTGTCGAAGACGCGAGTCAGGTACTCTGGCGGAATTCCAGGCCCCGCATTGATCACATCCACAACAGGAGCCTGCCCAGTGCGGCGAAGATGTATGTCCACACTTGAAGCTTCCGGAGCATGACGCAGCGCGTTGTCGATCAGATTGTCAAAGATCGACCGTAGGTCGGCAGGGTTACAAACGACCTGAAATGAAGAGGCCTCGTCCAACCCAATGTCAATCCGTCGAGCGTCGGCAATTGGCATCAAGTGTCCAATGCTCTCCCTGACGGCGTTTTCCACGTCGACTTCAACGGGATGCTCGGTTTCGGTGTTGTCGCCTTCCTGCTTTGAGAGTCGAAGCAGCTGATCAATCAGGCGTTGGGCGCGGGCAATACCGGCCTCAAGTTGTTCGTACTGCTCAAGTGCTTCCGGTGTTTTGACCAATTGCGACTGCAGGTTCTCCGCTTGAATTCCGAGCACAGCGATGGGAGTCCGAAGTTCGTGCGCCGCATCTTGCACAAAGCTCCGTTGGGATGCGAAAGCTGCCTTCAGTCGGGCCAATAGCGAGTTGAAGGACAGCACGAGAGGCGCAATTTCGCTAGGCACAGAAGCAACGGACAGTTCTGTCAGTCGGTTCTCGTCCTGTGCCGCGACATCGGCTGCGAAACGTCTCAAGGCGCGCGATGCTCGCCAGATGACCAATAGGAGCACAGCCAGTGTAAGCGGCAGCAAAAACGCGATCGGCCTGGCGGCGCCCAACGCACGGCGAGCAACCAATTCGCTCTGATAGGCCATACTCTGAGAGACCTGAACGCGTATCGCCGATGAGTTGCCGATTCCAAAGGCGGTAGACGTACGCCACTCCATGGGCTGACCTGTGGTCAAAGTGGAGATAGACGCGAGCCCGGCTTTCTGCTGCAGCGGGATATCGACCTCCCGGAAAGAGCTTGCGAGCACCTTACCGTCATCAGAAAAATACTGCACGACATAGGCGCCGCCTTGGCGTACCGCTTGGAGGTCGATAGCTTTGACTCCCGCGCCGATGTTGGCCGCTGCGGCATACGACTCGGACAGTGACTGCAACTGCTCGTCTTTGGACGCAGCAATGATGCCTCCAATGTTCTCATACGAGTACCAGATCACCCCGACGGCTGCAGCGAGGTGAACGAGCAGTATCCATAAGACCAGCCTGCCACCGAGTGACGCGGGACCACGCGCGGACTTGCTCTCCATCAGCTTTCTCCAGCACGCCAGCCTAGGCCGCGTACGTTCTTGATAATGTCTTGCCCCAGCTTCTTGCGCATGCCGTGAATAACAACATCGACCGCGTTGCTGGCAACCTCATCGCCCCATCCGTAGATGCGATTCTCGATTTGTGCTCGAGAAAGAATGGCTCCGGGGCGCTCTAGCAGCGCGGCAAGAATGGTGAACTCTCTCGCTGTCAGCACAACCCTTTGGTCGCCGACGATGGCTTCGCGCGTGTCGAGATCGAGAAGCAGGCCGGGTACCCCGATCTGGGACTGTGCCGACCCGCTCCGCCGCCTGACAACCGCGCGCATGCGCGCAAGCAGTACCGGCAGCTTGAAAGGTTTCTGTAGAAAGTCGTCGGCACCAAGATCGAGACTCAGAACGCATGAAGCATCTCCGTCTCGCGCGGTGATAACAATCACTGGCGTCTTGTCTCCAAGCTCGCGGACGTGCTGCAAAAGCGCTGCGCCGTCCCGTTTGGGAAGACCCAGGTCGAGCAGTACACAGGCATAGT
>JAZKIW010000113.1:0-70754 GCA_040384625.1 Pseudomonadota bacterium | reverse complement strand
TCAAGAAGTGCCGCGCAGAAGCTCTCGCGAGAATGCCCATAGCCGTCGCGAATCAGAAGCGACTCGCGGCGCTTGTCAATGAGCGGCGCATCCCGAGCCCCGAGGCCCGAGGCGACGTTGACCGACTGCTCAGCCTCTCGCTTCACTGCCGCGCCGCATTGACGGCCTTGGCGCCGACTGTCGACAGGCGCGCGGCCGACGCTCTCGGCAACAAGGTGCTTGTCGAACTGCGCACTGCCACGCTGCTCTACCTTTCGACTGAGCGCGAAGCAGGGAGCATCGGCACCGGCAAGCCGCGCGCGGCGGTCGTGGACTATCTCAAGAAGACCGCGAGCCACGCGAGCGAATTGGTGAGTCTGGCACCCTTGTCGGACGAGGAGACGCCTTCACTTGGCGTCGCGTTGTCCAGAGACGTGGTCGACATGCTGCACAAGACTTCGCTCGAGTGGACTGTGCCCTTGCCGTCCCCGGCTGTTTAGTCGGGCGTGGACTCGGCACGCAGACGCAGTAGCCATGCCAACAAACCGCATGTCAAAGTTGGAGATCTTCATTGGCACTTGGAACACGGCAGGCGACGTGCTCGAGACGGATGCAGGTCCCGCTGGAAGCCTATCTGCGACGGACACCTATCGATGGTTGCCAGGTCAACACTTCATCGTGCACGATGTCGATGCATGGTTTGACGGCAAGCCGACACGGTCGATGGAAGTCATTGGGTTCGACTCTTCGAAGAGGCAACACTTCGCCAGATCCTTTGACGACCAAGGCTCGACTGAAGCCTTCGTTGTCTCCCTCAAGGGACGGCGCTGGAGCATCATCGGAAAGTCAGTTCGCTTTGCAGGTAGTTTCGACACTCAGAAGAATCGCCTTACAGGACTTTGGGAGCTCAATGGGAGCAAGGCTGGCTGGCAGCCATGGATAGAGCTCAAGTTGACGCGCGCGTGAGTCGGAGAGCTGCTCCAGCGCTGTAGCGAGGCTGACGGCTCGCGCTAGCCAATCTCCAGTTCAATCGTCATTGACTGGCCCCTGTTGCGGGTCACTGCTCATCAGAACCGACGCATCGGAAGGGGACGGGCTCGCGGAAACCAGCGACTGGGAGCATCAGGCGTTCGCCCTCCTTCGGTAACTCGCCGACTGGGGCGAGAAGCCCTGCGCCTGTTCTTCGCTCCGACCGCCAGCAGGCCCAAGGGCGCCCAGCGCCACCGAGGCCGGTTAGGCACCACCGCCAATGTCTCCTCAAGCCTCGTACCGGTGGCGCCGATCAGGGCAACAGCAACGACCGTGAAACTGCCAGCACTGGCGGTCGCCACGACGGAGATCTACCCGTGGTTTGGTTGGGGGATGTCGGAGTAAAGGCGGCTGGCGAAGGCGCCGCAGAGGTCTACTGACCCTGACAAGATCCGAGTGACAGCGCGGAGTCAAGCCTGCAAGAGGTGCGCGCGCAGCAACGCGGTCAACGGGCGTCGACCCACCGCGATTCGCCGAATCGGATGTCGCGGATGTAGGTTGAGGGTGCCGTCTCAACGAACTGCTGCGACAACAGTTCCTGCATTTCCGCCTGCGTGCCCACCGTACCGGCGAACTTGTAGCCGCCTGGCAGCGCCAGGTGTGTGGGCCAGATGCTGTATTGCAGCTCCTGGTTCACGACGATGCCGTACTCCGCTATGTCGACGTCACTCATGGCTGGACACCATATCGAATCGAAACACAAGTGGAAGGTACAAGTTGACGAAGGGCACACCCTTACTCTCGCTTGCACAGATCGACGCTGCAGCGGTCGCGCAACCGCCCAGCTCCTTGTCTCGGGAGTGCTACAGGGCCAAAGCGATCGGAACTGATCAGTGCCAACCGCTCCGGTCACACGTGGCAACGACCTCGTGCTCTGAACTCTTACGATCCAGGATTTGGCCGAGCTGGAACTGTTCGGGATTCGCGTCTCGTTCGGACTCGATCCAACGCCGCGCAGCACTCTCGTCATCGTGTCGTTCCGCAGCGCTTGCAGCCGTCTGGAACATGACCCTCGCGTAGAACGCCATTTGAACCGCCAGAAGGTTGGAGCTATCGGGCCGGAAGATACTACGTCGCGTGCTCAGTCCTGGAGGTGGCCATTGGTAACCAGGTGGGAATCAGGCCACAGTTGGGAGCTTGGCATACACGCATGTGTTGCGAAGCTGACGATCGAGTGACTGCGCAGTGCTGTGCAGAACACCCTCGAGGCGAAAACCACATCGTAGCGCGACCGCCCGCGAACCAACGTTGCGCTCGTCAGTGATCAACTCGATCCGCTTGGCACGCAGGCTTTCGAGCGCCCACTCAGTGAGGACGTTCACGGCCTCCGATGCGTAGCCTTTGCCAACCTGGCTCGTGCGAACCCAATAGCCGACTTCGGTCTTCGGCAATGACCAGTCTGTTCGATGCAGGCCGGCCGATGCGACCAGAAGGCCTGAACCTCGCTCGAAAGCGAGGTAAGGCAAGTCCACGCGAAGCAGGAAGTTGCCCTGCGCCTTTCGGCAACGAGCCTCGGCGGACAGAATCGTCTGACTCTCAGAAACCCAAGGCAGGAACCAAAGGTTCTCGCGAAGTTCGTTGATCGACTCAACGAGAGCCTCATGCAACTGAGGAGCGTCAGCCACTGAGAACGGACGCAGCAGGAGTCGCGCCGTTTCAAACGACTCAGGAACAGGAAATTGGAGAGGGTCGATCATGGACCAGGCGCGGGGTTTCGAGGATGACCACAGGAGCGAGAAGTGTCTCAGACGAGTTTCTCTCAGCTCCAGCGTCGGCCGCCCTCCTCGCACGGCGCCCAAACGCCTGGACTTGCGTCAGGGCCGGTGACCATCCACGACTGCGAGGAGCGCGACAAAGGGCTCATTCACTGCGTGAACACCTTCCGTTGTCCGCACCAACAGCCCTTTTGGGTGCACGCTGGCCGCGTACCCATCGGGATTCGACTCAACCCTAAGTTCAACATCGCCCGAAAGCTCGATCCCCTGTCCCATCGAAGTACAAGCCTCCATGTGCCAGCGCACCGTGAATGCATCGGGCACAGGGGAACCGATGTCCAGACGCTTGCCGTCGACCTTCACCCGCGCGTCGTCGCAATCCAGCGAGAAAGACGGATCTGCCCATCTGGCCGGGACGTCATCGTCGAGAAGGGGCAGGAGCAGAGCGTTCAGCGCGAATGTCTTGAAGTCCTTGACGCGCGGGTTCTCGGACTCGTCAGTTGCGGGCACTAGGTAGGGCGCCGATGACACGCTTGAAGTGATGGGGTCTGACTCCAACTGCGCGCTGCATCCGGCCATTTGCAAGATCGCGGCCTCAAGTAGAACGACAAGGGTCATGCGGTTCATTGGGGCGTCTCCTTCGGGCAACACGAAGCGGGAGACGCCAGGGTAGGACCGCAACATCGGCAGAACAATCGCTTAGGCGGCATATGCCCATGGAGCTACGTACGGGCACCTCAGGCGGCGTTGCCACCCGCTGGGGATTCGCACCAAAGGATGGGTAGACGTTCTCGCAAGTCCGTTTGCGGAGTCACGGGATGCCGACGATGAACGGCACATCGAACGTGCTGCCCGTGGTCGTGACCTGCACACGGCCGACAAGCGTGGATCCCGGCTGGAACACCCCTGAACCTGCTTGGACCGTCCACCGCAACCGGTAGGTCGGCAGGCTCAGGCTGAGCAGCTTTCCTGCGCTGCCATAGAGCGGCAAGAGTTGCTCGGGAGAGTCGGCGTAGAGCAGTGCACCACCGGTTTGATTGGCGAGTTCGCCCAGCGCAACAATGTCCACGCCACTGGACAGACCGATCGTGAAGAGGCGAACACCATCCGTGTTGGCACTCAGGATCGATTGCGCCCGTCGCGTGCGGCAAGTCTCCGTCCCGCCACAGTAGGTGTCCGCGCCATCGGTAAAGATCACCAAGGCCTTCGCCAGCCCAGCCGGCAGAGAGCCGTCGCTGATGACTTGTTGCCGCAAGGCGTCGGCGGAGTCGTAGAGCGGTGTCTCACCTCCGACCAGTGGCGCCAGCGAGTCCAGGGTCGGGAAATACGACGGCGCGTTCACCTTGTTCCTGAAGGGTCCGTATACCGCCAACGGAGGCGTCGGGATCAGCGCACTAGGTCCACTGGCAAAGGCTGCCACGAGGGCTTGGTCATCCGCGCCCAACCCACCGAGGAATGCTTTGGCGGAAAACAGTCTCGCTCCGGTGGGATCGGACTGGAGGATGCTGCCGCTCTGATCCATCAATAACGTGGCCGCGTAAGGCATCGCGGGGCCACCAGGAATCAGCGCCATGGCTTCCGGCGTCGCTTGCAGTGGCACATACGCTACGTCGGCATCGGCTCCCGCTCCACGCAGACAGTCGACCCGGTTATTGGCCGCATCTGGAGTGCACGCCCGAAGCGTGAAGTCCGCAAGCTTCAGGCTATCGATCGCCTGTGAGCCGCCATCGACGATCACCAATTCAATCTCGAAAGTGAGTTGTCGGGCGGTTCCGTCGACTGTCGGCAAGACGCCACTGCGCGAAGTAAGTGCACCGCCAGCCGCCGAGGTTGCGCGGTCTAGTGTGAGCGCGATCTCGTTCGCTTGTCCGGCCGCGACAGGTGCGGCGACGGATTTGTCCATGAATGTCTCGCGGGACACGTTCAGTTGGGCACTGCCCTTGCTCCCGTCAACCAGCAGAAGGGCGATCCCTCGATCGTCCGTGGTCGAGGAGTTCGTCGCTTCTCTGACCATGGCGCCGGCTACCGGGGTCCCGAAGGCGTCCGTGACCGTGACCTTGAGCACGTCCAACGTGCCCGGCCCGCCTCCTCCGGACCCGCCCCCTCCCCCGCTGCCGCCGCTGCACGCTACCAACGCCAGGCAAACCGCCAACAAGGCAATCAGCGTAGACAGAGAGCCTAGAGAGGCCCGCACACGATTCGGCGTCGACATGTTTTGACTCACTCGTTCTCCCTTAGGGTGTCCGCGCAATGCAGGTCGATGCAAACCTGCCTCTTCCCATCCTCAGACCCACTAAGCATTGGCCAAGCGGCAAGAGCTGGTCTGTGCGCCAGTGAAACAGTTGGGGCAAGTTGCGTTCCCAAGCCCTGTCAGGTGCCATCCGACCCCCTGAATGCGGGATCAAGGCAGAAGGATGGCCGCATGGCCGGGGAGTACCGGCGCACTGGCTGAAGAGCGGAAACCACAGATCGCCGACGTCGGAAGGTGGTCCCTTCCTACAAGGGAGAACGAAATTACGGGTGAGTATTCCGGCTCATGGATGTGCTGACATCGATAAGAGCAGCCCGGAGTTCTCTACCCACCATGAAGGAGCTAGCGATGCGAGAAGACACGTTGTCAGTCCTCAACAACCTCCTCGAGACTTCTCTCGGCGGCGAAGCAGGTTTCTTGAGGGCCGCCGAAGATGCTCAGGACGCGGAGTGGAAGTCGCTGTTCATTCGATGCGCTGCGCGATGCCATCAAGGGGCCATCGAGCTCAGGCAGGAACTGGAGCAATCGGCTTCCACTCCCGCCTGAGGAGTCCATAGACCGAGGAGTCCGACACCTCTCCCTCGACAACGCAGTCTTCTCGCAGGGTGCCTTCGCGGACAAATCGGAGCTTTTCCAGCACGCGGCTCGATGCCCCGTTGCGAGTGTCGGCTTCGGCCTGCACCCGATTCAAGTTCAAGGTGTCGAAAGCCCACTGCAACAAGGCAGACGCGCCTTCTGTGGCATAGCCGTAGCCCCAGGCCGCCTCGTCGAGGCAGTAACCCATGATCGCGCTGCGATGGTCCGGATTGAATTCGAACAGGCCGCACCAGCCGATGAACATCCGGTCGGAGGCGCGCTCGATGGCCAGCCGCGCGCCGGTGCCGTCCTGTTCAAACTGGCGGCAAACCGAGATGAAGCGCTCCGCTCGCGCGCGCTCTGTCCAGGGCGGTGAGTCCCAGTAGCGCATGACGCGCGCGTTGCTGTGCAACAAGAAGAGCGCCTCCATGTCGCCTTCCGTGAAAGGTCGCAAGTGCAGCCGAGGGGTGCGAAGCGTCGGCGTCAACAAAGGCATGAGCAAGTCAGTTCTGCGCGTGCGGCCAGTCCACTCACCTGAACGGCGGCCCGGCCAGCCAACTCACCAGCGAGTACCGCACGCCAGTCTTCACGGGACGGACGTCGTGACACATGAACGACGGGAACACTGTCATCGCCCCTTGCTCTTTGGGCGCCACGAACTCCGGGTAGATGAGCAGTTCTCCACCGGAGTAGTCATCAGGAGACGACAACTGAACGGTCAAGCTCAACTTGCGTTCCGTCAACTTGCCCGGGCCGATGTCGAAGTGCGGCCCGTAATAGTCGCCGACTTCATAGCGGGTGAACTGAAAGCCCTCTCTGAATTGACTCGCTTCGAAACCGTAAAGGGCGTCATTGATTTCAAGAATCGCTTTGCCCAAGCGCTCGAACACCCAGTTCGTCGATCCGCTCGGGAAAACGAAAACCGCGGATGACTTGCGAATGCTCGCGGACAGAGCCGGATCCATCGCCTCCATCAACGCCGGCTTCAGCAGCGGAGTGAAGGCCGCGATCAATTGCAGGCATTCTTCGGGTGTGAACGCACTCTCGATGACTGCCAGACGAGTTTGATCCTTCGGCGCCTCATGGGCCTTGTTCGCCTTCTGCTTCTTCATGGGTTCAGATTCACACTGCCTGGTTTCGATGCGCGTCAGGATTCTGCACGACCGAATCACGCAGGCGCTGCGGCGATGCCGGGGTTCATGGCAACCTTCCCGCAGAGGTCAGTGCCTGATGCCTTGAGTCACGCGCAATGTAGGTCGCCGGGACAGTCTCGACGAACTGCTGTCGTATCCACGCGTGCATCTCGGCACGGGTGCCAGTGGGTCCGATGTAGCTCCAGCCTAGAGGCAGCCTTCGATGGGTCGGCCAGACGCTGAATTGACCTTCGTCATTGGCCACGATCGCGAACACGGCGCGCTCCAGCTGGTTCATGTTGCTGCAGGCTAGGAGGAGTTCGGACGCGGGCCAAGTGACGAATTGGCAGGCGTGCCCGGCGCCCGGTTACCGCCTGTCGAATGTTGGAGCCACCTGTGTCCGCCGACGTGAGCGCAACGACCTGCGGCTCGAGCGAGAGGTGCGTTGCGGGGACAGTCTCGAGGAACTGCTGCCGCACCCAGGCGGGCCGCTGCTCAGCAGCGCTCGGCGTAGCACGCGGGTCAAGCTTTGCGCCTAGCTGCCGCGCGTTCAGCCACAGCAGCACAAACTCCAACAGGAACCAAACACCGGCCTGAATGGCGTATGCGCTGTCCGCGGGAGCCCGCAGGGCGCAGACAACGCCGAGCACCAGGCAGATCAAGGCGACGACTCGCAGCAGTTGGCTCATGGGGAATGTGACAATTTGAAACGGATTATCGGCGCCGAATCGGTGCATTCCTAGACTGTGCGTTCATACAGTCTCCAGACAGGTGCGCTGACATGTTCAACAGAGATCAATGGATCGAATCGTTCGAGGGCCAGCTGGCGATCCTGCGGCCTCACCTCACGGCGCGGGTGCTAGGCACCATGAGCCTCGCCGCCTGGCACGAGTTCGGTCGTGCAGAGGTGGACCCGATCCGGGCGGCCAAGGAACTCTCGACGCTGTTGGACGGGCGAAAGGGTGTGCCCGATGGACTCCCATAGCCGACACGAAGCGTTGATGCCGTCCTACAAGCACGGCGGCACCTCCCGGTGAACATGGCAGCCATGGATTCCCCGCGCTCCTCTCACTGGTGGCTCAGCACGTTCGCTGCACGCTTGATGCAGTTGAATCCCAAAGCCACGACGCCAAGCGCGATTCGCCGCGCGGTTGCCCACTATGACAAGGCGGCCCACCTCGATCCGGAATACGCAGCCGAAATCTATTACCGCAAGGCCGTGACGGCCGAGGCAGAGCGCCGGTCCATCGATGTCAAACACGCGCCAGCAAAGGCGAATGCCCATCGTTCAGTACTGGACACGTCATCCGCAGCGGAAGTGCCGGAGGACCATGCCGATCCCATGGACCGGCGCCGCTCTCCGGCCCTCGCCTAAGCTGGGTGGGAACCGCTCGCACAGGAAACTGCCGGCTATCGATTGGAGGCCTAAAATGAACGACGCAACATCCATTGCCCGAGCGAGCTACGACGCATATGTGCGCAAGGATCGCGCTGCGATCGAATCGCTGATCGACGACGACTTCCACTTCACGAGCCCGCTGGACGACAGGATCGATCGAACCAGCTACTTCGAGCGTTGCTGGCCGAACAGCCAGCGAATCAGCCACTTCCAGTTCATCAATCTCGTGCAGGACGGAGACAAGGTGTTCGTCACCTATGAGGGCACGAACGTCATTGGGGGTCGCTTCCGCAACACCGAAATCCTGACAGTCCGGGGACAAAAGATTGTCGACGCAGAGGTCTACTTCGGTTGGTCCATTCCGCATCCCGTCGAGTCCGATGCAGCTCGAGTCCAAACCGTGGGTGAATCTGCGCTGGTCCAAGCCTGACGGGTGTATCGGCCTTCCTTCAGGGCACTGCTGGCAACAGCCGGCACAATCGGGCATCGCGCGTTGACGGCCTGCGCCAACGATGGGAAGCACCGATGGACTCGAGGGGTAACCATGAAGAGGCTGCTGCTCGCGGTGTCGCATGCGGTGGCGGGCATTGCCGGCTTCGCTCTGGGCATCTACGCCCTGCCCATCCTCACCGCACCTGAGGCCCCGTCCACCACGGAACTCGCCATGCTGGCCAGCGGTGCGTCGTATCGCGCCGACTTTCGCCGCGATCTCAAAGACAGCGATGCCCTGCACTGGGGCGAAGGCACGGTCTCGGTGGGCGGGCAGGTCATCGCTTTCGAGGGCAAGCTGGCACCAGGGCCCGACTACAAGCTCTACCTTTCTCCGGAGTTCGTCGAGACCGAAGCGGACTTCAAGCGCTTGAAGCCGTCGATGGTTCGGGTCGGCGATGTCAAGACGTTCACGAATTTCGTTGTGCCAGTTCCCGGCGCTGTCGATCCGTCCCGCTACAACACGGTTGTCGTCTGGTGCGAGTCCTTCGGACAGTTCATCACATCGGCCAAGTACCGCTGACGGTCGACCTGGAGACAGCGTTCAAGCGGCCAGCCGGTCCGCCGGCAGCGCGTGAACGCGCCTGCAGCGATTGCCAAAGGCCCAGCACGACCATCAGGGGCAGGCTCAGCTCTATGCTCTCTTCCAATGCCGACACGAGGGCCCAGATGGGAGGCGCTGTCACGACACCGTAGTCGTTTGCCAGCAGGTTGATGGAACGGTCTAGGATTTTAGTGATGGCGGTAGCAACGAGCAGCGTCGCCACGGTCACCGCAACGGGTTCGCGCAGGAGCAAGTTGCGCCAAAGGCGCCGGCCGTGGCGCAGCGCCAGGTAGACCACACACAGCGCCACCAGCGCCAAGACCGCGAGTGCCAAAAGCTTCTGACCCATTGGTGCAGATTCCAGATAGAAACTCAACTTGAGCACGCTCTTGCCGGTCCACGCCTTGTGCCAATCCATCTCGCGTGCGCCGCAAGCCGCACAGAGAATCGCCATGGCCAGCCAAGTGCAGCGGTCGTCCCCTTGAGGACGCAACCAGTACATGCCCAGCGCGAGCACGAAGAACAGCGCCGCGGTGGTAGTTTCCACAGGCCCGTCTTCCGCCATCACACGCATCAGCGCCTCGGTCGGCATGGCCGACCACACCGCAAGGGCGAACAGGGCTGTGAAGGCAACGATCATCAGCGCAGGCCAGTCAGGTCCTGCAGCACGCGCGCGGCGCGTTGGAGCGTCGTGAGAGAGGCGCACGGGCGCGCGTTGGCCAAGCTTGCCGCCGTGGTCACTGGTCAGGTCGATCATGCTCTCACTCCCCCTGTGCGCCTTGCGTTCTGCGTGGTCCGTGCTTACGAGAGAATAAGATTTCAGCGTTCTCCGATCTGTCGGACTGGGCCGCAATTGGTTGTCATCCAAGAATCCCGGACAAAGGCGAGTGCGGCCAGGCCATTCGCCTACACGCCGTCGCGGCCATCGCTGATGGGATTGCCATGCCGGTAAACAGATGCTCCTTGCATGCGGCGCGCACTTCGCGTCATCCTTGTGAGACTGGAGATCCATCGTGCTCTACACCATCGCAGTGGTCCTGTTGGTCCTTTGGTTGCTTGGCTTGGTGACCTCTTTCACGGCGGGCGGCTTGCTGCACGTCTTGCTGGTCATCGCGGTGATCATGGTGATCTTCCAACTGGTCACCGGACGCCGCGTCGGCTAGCTTGGTCATGGGCAGTTGTAGGAGGCGGGCCAGCCCCCGCGTATCCTGAGCGCCCACCTCACGGCGGGTGTATGGATCGTTTGGTTGCGCTGGTCGCGCTCGCCTTGTTCACTCTGCCTTCAGCAGCCGTAGGGACTGCGACAGCGCGCGAGTTGCACACGGCGCAGTGCGTTGCGGCGCTGGAGGTCCACACGGATGACCTGGCGGCGCTGATCAAGGCTGGGCGCAGCGACTTACGACCGCGCCTGCTCGAGCGGTTGAAACACGGCGCAGCGCTGATCGGCGCCGCGTACCTTCAAGGCGAGCGGGACGACGCACGCGCCAAACTATTGCTGGATGCGGCATTGGAGGCTCAAAACGCCCTGCCCAAACCCGCGTTGGCCGCGCGCCAGTCCAGCTGCTCGCAAGAGGGAGCGCAGTTGCTTGCCAACGCCGATGTGTTCACTCGCACGGTCGTGTCGCATCTCGCACGCAAACGCATGGACAGGCTTCTTGAGCGTTGAAATCGTCTCGCCGATCACTTCGGGGGCTTGTCGGGCCCATCTCGCCCTGGCGGAAACAACTCATCGAAGAGTTCACCCGGCAAGGTGTCCGGATCTTCGATGACTTCTGTGCCATCCAGGAGGTCGTACGACGACGTCACCCAACTGCCATAAGAGACTTCGGGCAGATCCTTGGCGGGCTTGGCCGGCTTGTCAGGTGGGGATTTCTGCGTGACCCACTCGCCCATGGGTGCGCTCTGACTGATGCGCCAGACCCTCGAAGGTGTTTTGGGCTTGGGGCGGGCCATGGCGCTTCGCCTCAGCGTGGCCGCCTCGGCCGGCACTGGATCGAGGTTGCGCGTCCGGCGCACCGCGGACGGGGAATCACGTTGCTCATGGCCGCAGTATTCGGCCCCTGTGCCGGCCGATCTGTAGGAGAGCGCCGCTACTTTCAGGTGCAGGTGTCCGCGTTCGCCACGCGAGTGGGCTCGCAGGACTCCACGACGAGTGTTCTCAGCGCTCGTCGCGCCCCCGGCGGATGAGCCAGTAGGACAGCGCGGCGAACAAGTCGTCTGCACGGAAAGGCTTGCCAATGTGGTCGTTCATTCCGGCCACACGGCAGTTGAGTAGGTCGTCAGGCAGGACGTTGGCCGTCATGGCCAGCACAGGCAGGTGCCTGAAGTGCTTGCTGGCGCGAATGGCTCGTGTTGCTGCAAAGCCGTCCATGACCGGCATGTAGCAATCCATCAACACCAGGGCGACGTCAGGCTGCGCGTTCAACAGATCGAGCGCCTCGCGGCCGTTGTTCGCCACCAGCACCTCGATCCCGGCTGGACGAAGCATCTCGCAGGCCACCAACTGATTGACTTCGTTGTCCTCGACCAGCAGGATTTTCGCCCCGCGCAAAGCATCGCGATTGCCGGCATCGGCATGCGAAGGCAGGGGTGTCACCTGGGCGGATTGGCTGCCGGCATCAGCGGCCGCCTCGAAGCGCGCATTGAAGTGGAACGTCGAACCCGAGCCCACCTGGCTCTGCACGCCCAGGGTGCCACCCATGAGCTCCACCAGTTGGCGGCTAATGGCCAGGCCGAGGCCGCTGCCGCCGTGACCGCGCGCTACCGACGCATCGGCCTGCGTGAACTTTTTGAAGATGACGCGCTGCTTCTCGGTCGGGATGCCAGCCCCCGTATCACCGACACTGAACATCAGCTCGACCCGGTTGCCTAGTTGCAGCAGACTCTCGACCTGGATCAGGACCTGCCCGTGCTCGGTGAACTTGATGGCGTTGTCGGCCAGATTAAGCAGCACCTGCCCCAAGCGCATCGCGTCACCGACCAGAAGTCGAGGCACGGTTGATTCGATCTCCAGCCTGAATGCCAGGCCCTTCGCCTGGGCCTTGACGCCCGCGGTGTCCATCACGTTGTCGAGAACCTCAGCCAGCCCGAACTGAATGCGCTCGAGTTGCATCTCGCCCGCCTCGACCTTGGAGATGTCGAGGATGTCATTGAGGATCCCGAGCAGGTTCTCGGCCGCCTTGTGCACCTTCTCCACATAGTTGCGCGGCTTTTCCTCGAGCGTGCACTGCAACGTCAGGTACGACAGACCGAGGATCGCATTCATTGGCGTGCGGATCTCGTGGCTCATCGAGGCCAGGAAGTCGCTCTTCGCCTTGCTGGCCGCCTCGCTCATCAGGCGCCGCTGCCGCTCGCCTTCAAGGGTGGCCAGCTGTTCAGCCGCGCGCTTGTGCTCGCTGAGATCGCGCGTGATCTTGGCGTAGCCGATGACTTGCTTGTCCTCGTCATGGATGGCGGTGAGCAACACACTGGCCCAGAACCGACTGCCATCCGCGCGAACGCGCCACCCTTCGCTCTCGAAGCGCCCCTCGCGCGCGGCGTGCGCCAGTTCGCGCTCGGGCTGGCCCGAGGTCGCGTCATGTGCTTCGAAAAAGATGCCGAAGTGCTTGCCGATCACCTCTTCGGCCTGGTAGCCCTTGTTGCGTACTGCCCCGGCGTTCCAGGTGGCCACCCGCCCCGCGGCGTCGAGCATGTAGATCGCGTAGTCCTGGACGGCGTCAACGAGCAGCCTGAAGCGCGCCTCGCGCCGCACCAGCTCACGCTCGGCGTCTCGAAGCGCGGTGACATCGGCGACATGGACGATCAATCCGCGCACCCGCCCTTGCTTCAGGTCGGGCGTGAAGCGCAGATCCAGGTGCTTGCGAGCACCGTTGTCTGCGCGAAACGAGGTTTCGAAACGACTCGCCTGACCGGCGAGACCGTCGGCAATCGGACCCTCAATGCGCGCGAACCAGGCTTTGCCGATGACCTCGCGCGCATGCCGGCCTGCGATGTCAGCCCGTTTCACATCGAACCAGTCCAGGAATGCCTTGTTGGCGAACAGGTTCAGGCTCTCGTCGTCCCAATAGCTGACGCGCACCGGAACGTCGTCGAGCATGCGCTGCAGCAGTTCGACGGTGTCGTCGACGTCTTCGAGACGGCGCGCAGCCACCAGCTCCTGCCGTTCTTGCCTCATCTTGTTGTGCGCAGTACGCAATCCACACAGATTGTGACTTGCGATGTTGCCACCGCGCCCTCTGACGCACGCCGCGATGATGTGGATCAATGCGGCCTAATTCTCGGCATTGAGGGATCTGACTACTTCGAGTTGACCGCCTCGCCGGGCGGTTCCTCGGCGGCAAAAATCTCGGCCGCGGCTTCGGGTTCCAGATCCGCGGCATCCGGGAACGTCACCACCGCGTGCTCTGCCGCGCTGAATGCGGACATGCCGGGTTGTAGCGCCAGCAAGCGGGCGGTGAAGCGCGCGGTCCACACCGACATCGGATGCGACGGCTTGATGAACCAGCTCTTCATGGCATTCGCTGGTGCGTTCAGCGCCGCCTGACTGGCTTGGACGTCGGCGGCTCCGTTGAAGGCATTGGCGTGGGTACCAGGTTCCGTCTGTGGCCAGCGTCCAACCCCGGCACAGCACGCATGTCGGTGTCCACCAGTCCGGCATCCAGGTCGCGCTTGGCTTGACGCATGATGGGATCGGGGACGCTGGCGACTTGGCCCAGCGCTTGGTCGCGTTCGTGCGGCAAGGGCAAGTCGACGCCCTTGATGTCGGCAGGGCGGCCCGGCGCGAGCCCTCCGCCAGCGGACTTCCGTTTCCCTCGGCCCTGCCGGGCCGGTGTGGTGACTGCACGCTGCGGCATGGTTCTTCCGGGCACTTCGCCTTGATGGGAGGGCAGCGTGCCCCGAAGACGAATGCACCGACAGCGGCCAAGGGCTGATCCGGCTGTACGACCAGACCTACAGGCACCCGTTCGGCCGGGTCGGGCACCAAAGCTGCTGCCTGCGGGTTGTCGTCGCGCCTCGGCGGATCCATACTCGCGCCATGTCGATGCACCGGCCTAAACCGACGGCGCCGGCCAGGCGGGTCTGGCGCGTCAGCCCGGGCGCGCCGATGGGCGAATGGATCGACAAGAGCACGCCGCCCGCCCCGAAGCCAAGCAGCGAACTGCCCGAGGTTTCCTACGGTAGCTGGGTGACGTCGTCGTACGACCTGCTCGACGGTACCGACGTCACCGATGATCCGGACACATTGCCCGGCGAGTTATTCGACGAACTGTTCGCGCCCAAGCCGGACGCTAGTTCAGACAGTCACTGACCCGGCTTCAGTGGATCGTGCGCCAGCGCGCCCCACTCCGAGTTGGACATCTCGAGTTCGACGACCTCAGGCTTGCGCGACTCGACGTTGCGTCGCCGCTCGGGCTTGCCTGGCGTCACGACGTCGAGCTTGCGCCGGTCGGCACCCGAGCGCCGATCGCCATCACCCGATTTGCTCTTGGTTGCTGCCTTCGCCGCCATCCCGACATCTCCAGACTTTGCGATCCTGACCTGGTGAGAGCATAGCTCGCGACGGAAGACCGATGGCGCAGCACACGCCCGCGTCGACCCACTCAACTCGACGGGAAGAATTTGCGGTAGAGATGCGGCGACCTGCCGCAGTGCTTGCAGATCGAGGCGTCTCTCTTGTTGCGCTCGTTGCAGTGCGGACATTTCCTGGTAGGGGCATGCGAGACGGCGTATCCGGCCAGGGCGAGGACAGGTGCGAGCAGGAACAGGATGCCCGCCGCCACCTCCCGCCGGGGCCCGATCCAGTCAGACGTGTCGACAATGCCCATCGCCAGACACAGGAAGGCAAGCAAGTACAAGAGCTTGCTCATCGGAGCACCTTCGAGTGCGGTCCGAGCGCTTGCATCGCCAGCTTCACCAACCCCTCCCCCAAGCCCGCAAGGCCGATTCGAATTACACAGATGGTTACATAGCCCCGTGCCTGGGTGATTCGGGTTTTCCCTAGGCGTCGGTCCTCCCACCCGCAGCGGCTGCGCTCACGCTGCTAGGCCAGCAGGCGATTCCAGGAACCGTAGCGCGCCTGTATCGGGCTACGACGAATGCTCAGCAGGACAAGGGCGAGGCCCAGGCCAGTCCCTGTGGCCAGCGCCATGTCGTCACCATCGAACAGGAGCGGGACGAGCATCAATGCCATCCCGAGAAGCACGTTCAGGGCGCGCGCCGGCCGCGCGACATCGGCGACAGCGATCGATACCACTGTCAGCACCAGGCAGCCGATGACGTGCGATCGGCTTGGCCGCCATGCCTGTCATCGGCGCAAAGCCGCTGCGAGCTTTGCCTTGTTCATCGAAGAGCGGCCCTTCAAGCCGCGCTGTCGAGCCTCGTTGCGCAACTGGAGCAATGTGCGTCCGCCGGCGCCTCGGTGGGAACGCAGGCCTCCGCGCCGACCGGACGAGATGTCCTTGAGTGAAGAGGCGCTCGCCTCCATCGACTCGCCATGTTGCGCGCGCTCCTTGTTGACCACACGCGCGGCGATCTCCTCTGCCAGGGGCTCGGTCTCTCCCCGCTCGATCAGGCCGTGCTTGATGTGCGCGTATTGGCGCTCGCGCTTGGCGCTCCAGGCCTTCTTCGGCATGACGAGCTCTTTGTCAGGATGCTGGCGACGCTTGCAAGCTGGCCTTCAGGGTGATCTCGGGCACGCTCGCCAGGGCCTTGGACAACGGGCAATCGCGCTTGGCTGCCGAGGCAAGCTGCTGGAACCGCGCCTCGTCGATGCCGGGCACGCTGGCTGTCAAGCTCAATGCGATGCGGTCGATAGCGAAGCCCTCGCCCTGCTTCGCCAGGCGCACGCGCGCCTGCGTGTCGACCATGGTCGTGGCGAACCCCGCCTTGTCGCAGGCAAAGGAGAACGCCATCGTGAAGCAGGCAGCGTGCGCGGCGGCGAGGATCTCTTCGGGATTGGTCCCACGACGGTCGTCCTCGAAGCGACTTGCAAAGCCATACGGGTGTTCCTTCAGTGCCTGGGTTTCGGTACTGATCCGGCCCTTGCCCTTCTTGCCAGCCCCTTCCCAGTGCACGGTGGCGGTTTTTTCGATCATGGGTCACTCCTTTTCGTGGTTACTTGGCGCGTGGCCACTCGACCCGTCGGTCCGGTCGGCTCAGCCGTCCGGCCCGCAGTTCGGTGACTGCCTCCAGCACAGAGCACGCAACATTGCGCACCTCGTCCTGCACAGCGTGGTCCTTGTCGAGCGCACCGTGGCTGTCGCAGTAGGGCTCGTAGTAGCCGATGTAGCGGTCGAGCTTGGCGGCCGCCCCGGCGTCGATCAGGCCCATCCACTCGAGCCAGTCGCACAAGTTGCGTCGATGGTCCTCGACGCCTGCCGCGTCGCCATGCACGACCACACCATAGGCGCGACCAGCCAGATGCTTCGGGTAGTCCCAACCCTTCTGCTCGATGCGTTTGGCCTCGGCAACCCGCTTCCCGTGCGTCGAGGTCGGATCTGGGTTGCCCCCGTCGGCGCAGACCATGCGATCGATCATCAGCTTGAGCGGGCCAGGCGACTGGTACCAGTAGGTCGGCGCCAGGATGATCACCGCGTGCGCGGCGACCCAACGTTCGTAGATCTCGGCCATCCAGTCGTCGGCCTGATCGAGCGCGTGGTTCGGGTAGCACGAGCAGGGCCAGTGGCAGAGCGGCATGGCGCTCGACACACAGCCCTTGCAGGGATGGATATGGCGGCCGTACTCCGACGTCACCAGGCTCAGGTCCAGCACATCGGTCTCGACCCCGGCGGCCCGCAGCACGCGCTCGGCAATCCCGGTCAGGCGCCACGTTTTCGACACCTCTCCCGGACAGCTGCCGTCGTTGCGCGCGCTGCCGCACACCAGCAGCACACGCGCGGGTGCGCTCCGGTCCTGCCAACGCTTCTGAGCGGCTCGCAGGCGCTTTCGGGTCTCGAGCCATTCGACCGAGATGGAATAGGCCGGATCCGCAAACCCTCGCCCCGCGCGCCTGGTGACCGGCGCTTTGCGCCCCTCCTGCAACGCAAGCCATGCGATCTCCTCGAGGCGGCCGATCGCCTCGCGCTCGCCAGTGAATGCGGGATCGCGAAAACGCAGGCCGAAGCGCTCGTGGAACTGCGCGCGCGACAACGGCGCCCCCGCCTGCCCGGTTCGAATCTTCGTCAACGCCGTTCCTCGTCAAGCTGCGCCTGAATGTCACTCGATGCAGGCGCCGTTGCCATCGGACATCGGCGTGTCGCGCGCGAGGCCCTGTCCTACGCGGCTGGCGCGAGGCGACGCGCCAGGTCGGCCTGGATCGACAGCTCGCTGAACCAGAGCCGGTAGCCTGAATCGCTGGGATGCAGGCCGTCACGCGCGTGGAGTCCCGGCCGGTTCACGAACGGGTCGTCCGCGCGCTCGCGGAACAGATTCACGTAGAGCGCGGAATGACGGGCAGCAGCGTCGCGCACGAAGCTGTGCAACTCGCGCGAGCGCCAGGTCATTAGCCAGGACACGGGCGCAACGAAGAAGGGCGCATTGCCGACATTGCCGGCCGGCATCAGCACCACCAGATCTGCCCGCTGACGCGCCAGAGCGGTGACGCGATCGATGTCGGCGCGCAGGTCCTCGAGGCCTCGGAGTCGGATCACGTCATTCCCGCCGGCCTGCACCAGCACCATGTCGAAGCGCTCCGCACCAGCGAGTTGCGTTGCAACGTCGGCAAACCGTGCACCGTCGCGCGCCCGGTTATCGATCAGAAGGCGCGGATAGCGCAGCGCGAGCAGCCCGGCAAGGCTGGTCTTCGCCGACGCGGCGCCGGTGCCCACCGCCGTACTGTCGCCGACGATCAGCAGACGCATCGCGGGGCCCTCAGGCGTGCGCTGCAGCGGCACGCTCGCGCGAGCCAACGCCACCGACTGGCCGATGCGCCAAACGGCGCAACCCGAAATCGAGAGCAGAACGGTGGCCCCCGCCAACAGCAGGACGACCGATGTCTTGGTGCGCAAGGTCCTTCGTCGCGCAGCGACGCCGAAGTCGTGATCGTCCATCGTCGCAGCCGCGAGTGGATCGATCTGTCTGACAGCGCACAAACCGCGCGGCCAGACGAGCGCAGGTCAGACCCGGCCAGTGACCGGCACGCAGGCGCCAGTGATCGCAGCCGCCTCGTCCGACAGCAGGAAGGCCACCACGTGGCTCAGGGCCTGTGGCGTGACCCAGCGCGCGAAGTCGGCCTTCGGCATGTCGGCGCGGTTGGCGGGCGTGTCGATGATGCTCGGCAGCACGGCGTTGACCGTGATGTCGCGCTCCTTCAGCTCTTCGGCCAGCGCTTCGGTGAAGCGCATCACACCGGCCTTGGACGCTGCGTAGGCGCCCATGCCCGCCGCTGCTTTGAGGGCCGCCAGGGCAGCGATGTTGACGATCCGCCCCCCGGCCTTGAGGTGCGGCAGTGCAGCCTGCGAGGCCGCGACGGCGCTGCGCAGGTTCATCGCGTACTGACGGTCCCAGGTGTCGAGCGCGCCGTCGGTCAGCGCTTCCCAAGCGAAGCCGCCCGCAACATTGACGAGGCCGTCGATGCGCTGCCAGCGCTGATCGACCTGCGCCAGGGCCCCCTGCGTTGCTCCCTCGGCGCCGAGGTCGACACCGGCAAGCAACAACCGCCGCGGTGTTTCTGCAAGGCCCGCGGCTGCCGGCGCGCGGTCGAGCAGCGCCACGCACGCGCCGCGCTCTTCCAGCACCGTGGCCAGGGCGCGTCCGAGCGCACCGAAACCTCCTGTGACCACGAAGACCCGGTCTTGCAAGCTCAGTGTCATGGCGAACCCCAGCGATTCAGTGGCCGACGTTTTACATCAGGCGCGTCCGCACAAAGCAAAATGGCCCCGAAGGGCCGCATGGACTGAGATTGTCTGGTGGGCGGTGCAGGGTTCGAACCTGCGACTTCCACCGTGTGAAGGTGGCACTCTACCGCTGAGTTAACCGCCCGAAACTGGCGCTTCGGCTCGCTCTCCGGCGTACCGGAAGAACGGGCGCGATTATGCCAGACGGCGCCACAGCGTCCGGCCGGCGCTGGCCTTGTCCAGGTCGACGAGGACGGCCTCGTGCGCGGCCTGCTCTTCGTCGGGAACACCGACGGCGATGAGCACGAAACCCCTCAGGTCAATCAACGCCGCGCCGGGGACCGCACTTGCAGTTTCGCGTGTCTCGATGACCAGTGCCTCCTGGCCGCGCGTCATGCGCACGTAGACCTCGGCCAGCAGCCCGGCATCGAGCAACGCGCCGTGCAGGGTGCGATTGGAGTTGTCGACCTCCAGGCGCTTGCACAGCGCGTCGAGCGAATTCGACTTGCCGGGGAACTGGTTGCGCGCCATCAACAATGAATCGGTGATGCGCGCCACCTGACCGGCAAAGTTCGGTCGCGTCAGTCGCCTCAGTTCCGCGTCGATGAATCCGACGTCGAAGGCCGCGTTGTGGATCACGATCTCGGCGCCAGACAGGTAAGCCATCAACTCGTCGGCGATCTCGACAAAGCGCGGCTTGTCCGCCAGGAACGCATCACTCAGCCCGTGGACAGCGAACGCGCCCTCGCTGTTCGGCCTCTCGGGGTTCAGGTAGAAGTGTCGGTTGTTCCCGGTCAGCCGACGGTTGACCATCTCGAGGCAGCCGATCTCGATGACACGGTCGCCGCTCTCGGGGCTCAGACCCGTGGTCTCGGTGTCGAGGAAGATTTGTCGCATGCCGGTCAGTGTGATGCGGTTGGACTCGCGCGCAGCCAGATGATGGCCCCGGCCAGCACCATCGGCACGCACAACCACTGGCCCATGCTCATGCCGAGCGCGAGTGGACCCAGGAAGCGATCGGGCTCGCGGAAGAATTCGGCGACGAAGCGCAGCGTGCCGTAGCCCACAAGGAATGCGCCCGAGACCTGCCCGGTCGCGCGCGGCTTGCGTGCATATAGCCACAGCAGGACGAAGAGCAGCAGGCCTTCTAGCGCCACCTGGTAGAGCTGCGACGGATGGCGTGCCATCGCGCTGCCCGATTGCGGAAAGACCATGGCCCAAGGCAACGCGGGGTCGGCCTCCCGGCCCCACAGCTCCCCATTGATGAAGTTGCCCACACGCCCGGAGGCCAGACCGAGCGGCACACAAGGCGCGATCAGATCCATGACTTCGAAGAAAGGCCGCCCGCGCTGTCGTGCATACAGCGCCAGCGCCGCGATCACGCCGAGCAGGCCACCGTGGAACGACATGCCGCCCTTCCACACCATCAAGGCCTCGAGCGGGTTCGAGGCGTAATGGCCAGGCTTGTAGAACAGCACATAGCCCAGGCGTCCACCGATCACCACTCCCAGGACACCCCAGAACAGCATGTCCTCCACGTCACGGCGGGTCCAGCCGGCCTGGGCATATTGCGGCTGGCGCGTGCGCAAAGTGGCGAGAAGCAGGAAAAGGCCGAAGGCGACGAGGTAGGTCAGGCCATACCAGTGGATGCCCACCGGGCCGAGCTGGATCGCGATCGGGTCGAATTGCGGATGCACGAGCATCTGAGGGAGTCTCCTTGGGCCTTGGACTTGGCGATCAGGCAGGGCGGGATTGTCGCCGCTGCACGCGCAGGCTCGTCCGGGCCCCGGGCGGCGCACCCAGTTGAACTTCAACCTGCTCGACGAAGCGCTGGACAACTGGCGCAGGCGGTTCGCGCCAGATCAAGCTGGTCTCGGCCAACAGCGGCTCGCCGGCCATGCGGCGGTAGACCACGCCCGGGCGCTGCAGGTGCGTCACCGTCTCCGGTACCCAGGCCACGCCGATACCGGCCGAGACCAGGCTGACGAGTGTTTGCATCTGGATCGCCTCCTGCGCGACCTGCGGCGTCAGTCCGAGCGCGCGTTGCGCGGAAAGGATCGCGTCATAGAGCGAGGGCGTCACGGCACGCGGAAAGATCAGCAGCGGCGCATCGGCAAGGTCGCGCCCATGTAGCGTCTTGCGCGCACTCGCGGCGTGGCCCTCGGGCAAGGCCAGCCACATCGGCTCGCTCAGCACCCTGAGCGCAGCGAAGCCGGCAGGCACAGCACCGGGGGCGTGCAACACGAAGCCGGCATCGATCTCGTCGGCAGCGAAGGCGGCCAGTTGGACGTCGAGCGTTGCTTCGCGCAGTTGGAGCTGCACGCCCGGGCAGGCCTCGCGAAACGCACGCAGCCAGAGCGGCAACGCGCCGTAGGCAATGCTCGACACGAAGGCCAGGCGCAGGCGGCCGGTCTGGCCCAACGCTGCGGCGCGGACCGCCATCGGCAGCGCCTCGGCCGATCGCAGCAGGCGCCGGGCCTGGTCGAGCAAGGCATGGCCCGCCGGCGTCAGGGCCACTGTGCGCCGGGTGCGCTCGAACAGCATCACTTCCAGGTTGCGCTCGAGAGCCTGCACGGCCTGCGTCAGCGGTGGCTGGGTCATCGCCAGGCGCTTTGCAGCGCGGCCGAAGTGCAGTTCCTCCGCCACTGCAACGAACTGGCGCAAAGGCCGCAGCTCGATCATTGAGTTGCTGTGCATATCAATAGGCCATGATAAATAGATTGGACCATCAACTTGATGCTGACCACAATGGCGCCATCAGGAGACCCCGCAATGACCGAAGCCAACCGCCGCTCCAAGACCATCACCGAAGGCGTGGCCCGCGCGCCGAACCGTTCGATGTATTACGCAATGGGCTACGAGCCGAGCGACTTCGTCAAGCCGATGATCGGCGTCGCGAACGGACACTCGACCATCACGCCCTGCAATTCGGGATTGCAAAAGCTTGCTGACGCCGCCGTCGATGCGCTGAAGGCCGCCGGCGCCAACCCGCAGACCTTCGGCACGCCGACGATCAGCGACGGCATGGCGATGGGCACCGAAGGGATGAAGTACAGCCTGGTCTCGCGCGAGGTCATCGCCGACTGCGTCGAGACCTGTGTCGGCGGCCAGTGGATGGACGGCGTGCTGGTGATCGGCGGCTGCGACAAGAACATGCCCGGCGGCATGATGGGCATCCTGCGCGCCAACGTGCCGGCGGTCTATGTCTACGGCGGCACCATCCTGCCCGGCAAATACAAGGGCCAGGACCTGAATATCGTCAGCGTGTTCGAGGCCGTCGGTCAGTTCAGCGCCGGCAACATGAGCGAGGAAGACTTCTGCCAGATCGAGCGCCGCGCCATTCCCGGCAGCGGCTCCTGCGGCGGCATGTACACCGCCAACACGATGAGTTCGGCCTTCGAGGCGCTGGGCATGAGCCTGCCCTTCGCGTCGACGATGGCCAATGTCGAGGATCCGATCGTCGAGCACACCCGGCAGGCGGCGCGCGTGCTCGTCGAGGCCGTGAAAGCCGATCTGAAGCCGCGCGACATCGTGACGCGCAAGAGCATCGAGAACGCGGTCGCGCTGATCATGGCCACCGGCGGCTCGACCAACGCGGTCCTGCACTTTCTGGCCATCGCTCACGCCGCGGGTGTCGAGTGGACAATCGACGACTTCGAGCGTGTGCGGCGCAAGGTGCCGGTGCTGTGCGACCTGAAGCCCAGCGGCAAGTACCTGGCGATCGACCTGCACCGCGCCGGCGGCATCCCGGCAGTGATGAAGGTCTTGTTCGATGCCGGCCTGCTGCACGGCGACTGCATCACCATCACCGGCAAGACCCTGGCTGAGAACCTGGCCGACGCGCCGCCCCTGCGCGCGGACCAGGACGTGATCCGCCCGATCTCGAACCCGATGTATGCCACGGGACACCTGGCGATCCTGCGCGGCAACCTGGCGCCCGAGGGTTGCGTGGCCAAAATCACCGGCCTGAAGAACCCGGTCATCACCGGTCCGGCGCGCGTCTTCGACGATGAACAATCCGCGCTGGCCGCGATCATGGCCAAGCAGATCAAGGCTGGCGACGTGATGGTGCTGCGCTACCTCGGCCCCAAGGGCGGGCCGGGCATGCCGGAAATGCTGGCCCCGACCGGTGCACTGATCGGCCAGGGCCTGGGCGAAAGTGTCGGCCTGGTCACCGACGGGCGATTCTCCGGTGGCACCTGGGGCATGGTGGTCGGCCACGTGGCGCCCGAAGCCTATGAGGGCGGCGTGATCGCCCTGGTGCGCGAGGGCGACACCATCACGATCGACGCACACCGGTTGCTATTGGAGCTGAATGTCGAGGCAGCGGAACTGGCGCGCCGCCGCGCGGCCTGGGTCAAGCCCGCGCCGCGTTACACCCGTGGAGTGCTGGCCAAGTTCGCGTTCAATGCGGCCAGCGCAAGTGCCGGCGCGGTGCTAGACCGCTTCGAGTGAAGCGCCTCAAGGCTTCTGATTCGGCTCGCGCTGCTTCGAATCCTCGAAGCTGGTGCTCGTCTGACTGTCGAACACGCTGTCCTTGATGACCTGCTCGTTGTGCTGGCGCTTCTTGTCGCGGTGGCCTTCGACGCGCTGGGCGGCGATGCGACGCGCGCGCACGGCGGCTTCTTCGACCTTCTGCTTCTCGCGGTCGATGCCCAGGGCCTCCAGGTTCCTGCGCCGACGCTCGAGCTTCTTGTCCTCCAGCTTGTTCATCTCACGCTTCTTCGTCAGGCCACTCGCATCGGCGTAGGCCCACCACACGGCGGCAGCCGCGAAGGGCGAGAGCACCCACCACCAGCTCCACGCGACGACAAAGCCGATGTCCGCCAGCTTCAAGGCGATCAGCAAGACACCGAGCACCACAAACCACATGTCGAACTCCTCGCGGCAGGAGGCTGTCAACGGTCCTGCCTAGAATGCCGTTGCAGCAAACTGTAACCCGTCATTCCCCCCCTCCTGCGGAAGGAAGTCATGAAATCCCCGATCGTCCTGACCCTCATCCTCGGTGCTGTGATGGCCGCCCCGGCCTTCGCCAGCGCCGACATGGCGCAGAAGAAGAACTGCATGGCGTGTCACGCAACCGACAAGAAGGTCATCGGTCCCGCATACAAGGATGTTGCGGCCAAGTACGCGGGCCAGAAGGACGCCGCTGACAAGTTGGCACAAAAGATCCTCAAGGGCGGCTCGGGCGTCTGGGGTGCGGTGCCGATGCCGGCCAATCCGCAAGTCAACGAGGCCGAGGCCAAGACCTTGGCTGCGTGGGTTCTGAGCACCAAGTAGCCGAAAGCCGGGCCTGGGGCAGTTCAGGCGAATTCCTGCCGCACCGACGGCGACATCAGGCGGCGGATGATCCAGGCCAGCAGTGCGCAGGCCGCAAACGTCACCACGCCGGCCATCACCTGGGACGCCGTGACGAAGTTGCCGAACACGTTGGCAGCCGCCGGCGGCAAGGGTGCGTGAGCCAGTGTGGCGTCCACCACCGACCGCACCAGTTCGTACTGGAGCCACAAGCCGAGCAGGTTGGCCGTGATCGCCAAGCCGAGCAAGGCGATGAAGCAACGTCGCGCCCACTCCAGGCGCATCAGCAAGCCGACGGCGCTGGCCATCGTCGCCAGAGAGACTGCCAGCCCGGCGCCCATGACCCAAGGCAGGTAGCCGATCAACAGGCCCGTCAGCAGGGGCAGTGGTTGAGCTGCACCGAGACCTTGAAGTCCGGGCAGCCAGGACGCGAGGGTGGCGTTCTGCAAGAGGGCCGACACGCTGGCCATGGTGCCCAGGAGCAGGAAGGCCCAGGCAGTCAGGGTCACGAACACGGAACGCGATCCGACATTGAAGGTCTGAGGCATGACACGCTCCTCGCAGCATCGATGCCGTCATCGTGACTGCATCGGATGACAGAGATTTTTCTGCCGATGCAAGGCGTCGTCATTCCCCCACACGGGTGAATGTCCCCACAACGGGGGATGGGTGTGCGCTGCACGCAACAGCCTTGCAACCGCCCGCTGCCTTGGAGGACCCGATGCCCTTCAAGCCTCGGTCAAGGGTGCTGCGCGGCCGCCGAGCGTGAACGCGGCGAGCAGCGCCGCCAGCGCAAAGGACACCGCACTCAGCCACAAGACACTGCGGGCACCCGTGGCGGTGCCGATCAGCCCCCCCAAGGCGGCCCCGGCCAACATGGCGAACTGGCCGGCACTCCGAATGCCGGCGTCGACTCGTGCCAACAGCGTCGCGGGCACCGCCGTCTGGCGCAAGGTGCGGTCATGCACGTCATGTACCGTTTGGCCGCCGTCACCGACGACCTGCTGCACGATGAGCAAGCCGATGGCAAGGACGCCGCCCGAGGCGGCCAACGGCACGCACAGGGCTGCCAAGGCCAGGGCCGCCAAGCCAAAGCTCATCGCCCGACCGGCACCCAAGCGGCGGCCCAGGCGCGGCGCCCAGGCAGCGCCGACGATCGCACCCAGGCCCCCCAGCGCGAACACCATCCCCAACACGCCTGTCGGAACGGCAAGGTCGCGTGCCACGTAGATCATGTGGCTGGTGCCTGCGAGACTGGTGCCGAAAGCAATCAGCACCTCGACACCCAGCAGGGCCCGCAGCGACCGGTGGCCCGCCACGGCGCCCAGGCCGGCGACGACATCGTCGATCATGGTGCGCCATCGGCCGCCCGAGGCAGCGAGCCGCGGTGGCGGCGCCATCTCGCGCACACCGCGCAAGGCCAGCGCCGAAGCAGCGTAGCTGAGCGCATCAGCGGCGAGGGCCAGGGCCGCGCCAAGCCATTGGTAGAGCCATCCCCCCAGTGCGAATGCGACGGTTTCGGACAGGCTGCCGGCCATCGACAGCTGAGCGTTGCGGCGCGGCAGGTCGGCGCCATCGATCGCCTGCGCGACCCAGGCCGAACGCGCCAGTTCGAACGCGACGCCGAGCAGGCCGCTTGCGGCGGCGCCGGCCAGCAGCAGCGCAAAGCCAAGCCAACCGCCCCAGGCAGCGAGTGCGAGCGCGCCAAACAGCGCACAGCGCAAGCCGTCGCTGGCCAGCATCACGCCGCGTTTGCCGCTGCGGTCTATCAGGCTGCCGAGCCAGAGCGAACCGAGCGCAGCGGCCAGGACATCGGCCATCAGCAGTGCGGCCATCTGCAACGGCGTAGCCTGCAGTAGCAGGGCTGCCAGCCAAGGAATGGCCAAGCGACTGAGCATCGAACCGAAGTTCGAGATGCTCTCGGCAGCGAGAACGCGCGGAAAGTCGCCCGACAAGCGCGCTTCAGTCGTGGCCAAGGGTGTCGCGTTCAGGCGTTGCAGCGAAGCAGGCCAGCCGGCGCGAAAAAGACAGGTACGGCACAGCGCAATGATGCGCCGGCCGCACAGCCACGAGAAGTCGGGAACTTCCCGTCGCCGGTGCTCAGACCGCCGCTTCGGCAGCCAGGACCTGTGCCGCAGCGTTCACCACGGCCGCGATGCGACCGATGTCGCGCAGCTGCTGCGTCGTCCAACCGTCCTTCTTCAGCAGCGCGTAGTGCGACTGCACGCAGAAGTGGCACTTTCCGACGATCGAGGCCGCCAGCGCGTAGGCCTCGAACTTGGCTTTGGCGACACCACCACTCCCGGCATAGGCGTTCATCCGCAGCTCGGCACGCTGGGTCTTCAGGTCGTCGTCGCCGGCCATCTCGACATAGGGATACCAGGTGTTGTTCATGCCCATCAGCGCCGCAGCGGTCAGCGCCGCGTAGCCTTCGGCCGGTGCCACCGCCCCCTTGAACGCCTCGATCAGGGGCTGGCTCCTGGCCGCGAATGCAGCGGCCAGTGCCACCGCGATCGCGTCCTCTGGCGCCAGGCTCGAGCGCGCGATCGTGCCGTCGAGGTTGAGGCGGATGTCCTTGGCGTACTCAGGCATCCGATCCTTGATCGCTTGCAGGAATTCCATCACCGACTCCTACAGCGTCGCGCCGCCGACGCCGCGGTTGCACGGGCACAACTCATCGGTCTGCAGGCCATCGAGGATGCGCAGTACTTCGTCGGGGTTGCGGCCGACGTTGAGGTTGTTGACGCTGACGTGCTGGATCACGTTGTCGGGGTCGACGATGAAGGTCGCGCGCAGGGCCACGCCTTCCTTCGGGTCGCGCACCCCGAGCATGTCGACCAGGGAGCCGCGACTGTCGCCGAAGCTCCAGTGGCCGAGCTTGGACAGGTCCTTGTGGTCACGGCGCCAGCCGAGCTTGCTGAACTCGTTGTCGGTAGAGCCGCCGAGCAGCACGGCATCGCGCTCTTCGAACTGCCTGGCGATCTTGTCGAAGGCGACGATTTCGGTCGGGCAGACGAAGGTGAAGTCCTTCGGCCAGAAATAGATCACCTTCCACTTGCCGGCAAAACTTTTCTCGTTGATCGTCTCGAAGGCCGAGACGCCGTTTTCCTCGTGGTGGTTGAAACCGGGCTTGACGCCGACGACTTCAAAGGACTCGAGTTGTTGGCCGATCGTTTTCATGCTGCTGGTTCCTTGGATGGGTTACGGACCAGCAAAGTATCTACTATCAAATATCTGTTATCGATTAACTTTGACTAAGTTCGACATAGGTCTTCATTCGATCACTTCCGGCCAGTCGGTGTGGAAGCTCTGCCCGGCGGGCCTATCGACCCGTTCATAGGTGTGGGCGCCGAAGAAGTCGCGTTGCGCTTGCAGCAGGTTCGCGGGGAGGCGCGCGCTGCGGTAGGCGTCGTAGTAGGCCAGCGACGCGCTCATCGCCGGCACGGCGATGCCGTGGCTCACAGCCGTCGCAACCACCTGTCGCCAGGCCCCTTGGGCCTCGTTCAAAGCCTCGCGGAAGAACGGTGCCAGCATCAGGTTGGCCAATGCCGGATCGGCGCGATAAGCCTCGGTGATTCGGTTGAGGAAGCGCGCGCGGATGATGCAGCCGCCACGCCAGATGCTCGCGATGCCGCCCAGGTCGAGGGACCAGGCCTTGCGTTCGCTCATCGTGCGCATCAGGTCGAAGCCTTGGGTGTAGCTGACGATCTTGGAGGCATAGAGCGCGTCGCGGACCTGTGCCACAAGCTGCGCCCGGTCGACATCGATTCTTGCCGCCGGCCCCTGCAGCACGTGACTGGCCGCTACGCGCGCCGCCTTCATCGACGACAGCACACGCGCCTCGACCGCGGCATTGATGGTGCTGACGACCACGGCGTTCTCGGCGGCGTTCATCAACGTCCACTGCCCCGTGCCTTTCTGCCCCGCTTTGTCGAGGATCAGCTCCACCACCGGCGCACCGCTCTCGGGATCGCGCTGACGCAGGATCTTTCCGGTGATCTGGACCAGATAGCTCTGCAGTTCGCCTTCGTTCCAGTGCTCGAACACCTCGGCCATCTGGTCGCTGTCCATCCCGGCCGCCTGGAACAGCGCATAGGCCTCGCAGATCAGCTGCATGTCGCCGTACTCGATGCCGTTGTGCACCATCTTCACGTAGTGCCCCGCACCGCCCTCGCCGATATGGATCACGCAGGGTTGGCCGTCGACCTTGGCGGCGATGCTCTCGAAGATCGGCTTCAGCACCTGCCAGGTGCTGTGTGGGCCGCCGGGCATGATCGCCGGCCCCTTGCGCGCGCCCTCCTCCCCGCCCGACACACCGGCACCGACGAAACGCAGACCGCGCGCGCCCAGGGCCGCCGAGCGACGCTCGGTGTCCGTGTAAAGACTGTTGCCGCCGTCGATCACGATGTCGCCTTCGTCGAGCAACGGCGACAGCTGCTCGATCACCGCGTCGACCGGTGCGCCGGCCTTGACCATCAGCATCACGGTGCGCGGCCGCTTCAGCGCGGCAATGAAAGCCGGCAGCGTCGAGGTCGCGCGCAGACGCTTGTCGGGATGCGCGGCAACGAAGGCCTGCGTCACTTCGGCGCTGCGGTTGAACACGGCCACATCGAAGCCGCGGCTTTCGACATTCAGGGCCAGGTTCTGGCCCATGACGGCCAGGCCGATCAGGCCGAAATCGCTGCCAGCGGGGGTCATGGCGGCTCCTGCACAGTCAAGGGGCCGCCATTCTCACCTCAGCGTCTGGCGCGGTCGTCCGGCAACGAGGGAGAGCCCGCAGTCAAGCCACGTCCTGACCGGCGCTCGCCCGCCAGACGCGGTACCAGTCTTCGGCCGGCAGGCGCAGCGACAGCGCCGCGACGGCCTCGGCAACCGCTTCGATGCGCCCGGATCCGGTGATGGGTCGCGGCCTGGCCGGATGCCGCAGGATCCAGGCATAGGCCACCGTGGCCACACTGACACCGTGCGCTCGGGCAAGTGCATCGAGGATTTCGCGCACGCGCTGCGTCTGGGCATCGTCGGCGGTGAAGAGGCGGCCTCCGGCAAGCGCCGACCAGACCATGGGTCGCAGACCGAGATCCAGGCATTGCTCCAGAGTACCGTCGGCCAGCGCCTGGAGCTGCAGCGGCGAAAACTCGATCTGGTTCGTTTCGAGGGGAATCCGACGATGCAACAGCGCAAACTGCGCTGGCGAATGGTTCGATACGCCAAAGCGCAGCACCTTGCCAGCGGCGCGCAAGCTGCGGAAGGTTTCAGCCAGCTCGTCGGGGTCCATCAAGGCATCGGGTCGATGGATCAACAGCAGGTCGAGTCGGTCGGTGTGCAGGCTACGCAGCGAAGCCTCGACCGAAGCAGTCACGTGTGCGCACGAACTGTCGTACGACTTGATTGCGTGCTGGGGTCGCTGCGACGAGACCCGTTTGATACCGCACTTGCCGACCAACTGCAGGCGATCGCGCAGGCCAGGGGCTGCGGCCAACGCTTCGCCGAAGAGGGTCTCGACGGCGTAGTCTCCGTAGATGTCGGCATGGTCGAAGCTGGTGACTCCCAGCTCGATGCACTGCTCGATCCAGCGCAGTCGCGTCGCCACAGGCCAGCCCCACGACGCCATGCGCCAGGTTCCCGCAACGACCGGCGACAACTGCGCCGTGCCGGCCTTCACCTCAGGTCGCCCGCCAGACTGGCCAGCGATTCCGGCGCGACGACCACGTGCGCCGGGTAATGGGTGTGGTCACAGCCGATCTTGACGGCCGCGCCGGCGCGGATCGCCGCACACTGCGAACGACTGAACTCGAAGCGCAGGAAGTGCACCGCAGAGGTCTTCTCATCGGTGCTTCGGTCGAGGTCTTCGTCGGCGAAGGCATAGGCACGGACATGACCTTCGACTTCGACGAACATGCGGTGCTCGACGCCGATCAGCCGCGCCAACTCGCGCTTGCGCTCATGCACGTCGGGATACTCGATCAGCATCGTCGCCTTCCAGTTCGAACCGTCGGGCACCAGGGCTGCGTAGGCGTCGATCTCGCTGCGAATGCCGTCCTCATCGAAGGTCTTCTCGATGTGCAACATCTCCTGGATCTGGCGCCGGATGGTCTGCTCGTCTTCGAACTGGAGCGTGATGTGGTCGCCGAGCTGCACGCTGCGCAGGCGTCGGTGGGCAATCGCCGCAGGCTGGCTGCTCTTGCGGATCCTCGAGTACGCCTCGAGCGTCAGGAGGCTGTCCTTGGTGATGGTCATGCGGCGTTCACTCCAATCCATAGGCCATGCGCACCAGGGTCAGCGGGTGCCGGAGCGCCTTCGCAGGCGTGCCGGCCAGGGCCATGCCCTGCGCGATGTGGTGGCCGGCCAGCGCGCAGTCGCTGCTGATGAAGTCGGGTTCGTCCCTGGCCATCGCCTTGAACACCGGCTTGCCGATCTTCATCGCCATCGGGTGCGTCAGCGTCTTCACTCCATAGGTACCGGCGTGGCCCGAGCAGCGCTCGATGGTGTTCAGCGTCACCTCGACCTTGCTGCCGACCAGCTTGAACATTTCCTCCGTCTTCTTGCCAATGTTCTGCACCCGGCCATGACAAGGAATGTGGTAACTGACCTTGCCCAACGCGGCCTTGAAATCCGTCTTCAACAGCCCGTCCTTGTGGCGCGCGATGAGGTATTCGAAGGGATCGAACATCGCCTCCTTCACCGCCTGTGTGTCGGCGCATTCCGGGAACATCAGCGGAAGTTCCTGCTTGAACATGAGGGTGCAGCTCGGCACGGCGCTGACGATCGCGAAGCCGTCCTTGGCGTAGCGCGCCAACGTCGGCATGTTGGCCTCCTTGTGGCGCGCCACCGAGTCGAGATCGCCCAATTCGAGCTTAGGCATGCCGCAGCACGATTCCTTCTCGACGATCACATACGGAATGTCGTTGTGCTCCAGCAGTTTGACCAAGTCGTGCCCGATGCCAGGCTCGTTGTAGTTGACATAGCAGGTGGAGAAGATCGCCACTCGCCCAGGTGTGCGCTGGCCATTGTTGACGACCGTCGCCTTGCCTTGCTTGCTGGCGCCCCAGCGAAAGCGCTGCGTCGCCAGCTCGGGCATCCAGGCTTCGGGGTGCACGCCGAGCGCCTTATCCATCGCCTTGCGCGCCAGCTTGGTCCGGTTCACCGCGTTGACCGTCTGCACGATCACCGGGATGCCGGCGAAGCTGCCGTGCACATCGGTCGAGGCCAGGAACTGCTCGCCGGCGCCCACCGAGCCCTTCTTGAACTTGATCGCCTTGGCCCGCAGCATCAGATGCGGGAAGTCGAGGTTCCAAGGATGCGGAGGCGTGTACGGACACTTCGTCATGTAGCACAGGTCGCACAGGTAGCACTGGTCGACGACCTTCCAGTAGTCCTCCTTCTTCACACCGTGGACTTCGCCGTCTTCGGTGGCGTCCACCAGGTCGAACAGGTTGGGAAAGCTCTGGCACAAGCTGACGCAGCGCCGGCAACCATGACAGATGTCGAACACCCGCTCCATCTCCTTGAGGGCCGCGGTTTCGTCATGGAAAGCCGGATTCTTCCAGTCGATCGGGTGCCTTGTCGGTGCCTCGAGATTGCCTTCGCGCATATGCTCCGCCAGATGGAAAACAAGGGGCACGCAGCCCCTTGCTCAGGAGGTTAGGAAAGCCTCAGTCCACCAGGGCGTCGAGCGCCTTCTGGTAGCGATTGGCGTGCGAGCGCTCGGCCTTGGCCAGGGTCTCGAACCAGTCGGCGATCTCATCGAAGCTCTCGTCGCGCGCGGTCTTGGCCATGCCGGGGTACATGTCGGTGTACTCGTGCGTCTCGCCGGCCACAGCAGCCTTCAGGTTCAAGCGGCTGCTGCCGATCGGCAGGCCGGTGGCCGGGTCGCCCACCGTTTCCAAGAACTCCAGGTGGCCGTGCGCGTGGCCGGTTTCTCCTTCTGCAGTGGATCGGAACAGCGCCGCAACGTCGTTCTGGCCCTCGATGTCGGCCTTGTTCGCGAAGTACAGGTACCGGCGATTGGCCTGCGACTCACCCGCGAAGGCGTCCTTCAGGTTCTGCTCGGTTTTCGATCCCTTCAAGCCCATGTCGCTCTCCTGTGTTGGCAATCGGCGTGCTGCAAACGGTATCTCACTGACAGGGGGTCCGCCAATGCAATGGCGCTATCCGATCAATAGCAATAAACTATCTTTCGTGTAATGATCATAGCGCAGGTCGGCGCATGACCGCACTCAATCGGCGAGCCACTGCAGAACGCACTGCTGCAGCCTTGTCTGAGGCTCGACAAGCTCGTCGAGTGCGGTGAAGTGGTTGCGACCGGCAAGCTCCTCGCAGATCGGCACCACCCGGGATCCCCATCGGTCGCGGATCAGGCGGTTGTGGCGGCGGAACTCTTCGCTCTCGAGCGCACCGACCACACTGGCCAGGCGCGCGCCGCTCGGAGCCGCAAAATTGGCCGGACTGGTGCGTGCGACGACCTCGGGGGTCAGACGCAGATCGACCTGCAGGTAGGGCGTGGCGGCAATCGGCGCCAGGTCGTACAAGCCCGATATCGACACGGCACTTCGCAGCAGTTGCGTCGGCAGCTCACGCGAAACGCGTCGGCCGTCGCAAGTGAGCAGCATCGCCGCCAGATGGCCCCCGGCCGAGTGCCCCGCCACCACGCAATGCGATGCGTCGCCGCCATACTGCGCGGCATGCATGTGCACCCAGGCCAGCGCATGAGCCATTTGCAGCGCAATGGCGTCGACCGTGACGGCCGGGCACAGCGAATATTCGGGCACGACCACCATCGACCCGGCGGCCACGAACGGCGTGGCGACGAACGAGAAATCGGACTTGTTCAGCGAGCGCCAGTAGCCGCCGTGAATGAACATCAGCACCGGGGCGCGCGGCTGCGCTGCCGGAAATACGTCCAGGGCCAGGCGACCGTCGGCGCTGTAGGGTATGTCGAGGTGGCAACGGAGGCCGCCGCGGGCGTGCAGCGAAGCTTCGCGCCAGCGCGACAGGTGCTGTGCGAATTCAGGTACTCGGCGTCGGTTGTCGTACTGCGAGTCTAGCCAGTCAGGGTCTTGCATGTTCGGTCCCAGTTTTCTGTCTGTCATCAGTGGCATCGAGCGCGTGCGCGGCCTTGCGTCCGAACGGAAGACACCAAGCCGACTGCTAGAATTCTGCCCTGTCGTGGGGGCGTAGCTCAGCTGGGAGAGCGTCGCGTTCGCAATGCGAAGGTCAGGAGTTCGATCCTCCTCGTCTCCACCAACGATGTCCGACAGTTCGTCAGCACGACGAGCGTGGGGCGACACCATTAAGGTGATGCCCCGAGTCGGACCCGTGCACTTTGGCGATATATTCACGCCCTTCGCGGTGCAGGTCACCGATTGACATCCTGCAACGCTTGCCGTTGCACCAGCCCACAAGGCTGTTGGTTTGCACAAGCAGCGCCCGGAAACCTCGGACGTCTGGAGGACAGTGGTTTGAACTACGCCGAGCAACAACGCAATCCCGGCAAACACGCGATCGGGATCGGCATCGTGATCGTGATGCACATCCTGCTGGGCTGGGCGCTGATCAATGGCCTTGCGCGGACCGTGATCGAAGTGATCAAGGGTCCGATCGAGACCAAGATCATCGAAGAGATCAAGCCCCCGCCGCCGCCGCCCGAAAACCTGCCGCCGCCGCCGAAGTTCGCGCCGCCGCCGCCGAGCTTCGTGCCGCCACCGGAAGTCGTGGTGAACCCGCCGCCGACACCGGCCCCGACGATCACCGTCACGCCCGTGGCGCCGCCGCCGGCGCCCGTGGCGATTGCCCCGGTGGCACCAGAGGCACCGCCCGCGCCCGCGCCGGCGCGAGTGGCAGCGGTCGCTGCAATCACTAGCGTCAGCGACTGCAAGCCCGACTACCCCGCTGCCGCCTTGAAGGAAGAGGCGACGGGGACAACCAAGATTCGATTCACCATTGATGCGGCCGGCAAGATGATCGGCGCCGAAGTGCTCAGATCAGCTGGTCCATCACGTGCGCACAAGACGCTCGATCGGGCGGCCGTGAGCGGGTTGAGTGAATGCAAGTTCCGGCCCGGCCGAGATGAAAACGGCAAAGCCGTCGGCGCGTTTGCTGACGTCGAGTACGTTTGGAAATTGACAAATTGAGCTTGGGCGCCCGCCCCTGCCGTTGATCGTAGTTCGGTACCAGCGCGGCCTCAGCCATTACGCGCGTTTGTTCTCTGGAGGAACCATGTCTTTGATCCATCTTGCCCGCGCGCCCCTTGCTGCCGCATTGATAGCACTGGCCACGCTGGCCTCGAGCCTGCCGATGACCGCCCTGGCCCAGGCCTCGGCTCCAGCAGCGGAGGCAGCGGCGCCGGCCCCTGTGGCGGCTCCTTCAGCCACGCCAGCGCCGGCACCCACGGTGAGCAAAGAGACCGTCGACAACCCCTACGGCATCGAAGCGATGTGGAGGGAAGGCGACATCATCACCCGCACCACGCTGATCATCATGATCATCATGTCGATGGGGAGTTGGTACGTCATCTTCACCAAGCTGTTCGAGCAGAGCAAGCTGATGCGCAGTGCCAAGCACGCCGGCGACAGCTTCTGGGCCGCGGGCTCGATCAGGAAGGGTGCCGAGGGCTTGGACGAAGGCAGTGCCTTCCGCTTCATTGCCGAGAGCGGGCTCAAGGCGAGCGAACACCATGAGGGCTCGCTCGTCGACACGATCGACAAGCACACCTGGATCGGCATGAGCATCCAGCGCTCCGTCGACAACATCAACAGCCGCCTGCAGGATGGCCTGGCCTTCCTGGCGACCGTCGGCTCCACGGCGCCGTTTGTCGGCCTGTTCGGCACTGTCTGGGGCATCCTCCACGCGCTGACCAGCATCGGCATCTCGGGCCAGGCCTCGATCGACAAGGTGGCGGGGCCAGTCGGCGAAGCCCTGATCATGACCGCGATCGGCCTGGCCGTCGCGGTGCCCGCGGTGATGGGCTACAACTGGCTGATCCGTCGCAACAAGAGCGCGATGGAGCGCGTGCGCGCCTTCTCGGGCGACGTGCACAACGTGCTGCTGGCCGGGAAGCGCTGACCGTTCAACGCAACGATCAGCGAGGAGACAGTCGATGTCGATGAACGTAGCGTCGGAAGACGGCGACGAAGAGGAGATGAACTCCACCATCAACACCACGCCCCTGGTGGACGTGATGCTGGTGCTGCTGATCATCTTCATGATCACCGTTCCGGTGGTCACGCAGAGCATCAAGCTCGAACTGCCTAAGGAGCGCAATGTTCCGACGCAGACCAAGCCCGAGAACATCGTCATCGCCGTCAATCGCGATGGGGAGGTGCACTGGGGTATGCAGCGCCTGCCCGACATCGAGACTTTGGTCACACGGCTCAAGCTCGAGGCCGTCAAGGAACCGCAACCTGAAGTGCACATCCGCGGCGACGGCGAAGTCCGCTACGAATCGGTTGGCCGCGTGGTCGTGGCCTGCCAGCGTGCGGGCATCCTCAAAGTCGGCTTTATCACTGAACCGCCGCCGGGCGTGGTGTCGCGCTAGGGAGCAAACAAGATGTCGATGCAAGTAGGTGGCAGCGGCGGTGAAGACGCCCCGATGATCGAGATGAACATGACGCCGCTGATCGACGTCATGCTGGTGTTGTTGATCCTGTTCATCATCACCATCCCGATCCAGACACATGCAGTCAAGATGAACATGCCGATCCCGAACAATGCCCAGCCCAAGGAGCCGCGCCCGCCGATCCGCGTGGACGTCGACTTCGACGGAACAATCGGCTGGAACGGCGTGGCAGTGACCATGGGCGAGTTGCAAGGAAAGCTGGCCGCAGTGGCCGCCGAGCCCGACCAGCAGGAAGTGCACTTGCGCCCCAACAAGCTGGTGACCTACAAGTACGTCGCCGCCGTGATGGCCAACGCCCAGCGTCTGGGCGTGACCAAGATCGGGCTCGTCGGTAACGAACAGTTCATGAACTGATGCGCTGAGACGCCGGCGTCAACGGCAGCCACGCGGGGATCGTTGCCGGCAAGCGGCCGGTCCCCGTATTTCATTCCCATCACCGCACGCGAAAGCAAGCCCATGAAATCGATCCGCCTCTTGACCACCGCCCTGCTGGCTGCTGGCCTGGTGAGCAGCGCCTTGGCGCAGGGCATCCGCCCCGAGGTGGGCAGGCCGCTCCAGCAAGCGAGCGAATTGCTCAAGGGCGGCAAGGCCCGCGAAGCGCTGGCCAAGGCGCGCGAGGCCGATGCCGTGGGCGGCAAGAACCCCGCTGAGCAGTTGATGATCGACCGCATGAAGGGCGCCGCCGCCCAGCGCGCAGGTGACAGCGGCGCCGCCATCGCAGCCTTCGAGTCGGCCATGGCTTCCGGGCGCCTGGCCGCCGGCGAACAGGCACAGATCGCCGAATCGCTAGCCTATGCCTACTCTCAGCAGAAGAACAATGCCAAAGCCTCGGAGTGGATCGGCAAGGCGCGCGCTGCCGGCGGCAACAGCGCCTCGCTGAACCAATTGGCCGCTTACCTGCAGTCTCAAAGCGGTGACTACTCTCAGATCTTCAAGGACGCGCAGGCCCAGGTGAGCGCCGCTGAACAGGCCGGCCGCCGCCCCAGCGAAGACGACCTGCTGCGCCTGGCCGATGCCGCCAAGCGCCTGGGCAACAACGGCGCCTACTCGCATGCTCTGGAGCGGCTGGTGCTGTATTACGCCAAGAAGGACTACTGGACCGCCCACCTGGCCTCGATCCAGCGCAAGCCCGGCTTCGCCGACCGCTTGGGCCTGGACGTGATGCGCCTGAAGCTCGCCAACGGCCTGATCACCAAGACCGAGGACTTCATGGAAATGGCCCAGCTCTCGCTGCAGGCCGGTCTGCCGGTCGAGGCCAAGTCGATCGTCGACAAGGGCTACGCCGCAGGCGCCCTGGGCACCGGAGACCAGGCCGCACGTCACCAGCGCCTGAAGGACCTGGTGCTCAAGCAGCAGGCCGAAAGCGCCGCCGAGATCGCGCAAGCTGCCACGGAAGCCTCGACTCAGAAGGAAGGCAACGACCTGGTCAAGGTCGGCACCGTCTACGCCTCGATGGGCCAGGCCGACAAGGCCGTGGACCTGATCGAGAAGGGCATCGCCAAGGGCAACCTGAAGCGCCCCGACGACGCCAAGCTGCGCCTGGCGCTGGCCCTCGCGCAAGCACCCAAAACGCGCGCCAAGGGCCTGCAGATGCTGCGCAGCGTGACCGGCAACGACGGCACGGCCGACGTCGCGAAGCTGTATGCGGTGTTGGTACAGCAGCAGAGTTGAAACACTTGCCGTTCTGAGGCATCGCGGGCGAGTGCCCCCCGCGCGCTGACATCCGGCGACGTGGTCCCGATGAGTCCTCTGGCGCCATCGTTTCGATGGAGGACGTGAAGGTCACGTTGCGCATAGGCCGTTCCCGAGACCGGCACCAGGCGCCGCGAGCAGACGCCGCATGGGTCGCACCCGACGCCGCCAGTGCGCTGCCTAGAATCATCGCCATGACCACCCGTCCTGCTGCCTTGCCCGGCTTCGTCGACGATCTGGGCGGCGGCGTCTTCGCCATCGACACCGGCTTCCAGCGCCCACGCTTCGATGCTGCCTACCTCGTCGTTCACAACGGTCGTGCGGCCTTCATCGACACCGGCACCAACCACGCCGTGCCGCGCCACTTAGCCGCTCTGGCGGCCCTGGGCCTAGCGCGCGACGCGGTGGACTGGGTGATCCCGACGCACGTGCACCTCGACCACGCCGGAGGCGCCGGCCTGTTGATGCGCGAACTGCCGAGCGCGACGATGCTCGTACACCCGCGCGGCGCAAAGCACATGATCGACCCGACCGCGCTGCATGAAGGCGCGCTCGCGGTCTACGGCGCGGAGGAGATGGCGCGCTCCTACGGCCGCCTGGTCGCTGTCGACAAGTCCCGCGTGCGCCTCAGCCACGACGGCATGGACCTAGCGCTCGGTGGCGACCGTGTGCTGCACCTGATCGACACCCCCGGCCACGCGCGCCACCACCATTGCGTGTGGGATCCAATTACCCGCGGCTGGTTCAGCGGCGACACCTTCGGCTCTTCGTACCGCGAGTTCGACACGGCTCAGGGCGCCTGGATGTTCCCCAACACCGTGCCGGTGCAGTTCGACCCGCCGGCCCTGCGCGATTCGGTGCTGCGCTTGCTGTCGTTCGCGCCAGTCCGCATGTACGTCACGCACTACAGCGGCCTGACCGAGGTGCCTCGCGCGGCCGATCGGGTGCTTTCGATGCTCTCCGCCATGGTCGCCCTGGCCGAGCGCGAGCGCCATGCGCCCCAACGGCACGATGCGCTGAAGCGCGGGCTGGCGGCGCTGTACGCATCAAGCCTGGCTGCGCACGGCGTCGAACACGTGCCGGAAAAACTCGCCCTGCTGGCGATGGACATCGAGCTCAATGCACAGGGCATGGGCGTGTGGCTCGAGAAAGGCAAGAAGGAATGAGCAAGCAGATCGGGTTCGGCCTCGAGGGCCGCGTGTTCGTGGTCACCGGCGCCGCGCAGGGCATCGGCGAAGCCTGTGTGCGCCGGCTGGCGGCCGACGGAGCGGCCGTCGCGCTGTGGGACGTCGACGACGTGCACGGCCAGGCGCTGGCCACCGCGCTGGCGGCCGACGGTGTGCTGGCCGTCTACCAGCATTGCAATGTGGCGAGCAAGGCCGATGTCGATGCGGCGCTCGCCGCCACGCTGGCCGCCTTCGGCCGCGTCGACGGCCTGGTCAACAACGCCGGCATCTTCAGGGCCGGGCCCTTCCTCGACATCGGCGAAGCCGACTGGGACGCCGTGATCGACGTCAACCTGAAGGGCCACTTCCTGGTCGGCCAGGCGGTGGCGCGGCAACTGGTGGCGCAGTGTGGCGGCGGCGCCATCGTCAACATGAGCTCGGTCAACGCTCGCCTCACCATCGCCAGCATCGCCAGCTACAACGCCAGCAAGGGCGGCATCGACCAGCTCACGCGCGTGATGGCACTGGCGCTGGCCGAGCACGGCATCCGCGTCAATGGCGTCGCGCCCGGCACCATCGCCACCGAGCTCGCCGCCAGGGCGGTGCTGACGAGCGAAGAAGCCAAGGCCCGCATCATGAGCCGCACGCCGATGAAGCGCCTGGGCGAGCCCGACGAGATCGCCGGTGTCGTGGCCTTCCTGCTCAGCGACGCGGCCAGCTACATGACCGGCGACACGCTGCTCGTCGACGGCGGGCGCATGACCTTGAACTACACCGTTTGAGTGCGCTGGGCCGCCCCGAGCGCGAACACCCCCTCGGGGGGGCGGCGCGCGGCGCCTCGGAGGCCTTGTGACTTTCGAAGCCTTCGCCGTCAGCACCGGCGTCGTCGCTCTCGGCGAGATCGGCGACAAGACCCAGTTGCTGGCCCTGCTGCTGGCCGCGCGCTACCGCGCGCCGCGGCCGATCATCCTGGGCATCCTGGTGGCCACCCTGCTCAACCACGCGCTGGCTGCGGCGCTGGGCACCTGGCTGACGCGCCTGCTCGATCCGCAGGCGCTACGCTGGGGTCTGGGCCTGTCCTTCATCGCGGTATCACTGTGGATGCTAGTGCCTGACCATGCCCAAGCGGTGGGTGAAGACCAGCGCCGCAGCCGGCTCGGCATCTTCGGCATCACGGCCATGGCCTTCTTCCTGGCCGAGATGGGCGACAAGACCCAGATCGCCACCGTGATGCTCGCCGCGCGCTACGACGCCCTGCTCACGGTCACCTCAGGCACCACGCTGGGCATGATGATCGCCAACGTGCCCGCGGTGCTCCTGGGCGAAAGGGCGGTACGCTTCATGCCGATCGCCTGGGTGCACCGCATCGCGGCGGCGGTGTTCGCCCTCATCGGCCTTGCGGTCCTGGCGGGCGCGGGCGGCTAGTTTTATGCTTGTGCCATGACTGCACCGAACACCCTGCCACCGCTCGAAGGGGGCTGCCTGTGCGGCGCCGTCCGCTACCGCGCCACGCCGGACCACCGCGAAGGCTACTACTGCCATTGCCGCATGTGCCAGCTCGGCATGGGTACCACCCGCGCCACCTGGTTCAACCTGCGCAAGACCGAGGTGCAATGGCTGTCGGCGCCGGCCTACTACGCATCGTCCAAGTTCGCCCGGCGCGGCTTCTGCAGCCACTGCGGCACGCCAATGTCGTTCGAGTTTCTCGACAGCGAGAGGATGGATCTGTCGGTCGGCAGCCTCGATGAGCCGTCCGCGCTGAAACCGATCGAACACACGGCAATCGAGTCCTGCGTGGCCAACTGGCATGTCCCCGATGGCCTGCCCGAGTCTCGCCTGGACACCAACCCACGCATGGCGCAGCGCTGGCGCGACGCCTACGGCGATGCCGAGCCGGGCGCCGCCACGGCGCGCTCCGGCTGAGCCGGCCTGCGCTCGACGATCGGCAGGTGGACGAGGGCCGCACCGATGGCCAGCACGATGTCGGCGTACCACATCCAGTCGTAGCTGCCGGTGAGGTCGAAGGCCTTGCCGCCGAGCCAAGCTCCCAGGAAACCGCCGACCTGGTGCGACACCATCACCAGGCCGAACAAGGTGGCCATGTGGGCCGGGCCGAAGAAGCGCGCGACCAGACCGGCCGTTGGTGGCACGGTCGACAGGAAAGTCAGGCCCATCACCGCTGCAAAGACAAGCATCACCGACGTCGTCTTCGGCGCCAGCACGAAGGCCAGCACCGCCACACCGCGCACGGCGTAGATCAACGACAACAGCGACTTCATCTGCCAGCGCCCGCCCTGGTAACCCATCAGCCAGCCGATGCCCAGGCTGCCGATGATGTTGAACAGGCCGATCATGGCGATCGACCATGCACCCACTTCGGGTGGCAGACCGCAGCTGGCCACCACACCCGGCAGATGGGTTGCCAGGAACGCGACGTGGAAGCCGCAGACGAAGAAGCCGAGCGACAGCAGGCGAAAGCTCGGATCGGACAGCGCGCGCGCGACGGCAGCGCGGGTGGTTTCGCGTGGCGCCACTGCGGCGCCGCCGGTTGCCTCAGGCGCGACGCGGCCGCGCAACACCCAGGCCGCGGGCAACGCCAGCAGCGTGATCAGCGCCAACGACTGCAGGGCCGCGGCCCAACCGGCCACCGCGGTGATGCCCTGCGCGATCGGGGCGAAGACGAACTGGCCGAACGAGCCGCCGGCATTGACGATGCCGGTGGCGAATGCGCGCCGCTCGGGAGCCACCAGCCGGGTGGTCGCGGCCATCAGCACCGAGGGCCCAGCCATGCCGGCGCCGCCCGCTGCGAGCACGCCGATGGCCACGATCAGGCCCAGCGTGGTCGTCATCAAGGGGATCAGGGCCGTGCCGATCGCTACCAGCGTAACGCCCACGACGAGCACGCGGCCGGGCCCGACACGGTCGGCCACGATGCCGGCCAGTGGTTGCGTCAGACCCCACCAGAGCTGTCCGAAGGCGAAGGCCAGGCTGATGCTGGCCAGGCCGAGGCCAGTGCTGGTGTTCAGGTTGCCCAGGAACAGGCCCATCGACTGGCGCGCGCCCATCGTCAGTGCGAACGTGCCGGCGGCAGCAATCAGCACCCAGGCCAGTGGAGGCAGCGCACTGCGCGTCGGTGCGACGTCATTCATCGTTGTGCTCACTCTCGTCGGTCTTGGCCAGCAGGGCCACGCATTCGTCAATCAGGCTGTGCAGGGACGCCACCCGCGCCTCACCCAGGCGTGCATTCAGGGCCAACTGCGCCTGCTTCCAGGCGCGCTGCGCATGCTGGCGCAGGGCGCGGCCACTCTCGGTGGCTTCGATGTCGCGACTGCGTGCGTCTTCGCCTGTGCTGACGCGCACCCAACCTTGCTGCAGCAAGGGCTGCAGGTTGCGCGTCAGGGTCGAGGCGTCGAGTTGCATCGCAGCGGCCAGGTCGCCGGCGCGGATCGGCCCGAGCTTGACCACATGCGACAGCAGCGAGTACTGGGTGTTCTTCAGCCCGGTAGGTGCGACATAGGCCTCGTAGTGGCGCGTGATCAGGCGGCTGGCCTGGCGCAGCTTGAGGTTGGTGCAGCCGCGGGGAGCCGTCTCGCGTCCAGTTGTCATGCTGCCGATGATGGCCTAAACTAATTGTATATGCAAGTAAATGGAGAGACGATGACGAGCCCTGAATCCCGACTCGACGCCTGGCTGGTCGCCGAAACCGCCCAACGCGCTCGCCATGCAGTCGGCGCCAAGCCGGGCGTGGTCGCACGCGATCGGATCCTCACGATGGCTGGCCTGGCGCAGATGCAGGGCATCCTGAGCGGCGACCTGCCGCCGGCAACGATCGCCAGCACGCTCGACTACCTGCTGATCGAAGTCGGCCCGGGTCGCGCCGTGTTCCAGGGCACGCCGGGGCCGGCGCACCTGAATCCGATGGGCACGGTGCATGGGGGGTGGTTCGCCACCCTGCTCGACTCGGCGCTCGGCTGCGCTGTTCACACCACGATGCCGCCCGGCCGCGGCTACGCGACGGCGGAGCTGAGTATCAACCTCGTGCGCGCCCTCAGCCCCAAGGTGCAGCGCGTGCGCGCCGAGGGCGAAGTGCTGCACGGCGGCCGGCAGATGGCGACGGCTCAGGCGCGACTGGTCGGACCCGACGGCACGCTCTACGCCCATGCCACCACCACCTGCCTGATCTTCGACCTTCCGCGACAATGAGGCCATGAAATACCTGCACACCATGGTCCGCGTGACGGACATCGAACAGTCGCTGCGCTTCTATCGCGACGCCCTCGGCCTGGAGATGCTGTCGCGGCGCGACAACGAGGCGGGCCGCTACACCCTGGTCTTCCTGGCCGCACCAGGCGACCCTTCGGCGCAGGTTGAGCTGACCTACAACTGGCCGAGTGACGGCACCGGCGAGGTCTACACCGGTGGCCGAAACTTCGGTCACCTGGCGTACGCGGTGGACGACATCTACGTCACCTGCCAGCGCCTGATGGATCACGGGGTGACCATCAACCGCCCACCGCGTGATGGCCGCATGGCCTTCGTGCGCTCGCCCGACAACATCTCGGTCGAGCTGCTGCAGGCCGGCGAAGCGAAGGCGCCGGCCGAGCCCTGGAAATCGATGCCCAACACCGGCGCCTGGTGAGCGATGTACCTGCCCAAGCACTTCGCACAGCCCGACCGCGAACAGCTTGCCAGGCTGATGGCGGCACATCCCCTGGCCACGCTGGTGTCTCGCACGGACGATGGCTTCAGCGCCGACCACATTCCGCTGATGTACGACCCCAGCCAAGGCGAACACGGGCTGCTTCGCGGCCACGTCGCGCGTGCCAATCCGTTGTGGCGCGCGGCTGCCGGCAGCGCGGTGCTGGCGGTGTTCAGCGGACCGCAGGCCTACATCACGCCGTCCTGGTACGCCGCTAAGTCCACCAACGCCAAGGTGGTGCCAACCTGGAATTACGCCGTCGTGCATGCGCAGGGGCCTCTGCGCGCGATCGAGGATGCAGACTGGCTGCACAGGCTGGTCAGTGACCTGACGCGCCGTCACGAGGAGCCGCGCGCTCACCCCTGGCAGGTCAGCGACGCGCCGGAAGACTACGTGCAGCAAATGTTGAGGGCGATCGTCGGTATCGAGATCCCGCTGACTTCCCTGGTCGGCAAGTGGAAGGTCACCCAGAACCGCAGCGAGGCCGACCGGCTGGGCGTCGCCGCCGGCCTCGGCAACGAAGTCGGTGACGATGCCGCCCAGATGGCGGCACTGATCAGGAGCGCATCGGACTGACTCAGCGCAGCGCGCTGGCCGCGCGCGCGAGCCGCGTGATGCGCGCCCAATCACCGTTGTCCAGCGCGTCTGCCGGCGTCAGCCACGAGCCGCCGCAGACCTTGACGTTGGCCAGCGAGAGGAACTGCGGCGCCGTCTCGACTGTGATGCCGCCGGTGGGGCAGAACACGATGTCGGGGAACGGCCCGGCAAGCGCTTTCAGCATCGACACGCCACCCGCTGCACTTGCCGGAAAGAACTTCAGGAATGTCAGGCCACCGGCGTTGGCCGCCATCACCTCGCTGGCCGTCGCCACGCCAGGCAGCAGCGGCAATTGCGCCTCGCGGCAAGCCGCAGCGATCTCGACGCTGTAACCCGGGCTGACACCGAACTGGCAACCGGCATCACGCGCCGCCAGCACGTCGGCTGCACTGCGCAAGGTGCCGGCGCCGACGATCGCCTCGGTGACCTCGCGCGCGATGGCGCGCATGCAGTCCAGCGCCGCGGGGGTGCGCAGTGTCACTTCGAGCACGCGCACGCCCCCGTTGACGAGGGCCCGTGCCATCGGCACGGCGTGCTCGAGCCGCTGCAGGACGATGACCGGAATGACCGGGCCGAAGGCCACCAATTCGACGCTGTTCTTGATCACGTGGGCGCCCTTCGCTACCAAGTGCACGCGCCCTGCTCGGCGCCGGAGACATTCTTGCGCATGCCGCTGAACAGCTCGCGCCCCAGGCCATGGGCGTTCTGCTCGGCACTGGCCGGATTGATCGGGGCGGTGCTGCGCGCGGCCCACGTCGCTTCATCGACCAGGGCATCGAGCGTGCCGGCGACAGCGTCCAGCCGGATGACGTCGCCGTCGACGACCTTCGCCAAGGCGCCTCCCGCCAGCGCTTCCGGGCTGAGGTGGATGGCCGCCGGCACCTTGCCCGAGGCGCCGCTCATGCGCCCGTCGGTGACCAGGGCGACCTTGAAGCCCCGGCCTTGCAAAACGGCCAGCGGCGGAGTGAGCTTGTGGAGTTCCGGCATGCCGTTGGCGCGCGGACCTTGGAAGCGCACGACCGCCACCAGATCGCGCTCCATGTCGCCGGCCCTGAAGGCAGCGTGCAGGGCCTCCTGGCTGTCAAAGACGAGCGCAGGGGCTTCGATGACCCAGCGGTCCTCGGGCACCGCACTGGTCTTGATCACCGCACGGCCCAGGTTGCCTTGCAGTAGGCGCAGGCCGCCGCTCCCGGAGAAGGGCCTCGCGGCGGGACGCACGATGCTGTCGTCTCCGCTGGCCTGCGGCCAGGCGCGCCAGACCAGGTTCGGCCCGCCACCTTGCCCAGGGCCGAGCGTCGGCTCGTCGCAGTACGCACGCAGGCCGCGGCGGTCGACGGTCGCAACATCGGCGTGCATGAACCCCGCATCGAGCAACTCGCGCAGCACGTAGCCTGGCCCGCCGGCTGCCTGGAACTGGTTCACGTCGGCGTTGCCATTCGGGTAGACGCGCGCCAGCAGAGGCACCGCGGCCGACAGGTCGGCGAAGTCGGTCCAGTCGATCAGCAGGCCGGCCGAGCGCGCGACGGCGACCCAGTGGATAAGGTGGTTGGTCGAGCCGCCGGTCGCCAGCAGCGCGACCATCGCGTTGACGATGCAGCGTTCGTCGACCAGGCGGCCGATCGGGGTGTAGTGCTTGGCCAGGGTGATGTCGAGCACGCTGCGCACCGCTTCGCGCGTCAGCGCCTCGCGCAGTGTGGCGTGCGGGTGCACGAAGGCCGCGCCCGGCACATGCAGGCCCATCGCTTCGAGCAACATCTGATTGCTGTTGGCCGTGCCGTAGAAGGTGCAGGTCCCGGCGCCGTGATAGGCCGCGCTCTCGGCCTCGAGCAACTGGTCACGGCCGACGAGTCCTTGCGCGTGCTGCTCGCGGACTTTCGACTTGGCCGTGTTCGACAGCCCCGAACTCATCGGCCCGGCGGGCACGAACACACAGGGCAGATGGCCGAAGTGCAGTGCACCGATCAACAGGCCGGGCACGATCTTGTCGCACACGCCGAGCAGGAGCGCAGCGTCGAACACGTCGTGGGTCAGTGCGATCGCGGTGCCCATGGCGATGTTGTCGCGCGAGAAGAGGCTCAGCTCCATGCCGGGCAGGCCCTGCGTGACGCCGTCGCACATGGCCGGTACGCCACCGGCCACCTGCACGGTAGCGCCGTGCCGCTGCGCCTCGTCGCGAATCAGCGCCGGAAAGGCTTCATAGGGCTGATGCGCCGACAGCATGTCGTTGTACGAACTGACGATGCCGATGTGTGGCGCGCGCTCGGCGACGATCTTCAGCTTGTCGTTCGCCGACAGCGCGGCCACCGCGTGGGCCACGTTGGCGCAACCCATGCGGTCGCTGCCGCGCGGCCGAGCCGCCATGGCACCCAGCTGTTCCAGGTAAGTGCGGCGCGAGGTCGCACTGCGCTCGCGGATGCGCTCAGTGACGGCGATGACGGCGCTGTCCATGGCGATGGCCTGGCATCAGGTGAGCGATGTAACCATGGCTTCAATTTTCACGTAATCCGGTTACATCGTCAACGTCCGCCAATGTCATCATCGCACTGCATGGACCCCGTCCCTGACGACACGAATCGCGTGCCGCCGCTGCGTGACCCGCAGGCGCTGCTGGCGCGGGCGCGCCGCGAATGGGGTGGTCGCAGTGATCTGTGGGTGTTCGGCTATGCCTCGCTGCTGTGGCGCCCGGAGTTCGACTTCCAGGAGCACCGGCCCGCACAGGTGCACGGCTGGCACCGCGCGTTGCGCATGGCCTCGCGCATCAATCGCGGCACGCCGGAACGGCCCGGCCTGGTCTTCGCCTTGCTGCCGGGCGGCTCGTGCCATGGTGCTGTCTACCGCATCCCGCACGGGCAGGTGGCAGAGGAACTCGAACGCTTGTGGCGACGCGAGATGCCCACCGGCGTCTACGACCCGCGCTGGCTGGTCTGCCGCACCGCGCACGGCCCGGTGCAGGCGCTGGCGTTCACCTTGTCGCGGCGCAGTCCGCAGCACACCGGGACCCTGCCCGACGCGCAGCTGCTCGACATCCTGCGACACGCCAGCGGCCGCTATGGCAGCACCCTCGAATACCTGCTCGAAACGGCGCGCGCGCTGAAGGACCGCGGCGTGCGCGATCGCGAAATCGAGCGCCTGGTCGCCTTGGCTCGCCAGCACCGGCTAGTCTGAGGCGTGGCGTGAATCAGAGACGCTGCTGTGGCGCAGTGGGCAGGGCGCTGCCGCCCTTTACCGCGCGCAGGGCGGCGAGATCCTGCACGGTATCGATGTCGACCAGGACCCCCGGGTCGTCGACCTCGATCGCTTGTGCCGGATAACGCGCCACCAGGCGGCGCGCCCCTTCGTCTCCGGTGAGCGCGACCAGCTCGGAAAACAGCTCCGACGAGAAGCCGACCGGATGCCCGCGCAGGCCCCGGTGCTGGGCATAGGCAACGGCATGCGTCTGAAGTGCCAACGCCACTTGCTGCAGGGTCGTTGAGCGCACGCGCGGCATGTCGGCCGGCAGCAGCAGCCATCCGGACGCGTCGGCCCGGGCCGACACAGCCGCGGAAATCGAGTCGCCCATGCCACCGTTGCGCGAGGGCGGCATGACCACGACGTCGCGCGCTGCCACTTGCTGGTGAACCAGGGGGGCCAACGCGGCACTGGTCACCACCAGCACGGGCAGGCCGCTGGCAATCGCATTGCGCAGTGTCACGCTGAGCACCCTGCCGCTGTCGTCATTGCCATCCAGCGCCTGAGCCAGCTTGTGACCCACGCCCACGAAGCGGCTGGCCTGGCCGGCGGCCAGAACGATCACGGTGGCGGGCGCATTCATTGAGTGAAGAATCGGCCTCCGACGCATCGCCCGTAACTGGGGCCATCACCTAAGGCCTTCCACGTAAGCAGTAGTGGGGATGCGACGGTGGCGCTTATGCTTGCCGCATGGACCGATCTCCCAGCAAGGACATCGCTGCGCTGCGCAAGAGCTACGAACGTGCCGAACTCGACGAGGCCGCGTCGCACGCCGATCCTCTGCAGCAGTTCGAGCGCTGGCTCGGCGAGGCGATCGCGGGAGGATTGCCCGAGCCGAACGCGATGACCCTGGCCACCGTCGGCCCCGATGGCCGGCCATCGACTCGGGTGGTGCTGATCAAGGGCTGCGACGCTCGCGGCCTCGTCTGGTACACGAACTACCAGAGCCGCAAGGGCCGCGAGCTCGCCGCCACGCCCTTTGCAGCCCTGCAGTTTCACTGGGTCGAACTCGAACGCGTGGTGCGCATCGAAGGCCGTGTCGACCGAGTCACCGACGCCGAAAGCGACGCCTACTACGCGACGCGACCACTCGACTCACGCATCGGCGCCTGGGCTTCGCCACAGAGTGAAGTGATCGGTTCCCGTGCGGTGCTGGTGGCGAATGCGGCCAAGTTCGCCGCCAAGTACGCGCTGCACCCGCCCCGGCCACCGCACTGGGGAGGCTTTCGGCTAGCGCCCGACCGTTGGGAGTTCTGGCAGGGCCGCAGGAGTCGCCTTCACGATCGCCTGTGTTACCGCCCTGCCGAAGGCGGCGCCCAGGGCGCCTGGCTGCGCGAACGCCTCGCGCCTTGAAGCGCGCAGTGCGCGCCGCCTACGCCTTCTTCAGTCGCGCAGCGAAGGTGCGCCTGAACTTCTCGACCTTGGGTGCGACGACGAAGGCGCAATAGCCCTGGCCAGGGTGGTTTCCGAAGTAGTGCTGGTGGTAGTCCTCGGCACGCGAGTAGTTGCTGAGGGGCTTGACTTCTGTCACCACGCGGCCCTTGTTCGCGGCGTTGGCTTCGGCCAGTACCTCACGCGCCACGGCTTCCTGGCCGGCGTCATTGAAGTAGATGCCCGAGCGGTACTGCGTACCAACGTCGTTGCCTTGGCGGTTCAGCGTCGTCGGGTCGTGCACATGAAAGAAGATCTCGAGCACCTCGCGCAGCGAGATGCGTTGGCTGTCGAAGCTGACGCGCACGACCTCGTTGTGCCCGGTGTCACCGCCACAGACCTGCTCGTAGCTCGGGTTCAGCGCATGCCCGTTGCTGTAGCCGGACTCCACAGCCGTGACGCCCTCGACCTGCTCGTACACCGCCTCGGTGCACCAGAAACAGCCGCCGCCGAGGGTGATGAATTCGCTTGCCATGATCTGCTCCTTGGGTAGGAGCAGTGGTCGCCATCACCACCCTGCCCCTTACACGCCTGCCATTATCGGCACGCGGCAAGGGGGCGGCGGGTGTCAACGCGCAAACGGCGAGCTGCTGCGCTTGGACTTGAAGCTGCCGCCCGGCTTGCGCGCGCCGCTCGGCGCACCGAAGCGCGGCTTGCCAAAGGGCTTGCCGCCGCCGAAACCACCTTCACTGCGAAAGCCCCCACCGCCCGTGGTACGCGGGGCGGCCTTCTTCGGCTCTAGGCCCGTGATCGTGGCGACCGGGATGTTCTGCGTCGTGAACTGCTGGATCCGGCGGATCATGCCGGCGTCACCCGCTTCGGCCAGCGTCACCGCCAGACCCTGACGGCCGGCGCGCCCGGTACGGCCGATGCGGTGCACATAGTCCTCGGCCTTCATCGGCAATCCAAAGTTGATAACGTGGCTGATCGTCGGCACGTCGATGCCGCGTGCGGCGACGTCGGTGGCCACCAGGACCCGCAACTTGCGCGACCGCAGGCCCTGCAGCACGTGATTGCGCCGACCTTGCGGCAGGCCGCCGTGCAGCGAAGCCACGGCATGGCCCATGTCGGCCAGGCGATCCGCCAGCCAGTCGGCGTCGCGCTGGGTGCTGGTGAAGACCAGCGCCTGGTCGACTTCCTTGGTCGTCAGGAGGTGATCCAGCAGGGCCTGCTTGTGGCGGCCGTCATCGGCCCAGTGCAGGCGCTGCTCGATGTTTTCGTGTGTGTCGGTGTGCGAAGCGACGGCGATCGTTTGCGCATCGGGCTTCAGCAGTTCGGCTGCCAGGCGGCCCACCGTGCCAGCGAACGTGGCGCTGTACATCATGGTCTGGCGCGTCTTCGGAATGCACTCGGCGATGAAGCGGATGTCGTCGATGAACCCCATGTCGAGCATGCGGTCGGCTTCATCGAGCACCAGCATCGAAACGTTGTCCAGCACGAGCTTGCCGCTCTTCACATGGTCGATCAGGCGGCCCGGCGTGGCGATCAGCACGTCCAGCGGGCCGCGCATGGCTTTCAGCTGTGCGCCGTAGGGCACGCCACCGACAACGGTAGCCACCCGCAGGCCCTGCACGTGACGGCCATACGTGTCGGTCGCCTTGGCGACCTGGATCGCCAATTCGCGGGTCGGTGTCAGCACCAGCACGCGCGGGCCGTAAACGACGCCCTTGTCGCGCCGAGCACCACTGGCGCGCACGTCCAGCACGCCCTGCAGGGCCGGCAGCACGAAGGAGGCCGTCTTGCCGCTGCCGGTCGACGAGGACACGCGCAGATCGCGGCCGGCCAGCGCCGGCGTGATGGCCCGCGACTGGACTTCAGTCGGCGTGGTGTAGCCGGCATCGGCCAGGGCACGGTGCAAAGCGTCATGCAGCGCGATGGCGGCAAAGCCGTTCGTCGGCAGTGAACTCGCGGGCGCCGGAGCAGCGTCGTTCTGGTCTTCTTGAATCAGGTTCTCGGTAAACATCACAGCACTTTCAGGTTCAGCGCGCGCACAAGCACACGCTAGCGCCGCACGCGGCGGCGCTACAGGTCAAGTCGCGACAGGCTGAACGTGGGTGCCGGAAAGCACCTGCAACGGACGGGTCCAAGCGACGGCATCGCCGCCAACCAACGTCCGCATCGAATTCGAGCGGCTCGCACGAAACGCCGAGAAGGCGAAGTGCACCAGGCCAGAGGGGATGAACGAACGGCTTCGACGTAGTCATCGAAACCGTGGCCACATTGTAGCCGAAGTCCGGGTTTGCCCCTAATCGCACTGCACTAAAATTGCCTCGGGTCGGCAGTTCACCCAGGCGTTGCCCGCGAGAACGCTCGCGCTAAACCTGCTTGCGTATGCACATTGGTCTGGTGCCCTGCTGCGCCCGGCCGGCAAGGGCAACCTCCGGCACCCGTGAGGGATTAGCGCGGCTGAATGGAGTACCACCATGCCCCGTGAACTGACGCCGCTCGTCGCGGCCGACCTGTCTACTTTTGCGAAGACCCTGCGCAACGCCTGGGTCGAACGCCTCGAGCGCGGCGCCGGCGCGCCGAGCCATGTCGAACTGCTCAACCTGTTGGCGCGCGCCGCCGGCCATCGCAATGTCCAGGCCTTGCGGGCCGCACGCACCCCGGTTGGAGCGCGTGCCACCCCACCAGCGCGTGGCCCGCGCCAGGCCTCGCTGACGGACGCCGCCGACCGGGCCTTGCGCCAGTTCGACGCCGAAGGGCGCCTGACGCGCTGGCCGACCAAGCGCAGCCTGCAACTGCTGGTGTTGTGGGGTCTGTGGCTGCGCTTCGACACCCGACGCCGCTACACCGAGCGCGAGGTCAACCAGGTGCTCAATGCGCATCACGGCTTCGGCGACCATTGCCTGCTGCGGCGCGAGTTGGTCGAGATGCGGTTGCTGGCACGCACGCCGGGCGGTGCCGAGTACCGCAAGCTTGCCGCGCGGCCCGACGCCGAGGTCGTCGCCTTGCTCAGCGCCTTGCGCCAGCGCGCGCCCTGATCGCCCTACACCGCCAGCAGATGCTGCCGATAGTACAACAACTCGTCGATCGATTCGTGCACGTCGGCCAGCGCGGTATGGGCCTGGGCCTTCTTGATGCCGTCGAGCACGCCCGGCTTCCAGCGCCGCGCCAGCTCCTTCAAGGTGCTGACGTCGAGGTTGCGGTAGTGGAAGAAGGCCTCCAGCGCCGGCATGTGGTTGGCCAGGAAGCGCCGGTCCTGGCAGATGGAGTTGCCGCACATCGGGCTCTTGCCGGCCTTCACATACTGCGACAGCCACTCGATGACCTGGGCCTGGGCATGGGCCTCGTCGATCTCGGAGGCCTTGACGCGCTCGATCAGGCCGCTCTTGCCATGAGTGCCCTTGTTCCAGGCATCCATGGCGTCGAGGGTGGCGTCGCTCTGGTGGATCGCGAAGACCGGGCCCTCGATGCGGGTGCTGATCTGCGCATCGGTGACCACCACCGCGATCTCGATGATGCGGTCGCGGTCCGGGTACAGGCCGGTCATCTCGAGGTCGATCCAGATCAGGTTGCTGTCGTTCTTGGGCAGGCTGGTTTCGGTCATGGCAATCGTGCTGGCGCGTGATGCCGGGATTGTGTCAGCCCTACACTTGTCGTCATGCAATCCCTTTGGCTTTCGCTTGCCTTCGCTGCGGCGCTGCTGTTGACGGTCGGCCTCAAGTTCTGGCTGGCGACGCGCCAGATGCGCCACGTGGCCGCTCACCGCGCCGCTGTGCCACCTGCGTTTGCCGGTACGGTGTCGCTGGATGCGCACCAGAAAGCCGCCGACTACACCCTGGTGCGCTCACGCTTCGGCCTCGTCACGCTGGCCTTTGGCACCGCGGTCCTGCTCGGCTGGACCTTGCTCGGTGGCCTGGACGTTCTCAACGCTGGCGTGCGCGACGCCGTGATGCCCCGCTGGGGCGGCATGGCCTACCAGCTCGCTCTGCTGACGTGCTTTGCGCTGATCGGCAGTTTGCTGGATGCGCCGCTGGAGCTCTACAACACCTTTCGCATTGAGCAACGCTTCGGCTTCAACCGCACGAGCCTGAGGCTCTATCTTGCCGACGCCGCCAAAGGCCTGCTGGTGGGCGCCCTGATCGGTTTGCCGATGGCCGCTCTGGCGCTGTGGCTCATGGCCAGCGCGGGGGGCTGGTGGTGGTTGTGGGCATGGGTGGCATGGGTGGCGTTCCAGTTGCTGATCCTGCTGATCTACCCGACCCTGATCGCGCCGCTATTCAACAAATTCGAGCCGCTGCCAGACGAATCGCTGAAACAGCGGGTGCACGCCCTGATGGCACGCTGCGGATTTGCCGCCAAGGGCCTGTTCGTGATGGACGGCAGCCGCCGCTCGGCACACAGCAATGCCTATTTCACTGGCCTGGGCGCGGCCAAGCGCGTTGTCTTCTTCGACACGCTGCTCAAACGTCTGACACCGGGCGAGGTCGAGGCCGTCCTGGCGCACGAGCTGGGTCACTTCAAGTTGCGTCACGTGCCCAAGCGCATGCTCTCCGTCTTCACCCTCAGCCTGTTCGCGCTGGGGCTGCTGGGTTGGCTGTCGCAGCAGCAGTGGTTCTACACGGGCTTGGGCGTGACGCCCAACCTGGCAGCACCCAACGATGCTGTGGCGCTGCTGTTGTTCATGCTTGCCGTCCCGCCGTTCGGATTTCTCCTGGCACCCCTCGCCTCGCGCATTTCGCGCAAGCATGAGTTCGAAGCCGACGCCTATGCTTGCGCGCAGGCCAGCGGTCGCGATCTGGCGAACGCGCTGCTCAAGCTGCACGAAGACAACGCCGGAACGCTTACGCCCGACCCGCTGTACGTGAGCTTCTACTATTCGCACCCTCCCGCGAGCGAGCGTCTCGCGGCCTTGAAGCTGGAGCCGACATGAACGACCTCTCGGCCATGCATTGCAAGCCGCTGGAAGGCCATGCGGCGATGACGGCGGCCGAGGTCTCGGCCCGCTTGTTGCAGGTCGAGTCCTGGGCACTCGCCGATGGCGCCATTGAGAGGACATTCCGCTTCGCCGACTATCACCACACGATGGCCTTCGTGAACGCGGTCGCCTGGATCGCGCACCGTGAAGACCACCATCCGGACATCGCCTTCGGCTTCAACCGCTGCACGCTGCGCTTCAACACCCATTCGGTGGGCGGCATCTCGCTGAACGACTTCATCTGCGCGGCCAAAGTGGATGCCCTGACGCGTTGAGCAAGTTTGCTGCGCTCGACCTGGGCCGTATCGTGGCGGCACACGGCCGCCATGTGATCGTCGAAACGCCAGAGGGCGTGCGTCTCAGTTGCCACCTGCGTGGCAAGAAGAGCGAGTGCGTCGTCGGCGACCTGGTGCGCTGGCAGCCCGCCGGCGACGAGGGCGTGGTCGAGCACATCGAGCCGCGCCGCAACCTGCTCTTTCGCCAAGACGACTGGCGCACCAAGTCGTTCGCGGCCAACCTCGACCAGATCCTGGTGCTGGTGGCGGGCGAGCCGATGTTCTCCGAGACCCAGCTAGCGCGGGCGTTGATCGCGGCCGAAAGTGCGGGCATCACGGTGAAGGTGCTGCTCAACAAGACCGACCTGCCGCAGGCGGCGGTGGCCCGCGAGCGACTTGGCCCCTACCGAGCGATGGGGGTCGAGATCGTGGAAGCAACGCTGAAAGGCCGCCCGCAGGAGGCGGCGTCGACCTTGTCACCGCTGCTGTCCAATCGAACGACGCTGGTCCTCGGCCCCAGTGGAACCGGCAAGAGCACCCTCATCAACCTGATGGTGAAGGATGCTGCGGCCCAAGTGGGCGAGGTCTCACAGGCGCTCAACTCAGGCCGCCACACCACCACGACGAGCACCTGGTACTGGCTGGACGGCACGCGCAGCGGCGCTTTGATCGATTCACCCGGCTTCCAGGAATTCGGTCTGCGCCAGATCGACGCCCAGCAACTACCGCTGCTGATGCCCGACCTTCGTGCCCACGTCGGCGAGTGCCGGTTCTACAACTGCAGCCACCGCCAGGAACCCGGATGTGGCGTGATCGCGGCCGTCGAGCGCGGCGAGATCAGCCCGTCGCGCTGGCGCATCTACGGCGAGATCTGCGACGAATTGGCGCGAACCAAGTGGTGAAGCGGATCAGCCCAGCAGATTGGCCAGAGACAAGAGCGCGGTCAGCAGCAGCCACAAGACCACGGAGCGCCAGACCAACCCCACGACGCTTTGCAGATGGCCGGCTTGCGCGGGCACGCCCGAAGTTGGGCCGGCAGCGCCGGCAGCCCGCGCGGCACTGCCGCTGGCAAAGGTCTTCGAGCGATCGGGCGTGACGCCTGGCACTGCCTGGCCGCCGAGTTGCACGCCGATCGCACCGGCCGCGGCGGCCAGCAGGATGCCTTCGTTTGCATGCAGCCACAGGCCGGCCTCATTGCGCCAGCCATTGACAGCCTCTTCGAAATTGCCGACCACCGCAAATCCGAAAGCCGTCAAGCGCGCCGGCAGATGGTCGATCACTTCGAACAGCCGCTGCGACAGGCGCATCAGTCGCTCGTTGGCAGGAGCATCGAGCGTGCGGCTCTTGAAGGCCCAGTAGCGTCCGGCGAACTCGGCCATCCGGTAGGCAACAGCGCCGGCGGGGCCCAGTCCCAGCGCCGAGAGCGCGATAAAGCAGAAGAAGACGCCGAAGACGTGGCGGTGCGCGGCGAGCAGGGAGTGTTCGATGACCTGGCGCAGCAACTCCGTGCGCGGCAGGTCGCTGGTGTCAAGGTGCCGCCATTGGCCCAACATGCGGCGCGCCGCATCCTCATCGCCGCGCTCCAAGGCGTCGCGGATGTCGGTGAAGTAGTGGCTGAACTGGCGAAAGCCGAGGGTGAGATAGAGCACCAGCACATTCACGGCCAACGCTGCCAGCAGGCTGTAGTGCGCAGCCACAAGGTAGACCGCCGCGGCGCCCACGGTCGGGGTCAGCACCGTGATGCACCAGACGACGATCGCGTGGTGTGCCCGGCCGGCATCGAAATTGCGGCCGGTCCAACCAACCCAGGAGATCAGCGTGTCATGAACCCAGTTGTCGCGCGGCAGCGGCTTGAGCTGCTCGATCAGCAATGCGAGGAAGACGGCGAAAAAGCTCATCGACAGCGATGATAAGCAGAGCTCAGGCGCTGAGGAACCGATACAGGTTGCGCAGCATCGCCGCCGTGGCGCCCCAGATGAAGTACGGCGCCCCACCCCGTTCGTCGGGCCGACGCCAGGGCATCGACAGGAACTCGCGCCGATAGCCGTCGAGTTCAAAGCTGTGGCGCTGGTGATTCGCCGGTGTCATCAGAAAGGACAGCGGTACCTCGAAGGCATCGGCCACTTCATGGGCATCGAGCGCCAGCGTGAACGGTGGCCTGACTAGCGCCACCACCGGCGTCACATCGTAGTAGGTCACGGTGCGGTACTCGGGCAGCGAGCCGATGACCTCGATGTGCCCGCGCGTCAGGCCGACCTCTTCTTCGGCCTCGCGCAGGGCCGTCGCCACGGCATCATCGTCGCTGGTCTCCGCGCGACCGCCAGGGAAGCTGATCTGGCCGGCGTGGTCGCGCAGGTGCGCGGTGCGCTGCGTCAGCAGTACCGTGATGCCTTCGACGCGTTCCACCAGCGGCACCAGGACGGACGCGGCAGCGCGGTTGCGGCCCTGGAACAGGCGCCCGTCACCCAGTGTTTCGGGCCGCCAGGCGGGCGGCGACGCAAAACGGCTGCGCAAGGCCTGCGCGGTCAGCCGGGTCGCATCGACGGCAGGCAGGTGGGCGTCGTTACCCGCCACAGGCACGGCCAGCGGGTTCAGGATCGGCGCGCGCAAAGTCTCGCCTTGGGTCATGCGACGAGCATAGAGCGCCAACGACAAAGCCGCCCGCAGGCGGCTTTGAACCTTGTCACGAAAAGGCTGGTCAGGCCAGCTTCTCCTTGATGCGCGCCGACTTGCCCGAGCGGTCACGAAGGTAGTACAGCTTGGCCCGGCGTACATCGCCGCGGCGCTTGACTTCAATACCTGCAATCAGCGGGCTGTAAAGCTGGAACGTGCGCTCGACACCTTCGCCGCTGGAAATCTTGCGCACGATGAAGCTGGAGTTGAGGCCGCGGTTGCGTTTTGCGATCACCACGCCTTCGTAGGCCTGGACGCGCTTGCGCGTGCCTTCGACGACGCTGACACTGACGATCACGGTGTCACCAGGGGCAAACACGGGCAACTTCTTGCCCAGCCGAGCAATCTCTTCCTGCTCGAGGGTTTGGATCAGATCCACTTGCATTTCTCCTGTGATCGTGCCGGCGATTGTTGGGGGAAGTGTGCGCGGGCCTGAGGCGCTGCGCTGTCCCGGCAGAGGATCGAAAAGCCTGAGATTATAGCCCGGCGTCGATCAAAAAGCGTTCGTCGGACGGGCTCAGACGGCCGGCGGCCCGCGCTACGTCGATCAACTCGGGCCGGCGCCGGGCCGTCAGCTCGAGGGAACGCTCGCGACGCCATCGCGCAATCTCGGCATGATGGCCTGAGAGCAGCACGCCCGGCACCACGGCGCCGCCCTGCAGGGCTTCCGGGCGACTGTAGTGCGGGCAGTCGAGCAAACCGTCGATGCCAAAGCTGTCCTGCTGGTGCGACTGCTCGTCGCCCAGCACACCAGGCTGCAGGCGAGCTACGGCGTCGAGCAGGGCAAGCGCCGGCAACTCCCCGCCGGAGAGAACGAAATCGCCGAGGCTCAGCTCGAGCGTCACATGACGGTCGAGGAACCGCTGGTCGATCCCTTCATAGCGACCGCACAGCAACACGGCACCTGGCCCCGTCGCCATCTCGCGAACCAGGCCCTGGTCGAGACGCCGGCCGGCGGGCGTGAAGTGGATCACGGCGGGCGTCGGGTCAGCGCGCCCTGCACGTGCGGCGGCCAGCGCAGCCTCGAGCGGCTCGGCCAGCAGCACCATGCCCGGTCCGCCGCCGAAGGGGCGGTCATCCACACGCTTGTACGCGCCCTCACCGAAATCGCGCAGCGGCCACAGTCGCACATCGACCTGCCCCGATTCGAAGGCACGGCGCGTCACGCCCAGCGCGAACTGCGGCGCGAACAGTTCCGGAAACAAGGTAATGACGTCGAAGCGCATCAGAAATCCAGGCCCCAGTCGACATGGATCAGTCGGGCCTCGAGATCGACCTTGTCGAGGTACGCAGCGACGAAGGGGATCAAGCGCTCGGCCTGGTCCGGGGCGGCCTCGGCCGGCGCGTCGGGACGGCGTACGCGCAATACGCTGTGCACACCGGTGTCGATCAAGCCCGTCACCTGGCCCAGCGACACGCTCTCACGGTTGACGACGGACAGACCGATCAGATCAACCCAGTAGTACTCGTCGTCGCCGGCGGTCGGGAAGCTGGAGCGGGCGACGAACACCCGCGCGCCGGTCAGCGCCTCAGCGGCGTCCCGGTCCTCGATGCCCTGGGCCGCAGCGACAACCGCCGCCGCTTGCTCGCGCGCCTGCGTGATGCGCAGCATCGCAGGTGGCGCAGGACGACGTGGTCCCGAAACCTGCAAGTCCGCCGGCTGCAGGAACCACCGCTTGGAAGAGAACAGGGCCTGTGGTTCGCTGGCGTAGGCCTGGACCTTGAAGGCACCCTTGACGCCCCAGGCGCCGACGATGCGGCCGACCTCGATGGCATCGGCCGGCAAGGCCGACACATCGACCGCCTCGGCGGCTAGCGACGGCAGCGTCGCCACGCGGCCGCGCCTGCGAGCTTCAGGCGCTCGCCTTGGCCTGGCCGACCAGGCGCGCCACCGTCGGCGAGACCTGGGCGCCGACGCCGGTCCAGTAGGCGATGCGGTCGGTGGCCACGCGCAGCGGCTGCTCGCCACCGGCGGCGACCGGGTTGTAGAAGCCCACACGCTCGATAAAGCGGCCGTCACGGCGCTCGTGCGAGTCGGCGACGACGATGTTGTAGAACGGGCGCTTCTTGGCGCCGGAGCGGGACAGACGGATGACAACCATGGGGTTTGACCTCGAAATCGAACTCGTTCGTCCACCGCACCAGGAGACACACCGGCCGGTCAGATCGTTGATGCACTGCGCTGTCGCGCGCTGCACACGGCTCGGCGCCGTAGATACGCCAGTCACTCGACCAGCCGTCGCCGAAAACCGCGCATTATAGACTTGCTTGACGACTCTGCCATATCCGCCCATGCCGCCCTTGATCATCCGCCCGAGCAGCGCTGCCGATATGCCGGCCATCACACGCATCTATGGCCACGCTGTGACACAGGGGACCGGCACCTTCGAACTCGACGTGCCGGACGAGGCCGAGATGGTGCGCCGCCGCGAGGATGTCCTCGCCAAAGGCCTGCCCTGGCTGGTGGCCGAGCGCGGCGGCGAGTCGCTGGGCTATGCCTACGCCAACCACTTCCGTCCGCGCCGCGCCTACCGCTTCTGTCTGGAGGACTCGATCTACCTCGACCCCGCGGCGCAAGGCCAGGGTGTCGGCCGCCTGCTCCTGGCCGAACTGCTGGCGCAGTGCGAAGCGCGGGGCGCCCGGCAGATGCTGGCCGTGATCGGCGACTCCGCCAACGCGGGTTCGGTCGGCGTGCACCGCGCCTGCGGCTTCGAGCCGACCGGCGTATTCAAGGCTGCAGGCTGGAAGTTTGGCCGCTGGCTCGACGTGGTCTTGATGCAGAAGGCTCTCGGTGACGGCGGCGCCAGTGCCCCCGGTGACGAGCGCTGATGCACTACAAGTCGAAGGCCCTTGCGACCTGGCTGGCCCTTCTGGGCGGCTGCCTGGGCCTGCATCGCCTGTACCTGCGCGGCGCGCGCGACCTCCTGGCCTGGCTGCACCCCCTGCCGACCCTGGCCGGGCTGTGGGGGGTGCAGCGCATGCTCGAGCTCGGTCAGGACGATCGCCTGTCCTGGCTCTTGCTGCCCTTGCTGGGGCTGATGTTGGCGCAGGCCGCGCTGTGCGCGATCGTCTACGGCCTAACGCCCGACGCCCGCTGGGACGCACGGCACAACCCTGGCGCCCCGGTTCACGCCACGGCGTGGGGCCCGGTTCTGGGGGTGATCGCCGCCCTGATGATCGGCGCCACCGCCTTGATGGCCACCATCGCGTTCAGCGGGCAACGCTACTTCGAGTGGCAGATCGAGACTCCGAGCGCCGGCAGGTCGTAGCGCTCAGAGCAGACCGCGACCGGCCCAATAGGCCAGCGCTGCCATCAGGGCCGATGCCGGGATCGTGAAAATCCAGGCCCAGACGATGGTGCCGGCAACCCCCCAGCGCACGGCCGAGGCGCGTCGCGTCGAGCCGACGCCGACGATCGCCCCGGTGATGGTGTGCGTGGTCGACACCGGGATGCCCAGGCCTGAGGCCAGGAACAGCGTGATGGCGCCGCCAGTTTCGGCACAAAAGCCACCCACCGGTTTGAGCTTGGTGATCTTCTGGCCCATGGTCTTGACGATGCGCCAGCCGCCGAACATGGTGCCCATGGCGATGGCCGCGTAGCAGGCCGCGATCACCCAGAACGGCGGGTTGCTCGCGCCCTGCGCCACGTAGCCCGTGGCGATCAAGAGCATCCAGATGATGCCGATGGTCTTCTGCGCGTCGTTGCCGCCGTGCCCCAGGCTGTAGGCGCCGGCGGAAACCAGCTGCAGGCGGCGGAACCAGCGGTCGATCTTGGACGGCCGGGCGCGGCGGAACAGGTGCGACACCAGCACCATGATGAGCGAGCCCAGCAGGAAGCCCAGCACCGGCGACACGAAGATGAACAGCACCGTCTTCCAGATGCCGCCGGCCAGCAGCGCACCGGCGCCCGACTTGGCGATCACCGCGCCGACGATGCCGCCGATCAGCGCATGCGAGGAACTGCTGGGGATGCCGTAGTACCAGGTCAGCACGTTCCAGAAGATCGCGCCGATCAGCGCGCCGAACACCACGTGCGTGTCCACCACGCCCGGCTCGACGATGCCCTTGCCCACCGTGGCTGCCACGCTCAGGTGGAAGATGAACACCGCGATGAAGTTGAAGATGGCGGCGAACACCACCGCCTGCGCGGGCCGCAGCACGCCGGTGGAGACGATGGTGGCGATCGAGTTGGCCGCGTCGTGGAAGCCGTTCATGAAATCGAACAGCAGGGCCACGACGACCAGCAGCACCACGACCCAGAGGGCGGCTTGCATCGCTTGCATGGGAATCCTTCGCTCAGGAGTTCTCGAGCACGATGCCTTCGACGACGTTGGCCACGTCCTCGCACTTGTCGGTGATGGTCTCCAGCAGCTCGTAGATGGCCTTGAGCTTGATCACCTCGCGCACGTCCGGCTCTTCGCGAAACAGCTTGCTCATGGCCGATCGCATCACGCGGTCGGCGTCCGACTCGATGCGGTCGATCTCCTCGCAGGTCTTCAGCGCGGCCTCGGCCGAGTTGCCTTCGGACAGCTTGCCGATCAGCGCCACCGCGTCCTTCACGCGCTCGCAGCAGCGCACGCTGAGCTCGGTCAGGCGGGTGATCTCCTCGGTCATGTGCCGCACGTCGTACAGCGCCATGGTCTCGGCCGAGTCCTGGATCAGGTCGGCCACGTCGTCCATGGTGTTGATGAGCGTGTGGATCTGCTCGCGGTCGATCGGCGTGATGAAGGTCTGGTGGATCAGCCGGTTGACGTCGTGCGTCACGCGGTCGGCCGCGCGCTCGGCGTTGTCGACTTCGCGGGTGTACTGCTCGCGCAGGTGCGGATCGTTGTAGTTCGCCACCAGCTGGGAAAACGCGCGCGCCGCCTCCACGATCTTGTCCGCATGCAGGTTGAACATTTCGAAGAAGTTGCCTTCGCGAGGCAGCAGCTTGGCGAACAGCATGGGGAGCTCCTGGGGGACTTTGGGGTCGGGTTTCGAGACTGCGGCGAGTGTAACTGCGGCCTTCCCTCAGGAATTGCGGAATATGAAATAGGCGGCGCCCACCATGCACAGCCCCGCCCACAGGTAATCCAGCTTCAGCGGCTCCTTCAGGTAGTACACCGAGAACGGCAGGAACACCGACAGCGTGATGATTTCCTGCATGATCTTGAGCTGGCCGACGCTGAATCCGGCCTGCTGGAAGCCGATGCGGTTGGCCGGCACCTGCAGCAGGTACTCCGCCAGCGCGATGGCCCAGCTCACCAGCGCCGCCACGTACCAGGGCGCGGTGGCCAGGTTCTTCAGGTGGCCGTACCAGGCCATGGTCATGAACACATTGGAGGCCACCAGCAAAAGAATGGCCTGCAGCGGAAAGGAAAGAGAGTTGATTGCGCCCATGGCGGCATTATCCGAAGGCCTGGTCTACGTGGACGAGCACCTGCTGGTGCTGGACAAGCCGGCCGGCCTGCTGGCCGTGCCGGGGCGCGGGCCCGACAAGCAGGATTGCGCCGCGGCGCGCGCGCAGGCCATGTGGCCGGACGCGCTGGTGGTGCACCGGCTGGACATGGCGACTTCCGGCCTGCTGCTGATGGCGCGCGGCGCCGACATGCAGCGGCGCCTGGGCCTGGCGTTCGAGCAGCGCCAGGTCGGCAAGCGCTACGTGGCGGTGGTGGCCGGCGCACCGCGGGGCACCGAAGCCGCCGACGCCGACGGCTGGAGCACGATCGATCTTCCCATCGGCGCCGACTGGCTGGCGCGGCCGCTGCAGCGCGTGGACCACGAGCACGGCCGGCCCAGCCGCACGCGCTGGCGCGCCCTCGCCTACGACGCCGCCGCCGACGGCACGCGCGTGGAGCTGGAGCCGCTGACCGGCCGCTCGCACCAGTTGCGCGTGCACATGCAGTCGCTGGGCCACCCCATCCTGGGCGACCCGCTGTACGCCTCGCCCGCCATCGAGGCGCGCGCGCCGCGCCTGCTGCTGCATGCGGCCGGGCTGCAGCTGATGCACCCGGCCACCAACCGGCCGCTGGTGCTGGAAAGCGCCGTGCCGTTCTGAGCGCGTTCTACACTGCGCGGATGAACGCACCCCTGACGATCCTCACCGGCGCCTCGCGCGGCATGGGCCTGGCAATGGCCGAACAACTCCTGGCCGCGGGCCACCAGCTGCTGTGCATCGCGCGCAAGCCCGCCGCTGGACTGGCCTGCGAGCAATGGAGCGCCGACCTGGCCGATGGCGAGGCGGTCGCGGCCCGGCTGGAGGCATGGCTGGCGCAGCGCGCCGCCGACCAGCCGGCGTCGGTCACGCTGATCAACAACGCCGGCGTCATCCCGCGCATCGCGCCGCTGGGCGACATTGCCGCCGCCGACCTGGCCCGCGCGCTGCGCGTCGGCCTGGAAGCGCCGATGCTGCTGACCGGCGCCTTCCTGCGCGCCACCGCCGGCTGGTCCGCGCCGCGCAAGGTGCTCAACATCTCCTCGGGCCTCGGCCGGCGCGCGATGGCGTCGCAGGCCGCCTACTGCGCGGCCAAGGCCGGCATGGACCACTTCACCCGCTGCGTGGCGCTGGAAGAAGCGCTGCAGCCCCACGGCGCGCGCGTGTGCTCGCTGGCGCCGGGCGTGATCGACACCGACATGCAGGTGCAGCTGCGCGGCGCCGACCCGCAGGACTTTCCCGACCGCGGCAACTTCGTCGGCATGAAGGAGCAAGGCGCGCTGGTGTCGCCGCAGGAAGGCGCGGCGCGCGTGCTGGCCTACCTGGCGCGGCCCGACTTCGGCAGCAACCCGGCCGGCGACGTGCGCGACTGACCGTTCCTCTTCAAGCGGCCCGGCCGGCGCCCGCGCTGCGCGGCCGGAACGCGTCCAGCACGCGCGACAGGTTGGCGAGCGCCTCCTTGCGCATGCGCGCCGGCTGCGGCTCCTGCGCCAGCAGCTCGGCCGCCTCGCACAGCATGCGCGCCACCATCCGGCCGGCCAGCCGTGCATCGCCCACGTCGAGCTCGCCGTCGGCCTTCAACCGCTCCATCACGCGCACCATCGGGCCGATCACGTACTGCTCGCCGATCGCGCCCGCGCGCTCGGCGCCCAGCGCCGCCGGCGCGTCGCGGATCACCAGCTGCTGGTAGTCGTGCTCGGTGCAGATGTCCAGGTAGCTCTCGCATGCCGCGCGCAGGCACTCCCACAAGGTCTTTTCCTTGCCGGCCCGCGCGCGCATGCGCTCGGCAGCCTGCTGCTGCAGCTGGATGACCAGCGCCTCCAGCAGCGCCGCCTTGTCCGTGAAGTGGTGGTACAGCGCGCCCTTCGTGAGGCGTGCGGCGGTCACCACGGCTTCGGTGCTGGTCTGGTGGTAGCCGGTGGAAACGAACAGCGTGCGTGCCGCGTCCAGCAGCGCCTGGCGCGTGCTGTCGGTGTAGTCCTCGCGGCGGCTGCGCCTAGTCGCCGGCACAGCCGTCGCGCCGATGTTCGCGGCCTTTGGTTTGACGGGCATCATGCCGATGGTACTATTCATACCGTTGGTATGTAATTTACCAACAGTACGCAACACGGCATTCGCCGCAACACTGGAGCACCGCCATGGAATTTCCTTCTCCTTCGTCTTCCACGCAGCAGGCCGAGGCCGCCGCCGACTGGGTACGGCGCTTCGCGCAGCGCTGGAGCAGCGTCGACCCGCAGGCGCTGCGCGACCTGATGCACGAGGACACGCGCAACCTGATCCCGCCGATGGAGCGGCCCGGCAACCGCGAGGAGGTCGTCGCCCACTTCCAGGCCGTGCTGCAGCGCGTGCCCGACCTGCGCGTGGAGGTCACGCGCTGGGCCGTCGCCGGCGACGCGGTGTTCGTCGAATGGGATGCGCACGCCAGCCTGCGTGGCGTGCCGCTGCACTGGCGCGGCGTGGACCGGGTGATCCTGCGCGACGGCAGGACGGTCGAAGGCCAGGTGTTCTGGGACACGCAGCGCCAGATGCAGGACGTCGAGCGCGCGCTGAAGGGCGTGGCCGCCGCCGCGCCGGGTGCAACTGCGTGAGCCGGGCTCAGCCGCCCTGGAAACCGCCCGCGCGGTAGGTCAGCACCAGGGTGTCGCGGTGGCCGGCCGCGTCCTGCGGCTGGATCGGCGTGGATTCGTGGATCACGCGCTCGTCGTCCACCAGCAGCAGGCTCCAGGGCTCGGTGAGCGTGAAGCGCTGGCCGGCCGGGCCGTCGGCCTGGAACACGCGCGTTTCGCCGCCCTTGATGCCGGCGCGGCCGACCAGGAACACCGCCACCAGGTCCACGCCGTCGCGGTGCGCGCCTTCGGGCGTCGGCCGGCCGATGCCGCCTTCGGTGTCGATGCGGAACTGGTGCGCTTCCACGTACCAGGGCCGCTCCCCCTTCAGCTGCGAACTCACCCGCGCCAGGGAACGCAGCACGCAGCACCAAGCCGCGTCGCCGGCCACGGCCGGCGGGATCGGGTCGAACCAGCGCTGCATGCCGCCGTGCAGCGCGTTGTATTCCACCGGCTGCCAGTGCGCGCGGTGCGGCGCCTGGGTCACGTGCTCGCCTTCGACCACGAAGCAGGAATGCCGGCGGCGACGGTACTTGCCGCCGTCCTTCAGGTAGTGATCCGCCGGCAGGTCGTCCCACGAACCGCGCAGCCGGTCGAGCTGCGCCAGGTCGCAGTCCGACAGCTGCGCCACGCCCTGCGGACTCAGCACGGCATAGCCCTGCTGGCGCATCACGATCGGGAGCTGTTCGGGATAGGTGTAGGCGGGACTCAGCATCATGGCGCGAAGCTTACCGCGCCGCGCTCGCGCCGCCGCGGCTCAGGCCTCGACCCTCACACCCTTCCAGAAGGCCACGCGGTCCTTGACCATCTCGGCTTCCGGTTTCGGATCGGAGTAGTACCACGCCGCTTCCGGGTTGAGCTCGCCGTTGACCAGCAGCGAGTAGTAGCTGGCCGTGCCCTTCCAAGGGCACACCGTGTGGTTGTTGCTGAAGGTCACGTACTCGCGCTTGAGTGCGCTGGCCGGGAAGTAGTGGTTGCCTTCGACCAGCACCGTGTCGTCGCTCTCGGCCACGACCACACCGTTCCAGATTGCTTTCATCTCGGTTCCTTCGGGCGGAAAGTCTCTCAGGGCGCGTGCAGCCAGTGCACGCTGAACAGGCGATCCGGGTCGGTCCACACCGGCCCGGGCCGGAAACCCGCGCGTGCCGCCAGCGCGCGCAGGCCGTCGATGGTGAATTTGTACGAATTCTCGGTGTGCAGCGTTTCGCCCTCGGCCCAGTCGAACGTGCGGCCGGCCAGCGACACCGACTGCTGGCGCATGCTCACCAGGTGCATCTCGATGCGCTGCAGCGGCGCGTTGTAGAACGCGTAGTGGGCGAAGCCGTCGAGATCGAAATCGGTGCCCAGCTCGCGGTTGGCGCGCGCCAGCAGGTTCAGGTTGAAGGCCGCGGTCACGTCCTGCGCGTCGTTGTACGCCGCATGCAGCACCGCCGGGTCCTTCACCAGGTCGACCCCCAGCAGCAGCGCGCCGCCGCCCAGCACCTGGGCTGCCATCTGCAGGAAGTGCAGCGCCTCCTCCGGCGTGAAGTTGCTGAGCGCGGAGCCGGGGCAGAAACCGAGGCGGCGGCCCACGCCGGGAGGCGACGCGGGCAACAGCAGCCGCTGCGTGTAGTCGGCCACCACGGGCTGCACGTCCAGGCCGGCGTAGTCGCGCCGCAGCACCGCGGCCGAGGCGGCCAGGTGTTCGCCGGAGATGTCGATCGGCACGTAGCGCTGCGGCCGCTCGAAGGCATCCAGCAGCAGCCGCACCTTGATCAGCGAGCCGGCGCCGAACTCGACGATCTCGGCGTGCGGCCAGGCCAGCGCCGCCATCTCGTCCACGTGCCGGCGCAGGATGGCGAACTCGGTGCGCGTCGGGTAGTACTCGGGCAGTTCGCAGATGCGGTCGAACAGGCGCGAGCCCGCGGCGTCGTAGAAGTACTTGGGCGAAATGGCATGCGGCCGGTTCGCCAGCGCCGCCGCCATGTCGCGCGCGAAGGCGCTCGTGTCCGGTTGCGTGTCTTGTTCCGGCGGCAGGCTGTCCTGCCGCTCCATCAGGTTGCTTGTGCGCATCATGCGTCCCGTGCCAGCCGCAGGCCGCTGAACTGCCAGCGCGCCGCCGGCGGAAAAAAGTTGCGGTAGGTCGGCCGCGCATGGCCGGGCGGCGTGGCGCAGCTGCCGCCGCGCAGCACCAGTTGCCCGACCATGAACTTGCCGTTGTATTCGCTCACCGCGCCCGACAGCGGCCGGAAGCCCGGATACGGGTCGTAGGACGAGCGCGTCCACTGCCACACATGGCCGCTCATCTGCGCGATGCCGGGCAGCTCCTGCGCCGCCTCCCATTCGAATTCGGTGGGCAGCCGCGCGCCGGCCCACTGCGCATAAGCCGCGGCTTCGTAGAAGCTCAGCTGGCTGACCGGCGCCGCCGCGTCGAGCGGGCGCACGCCGTCCAGGCCGAACACCTGCCACTCATCGGCCGGGGCGCGCGGGTCGCCGGGGGCGAGCCAATAGGCCGGCGCTTTCCAGCCGTGCTGCTGCACCGCGGCCCAGCCGTCCGACAGCCACAGCATCGGCTCCGTATAGCCGCCGTCGGCGATGAATTCGGCGAACTCGCCGCAGGTAACCAGCCGGTCGGCGATTTCGTAGGAAGGCAGCAGCCGCTGGTGCCGCGGCGTTTCGTTGTCGAAAGCGAACACCTCGCTTGCATGGCCGATCTCCACCACCCCGCCCGGCCCGTCCAGCCAGCGCAGCGCGGGCACGCCCGAGGCCAGGCGCAGCGCCGGCGCATCGGCCTTGCGGTACGCGGGCAGCAGCGGGTTGCACGACAGTGCGTGCAGGATGTCGGTGAGGATGAGTTCCTGGTGCTGCTCTTCGTGGTGGAGCCCGAGCTCGACCAGGCGCACGGCGGCGCTCCAGGCTGCGTCGCCCGACTGCGCGATGAACTGCCGCATCGCCGCGTCCACGTGGGCGCGGTAGGCGTGCACCTCATCCAGGGCGGGCCGCGTGAGCAGGCCGCGCTGCGGCCGGGGATGGCGCGGCCCCAGCGACTCGTAGTAGGAATTGAAGAGATGAAAGTAACGCGCATCGAACGGCTGGTAGTCCGCCGCATGCGGCGCCAGCACCACGGCTTCGAAGAACCAGCTGGTGTGCGCGAGATGCCATTTGGTCGGGCTGGCTTCCGGCATGGACTGCACGCACTGGTCCTCGGCCGACAGCGGTGCGGCGAGCTCCATGCTGCGGCCGCGCACCTGCGCGAAACGCGAGGCCAGTGCCTGGCGCGCGGGTTCGCGCACAGCTGAGCGGGAAGTGGCGGACGATGGGTTTGCTGACATGTACCGAAGGCTTCTTGTGATGGACGAGCAGCCGGGCCCGCCTGAGGGAACGGTCGTTCCACGGCGGCGTTCGATTACAGCACAGGCGAACTTTTTTTGTCGCCCACCCGGGCTTACACCCGCGAGTGCCGGTTGGCCTCGTTGACGGTGATCCAGAACTCGTAGACCTTGCCCATCTTGCGCCGCAGGTCGTCGAAGTCGATGCTCTTGCGCACCACGCTGTTGGCGCCCGCCTCGTAGCAGCGGTCCAGCTCTTCCTTGTCGGCGCCCGCGGACAGCATCACCACCGGCAGCGCGGCCGTGTGGGCATGGGCGCGAATGGCCTTGAGCACGGTCAACCCGTCGACCGCGCCCATCTTCATGTCCAGGATCACCAGCCGCGGCTGGTGGCGCGTGTCGCGCTGCGCGTGCGGCCCGCGCGCGAGCAGGTAGTCCAGCGCCGCCTCGCCGCCCTCGGCCGTGGCGATGCGTGCGCGGTCGGTGCGCTCGCCCAGCGCCGCGACGATCAGCTCACGGTGGTCCGGGTTGTCGTCGACCACCAGGATCAGCGGCTCGGTGCCGCCCGGCGCCTGCGCGGTCACACCGCCCCCTTCGGGTGCGTCGGGTCGACCCACAGCACCAGCTCGGGCTTTTCGGCCGGCTCGAGATCCAGGTTGACCGCCACCGCCTCGCCGTCGCTGCGGCACAGCACGCATTCCAGCGCCTCGGTCGGGCTGGCGTTGATCTCCTGGTGGGGCACGTAGGGCGGCACGTAGATGAAGTCGCCCGGCCCGGCCTCGGCGGTGAATTCGAGGTTGTCGCCCCAGCGCATGCGCGCGCGGCCGCGCACCACGTAGATCACGCTTTCCAGGTGGCCGTGGTGGTGCGCGCCGGTCTTGGCGTTGGGATGGATGCTGACCGTGCCGGCCCAGAGTTTCTGCGCGCCGACGCGGGCGAAATTGATGGCCGCGCGCCGGTCCATGCCGGGCGTCTGCGCCGTGTTGCCGTCCAGCTGGCTGCCGGGCACGACGCGCACGCCGTCGTGCTTCCAGCGCACGGCGCCGTCGTCATCATGGGAATGGTCGTGGGGACCGGCGTCAGAGTGGTCGTGAGGGTGGTCGTGGGCGTCCATGCAGCCAGACTACACCACGCAATCCATTCGTCAACGCGGCAGACCCGCAGGCCCTAAAGCGCGGGCAGCGGGCGCTTCGCCACCTCGGCAGCGGCTTCGGGCGGCATGCCGAGCGCGCGCAGCACCAGGGTGGCGGCGGCCACGTCGTGGTTGCGCGGCGCCTGGCCCAGCGCCACCCGCAGCATGGCGGCCGTGCAGATGCCGCTGATGGCGTCCAGCGCGGCCGCCTCGCTGGGCACCTTGAAGGCCTTCTGCTTCACCCCCAGCCGCAGGTCGGCCAGCGGGTACTTTTCCACCAGCTGCGCCAGGTGCGGCGAGGCCCGCGCCACGTCCAGCAGCAGCAGTGCCCAGGCCGGGCTCTGCGCGGCCAGCCAGATGTAGCGGCGCTGGCCGATCGCCATGCGCTCGGCGCCGTCGGCGACGTGGGCGTGGCTATCGGCGATGGCCCGGCATAGGGTCTCGGCCAGGGTCAGCGCCACCCGCTCGATGAGCGCCTCCTTGGTGCTGAAGTGGTTGTAGACCGTGCCGGGCGTCATGCCAGCCACCTGCGCCACCTCCTGGATGGTGGCGGCCGCCACGCCGCGCGTGCCGAACACCTTGAAGGCCGCCTGCACCAGCTGGCCCTGCGTGCGCTCGCGCTTGCCGCCGGGCGTGGGCGCCTCGACCACCGCGGCGAGCGGCGGCGGCAGGGCGGGCATCGCCGCCGCCGCTGCCGGCGGTGCATCCGGTGATTTATTCACTTCCCCCATTTTTGAATGATTCATATAATTTTGGATGTACCGTCATTCTAAGACCCCCGAGGAGAAGTTCGCATGAAGAAATGGATGAAGGCCGCGGCCTGGGTGCTGGGCATCCTGGTGCTGGCCGCCGCGGCCGTCGCCGCCGCCGGCTGGCAGATGGCCGGCAGCAAGATGGCCCGCCGCATCGACGTCAAGCCGCACCCGCTGGCGCTGCCCACCGACACCGCCTCGCTGGACCGCGGGCGCTACCTGTTCGCCTCGCGCGGCTGCGTGGACTGCCACGGTTCCGGCGGCGAGGGCCGCGTGTTCGTGGACGACGGCAAGGGCCTGCGGCTGAAGGGCCCGAACATCAGCTCCGGCCCCGGCAACGTGGTGGCGCGCTACACCCCCGCGGACTGGGAGCGCACCATCCGCCACGGCGTGAAGCCCGACGGCACGCCGGCGATGATCATGCCCAGCGAGGACTACAACCGCTTCACCGACCAGGACCTCTCCGCGCTGGTGGCCTACGCGCGCACGCTGCCGCCGGCCGAGGGCACGCCCGCCGTGCTGGACCTGCCGCCGCCGGTGCGCATCCTCTACGGCCTGGGCTTCATCAAGGACGCCGCCGGCAAGATCGACCATGCGCTGCCGCCCGCGCAGCCGGTGGCCCAGGGCGTGACGCCGGAGCACGGCGCCTACGTCGCCAACATGTGCCTGGGCTGCCATGGTGCGCAACTGGCCGGCGGCCGCATCCCCGGCGGCCCGCCCGACTGGCCAGCCGCCGCCAACCTGACTCCCGGCGAAGGCACGGCCATGACGCGCTATCCCGACGCGCAGAGCCTGCTGGCGATGTTCAAGAGCGGCAAGCGCCCGGACGGCAGTGACATCAAGGTGATGCCCTTCGGTTCATTGCGCGAGCTGAATGACATCGATGTGCGGGCACTGCACCTTTATTTGAAGAGTTTGAAACCGCTGCCGCAGGGTTGAAAATTGTTGCACCGCGCGTCGCGGCAGGCGGTGCCCGGCATGGGCTCATACTGCGGCGGTCG
>JAZKIW010000112.1:0-50375 GCA_040384625.1 Pseudomonadota bacterium | reverse complement strand
GATACCAACCTGGGCAAGCTGCGCCGCGACCTGGAAGCCTCGCGCGACCACTTGTTCGCCCAGGCCGGCATCCAGAAGGATCTTTTTCGGGCACCCTGAGCAATTCCTGACGAGGCAAGCATGAACACGCACCAGACATCCGACATCACCCAGGCCGTGCTCGACCGCCTGGCCGCCGACGCCGACCCGCGCTTCAAGCAGATCATCTCGGCTGTGGTGCGCCACGCGCACGCACTGGCGCGCGAGGTGGACCTGACGCCGGAGGAATGGATGGCGGCCATCCAGTTCCTCACTCGCGTCGGTCAGACCTGCGACGACAAGCGCCAGGAGTTCATCCTGATGTCGGACACGCTGGGCCTGTCGATGCTCGTCGTGCAGCTCGACCAGGCGCGGCGCTCGCGCGACCTGAAGGGCGCCACCGAGGCCACGGTGCAGGGACCGTTCTACTGGGACAACGCGCCCGCGCTGCCGCTGGGCAGCGACATCGGCAAGGGCATGCCGGGCGAGCCGGCCTACTACGCCGGCCAGGTGACCGACAGCACCGGGCGCGGAATAGCCAACTGCTGCGTCGACGTGTGGAGCGGCGACGGCGAGGGCGTGTACGACATGCAGAAGGAAGGTGACGCCGGCATGCAGCTGCGTGCGCGCTTCCACACCGACGCACAAGGCCGGTACCACTTCTGGTCGATCAAGCCGACTTTCTACCCGGTGCCCGACGACGGGCCGGTGGGCGAGATGCTGCGCGCGATGGGCCGCCACCCGAACCGGCCGGGGCATATCCACATGAAGGTGTACGCCGACGGTTATGCACCGCTGACGACGCACCTGTTCGCGGCCGACAGCCCGTACCTCGACAGCGATGCGGTGTTTGGCGTGCGCGACAGCCTGATCGTGCATTTCGAGAAGCACGCGCCGGGCAAGGCGCCCGACAGTCGCGCGCTCGACAAGCCCTGGTACAGCGCGACGTACGACTTCGTGCTCGCACAGGCCAAGTGAGCGCAGCATGAAGATCGGCAAGACCACCGCCGTCACCTCGGCCATCTGCGGCAGCGACGACGAGACCATCGTGGTGCGCGGCGCCGACCTGTGCCGCGACCTGATCGGCAAGACCTCGTTCAGCGACTACTTCTGGCTCCTCGTCACCGGGCAGAGACCGAGCGCGATGGCCAGCCGCGTGCTCGACGCCACCCTGGTGGCGATCGCCGAGCATGGCCTGGTGCCCAGCGTGCAGGCCAGCCGCATGACCCTGGCTGCGGCACCCGACGCGATCCAGGGTGCGGTCGCCGCCGGGATCCTGGGCTGCGGCTCGGTGATCCTCGGCTCGTCGGAGGCGGCGGGGCGGCTCTTCCTGCGAATCGATGCGCTCGCCCGCGACAAGGCGCTGTCGCTCGAAGACGCCGCCGACGAGGTGGCGCGCGAGTTGCGCGCGGCCAAGCAAGCCGTTCCCGGCTACGGCCACCCTCTGCACAAGGCGCGTGATCCGCGCGTCGCGCGCCTGTTCGAAGTGGCGGCGCAGGCCGGCACGCCGGGGCATTTCATCGCCATCGCTGAGGCGGTGGAAAGGGTGCTGCCGGGTATCACCGGGCGCGACTTGCGGCTGAACGTGTCGGCCGCGATCCCGGCCGTGATGCTCGACGTGGGTTTCCCTGCCGACGCCCTCAAGGGCGTGCCGATCCTTGCGCGCTGCGCCGGATTGATCGGCCACCTGACCGAGGAGCTGGCGCAGCCGATCGGCTTCGCGCTGTCCTACCAGGCTTCGCGCGAGCAGAGCTACACCGGCGCGCTGCCACCGGGCGTGACGCTCAAGCCCGCGGCGGGATGACCGCGATGGCCAAGGTGCTGCAAGGGGTGCGCGTAGTCGAACACGGCACCTTCATCACCGGTCCGGCGGCGGCGATGTTGCTCGCCGATCTGGGTGCCGACGTGGTCAAGGTCGAGCAGCCTGCCGGCGACCCGTTCCGCGCCTTCCGCGGCGGCCTGTACAGCCCGCACTACCAGACCTACAACCGCAACAAGAAGAGCGTCACGCTTGACACCCGCGAGAAGGCCGATCTGGCGCTGTTCGAGCGCCTGATCGGCGAGGCCGACGTATACATCCAGAACTTCCGCCCCGGCGTGGCCGAGAAGATCGGTGCCGGCGAGGCGCGCCTGCGCGAGCTGAACCCACGCCTGATCTACTGCGCGATCAGCGGCTTCGGTCCCGACGGGCCGGCGGCGCAGCGTCCGAGCTACGACACGGTGGCGCAGGCGGCGAGCGGCTTCTTGAAGTTGCTGGTGAACCCGGCTAACCCGCGCGTCGTCGGCCCGGCGATCGCTGACGCGCTGACAGGCTTTTACGCGGCGTACGGCATCCTCGGTGCGCTGTACGAACGCGAGAAGCAGCAGACGACGAAGGGCCGCCGTGTCGAAGTCTCGATGCTCGAGGCGATGACGCACTTCAACCTCGACGCCTTCACCCATCTGTTCTCCGAAGGCGAGGTGATGGGGCCGTTCAGCCGCCCGAGCGTGTCGCAGAGTTACGTGCTGCCCTGCGCCGGGGGCCAGTGGATCGCCCTGCACATGTCGTCGCCGCCGAAGTTCTGGGAAGGCCTGGCCAAGGCGATCGAGCGACCGGCCTTGTTCGACGACCCGCGCTTCGCGACGCGCGAGGAGCGCATCGAGCACCAAACCGAGTTGATCGAGCTGTTGACCGGGATCTTCCGCGGCCACGAGCGCGCCGAATGGTGCCGCCGCCTCGAGGCCCTCGACGTGCCCCATGCGCCGATGTACGGCACAGACGAAGTGCCCGAGGACCCGCAGGCCAGGCACCTGCAGCTCTTCGTCGACGCGCCGCACCCCGACCTGCCCGCCGGCGGGCGCTGGCGGACCGTGCGCTCGCCGGTCAGCTTCGACGGCGAGCGTGCCCTCGAGGTCAGCGCACCACCCCTGCTGGGTGACCACGACGCGGCGTTGCGCGCCGGTGCCTCGCTCTGGACTTCATCCACCACTGAAAAGAGCCCATGACCACCCTCGACATCGTCGGCCTTTGCGGCAGCTTGCGCGCCGCGTCCTTCAACCGCATGGCGATGAACCTCGCCGGCGAGGTGATGCCCGCGTCGATGACGCTCGAAATCTTCGATTGGCGCGAGGTGCCGGTGTTCGATGGCGACGTCCTCGCGCACGGTCTGCCGCCGATCGTAGCGGCGCTGAAGGAGCGCATCCGTCGCGCCGACGGCGTGCTGATCGTGACCCCGGAGTTCAACTTCTCGGTGCCCGGCGGCCTGAAGAACGTGCTCGACTGGCTGAGCCGCGGCCACGACCAGCCCTGGCCGCACAAGCCGGTGGCGATCGCCAGCGCCTCTGGCGGGCCGCTCGGTGGCGCGCGCATGCAGTACGACCTGCGCAAGATCCTGCTCTACCTCAACGCGATGGCGATGGCCAAGCCCGAGGTATTCATCGGCATGGCGCAGCACAAGTTCGATGCCGGCGGCGCCTGCACCGACGAGACGACGCGCAAGTTCATGGCCGACCTCATGGCCGCCTTCGAGCACTGGATCGCCGCCGTCGCTCGGATGAAGGTCTGAGCCCGCGATCGGGGCCGGGCCCGGGCTTCAGTGTGCCTGCGCCTCGGGGGCGTAGACGGCGCCGAAACGGTTGCCCAGGAAGTCGGTCAGCTTGACATCTTCCTGGCGCAGGAAGCCGCGCTGCGGCAGCTTGCCCTGGGCCAGCAGGTCTAGCATCGCGGCCAGGCTCGATGCAGTGGTGATCTGGATCGCGCTGCGGATCTGGCCGCCGACCATCGCGCTGTAGATCTTGCGCGCGTAGGTCTCCTGCACCAGGCGCCCTTCGCGCCAGCCCGCGACGGTGACGAAGATGATGACCACGTCCTGGGTGGTCGTCGGTACCGCGTTCTCCAGGATGTCCTTCAGCACGTCGCGACGGTCGCGCAGGCGCAGGTCGTTCAGCAGGGCCTTCATGATCGCCGCGTGGCCGGGGTAACGGATGGTGCGGTAGTTCAGGGTGCGCACCTTGCCTTCGAGCGTCTCGCACAGCGTGCCCAGGCCGCCCGAGGTGTTGAAGGCTTCGTAGAGCACGCCGTCGAGGGCGAACTCCTCGCGCTCTTCGAGGGCCGGCACCTCGGTGCGGCGGCCGTCGACGATGGCTTCGCAGGGCTCGCAGTACTCGTTGATGACGCCGTCGGTGCTCCAGGTCAGGTTGTAGTTCAGCGCGTTGCTCGGGTAGGCCGGCAGCGCACCCACCCGCATGCGCACGCTGTCCAGGCGGTCGAAGCGCGAGGCCAGGTCGGCGGCGACGATCGAGATGAAGCCCGGCGCCAGGCCGCATTGCGGGATCAGCACGCTGTCCGCCCCTTCCGCCAGCGCGCGGATGGCACGCGTGCTGGCCACGTCTTCGGTCAGGTCAAGGTAGTGAACGCCGAGCGCCCGCGCGACCTCGGCAACACGCTGGGTCAGGTGAAAGGGCGCTGCGCTGAGCACGGCGAAGCGCCCCTCCAGCGCGAGCAGCAGGCTGGCTTCGTCAGCGACATCCAGCGTCAGGTGCTGCACGCGTGTGCCGGGTACGGCCGACACGGCCAGGGCGTGCAGTGCCGTGGCGTCACGGTCGGCGAGGGTCACGGCGTAGTCGCCGCAGCCGGCCAGCAGGTCGGCTACCACTTGTCCGATCTTGCCGGCGCCGATGACGAGGATGTTTTTCGCAGACATGTCGACCTCCAGGGCAATGACGCCATCTTGCCCTGGGGCGCTGCAAAATGCAGCGACACATAAGACGAAGTGCCGTGGCACTTACGGCGAATTGAAGTGACAATTCGGCACTATGCCGGAAATCGCGCTCGACGACACCGACCGTGCCTTGCTCGCCCTGTTGCGCGACAACGCCCGCGCCAGCACGGCCGAGCTGGCGCGTAAGCTCGACCTGGCCCGCACGACGGTGCAGAGCCGGCTGGCGCGGCTGGAACAGTCGCGCACCATCGTCGGCTACACCGTGGTGGTGCCCGACGAGGCCGAAGCCGCTTTGGTGCGCGCCCACGTCTTGATCACCGCGCGGCCGAAACAGAGCGCTGCGATCGAGGCCGCACTGCGGCGCATCGCCGAAGTGCGGACCTTGCACTCCGTGAGCGGCCCGTTCGACCTCATCGCCGTGTTGGCGGCCGACTCGATCGGCGCGCTGGACCGCCTGATCGACCGCATCGGTGCGCTGGACGGCGTCGAGCGCACCACCTCGGCGATCGTGCTTTCTACACGCATCGCCCGCTGAGCCCCGGTGCGGCGGGGCGGGCCCGTCAAGTTCGGCGCGCCGACGCCGAAAGTGGGGGGCACAACCCGCGCCTTCGCTTTCCAGCCTCGTGTCCGCCGCCACCACCATCGATACCGCCGAGCTTCGCGTCGGCATGTTCGTTCACCTTGACCTGGGGTGGATGTCCCACCCGTTCGCGCTGTCGAGCTTCCGCATCGCCGATGCGGGACAGATCGCCACCATCCGTTCGCTCGGCCTGGCACGGGTGCGCTGGAGTCCCGAAAAGAGCGACGCGCCGGTCGTCGCACCGGCGCCCATCGTGGTCAGCCGGCCGACGCCACTGGCCGATACCGAACCCGGAACGCTGCCGCCGACGCGGCCGCCGGCGAAGGAGCGTGATGCGCGGCGCGAGGCCCTGGCCGGCCGCCGCAATGCGGTCGAGATGTGCCAGCGACAGTACGCCGAGGCCGCGCAGGGCTGGCGTCAGGCGCTTGAGCAGACCCGGCAAGACCCGCAGGGCGCGGGTCAGCGGCTGGGGGCGCTCAGTCGCGCCCTGGTCGACAAGATGCTCGGTGCACGCGAGGTCAGCATCCGCGTGTTGGCCGAATCGGCCGGCGACCGAGCCAGCCATGCGCTCAACGTCGGCGTGATCGCCCTGCTGATGGGCAAGCTGTGCGGCCTGGCCGAGACCGACCTGCACGACCTCGGGGTCGGCGCACTCAGCCACGACATCGGCAAACTCGACCTGCCGCACCGCCTGCACCGCGCCGACCCGGATTTCACCAGCGCCGAAACCGCGCTCTACCGCGAACACGTGGCCCACGGCGTGGCGCAGGGGCAGCGCATGGGCCTGACGCCAGGCGCGCTGCTCGTGATTGCGCAGCATCACGAGTTCTGCGACGGCAGCGGTTTCCCGAGGGGCTTGGACATCAACCGCATCAGTGTCGCTGCGCGCCTCGTGGCCCTGGTCAACCGCTACGACAACCTGTGCCACCCGACGCAGCTGGCCCGGGCGATGACGCCGCACGAGGCCTTGTCGCGCCTGTTCTCCCAAGGCAAGAAGCAGTACGACGCGACCCTGTTGACCAGCTTCGTGCGCATGATGGGCGTCTACCCGCCTGGCTCGGTGGTGCAACTCACCGACGACCGCTTCGCCCTGGTCGACAGCGTCAACTCGTCGCGCCCTCTCAAGCCCCGGGTCCTCGTGCACGACCCGGCCGTGGCCCGCGACGAACCGATCCTGCTCGATCTTGAAACCGAACCCACGGTTGGCATCCGGCGCAGTCTGCCGGCCGCACAGCTGTCGCGGGCGGCGCAGGCGGTTCTGGCCCCGGCGCCGCGCATGAGCTGGTTCTTCGAGGCCGCCGAGAGCGGCGCCGCCGTCGAGGGTGAGAACGAGACCCGGCACTGAGCGGCCCGTCGCGGCGCGAAAGGCGCCGCTTTGATCCAGGTCTTGCCGCCGACGCCGGAGTTTCCGTAAAGTCGGGCCGGTGAAACCGCTGGCCCGTTTCGTCGAAGCCAAACTCGTCGCCCAGGCCCCGGGCCTGGCCGTGGTTTTGCCTGGTGGACAACGCCTGGGCAGTACCGAGGCGCCCGTCCAGCTCGAACTGGCCGACTGGGCGCCCCTGACCCACGTCGCGTCCGGCCGCATTGGCGGCTTGGCGCAGGACTGGGTCGAAGGCCGGGTCGAACTGCGCGGCAGCATGCGCGACGTCGCCGCTGCCGCCGCCGGCCTCGTCGACGGCGACCCGACCGCGCCGTATGCGGTGCCCGGCCCGGCCAGTCCGCTCGCCTGGTGGCGCGGCCTGTTGCGCCACAGCCGCTCGCTGGCGCGCCACACACTCGACGCCGACGCGCGCCAGGTGCAGTTCCATTACGACGTCTCGGACGAGTTCTATGCGCTGTGGCTGGACGCCCAGCGCGTCTATTCGTGCGCCTACTGGCGCGCCGATGTCGACACGCTGGCCCAGGCCCAGAGCGCCAAGCTCGACCACATCTGCCGCAAGCTGCAACTGCGCGAAGGCGAGCGCTTCCTGGACGTCGGTGCCGGCTGGGGCGCTCTGCTACTGTGGGCCGCCGAGCACTACGGCGTGCGCGCCACCGGCATCACCTTGTCCAAGAACCAGCACGCCCATGTGCAGCACCTGATCGAGGAGCGCGGCTTGGTCGGCCGAGTGCGGATCGAACTGGTCGACTACCGCGATCTGGCCGAGAGCGAACCCTTCGACAAGATCGCCTCGATCGGCATGTTCGAACACGTCGGCCGGGCCCTGCTGCCGGCCTACTTCGCCAAGCTGCTGCGGCTGCTCGTGCCCGGTGGCCTGTTGATGAACCACGGCATCACCGCCGGGGGCACACGCAACACCCAGCTTGGTGCTGGCATCGGTGAGTTCATCGAGCGCTACATCTTCCCCGGCGGCGAGTTGCTGCACCTGTCACACGTGCTGGGCACGATGGCCGAGGCCGGCTGGGAGGCGGTGGACATCGAAAACCTGCGCCCGCACTACGCCCGCACCCTGTGGGCCTGGTCCGACGCCCTCGAAGCGCGCCTGCCCGAAGCCCGTGCGCTGACCACCGAGCGCGTGATACGGGCCTATCGCCTTTACCTGGCCGGCAGCGCGATGGCCTTCGAACGCGGCTGGATGTCGCTGCACCAAGTGCTGGCGGCCAGGCCCTCGGGCGACATCGCGACCGGCGCGATGCCGGGGGCACAATCGGTCTACCCGTTCACGCGCGACCACATGTACGACCAAGCCTGATGCTCTACAAATTCAAGTCCAAGGCCGCCGGCGACCTGATCATGCTCGGACCGAACGGCGACCATGTGCTGCGCCTGGTCGGGCGCGAGCCCGAGTCGCGCGGGATCTTCGAGGTCGACGCGATGCCGGGTCTGATCGCCGCGCTCCAGGCCGCCGTGACCGCCGATGAAGCCGCCCGGCAGGGTGCCGATGGCGGCGATGCGCCGACCGTCGGCCGCGCTGACCGCGTGGCACTACGTCAGCGCGTCTGGCCGCTGGTCGAGATGCTGCGTCGCAGTCACGCGGCACGTGAAGTGATCGTCTGGGGAACCTGAAGTATGAAGTTGTGGAGCAACAGCTGGTCCAATGGCGACCGCATCGACGCGCGCTACGCTGCCGGCAAGCTCGACGGCGCGAGCGGCGTCACCTTCGCCGACAACCTGAATCCGCACCTGGCCTGGAGCGAATTGCCGGCTGCAACGCAGTCGCTGGTGCTGATCTGCCACGACTTCGATGTGCCGAGCAAGGCCGACGACGTGAACCAGGCCGACCGGGAGATCCCGAGCGACCTGCCACGCGTGGACTTCTTCCACTGGGTGCTGGTCGATCTGCCGCCGCACTTGACCCAGATCGCCGAGGGCGAGTTCAGCCGCGGCTTCACACCGCGCGGCAAACCCGGCCCAGCCACCCTGCACGGTGCGCGCCAGGGCACCAACGACTACAGCGCTTGGTTTGCCGGTGACCCGCAAAGGGCCGGGTCCTACTTCGGCTACGACGGACCGTTTCCGCCCTTCAACGATTCGCTCGTGCACCACTACGTCTTCACGCTCTACGCCACGTCGCTGGCGCGCCTGCCGCTCGAGGGCGCGTTCGGCGGGGCCGCCGTGCGCCAGGCCATCGCCGACCAGGTGCTGGACGCAGCCACGCATTCGGGCACCTACACGCTCAACCGCCGCCTGCTCCGGTGAGCGAGCCGGCGACGCGAATCATCGCCATCCGGCATGGCGAAACCGACTGGAATGTGGCGACGCGCATCCAGGGCCAGCTCGACATCGGACTGAACGACGCCGGGCGGCGCCAGGCCCGTCGCCTGGCCGGCGCCTTGGCCGCAGAGAAGCTCGACGCCATCTACTCGAGCGACCTGGTCCGCGCCCGCGAGACGGCGCAGGCAGTGGCGACGCAGGCCAGCCTGGAGGTGAAAACCGACAGCGGCTTGCGCGAGCGCGGCTTCGGTGTCTTCGAGGGCCTGACCTTTGCCGAGATCGAGCAGCGTTTCCCCGAACAGGCGCGCCGCTGGCGCCAGCGCGACGCCGGCTTCGGTCCTGCGGGCGGTGAGACGCTGACAAGCTTCTTCGAGCGCGTGGTCGCTTGCGTAGCGGCGCTGGCGGCGCGCCATCGCGGCCAGCACATCGCCGTCGTGGCGCACGGTGGCGTGCTCGATGCGCTGTACAGGGCCGCCACGCGCGTGGCGCTCGATGCGCCGCGCACCTGGCAACTCGGCAATGCCAGCATCAACCGCCTGTTGGCCAGCGACGCGGGCCTGATGCTGGTAGGCTGGGCAGACAGCTTTCACCTCGAAGACCCTGCACTCGACGAAGCCGGAGAGACGGCGTGAAAGACGGCGCACCCTCCATCGGGCAGCGCGTCGCCGAGATCGACACGCCGGCACTGGTGGTGGATCTCGACGCGATGGCGCGCAATATCGCCACCCTGGCCGGCTATGCGCGCCGCCACGGCCTGCGCCTGCGCCCGCATGCGAAGACGCACAAGAGTGCCTGGATCGCCGGCCTGCAGATCGAGGCCGGTGCCGTCGGCGTGTGCGTGCAGAAGACCAGCGAGGCCGAGGCCCTGGTGGACGGCGGTGTCGGCAACGTGTTGATCACCAACGAGGTGATCGATGCCGCCAAGCTGACCCGCGTCGCCGCGCTTGCGCGACGCTGCGCATTGGCCATCGCGGTCGACAGTGAAGCCGGCATCGACGGCCTGGCCGCGGCCCTGCGCACGGCGGGGTCCGACCTTGAGATCTTCGTCGAGATCGACGTCGGGCAGGGCCGTTGCGGCGCCTTGGCGTCACGCGCCGGCGTCCTGGCGCGCCGCGTGGTCGACGCGGGCCTGCGCTTCGCCGGCCTGCAGGCTTATCACGGCCGCGCGCAGCACCTGCGCAGCAGCGCCGAGCGCGAGGCCGCGATCGGGCAGGCGGCCGCCTGCGTGCGCGAAGCCCTGGCGGCGATCGCGGCGCATGGCCTGGACTGCCCTCTGGTTACCGGCGCGGGCACCGGCAGCTTCGTCAACGAGGCGGCCAGTGGCCTTTGGGGGGAGCTGCAGCCCGGCTCCTATGTCTTCCTCGATCGCGACTATGCCGACAACGCGCCCAGCGTTGGCGCCCCGGTCTTCGAGCATGCGCTGTTCGTGAAAAGCCAGGTGATCAGCCGCGCCGATGACCGCGCCATCGTCGATGCCGGGCACAAGTGCCATGCCATCGACAGCGGCCTGCCCGGTGTGTGGGGGCGTGCCGACCTGGCGTTCGGCAACGGCGGGGACGAGCACGGCATCCTGCGCGCGCGTGATGCGTCGGCGCTGCTGCCGGCGCTGGGAGAGGCGGTCTGGTTGTTGCCCGGCCATTGCGATCCGACCGTGAACCTGCACGACGCCCTGGTCGGCTTGCGCGGCGGCCTGGCGCACGGGCATGTCGAGCGGCTGATCCGCGTCGACGCGCGCGGCTGCTTGAGCTGATTCGCGGGCTTGACGGCGTCGCGCGGCGTCCTATGCTGCGGCCTTGGCGATGTCGTTCACGAGGTGCAACATGACCGTCAAACGCATGACCAAGGCTGACCACCCGCAGTCCTTCGGTGTCTTCAAGCCGGTCGGCCACGTGGTGGTGGCGATGCCCGATGACGAGCGCGCGGCGCGGGCGGTAAGCGACTTGCGCGCGGCCGGTTTCGGTGCCGACGACATCCTCGAGTACAGCGCCGCCGAGGAAGACGACGAGATGGACCGCATGCTGTCCCAGGCCAGCGATTTCGCCGGCTTCGGCTACGAGGTGGCGCTGATGCGCAAGTACCAGGCGCTTGCCAAGGACGGGGCGAGCTGGCTGATCGTCTATGCCCCCGAGGATGCGCTGCACGAGCGCGTTGCCGAGGTGGTCAAGGCGCACGGCGCCTTGATGGCCGAGAAATACCACCGTCTCGTCATCGAGGACCTGATCTAGAACAGTTCGCTCGTCCCTGCCTTGGGCGCCACGCCGAGGTGGCGGTATGCCGCCAGGGTGGCGACGCGGCCGCGCGGTGTGCGCTGCAGGAAGCCCTGCTGGATCAGGTAGGGCTCAATCACATCCTCGATCGTGCCGGCCTCTTCGCCGATCGCCGCAGCGACGTTCTCCAGGCCCACTGGCCCGCCGTCGAAGCGATGCACCACGGCCTCGAGCAGCTTGCGGTCCATCACGTCGAAGCCGAGCGGGTCGACGTCGAGCATCGCCAGCGCGCCATCGGCGACGGCCTTGTCGATGTGTCCGCGTGCCTTCACGTCGGCGAAGTCGCGCACCCGACGCAGCAGGCGGTTGGCGATGCGCGGCGTGCCGCGCGAGCGGCAGGCGATCTCCAGCGCACCGGCGTTGTCGATGGGCACGGCCAGCAGGCCGGCCGAGCGGTGCACGATGCGCGCCAGCTCGTCGGCGCTGTAGAACTCGAGCCGCGCGACGATACCGAAGCGGTCGCGCAGCGGGTTGGTCAGCATGCCGGCGCGCGTGGTGGCACCGACCAGAGTGAAGGGCTGCAGATCGAGCTTGATCGAGCGCGCCGCCGGGCCCTCGCCGATCAGGATGTCGATCTGGTAGTCCTCCAGCGCCGGGTAGAGAATCTCCTCGACCACTGGCGACAGACGGTGAATTTCGTCGATGAAGAGCACGTCGTTGCGCTCGAGGCTGGTCAGGATCGCGGCCAGATCCTTCGGCTTTTCCAGCACCGGCCCCGAGGTCTGGCGCAGGTTGACGCCCAGTTCGGCGGCGATGATGTGCGACAGCGTGGTCTTGCCGAGACCCGGCGGGCCGAACAGCAGCACATGGTCGAGCGACTCGCCGCGCTTCTTCGCCGCGCCGATGAAGATTTCGAGCTGCTCGCGCGCCTTGATCTGGCCGATGTATTCGCCCATGGCCTTTGGCCGCAGAGCGCGCTCGATGGCCTCTTCGTTGGGCGACACCGGAGCGGCGCTGACCATGCGCCGGGGGGCCAGGCCGGTGCTGCCGAGGTCATCGGTCTGGATCGTCATGGCCGGATTATCGGGGGGCATGGCTATGATTCCGTCAATGAAGCCAAGACTCCTCTCCGCCCTGATGCTGGCCGCCGCGTTGGCCACGACCGGTGCCGCCGCGCACGAGTTCCAGCTCGGCACCTTGAAGATCGACCACCCCTGGGCGCGGCCGACCTTGCCCGGCCAGAGTGCCGGGGGCGCCTACCTCGGCCTGCACAACGGCGGCGCCACGCCAGACCGCCTGCTCGGCGGCAGCACGCCCGCTGCGGCGCGCGTGGAGTTGCACGAGATGCGCATGCAAGGCGACGTGATGCGCATGCGTGAGGTGCCGGCGCTCGATTTGGCGCCGGGCAAGCCGGTCAAGCTCGCGCCGGGCGGTCTGCACCTGATGCTGTTCGGCCTGAAGGCGCCGCTCAAGCTCGGCGACAAGCTTCCGCTCAAACTGCGCTTCGAGAAGGCGGGCGAGATCGAGGTCATGCTGCACGTCGAGAACGCGCCGGCAGCGCCCGCCGAAGCCCCGCACAAGCATTGAGCCCGGCCTGGCCGGCGATCAGCGGGACAGGGACTTCAAGGCCTGCTTGATGCCGTCGGCAACACCGATGTCGGCCGGCAGCGCCTTCAGAGCCGCCGCCGCGTCGCGGTCGTTGTAGCCCAGGGCCACCAGGGCCTGCACGATGTCGGCCTGGGCATCGCTGGCGACACTGGCCGGCATCGCGAGGTCCGGGGCCAGCTTGCCCTTCAGTTCCAGCAGCAGGCGCTCGGCTGTCTTCTTGCCGATGCCCGGGACCTTGACCAGGCGCCCTGGCTCCTGCGTCGCGATGGCCTGCGCCAGCTCGGTGACCGACAGGCCGGACAGGATCGACAGCGCGGTGCGCGGGCCTACGCCGCTGATCTTGATCAAGAGACGGAACGTGCTGCGCTCTTCGGCGGTGAGGAACCCGAACAGCTGCTGCGCATCCTCACGGACGACGAAGTGGGTCAGCAGGGTCACGCGCTCGCCGAGGGCAGGCAGGTTGTAGAAGCTGCTCATCGGCACGTCGAGCTCGTAGCCCACGCCGCCGACGTCGACCAGCAACTGCGGCGGCGCCTTGGCCGCCAACGTGCCGGTGAGCCGTCCGATCATCGACGGAACAAGCCCAGGCGCTGCGCTTCCAGCGCGGCCTCGGCGCGCGAGCTGACGTTCAGCTTGCGGTAGATCTGCTTGACGTAGTCGGCGATGGTGTGGCGCGAGAGGCCGAGCTGCACGCCGATCTCGGGCAGGGTGAAGCCCTTGGCCACGCGCAGCAGGACTTCACTCTCGCGCTCGGTCAGCGAGACATGCGGCAGCAGGTCGGGTTGCTGCGGTTTGGCCTGGGCGGCGAAGTAGGCGATGACGCGGCGTGCGATCGACGGCGACAGCGGCGGTTCGCCCTGGCTCATGCGCGTCAGTTGCTCGATGATCAATTCGCGCGGCTGCTCCTTCAGTATGTAGCCGAAGGCGCCGGCCTGCAAAGCCGGGAAGAGGTGCTCGTCATCGTCGTGGATCGTCACAACCACCGACTGGCACTCGCTCTGCGTCTCGCGCAGCTTCTCGACTACGTCTACGCCCGAGCCATCGGGCAGGCCCAGGTCGCACAGCGCCAGGTCGAACTTGATGGCCGAGACCAGTTCCAGCGCGTCGTGCACGCGCGCGGATTCGGAGATCTGGCCGTCGGGGAACACCTGCATCACGAGCGTCTTCAACCAGGCGCGGATTTCGGGCAGGTCTTCGAGCAGCAGGATGGTCTTCATGGCGTGGCCTTTGCAGAGCCCTGCAAGGGCCCGAGGCATGCTAACAGCGGCTCAGGCCGTGGTGGTGTGTCGCTCGAGCGGGATCGTGAGGCGGATCACGGTTCCGTAGCCCGGGCCCGACTCGACAAGGCACTGACCGTGCAATTGTTTGGCCCGGTGCTTCATGCTGGCCATGCCGTGGCCGCGGTCCAGGCGCCCGTCGAGCTCGAGCGGGATGCCCTTGCCGTTGTCCTGGATCGCGAGCTGGAAGTCGCCACTGTCGATCAGGCACTTGATCGAACAGCGCGACGCGCCGCTGTGCTTGATGATGTTGTTGACCGCTTCGCGCAGGATGCGTGTGGTCTGGACGTAGGCGCGCGCCGACAGGGTCTGCGGCAGCTCTTCAGACGGTGCGCTCCACTCGCCCTCGACGCCGGTCTGCGACAGGCGGCCGACGACCTCGGCGCGCCAGTCGCCGAGCGCATCGATCAGCTTGACCGGCTTGCCGGTGAGGCCACGCACCGACAGGCGCATCTCTTCGAGTGCCTCGCGCGCCAGGCTGGAGATGCGCTCGCTCTCGCTGGTGTGCACGATCGTCAGCAGCTTGGCCCCGAGGTCGTCGTGCAGGTCGGCAGCAATGCGCTTTCGTTCCTGCTGCGTGACCTGTTCGACACGCTGCTCGGCCATCAGGGCGTAGGTCTTTTCCATGTCGGCGCCGGCTTCTCGCACGCGCACCTCCAGGGCCAGGCGGGCCTCTTCGGCGCTGGCCAGAGCACGGCCGTGCTGCCGCACCAGGTGCAGGCCGATCAGGATCAGGGCCAGCGGCATCAACACGTGTAGCAGCCACTGCCATGGGACGGGCAGGGCCTGCTGCTGATCCACCAGCTCGAGCACCAGCATGGCAGCGGCCAGCGTCAGCAGCAGGGTCATGGTCCAGAAGTCGCGCCTGCGCGCGCGCCGGGTCGAGCGCAGGTAGAACACCATGGCCGCCAGGACTTGCAGCGCCAGCAACGCGTACCACGAGCTGGCGATCATGTGCACACGCGCCGGTCCGGCCAGAAACACGCTCAGCGGCACAGCGACGCACTGCGCGGCAAGGGCCACTTCGATCGGTCGTGAGCGCCAGCCGGCGTAGTGGATCAGGAACTGCACCGCTGCCAGTGCGACGCAGGGCGGCAGGCAGGCGAGCAGCAGCTCGCTGTCGAAGTTGGCCAGCGGCAGCTCGCGCCACCACAGCCGCGCGGTCATCAGCGCCCAGCCGATGGCCAGGGCGGCGAAGAAGCGAAGGTGGCTGTCGCGCCGCCGCGCGTGCCCCATCACGAAGACGAATGCACCTGTCAGCAGCAGGATTGCGGACGCCAGCATCGGCAGGGTCACAGCCAATGCGTGGTCGCGGGTGTGACGTTGATGCAGGAGGGCATAGGACCCGATCAATGGCGCCGACAGACCGCCGGCGCGTTGGCGCGAAGCCACCTCGTCTTGCGCATAGCCGGCGAGGCGCAGATCGATGGTGTTGCCGCGCTCCTGCAGCAACGGGGAGGGCAGGGGCAACAACAGCGGCCGCTGGCAGTCCAGCGCGATCGGATCGCTCATGCGGCCGACGGCATGCAGGCGCTGGCCATTGACCTGGACTTCGACATTTGCGCAGGCGCGCTCGACGTACAGACCCAGCGGATCCGGCTGGCTGCCCAGGCTGGCGGTGTCGAAGCGCAGGCGGTACCAGAGGGGCTTGCCTTGTTGCGGCCGCGAGTGCGCCCAGTCGTCGGGCAGGGCGACAACCCGCGCAGGTGCATCGGCCGGGAAGAGGCCGGCACCGGTGTCGTCGGCCACCAGCGCGTCGTTGAATGAGCGCAGCTGGGCCAGGGCATCACCCGGAACTCCAGCCAGGCAAAGCAGCGCAGTCAGGGCCAGCGCCAGCGTGAACCGCCGATCGAAGAGTCTGTTGCGCGCCATGTCGGCCGGGATTGTGCAGGATGGTGCGGAACGAAAGGCAGGGCGACAATGCCTGCATTCGTGCGTTCCTGCAGGGCTTTCCGATTGATCCTTCGTCACGCTTTCATCCCGCTGGACAACAAGCGCCTCCAGCACCTGTGCGGCGCGGTCGACACCCACCTGCGAGCTATCGAAGCGGCGCTCGGCGTGAGCATCGTGCGGCGCAACGAGTCCTTCCATGTCGAGGGCGCCAAGACCGCCGCGGAACGGGCGGTGGCCCTGCTGCAGACGCTGTACGAGCGCGCGGCGCGGCCGATCGGCGAGGAGGCCTTCCAGTTCGCGCTGGCCGAGTCGGTGGCCGCCGGCGGCCCGCGCGGCGCTGCGGCTTCGAACGACGCCGCCCCTCCGAATGCGGACGGCGACGCTGCGATCGTCCTGCACACGCGCCGTGCTGACCTGGAAGGGCGCACGCCGAACCAACGCCAGTACCTGCGCCACATGCTTGGCCACGACATCACCTTCGGCATCGGGCCGGCGGGTACCGGCAAGACCTTCCTGGCGGTGGCCTGCGCCGTCGATGCGCTCGAGCGCAGCCAGGTGCAACGCATCGTGTTGACGCGCCCGGCGGTCGAGGCCGGCGAGCGCCTGGGCTTCCTGCCCGGCGACCTGGCGCAGAAGGTCGACCCTTACCTGCGCCCGCTCTATGACGCGCTGTACGACCTGATGGGTTTCGACCGCGTGACCAAGGCCTTCGAGAAGGGCTTGATCGAGATCGCCCCACTGGCCTTCATGCGCGGCCGCACCCTGAACCATGCCTTCGTGATCCTCGACGAGGCGCAGAACACCACCGCCGAGCAGATGAAGATGTTCCTGACGCGCATCGGCTTCGGCAGCAGGTGCGTGGTCACCGGCGACGTCAGCCAGATCGACTTGCCGCGGGGGGTGGAGAGCGGCCTGGTGCAGGCCGAGCGCGTGTTGCGCCGCGTCGAGGGCATCGCTTTCACCCGCTTCACGGCCGCCGACGTCGTGCGTCATGCGCTGGTGGCGCGCATCGTCGAGGCCTACGAGCGGGCGCAGCAGAACGACCCGCGCGATGCTCCCTGAACTGCGGCTGTCGCTGCAGCAGGCCGACGGTCGCCACCGCCAGGTGCTGGCCCGGCACAAGGTGGCACGCTGGATCCGCGCCGGACTGGCAACGCCGGCCGAGATCACGGTGCGCATCGTCGACGAGGCCGAGGGGCGGACCCTCAATCGCGGCTTCCGGTCGCAGGACCACGCCACCAATGTCCTGACCTTCGACTACCAGCGCGAACCCGTGGTGGTCGCCGATCTGGTGCTGTGCGCCCCGGTGGTCGCGCGCGAGGCGCGCGAGCAGGGCAAGACCCTCGAAGCCCACTACGCGCACCTGCTCGTGCACGGCAGCCTGCACGCCCAAGGCTGGGACCACCAGCGCGCGGCACAGGCGCAGCGCATGGAAGCTCGCGAAAGCCAACTGCTGCAGGCGCTCGGGTATCCCGATCCGTACCGGAGTTAGCCGCGCGTGCTCAGGTAGCGCTTGCGCCAGAAGAACAGGCCCAGGCCGAGACCGATCACCGCCATCAGGCCGAAGGTGACCCAGACGCCGGTGGCGGTGTGGATCAGTGGCAGCGCATCGAAGTTCATGCCAAAGAAGCCAGTCACCAGGTTCAGCGGCATGAAGATCGCCGTCAGCACGGTCAGCGTGCGCATGATGTCGTTGGTGCGGTGGCTGAGTGCGGAGAAGTGCATCTGCACCGCGTTCTCGGCCGATTGCTCGAGCCGCCGCACATGGGCCAGCACGCGCTCGATGTGCTCCTGCACGTCGCGCGAGCGCACGCGCAGCAGCTCGCGCTCGCGCCGGGCGCTGTCGTCGGCGGCGACGGGCCACTCGTCCAGGGCATCGATCCACTCCTGCACCGCCGCGCGCTGGTCTTCACAGGTGTCTTCGAGCAGGTGCAGGGTGTTGCGCGATTCGAGCAGCACTGGCCAGTCGTGGAAGTGGCTCTTCGGACTGAGCAGTTCGCTTTGCAGCGCGCCGAGCTGGCGCGTCAGCAGGCGGCGCAGGTCAAGGTAACTGTCGACCATGTGGTTGACCATGCGCAACATCAGGTCGGCCGGACTGCTGGGCAGGCGCACGCTGCTTCGGCCTTCCACGCCGGCGCCACCCAGGCCCGCCAGGCGCTGCGCAAAGTAGTCGCGCACCACGCAGTCGCTCGGGTGGACGGTGATCAGGACACGGTCGAACAGGGCGAAGCCCACTGGACTGGTGTCGATGCCCTGCAGTGCTCGCCGTGCCGAGGCCACTGTGGCCTGCTTGTCGTCGGTGGCGACCGCGTCGCCGCTCGCGCCGGCCAGGAGGCGCCGGAACACCAGCAGGTCGTACCACGAGGTGTAGTCGTACTGGCTCGGCAGTTGCTGGTTGAGCAGGTCGGAGACGTGCAGGTCGACCAGCTGGCTGCCTTCCCATCGTTGCAGATGGTCCTGCAACTCGGCTAGCCGCAGCTCGAACTCGCTCCGTGCGCTGCCGATCCAGATGAAGCCCGCCGCGGGCAGCGCTTCAGGCAGGCTTTCCAGTTCGGTGAAGCGATCATGGGCGACGTGGAAGACGCGCATCGGTGAGGCTCGCTCAGGCGCGCAACAGCCGCGCGGCGTCGAGCGCGAAGTAGCTCAGCACGCCGTCGGCACCGGCGCGCTTGAAAGCCAGCAGGGTTTCCATCATCACCGCGTCGTGCTCGAGCCAGCCGTTCGCCGCCGCGGCTTTCACCATCGCGTACTCGCCGCTGACCTGGTAGGCGAAAGTAGGCATGCGGAACTCGTCCTTCACGCGGCGCACGATGTCCAGGTAGGGCAGGCCGGGCTTGACCATCACCATGTCGGCGCCTTCGGCGATGTCCAGCGCCACTTCGCGCAGGGCCTCGTCGCTGTTGGCCGGGTCCATCTGGTAGCTCTTCTTGTCGCCCTTGCCCAGGTTCTTGGCCGAGCCGACAGCGTCGCGGAAAGGGCCGTAGAAGGCACTGGCGTACTTGGCGCTGTACGCCATGATCTTGGTGTGGATCGCGCCGTGGGCCTCGAGGGCCGAACGGATCGCGCCGATGCGGCCGTCCATCATGTCGCTCGGCGCCACGATGTCGACGCCGGCCTCGGCCTGCACCAGGGCCTGCCTGACCAGCACCGCCACCGTGTCGTCGTTCAGGATGTACCCCGTGTCGTCGACCAGCCCGTCTTGGCCGTGCGTGGTGAACGGGTCGAGGGCCACGTCGGTCAGCAGCCCGAGTTCGGGAAAGCGGCGCTTCAGTTCGCGCACCGCTCGCGGTACCAGGCCGTCGGGGTTGGTGGCTTCGAGCCCGTCGGGCGACTTCTTTGCTCCATCGATGACCGGGAACAGCGCCATCACCGGGACGCCGAGGCTCAAGCACTGCTCGGCCAAGGGCAACAGGCGGTCGATCGAGAGGCGTTGCACGCCCGGCATGGAACTCACATCCTGCGCCTGGCCGTGTCCGTCGAGCAAGAAGACCGGGTAGATCAGGTCTGCCGGCGAGAGCTGGTTCTCCCGCACCAGTGCGCGGCTGAAGGCGTCGCGGCGCAAACGCCGCGGCCGGCTCATCGGGAAGGGGGGCGGCACGGGTGGGGGCATGGCATGGTTTGGCAGGCCCGCCGCAGCCGCCCGCCGCAGCCCAAAAACAGCCCGCTAATGTGTGACAGGGCGGTTACAAACTGCGCGCGCTCTGCTAAAGTGGCCGGTGAATGATAGCCGCAAGGTCGTCATTCCCTGCTTTTCCTCCCTGAGCAGGCGCCTTAGCGTGATGACAGCGATAAGGCATTTCAGCCCCGGTCGCGAGACCGGGGCTTTTTAACGGGCGTCTACGGCCCTCCGCATAATCGCCGCGCATGAGCAGCAGCTATCTCTGGGTCAAGGCCTTCCACATCGTCTTCGTCGCCAGCTGGTTCGCGGGCCTGTTCTACCTGCCGCGTCTGTTCGTCAACCTGGCGCTGGTGCCCGCCGACAGCGTGGCCGAACGTGAACGCCTGCTACTGATGGCGCGCAAGCTGCACCGCTTTGCCGGGATGCTGATGGGTCCGGCCCTGGTGCTCGGTGTGCTGTTGTGGCTGTTCTACGGCATCGGCGGCGGACCTGGTGGCGCCTGGCTCTACGCCAAGCTGGGTGTGGTTTTGGCGGCCATCGGCTACCACCACGTGTGTGGCGCCGTGTTGCGCGATTTCGAGGGCGGCCGCAACGCGCGCAGCGAGCGCTGGTTCCGGGTCTTCAACGAGGTGTCGGTGCTGCTCTTCACCGCGGCCGTGGTGCTGGTGGTGGTCAAGCCCTTCTGAGCATGATCGCCCACGCGGCACGCCACCGCAGCACGGCCCTGCCCCTGGCGTTCGCCTTCGCGGCGCTGGTGGTGTATGCCAGCTTGTACCCGTTCATGGGCTGGCGCTGGCCCGCGGCGCAGGGCGGGTTGGCACTGCTGCAACTGCCGTGGCCGCCTTGGCGCAACACCTTCGACGAGGTCTCGAACCTGCTGGGTTATGTGCCGCTCGGGGCCCTGCTTTTCGTTGCCGTGCTGCGCAGCGGTGGCACGGCCTGGCGCGCCTTGACGGTGGCTCTTCTGGCAAGCGCGGCCCTGTCGTTTTCCGTCGAATTGGCGCAGAACTTTCTGCCCACCCGCGTGCCCTCGTTGAAAGACTGCGCCTTCAACGTGGCTGGCGCCATCGCAGGCGCGGTGCTTGCGGCGTTGCTGCACAACCTGGGCTGGGTCGACCGCTGGCACGCGTTGCGCGAGCGCTGGTTCGCGCGGCGCAGCGCCGGAGGTCTGATGCTGCTGCTGCTCTGGCCGATCGGGCTGTTGTTTCCTGCGCCGGTGCCGCTCGGTCTGGGGCAGGTGTGGGGCGAGTTGCGCCTGGGCGTGGAGGCGGCCTTCTCGGGCACGCCATGGGCCGCCGATGTCGACGCCTGGTTCGGCGAGGCGCAGGCGGTGGGAAGCCTGGTGCCGATGTCGCGGGTGCACGAATTGCTGGCCACGGCGCTCGGTCTGGCTGCGCCTTGTCTCCTGGCCTTTGCGACCACGCGCGCGGGCTGGCCCCGCGTCGCCTTGCTGGTGGGAGCGATCCTGCTTGCGATCGGCGTCAGCACCCTGTCGACCGCGCTCAATTTCGGCCCCCAGCACGCCCTGGCCTGGTGGTCGCCGACAACACTGCAGGCCCTCGCCCTGGGTGCCGTGCTGGCCTTCTTCGTCGTGGGCGCTGGGCAGCTGTGGGCCGCGAGCCTGGGTCTGGCGGCGCTCAGTGCCCTGGTGGTGCTGGTTGCCCAGGCCCCGACCGACCCCTATTACGCCGCCAGCTTGCAAGGCTGGGAGCAGGGCCAGTTCATCCGATTCCACGGCCTGGCGCGATGGATCGGTTGGCTGTGGCCCTACGCGGCCATGGTGTGGCTGTTGATGCGCCTCGCGCGCCGGGGCAGCGACTAGGGGGGCCACCTACAATCGAGGCATGAGTTCTAGCTACTACCAGCGTCACGTCTTTTTCTGCCTTAACCAGCGTGCCAACAACGAGGCCAGCTGCGCCCAGCACGATGCGCAGGCGGCTTTCGACCACTGCAAATCGCGCGTCAAGGGCGCCGGCCTCAACGGCCCAGGCGGTGTGCGCGTCAACAAGGCGGGATGCCTGGATCGCTGCGCCGGCGGTCCGGTGGCCGTCGTCTATCCGGATGCCGTGTGGTACCACTACGTCGACCAGAGCGACATCGATGAGATCGTCGAGTCGCACCTGATCGGCGGCAAGCCGGTCGAACGCCTGCTGCTGGCGCCCGACATCGGCCGCTGAATCCCAGCGCGCAACGTGAATTCACGCACCGAGCGGCGCACGGTCGCCGGACCCGTTGGCGATCTGGAGTGCGCGATCGACACGCCCGAAGGCGCGCTGCAGGGCACCGCGGTGGTGTGCCATCCGCACCCGCAGCATGGCGGCACGATGGACAACAAGGTCGTCGCAACCTTGGCGCGCGCCTTCGTGCAGTGCGGCTGGCGCGCCGTGCGCTTCAACTTCCGCGGCATCGGCCGCTCGGCTGGGAGCTGGGACGACGGGCGCGGCGAGATTGACGACGCGCTGGCGGTGATCGCGGCCCTGCGCGAACCTGCACGGCCCCTGGCATTGGCGGGCTTTTCTTTCGGCGGCTACGTCGCGTCGCATGCGGCCGCGAGCCTCGAGCCAGCGCGCCTGGTCCTGGTCGGCCCGGCGACGGCCAACTTCGTGGTCGCCCCGGTACCTTCGGACACACTGGTGATCCACGGCGAGGCCGATGATGTCGTGCCGCTCGCCGCGACCCTCGACTGGGCCCGTCCGCAGGCGCTGCCGGTGCTGGTGGTGCCCGGGGTCGGTCACTTTTTTCACGGCCAATTGCCGCTGCTGAAGGCCCTGGTGGTGCGCCACTTGTCAGCGCCGGCGGGCTGAACTTCTCACTTCCTGAATGTGATATCCATGCAAAGACTGTTCTCTGGCGTGATCGCCGCGGCGCTCGTCGCTGTGACGCTGCTGTCGTCTACGTCGGCCGTGGCGCAGGCCCTGCAGCCGCCCGAAATCGCGGCCCGGCAGTACATCCTGCTCGACCTCACCACGGGCCAGACTCTGGCCGAGCGCGACGCCGACACGGCCACCGACCCGGCCTCGCTGACCAAGCTGATGACGGCGTACATCGTGTTCGGCGCGCTGCGCGACAAGAAGCTCACGCTCGAACAGCCGGTAGCCGTCAGCGAGCGTGCCTGGAACGAGCGCAAGGGCGACCCGTCGCTGATGTTCATCAACACCACGATGCGTCCGACGGTCGAAGAGCTGCTGCACGGGATGATCGTGCAGTCCGGCAACGACGCTTCGGTGGCACTGGCCGAGGCGGTGGGCGGTTCGGTCGAGAACTTCGCCTCGATGATGAACCGCCAGGCACTGGCCTGGGGCTTGAAGAACAGCGCCTTCAAGAATGTCACCGGCATGGGCGAGACCGGCCACAAGTCGAGCGCCCGCGACATCGCCGTGATCGCCTCGCACGTGATCCGCGACTTCCCGCAGTACTACCGCTACTACAGCATCAAGGAATGGACCTACAACAAGATCCGCCAGGACAATCGCAATCTGCTACTGCGCCGTGACCCGACAGTCGACGGCATGAAGACCGGCTTCACCGACGCCGCCGGCTACTGTCTTGTGGCCAGCGCGGCGCGTGAGTACCCGAATCTGGGTCCGGGCAACAAGCGCCGCCTTCTCAGCGTGGTGCTCGGCGCGGCATCGCGCGAAGCGCGTGCCAACGAGAGCCAGAAGCTGCTCAACTGGGGCTACCAGGCCTTCGACCCCGTCAAGCTGTTCGATGCCGGCAAGGCCATCGCGACACCCGAGGTCTGGAAGGGCACGCAGCGCCAGGCCAAGCTGGGCAGCGAAGCCGGCGTCGTGATCGCCGTGCCGCGCGGCGAAGCCGACAAGCTGCAGACCCGCGTCGAGCGCACCGATCCGCTGGTCGCGCCCTTGGCCAAGGGTCAGCGCGTCGGCACGGTCAAGGTGAGCACGTCGGCCGGCGCGCCGGTGGCCGAAGTACCGCTGGTGGTGCTCGAAGCGGTCGAGCAGGCTGGCATCTTCGGCCGGGCCTGGGACGCGATCCGGCTCTGGATCAAGTAGTAAGCTGACTTCTGACCTGCGAGGAGCGCCCATGACCACCGCCCTGCCCGAGACCCTGTGCTACCTGAACGGCAAGTACCTGCCGATCTCGCAGGCCAGCGTCAGCGTGCTGGACCGCGGCTTCATCTTCGGCGACGGCATCTACGAAGTGGTCCCGGTCTATGGCCGCAAGCTATTCCGCTTCGACGAGCACATGGCGCGCCTGGAGCGCTCGCTGGCCAAATTGCGCATACCGAACCCGCACGGCCGCGAAGATTGGCTCGAACGGTGCCGGCGGCTCGTCGCGGCGGTGGCCGAGGCAACGCAGGCCGGCGACCAACTGGTCTACATCCAGGTGACACGCGGCGTGGCGCTGCGCGACCACGTGATGCCGCCCGACATCGCGCCCACGGTCTTCATGATGGCCAACCCGATGAAGCCGGCCAGCGCCGAGCAGCGTCATCAGGGCGTGGCCTGCACCACCGCGCGCGACTTCCGCTGGGAACGCGGCGACATCAAGAGCATCTCGCTGTTGGGCAACGTGCTGGCACGCCAGCTGTCGGCCGATCACGGCGCGGTCGAGACCATCATGTTCCGCGATGGCCCGACCGGTGGGCCCTGGCTGACCGAGGCAGCGGCCTGCAATGTCTGGGTCGTCCACGAAGGGGCTTTGCTCGGGCCGCCGAAGAGCGAGCATGTGCTCGAAGGCATCCGCGTCGAGCTGTTGCGCGAGCTGTGCGAAGACGCCGGCCTGGCCTACAACCTGCGGCCGCTGTCGGAGGCCGACGTGCGCGCGGCCGACGAGGTGCTGCTGAGTTCGGCGACCAAGGAGGTGTTGCCCGTCACGCGAATCGACGGCGAGCTGGTCGGCCACGGCGCGCTGCGCGGCAAGCCGGGACCGGTCTATGCACGTTTGTACGAGGCCTACCAGCGCGCCAAGGCCACGCAAGCGATATGAGCGCGAGCGCCACCCCGCCGGATCCGGACTCGAAGAGCCTGATCGAGTATCCGAGCGCGTTCCCGATCAAGGTCATGGGCGCGCACGTGGACGGCTTCACCGAGGCCGTCGTCGCGCTGGCGCGGCAGTTCGATCCGGCCTTCGATGCAAGCACGATCGAGGCCCGACCGAGCAAGGCCGGCAACTACCTGGGCCTGACGATCACCGTCACCGCCACCAGCCGCGAACAGCTCGACGAGCTGTACCGCACGCTATCGACGCACCCGATGGTCAAGGTGGTGCTCTAGGGCCTGGAGCCGGGCCCTGGCAGGGTTCTGCGTTCGCTTAACGGCGCGGCGCCGATTTCATCTGTAATCCGCGGCGTCGCCATCGGCATGCGAATGCGGACATCCCGATGCCACACTGGCATCGCGACCTGCCATGCCCTCATCTCACGACCAACCCTTGCCCAGCGGCAATGCCGCCGTCGAGCGCGACGCTGCGGCACGCTGCGTCCTGCTGCTCAACATCGAGCCCGCCACGGCAACGCTGTTCGACGAATGGCTGGCGCATGACGGCCTGCGCGTGCAGCGTGAAGCCTGCACCGGCGAGGCGCTAGCCCTGATCCTGATCGAGCTTCCCTTCCCGCGTCAGGACGGCGCGCAACAGTTGCAGCGTTTGGCCGCCGCCTGGCCCGGGGTGCCGGTCGTCGCGCTTTCGCCGACCTTCCTGCCCGGCGTGTCGCCTCACGGCGAGGTGGCACGCCAACTCGGCGCCGCAGCGGTGCTGGCGGCGCCGGTGTCGCGTGTCACCCTCTGTGCGGCGGTGGCCAGCTTGCTCGGGGGGACGGCATGAAGATCGACGACGCCCTGGCCGCGTTCAGCCCCGGTCCGTGGCCGCGCCGACGCGTCGCGTGGCTCGGCGGGCTGTTCATTGCGGCGATGGTTGGCCTGGCGGCCTATGACATCGTGCGCGGCTACCGCAGCACGGTGGCGGAAACCGGCCGCGAACTCGACACCCAGGCGCGGGTCATCGCCGAACAGACCGCGCGCAGCGTCCAGGCGGTCGACGTGGTCCTCAGGCATCTGGCCGAGCAGTTGCAGACCGGCACGCTGGCCACGCTCAGCCGTGACGAGCTGCACCTGTACCTGAAGGAACAGGCCGTGGGCCTGGTGCAGATCGACGGCCTGGTCGTTTTCAACCCGGATGGCACGGTGCGCGCGGTGTCGCAGGTGCCTACGGCCCAGCTGCCTCCAATCGACGTGTCGCGCGGGTCGACGTTCGCGCGCCTACGTGACGAGCCCGGGCCCGGCCTGCGCGTCGACACCGCGTTGAAGAGTCCCGGCACGGGACGCTGGGTATTCCCGATCGGCCGCCGTCTGGTATCGCGCACCGGAGCGTTCGCCGGCGCCGTCGGCGCGCCGGGACGGGTCGAATACTTCCAACAGTTCTACGGTGATGCCTATCCCGACCCCGGCACACGCATCGCCCTGCTGCACCGAGACGGCACGCTGCTGGCGCGACACCCGCCAGCCGACGCCGCGCTGGGCAAGCGCCTGGTGGCCGTCGAAGCACTGCTACCCGTGTCCGGGGCCAAGCCGATGACCACCCGCGGCAACAGCCCGATCGACGGCATCGACCGCTTCGCCGCCGTGCGCCTGGTGCCCGACTACCCGCTGGCGGTGGTGGTCACGCGGGACGCCGCGGCGGCGCTGGCGCCGTGGCGCAGCCAGGCCATCGGTTCGGCCCTGCGCACACTGGCGCTGGCCACGCTGGCCGCCTTGCTGCTGGCGGTGGCCCTGCGCCAACTGGCGCGCGTGCAGGTAGCGCGCGCATCGCTCGAGGTCTCGCAGGAGCGTTACGCGCTGGCCGCGGCAGGGTCGGACGTCGGGGTGTGGGACTGGGATCTGGTCGCGGGCACGGCCTACGAATCGCGCCGCGCGCGCGAGCTGCAGGGCCTGCCACTCGAGCCCGAGACGCAACCGCTCGACGCGCTGCAAGGTCTGCTCACCTACCATCCTGACGACGCGCCGCGACGCGCGGCCCTGATGCAGGCCCACTTGGACGGTCAGACGCTGGCCTACGAGGTCGAGTACCGCGTGCGCCGCGCCGACGGCGAGTACCGCTGGATCCACGTGCGCGCGTTGTGCATCCGAGACGCCGCCGGCAAACCCTTGCGCATCGCCGGCTCGGTCAGCGACGTCGATGCACGCAAGCGCGCCGAATCGGCCTTGCGCGAGTCGGAAGAGCGTTACGCGTTGGCGATGACCGGCTCGAACGAAGGCCACTGGCTGTGGGACATGCCGGCCCGGCAAATCTACATCTCGGCCAAGCAGGCGGAGTTGTTGGGCTTTGCCGAGGGCGCAGGGGTCATGGCCGACAGAGACTACTTCGCGCGCCTGCCGCTGCATCCCGAGGACCGCGAACTCGTCGAGCGCAATCGCAACGACCATGTGGCCGGGCTGACGCCGCGGCTCGACCACGAATTCCGCATCGTCCTGGCCAGCGGTGAGTTGCGCTGGATCCACTCGCGAGCGCAATGCTTTCGGGATGCCGACGGACACCCGTTGCGCATGGCCGGGTCGTCGGTGGACGCAACCCGGCGCAAACGTGCGGAAGAGGCCTTGCGGGCCAGCGAACAGCGCTTTGCCAGTGCGGTGGCCGGGTCCGACGACGGCATCTGGGAGTGGGACTACGTCAGCGGCGAGTCCTTCGGTTCGCAACGCGGACGCGAAATCCTCGGCCTGCCCCCCGGCCCCGAGCTGGAGTCGCTCGAGACCTGGACGGCAGAGATCGAGGGCCAGCTGCATCCCGACGATCTGCCACGCCGCAATGTGGCGATCGCTGACCACCTGGCCGGGCGCACGCCGGCCTACGAGTGTGACTTCCGTGTCCGCCACCCCGATGGTATCTACCGCTGGGTCCATGTGCATGGCCGCTGCGTACGCGACGCCGACGGTCAAGTGCTGCGCATCGCCGGTTCGGCCAGCGACATCGATTCCCGCAAGCGAGCCGAGGTCGAGCGCCTGGGTCTCGAACAGCAGTTGCGCCAGGCGCAAAAGCTCGAAGCCATCGGCACCTTGGCCGGCGGCATAGCGCACGATTTCAACAACATCCTGTCGGCGATCCTCGGCTACGGCGAGCTGGCGCAGAAAGGCGCGCCCGCGGGCACGCCGCTGCGGCGCCACGTCGATGCGGCCATCAGCGCCGGCCAGCGCGCCAAGTCGCTGGTCGAGCGCATCCTCGCCTTCAGCCGCAGCGGCATGGGCGAGCGCGTGCCGGTGCACGTGCAGTCCGTGGTCGAGGAGGTGCTCGACGGCGTGGCAGCGACGCTGCCGTCGGGCGTTCGTCTGGAGCGCTCGCTCGCCGCCGGCGACGCCGGTCTGCTCGGCGATCCGACCCAGATTCACCAGGTGGTGATGAACTTGTGCGCGAACGCAGTGCAGGCGATGCGATCGGACGGCCGGCTGACGGTCAGCCTCGATGTGACGCGGCTGGAGGCCCCGCTGACCATGACCACCAGCACCCTGCCGGCCGGCGACTACCTGCGCCTGGAGATCGCCGACAGCGGGGCCGGCATGGCGCCGCCAATGATCGAGCGCATCTTCGACCCCTTCTTCACCACCAAGGAGGTTGGCGTGGGCACGGGCCTGGGCCTGTCGATGGTGCACGGCATCGTGACCGACCTCGGCGGCGGCATCGCCGTGGCGAGCCGCGTCGGGGAAGGGAGTACGTTCACGGTGTACCTGCCTGCGCACGGTGTGGTTCGCGCGCCGGCCGCCGACGCTGCGGCCGTCGACGACACGACGCGCGGCGAGGGCCAGACCGTGCTGCTGGTGGACGACGAAGAGCAGCTGGTGCGGCTGGGCGAGGAGTTGTTGGCGGAGCTGGGCTATGAACCGGTGGGCTTTGTCTCCAGTACGGCGGCGCTCGAAGCCATGCGTGCCGACCCGGCGCGCTTCGATGCCATGCTGTCGGACGAATCGATGCCCGGGCTGACCGGGCGCGAACTCGCCGCCGCGGCGCGCCGCCTGCGGCCCGGCCTGCCCGTTGTGCTGATGAGCGGCTACGTCAGTCCGGCGCTGATGCAGCAGGCGAGAGAGATCGGCGTCGCGGAAGTGCTCGCCAAGCCGCTGGCTGCGCGCGAGATCGCGCGCGCGCTGGCTGCAGCGTTGCGCGGCTTGAACAAGATCGCGAGGTGACCGATGTCGGCATTCAGTCGCTGGACGCTGCGAATCGATGGCGCTTTGCTGGCCCTGTCCGGTTCAGCGGCGATGCTCGCCGAGACCGCCGGGCACTTCTTCGGCGTCGGCCCTCTGGCCGCGATGCGCGGTTCGCCCTACACCATCGGCGGATTCGAGGCGCATGGGTTGGCGGTGCTGATTGCCGTGCTCTTGCTGCGCGGTGCCGCGCAGGCCGATCGGGTGCCTTGGCATGTCGTGGCGCTGGTCACACACCTGTTCCTGGGCAGCGCCAACCTCTTGTTCTGGCCCACCTACGCCGCGTTGGGCCTGGTCGCGGCGGGGTCTGTCACTACCGCCCTGCACATCGCGTTCGTCGCTGCGCAAGCCGCCTGCTGGCGCCTCGAACGCCAACCTCGGAGCCCGTCATGAGCCAATTGCTGGCGCCTTCTGTGTCTGCCATCTTCGTCGCGCTTGCACTCTGGCACTTCTACATGGCTTTCGCGCCCGCCTCGGGACAGGGGGGCGCGGTGCCGGTCGAGAACGACAAACCCCTCTTCCTCCCTTCGACCCGAGCCACGCTGGCGGTGGGTGCAGTACTGCTGATGTTCGCGGCCCTGGTGGCGGCCACCGCCGACGAACTCCCCATTGCGCTGCCGCGCGGCTTGCTCGTCGGCCTGTCGTACGCACTCGCCGCTGGCCTGGCCGCCCGCTCCGTTGGAGAATTCCGCTATGTCGGCTTCTTCAAACGGGTTCGCGGCAGCCGGTTCGCGGTGCTCGACACCTACTTCTACTCGCCGCTGTGCCTCCTGCTGGCTGCCGGCGTCGCGCTTGTCGCGCACCAGAGTCACTCCTGACGCGGCGAGCGAACGCACCGTGTCGCCACACAGACGATGAACGCGAGCCCTTGGCCCCACGTCCTCGCCGTCGATGACGACGACGCGATCCGCGCCCTGCTGGCCGACTACCTGGGCGACAACGAGCTGCGCGTCACCGCCGTGCCTGGTGGCCGCGAGATGGACGCCGTGCTCGCCCGCGAGACGGTCGATCTGGTGATCCTCGACGTGCGCCTGCAGCACGGCGAAGACGGCCTGCAGATCGCACGCCGCCTGCGCGAAGGCTCCAAGGGCATCCCGATCCTGATGCTCACCGGCCGCGCTGAAGAGGCCGACCGCGTGATGGGCCTCGAGCTCGGCGCCGACGACTACCTGACCAAGCCATTCTCCAGCCGCGAGCTGCTGGCGCGCATCCGCGCGCTGCTGCGCCGCGCCCAGGCGCAGGCCAATGTCGCCGAGGCGATGGCCAAGGTGCGCGCCTACCGCTTCGCGGGCTGGGAGCTCAACGTGGGCCTGCGCCGTTTGAAGAGCCCCGAGGGTGCGGCGGTCGAGCTCACCAACGGCGAGTTCAGTCTGCTCGTGGCCTTTCTCAGCTCACCGCAACGCACGCTGACGCGTGACCAGCTGCTCGACCTCTCGCGCCTGCACAACGCCGAGGTCTACGACCGCTCGATCGACGTGCAGATCCTGCGCCTGCGGCGCAAGATCGAGGTCGATCCGGCGCGGCCGAAGTTCGTCGTCACGCTGCGTGGTGCGGGCTACGTGTTCGACACCGGCGTCGAGACGGTGAGGTAGGCGCGCGGCGCCGCTGCGCGAATTTCTTGCTAGGCTGCGGCGCCATTACAAGCGTCATCTGCGCCACCCCTTGCGAAACCGCGGCGCAAGGCCGCCCAGGCGAAATGCCTCCTGCGACGCGAGCATCCCGCTTGCCGCCCACCCTGGAGCATCCGCCGTGCATACCCTCCGCCCCAATGCCTCACCCGCCTTCGACACCGACGTGCTGATCGTCGGCGCCGGCCCAACCGGCCTCACGCTTGCCGCGGCGCTCGTCACGCGCGGCGTTCGAACCACCGTGATCGACCGCCTGGCCGCAGGCGCCAACACCTCGCGCGCTGCGGTCGTGCATGCACGCACGCTCGAAGTCCTGGAGCCGCTGGGCGTGACGCCGGCGCTGGTTGAACGCGGCCTGCAGGCACAGCGCTTCACGATTCGCGACCGTGACCGGGTGCTGGTGCCGATCGCGTTCGACCAACTGCCCACGCCTTACCCTTACACGCTGATGGTGTCGCAGGCGGTGACCGAGGCTGTGCTGTTGCAGCGTCTGGTCGAACTCGGTGGCCAAGTGCAACGGCCCCGCGCGCTGGCCGCCCTGGTGCAGGACGAAGCTGGCGCCACTGCCACGCTCGATGACGGCAGCCACCTGCGCGCGCGCTATGTCGTTGGTGCCGACGGCATGCACAGCGTCGTGCGCGAGCAGGCCGGCATTGGCTTCACCGGCGGCAGCTATGGCGAATCGTTCGTGCTCGCCGATGTGCGCCTCAGCGGCGGCGTGCCGAGCGCAGAGGTGATCCTGTACTTCTCTCCCGCCGGCATGGTGGTGGTGGCCCCGCTGCCCGGTGGCGTGCACCGCATTGTCGCCACGGACGATGATGCACCCGAACAGCCGAGCGCCGCCTACGTGCAGGCGCTGCTCGATGCGCGTGGCCCCGCATCCGAGCCGGTGCGGGTGCACGAGGTGCTGTGGGGCTCGCGCTTTCGCGTCCACCACCGCGTGGCCGACGCCTACCGTGCCGGCCGTGTGCTGCTGGCCGGTGACGCCGCGCATGTGCACAGCCCGGCCGGAGGTCAGGGCATGAACGCCGGCATTCTCGACGCGATGAGCCTGGCCGGCGCGCTGGTTAAGGCGCTGGCCGGCGAAGCAGCCGCGCTCGACGCCTATGGCGCCCAACGCCGCCCGGTGGCGCAGCAGGTCGTGGCCTTCGCCGACCGGTTGACTCGACTGGCTACCGCGCACCCGGCGCTGCGGGGGCTGCGCAACTTGATGCTGTCGGGCCTGGCAAAGCTGCCGGTGGTCCGGCGCCAGATGGCCTGGCGCCTTTCGGGCTTGGTCTATCGCTGAAAGCCAGGCGCCTCGCTCGCGAGCCGCGGGCTGTGGCGGCTCATGAAGCCGATTCAGGCGATCGATGCGGGGAGCCGTGCAAGTACGGCTTCAGCGCCAGCCAAGCCATCTCGTGCAGCGGCGTGGCCACCCCCAAGCTGCGGCCTCGCCGCAGGACATGGCCGGAAAAGCTGTCCAGTTCCAGCGGCCGCCCCTTGATGAGGTCGTGGTACATGGAGGCATACATGGCCTTCGGGAACGATTGGTGCAGCACCAGGGCGCGTGGGACGATGTCGGCGGGCAGTTCGACACCTTCCGCCCGTGCCACCGCAGCCACCTCGCCAAAGGCTCGTGTCGCCATGGGAATGATCTCAGGGTCGTGATAGATGAAGCCGGCCGGCAGGCGGAACAGGCTGGTGAGCGCCGCATTGGTGGCGAGCCCGACGAACTTGGCCCATTGCGCCGCACGAACGTCGGACACCAGGTCGGCCGAGAACCCTGCGCCCGCGCACGCATCCTGGAACGCCATGGCTCGCTTGGACATGGCCCCGTCGGCTTCGCCGAAACGCAGTCCGGACATGTCCGAGGTGTAGCGGATGTGGCCGGGACCGACGATCACGCCCGACACCATCGCCAGGCCGCCGAGCACGCTGCCCGCCCCCACGACTGAGGCGATGCGGTCCTGGTGGTCGACGCCGTTCAAGACCGAGACAACGCACGCGCCGCCGTCGACCAAGGGCTTCAGGGGCGCCGCGGCCGTCTCGATGTCGTAGGCCTTGACCGCGAACAGCACGACATCGCAGGGACCCGCTTCGGACGGTTCCTCGACGAAGCGCGCCCGGGTGACGGTACGCCGGCCCTGAGGGGTCTCGAGCACCAACCCATGCTCGCGCATGGCTGCGAGATGTGCTCCGCGCGCGATGAACGTGACTGCATGGCCTGCGGCGGAGAGCAGGCCGCCGAAGTAGCCACCGACAGCGCCGGCGCCCATGATCACGATTCGCACGCTGGAGGTCCTTGTCGAGCTACAACGAACTGTGACATAGCGTCCGGCGCGCCTCGCTTGTCGCAACGCACCTCGCGACGATTTCAATCGAAATCGCAGTCCTCTCCTTCGAAACCGCGCAGCAACGCCGCGCTGGCGAAATAGCCCTCGTCGAGCAGCTTCGCTCGGCGTTGCAATCCCCGGAGGACCTGCCATGAACCCCAACGCCCTGCAGCTCGCCTTAGAGCTGCACTTCCAGCGCAGCCGGGCGCTGCATTGAGCCGGCCATGACCCGCAACCTGCACTGGGCCGCACCGCTGACCCTCCTCGCCGCGCTGGCGGCGAGCGCGGCGCTCTTGTGCCTGGGTGAGCCAAACCACGCGGCCGCCGTCGATGCCCTCAGCAACAACACCCACTCCGTCACCACGACCAAACCTCGCCCTCAGGAGACGACCATGCCCACCATCATCCCGACTCATCGCCCGCTGCATCTGCGCCTGCTGGCCTTCATTCAAGAGAGCTTCGGCTCGAGCCACAGTGGCCTGCGCGGACTCGATGCCCGCATGCTGACCGATATCGGCATCGACTCGAGCGAGATCGATTCGATCGAGTCCGAAGCCTTGACCCGCGCGCAGCTCACGCGGCGGCGCATCGTCGTCGAGATGCAGCATGGCTGACCGCATCGCATTAGGTCGTGGCCTGTCCGCGCGGCTGAGCACGCTGGCAATCGCGCTGGCACTGGCCGGTTGTGCCGGGCTCGTACCGCGGCATCACCCCGCCGAGCTGGTGCCGGGTGGCCTGCCCACCACGGCAGCGCCGGCCACCGGGGCCGCCGTTCAGGCGCAAATCTCGATCGACCGCTGGTGGACCTTGTTCGGCGACGCCGAGCTGGACCGCCTTGTGGAACAGGCGTTGGCGCTCAACCAGGATCTCGCGCTCGCCGCCGCGAGGTTGCGCGAAGCGCGTGCGCAGAGCGACGAAGTGCGCGGTGGCCAGCGGCCGTCGCTCGATCTGCAGGCCGCGAACAGTCGTTCGCGACAGTCGATCGATGCGCTGGGCTTGCCCGCCGCGGAGCGCACCCTGTCGAGCCATCGGGTATCGCTGGTCGGTGCGTACGAGGTCGATCTTTGGGGCCGACTGGCCGCCGGCAGCGACGCGGCGCGCTCGCGACTGCTGGCGCAAGTCTGGTCGCGCGCCTCGGTTGAATGGAGCCTGACGGCGCAGCTCGCCGAAGCGCACTTCAGCTTGCGCGCCTTGCAGCGCCAGTTGGAAATCAGCGAAGCGGTGCGCGCGAGCCGTGAGCACAGCATGTCACTGCGCCGCACCGAACAGGCGGCCGGCGCTACCAGCGAGTTCGACCTGCGCCGCGCCGAGGCCGAACTGGCGGCGGCGGAGGTCACGATCGCCAGCCTGAAGCGCCAGCGGGTTGGGCTCGAAGCCGCGTTGGCCCTGCTGGCCGGCCGCCCCGCCGCCACGCTGTTCGACGCCGAGCCGACGCGCGCGGCGCTCGATCCGTCGCTGCCGTTCACGGCGCGCCTGCCGCAGGGCGACGCGGCCGAACTGCTGCGCCGGCGCCCCGACTTGCGCCAGGCCGAGGCCCAGCTCGCTGCGGCGCGCGCCGACATCAAGGCCGCGCGCGCGGCCACGCTGCCGGCATTGCGTCTGTCCGGCAGCGTGGGCAGCGATGTGCGCGAACTGTCGAACCTGTTCAGCGGTCCCGGCTTCGCCTGGTCGCTGGCGGCGAACGTGGCGCAATCGATCGTCGATGGCGGGCGCTTGCAAGCCCGTGTCGACCAGTCCGATGCTCGCGCCGATGCGGCGTTGGCGTCGTACCGGCGCAACGTGGCCATGGCACTCACCGAGCTGCGCGAAGCCTACGTCGCCCTCGACATCACGCAGCAGGCGCAGCACGCCGAGCGGCAGCGGGTCGCGGCACTGGCCCGGGCCGAGGGCCTGGCGCGGCTCGGTTTCGAGGTCGGCGCGCTCGGGCGACTCGATCTGCTCGACGCCGAGCGCAACCACTTCCAGGCCCAGCTGGCCGAGGTCGACGCCTATCGCGATCGGTTGATCGGCCAGGTGGCTGCCTTCAAGGCACTCGGCGGGGGCCATGGCGGCGTTGGCGCCGACGCGCTCGCCGGGTCGGCCACGAACTGAACTCACAAGGAGAGACACGATGAACGACTTGCAGATCTCGACACCCCGGCCTGAGCCGACACGCCCGCTGTTTGCACGGCGCCGTGTGGCGATTGCGGCCACCCTGATGGTCACGGGTGCGGTGGTCACGGCCCTCGTGGTCAGCGGCCAGCCGGCCGACGCAGCCGCGCCTGGCGGGGTCGCCACCTCGGCGAGCGTGGGGCCACTGCCGGCGACCGCGCTGACGGTCGCGGCAGTCACGCCGCAACAGGTGACGATGGCGCGCACCCTGGCGGCCAGCGGCAGCGTCCACGCGCGCGACGAACTCCTGATCGGCTCGGACGCCTCGGGTGTGCGCGTGGTCGAAGTGCGGGTCGAGGTCGGCGCGGTGGTCAAGCGCGGCCAGTTGCTGGCGCGTGGCGACGACGCACAACTGCTGGCACAGATCGCGCAGCAGGACGCGCAGATCCGCCAGGCCCGCGCCGAACTCGCGCAGGCCGAGGCCAACCTCGAACGCGCCGAGCGCATCAAGGATTCGGGCGTCTACAGCGTCGAGGCGGTGCAGACGCGTCGCACCGCGGCCGAGGCTGCGGCGGCCAAGCTCGACCTGGCGCAGGCACAGCGGCGTGAACTGGAGGTGCGGCTGGGCCACACCCAGGTCAAGGCACCCGCCGACGGTGTGATCGCACGCCGCAGCGCCACGGTGGGCGCAGTGATGCAGCCAGGCGTGGAGCTGTTCCGCCTGATCCGTGACGACGAGATCGAGTGGCGTGCCGAGCTGGCCGACCACGCGCTCGAAGGCGTGAAGCCCGGTGCCGTGGTGCGCGTGCGACTGGACGACACGCGCACGATTGAAGGCCGCGTGCGCCTGGTGGCGCCCACCGTCGATGCACGCACCCGCAACGGCGTGGTCCATGTGAGCCTGCCGCGTGGCACGCCGCTCAAGGCCGGTGGCCATGTGCAGGGCGAGATCGAAACCGGCAGCGCGGCGCTGTGGACCCTGCCCGAATCGGTGCTCTTCTCGCGCGACGGCCAGGCCTTCGTGTACCTGATCGGCGACCACGGCGTCGCGCGCTTGACGAAGGTGCAGACCGGCGCGCGCCAGCACGGCCGGGTCGAGGTGCGCGGCCTGGCGCCCGCGGCGCAGGTGGTCGCCACCGGGGGTGGTTTCGTCAAGGACGGCGAACGCGTGCGTGTTGCGTCCCAATCTCAAGGAGCCCGCTCATGATGGAGAACCTTTCCGCCAACGCGATCAGGAAGCCGATCCCGCCGATCATCCTGTTCGTGCTGCTGACCTTCGCCGGCCTGCTCGGTTTCAGCAAGCTCGGCATTAACCAGTTCCCCGACGTCGACATCCCCTATGTCACGGTCAGCGTGAGCCAGACCGGCGCTGCGCCGGCCGAGCTGGAGACCCAGGTAACGCGCGTCGTCGAGAACGCGGTGGCGACGGTGGGCGACGTGTCGCACATCCTCTCCACGGTGTCCGACGGCGTGTCGTCGACCTCGATCGAGTTCCAGTTCGGCAAGGACATCGACCGCGCGGTCAACGACGTGCGCGACGCGGTCACGCGCGTGCGCGGCGACCTGCCGGGCGACATCAACGAGCCGGTCATCACGCGCAGCACGACCTCGGGCGGGCCGATGGTGACCTACACCGTCAAGGCCTCAGCCCAGGTCGGCGCAGGCGCCAAGACGCCGGCCGAGCTGTCGTGGTTCATCGACAACGAGGTCGCGAAGACCCTGCTCACGGTGCCCGGCGTCGGCCAGGTCAAGCGCATCGGCGGCGTCGACCGCGAGGTGCGGATCGTGCTGCATCCCGAGCGCCTGAACGCCTGGGGCCTCACCGCGGCCGAGGTCAGTCGCCAGCTGCGTGCGGTCAACGTCAACATGCCCGGAGGCAAGGCCGAGCTCGGCGGTCAGACGCAGAGCATCCGCACGCTGGGCGGTGCGGCCAGCGTGGAAGCGCTGCGCGCGATGCAGATCACGCTGCGGGACGGCCGCGCGCTGCGCCTGGCCGACTTGGGCGAGGTGCTCGACGGCGCGGCCGATCCGGCGCAGGACGCCTTCGTCGACGGTGAGCGCGTGGTCGCGTTCCAGGTCGTGCGCGGCATCGGCTCGTCGGCGGTCGATGTGGCCAAGAGGATCGAACACGCGGTGCAGCAGCTGTCGGCAGAACACAAGGACGTCGAGGTGAAGCTTTTCAGCTCGACCGTCGAGTTCACCGAGGAGTCGTACTTCGCCTCGGTCGAGGCGCTGATCCTCGGTGCGCTTCTGGCCGTCATCGTGGTCTGGTGGTTCCTGCGCGACTGGCGTGCGACCCTGATCTCGGCCATCGCGATGCCGCTGTCGGTGATCCCGACCTTCTTCTTCATGCACTGGCTGGGCTATTCGCTCAACCTGATCACCCTGCTCGGGCTGTCGCTGGTGGTCGGCATCCTGGTCGACGACGCGATCGTCGAGATCGAGAACATCGTGCGCCACATGCGCATGGGCAAGTCGGCGTATCAGGCGGCGATCGACGCAGCCGACGAGATCGGCTTGGCGGTCGTGGCGACCACGCTGGCGATCGTCGCGGTGTTCGTGCCGGTGAGCTTCATGTCCGGCGTGCCGGGGCAATTCTTCCGCCAGTTCGGCATCTCGGTCGCGATCGCGGTGCTGATCTCGCTGCTGGTCGCGCGCCTGCTGACGCCGGTGATGGGGGCGTACCTGCTCAAGCCCCATCACCTGCCCGAGCAGGAAGGGCCGCTGATGAAGCGCTACCTCGGCCTGGTGCGCTGGGGCCTGGCGCACCGCAAGCTCTCGGTGCTGTCGGGCGTGCTGCTGTTCGCCGGCTCGGTCGCGCTGGCGCCGCTGCTGCCCAACACCTTCATCCCGGCCAGCGACCGCTCGATGTCGACCATCAACTTCGAGCTGCCGCCGGGCACGGCGCTGGAGGAGACGAGCGCAGTGGCCGAGCGCGCACGCCAGGTGCTGGCACGTCAGCCCGAAGTCGAGCGTGTGCTGACGACCATCGGCAATGGCGCCCAGCTCGACGCGATGGGCACCAGTGGCAGTGCCGAGGTGCATGCCGGCACGCTGACGGTTTCGCTGGTGCCGCCTAGCGAGCGCGACGTGACGCAGCGTGAATTCGAGAAGCGCGTGCAGCTCGAATTGCGCCAGATCCCGGGCCTGCGCTTCCGTTTTGGCGGCGGTGAGACCGGCGAGACGCTGGAGCTGATCCTGGTCAGTGACAACCCGAAGTCGCTCGAAAGCGCTGCCACGCGCGTCGAGCAGGAGATGCGCGGCGTGCCCGGTGTGGGCAACCCAGCCGCGGCCTCGAGCCTGCGTCGGCCCGAAGTGATCGTGGTGCCCGATCTGGCGCGTGCCGCCGACCTCGGTGTCACCGTGTCCGACATCGCGACCACGGTGCGCGTAGCGACCATCGGCGACGCGTCGGCGCAACTCCCCAAACTGCACCTGGACGAGCGCAGCCTGTCGATCCGCACCCAGCTGGCGACCGGTGCGCGCGCCGACCTCGACGCGCTGCGCCTGCTGCGTGTGCCTACCGCGACCGGTGGCAGCGTGACGCTGGACAGCGTGGCCAAGCTCGAAATGGGCAGCGGCTCGGCGCAGATCACGCGCTTCGACCGCCGCCGCAGCGTCAGCATCAAGGCCGACGTGGGCGGGGCGGCGCTGGGCGCGGTCAACGAGGCAATCGCAGCGTTGCCGTCGATGAAGAACCTGCCGGCCGACGTCAAGCAGGCCAACTTCGGCGACACCGAGCGCATGGAACAACTCTTTGCCGACTTCGGCATCGCGATGATCGCCGGCGTGCTGCTGGTCTATTGCGTGCTGGTGCTGCTGTTCCACGACTTCGCGCAGCCGGTGACGATCATGGCCGCACTGCCGCTGTCGGTGGGCGGTGCGCTGGGCCTGCTGCTGCTGGCCGGCGAGGCGATGTCGCTGCCGGCCACCATCGGCATCCTGATGCTGATGGGCATCGTGACAAAGAACTCGATCCTGCTCGTCGAGTACGCGCTGGTGGCGCTGGAGAAGGGCGCGTCGCGGCGCGAGGCGATGCTCGACGCGTGCAGCAAGCGGGCGCGGCCGATCCTGATGACCACCGTGGCGATGGGTGCAGGCATGCTCCCGATCGCGCTCAAGATCGGCGCCGACGCCGACTTCCGCGCGCCGATGGCGATTGCGGTGATCGGCGGGCTGATCACGTCGACGGTGCTGTCGCTGTTTTACGTGCCGGTGGTGTTCACCTACGTCGATGACGCCAGGCGTTGGGTGGGCAAGAGGATGCGGCGCAGCCCGGCTGCAATCGACCCGACCGTGCCGGCGGCTTGAGAGTGCATGCCGCTCAGGATCCCGCTGGCCCGAGCAGGTCGTCGAGGGCCTTGAGCTTGCTCGGTGCGGCTTCGTCGCCATTGCGCGCGGCGGCGCCGTACCAGTAGCGCGCTTCCTGCAGGTCGCGCGTGACACCGTCACCGGTCTCGACCATCGACGCGTAGATGTACATCGCCCCGACATCGCCGCCCTGGGCGGCGACGCGGAACCAGCGCGCGGCCAGCGCCGTGTCCTTGGTTGCGCCGCGGCCGAGGTAATAGGCGGTGGCGATCGCGACTTGGCCATCGACGCTGCCCGCATCGGCAGCACGCTGGTACCAGCGGTTGGCCTCGACCAGGTCGACACGCAGGCCGGCCTGCCCCTGTTCGTGCAACTGCGCCAGGCCGAAGATCGCGGTCACGAAGCCGGCCTGGGCCGCACGTGTCATCAGGCGCAGCGCTTCGCGCGGGCTGGCGCGAGGGAGTTCCGCGCGCAGGTGCATCACTGCCAGGTTGTAGTCCGCCGCCGGCAGGCCCTGGCGCGAGAGGCGGGTGAACGCAGCGCGTGCACTGGCCAGGTTGCCGCTTTCGTAGGCCGCCACGGCGTCGTCGATGGCGAGGGCCGATGCAGCGAATGCAGCGGGTGCGAGCGACGTCAGCGTCATGGCGGCGGCGAGGAAGAGGGGGCGCATGCGGTCTCCGGGCGGGCGTGTCGAGGCCGACGATACGCCGCCCCAGCGCATCGGTCGGATGGACCCGGCAAAACCTTGCACCGGACCGGCGTGCGAGACTCCGGCGCCATGTTGACCCGAATGCTCGGCCGCTGCGACTGGGCTGCCACCGCCGACGCGATGCGTGCCTTCAGCGAGTCGCGCCAAGAGAACACGCCCGACGAGTTGTGGCTGGCTGAGCACGAACCGGTGTTCACGCAGGGCGTGGCCGGCAGGCCCGAGCATGTGCTTCGCGCCGGCGCCATCCCGGTGCTGCAGAGCAACCGCGGCGGCCAAGTCACCTATCACGGGCCGGGGCAAGTGCTGGCCTATCCCTTGGTCGACCTGAAGCGCCTGTCGATCTACGTCAAGGAGTACGTCTTTCGCGTCGAGGCCGCGGTGCTGAAGGTGCTGGAGAGTTATGGCGTCACCGGCCACCGCGTCGCTGGCGCGCCGGGCATCTACGTGCGCCTGGACGATCCGTCTTCGCACGCCGCTCTGCAGGGTCCGGCCGATCCGCGCGACCCCTTCCGGGGCCTGGGCAAGGTCGCGGCGCTGGGCATCAAGGTCAGCCGGCATCGCGCCTATCACGGCGTGGCGCTGAACGTGGCCATGGACCTGGAGCCCTTCGCGCGCATCGACCCTTGCGGCTACCCCGGGCTGCAAACCATCGATCTGGCTAGACTCGGCATATCGACCCCATGGCAGGAAGCCGCCGACCGGCTCGCCGCACGCCTGGCCAACCAGTTCACCGCATGAGCACCGATACCCCCCCGCCCGCCTACGACCCGAGCGCCAAGCAGAAGGCCCAGGCGAAGACGGCACGCATCCCGATCAAGATCGTGCCGGCCGAGGTGCTGAAGAAGCCGGATTGGATCCGCGTCAGGGCCGGCAGCCCGAGCACGCGCTTCTATGAGATCAAGCGGATCCTGCGCGAGAACAAGCTCAACACGGTGTGCGAGGAAGCCAGCTGCCCGAACATCGGCGAGTGCTTCGGCAAGGGTACGGCCACCTTCATGATCATGGGTGACAAGTGCACCCGGCGCTGCCCGTTCTGCGATGTCGGCCATGGCCGCCCCGATCCGCTGGATGCGGATGAACCGGCGAACCTGGCCAAGACGATCGCAGCGCTGAAGCTGAAGTACGTGGTGATCACCAGTGTGGACCGCGACGACCTGCGCGATGGCGGCGCGGCGCATTTCGTCGAGTGCATCCGCCAGACGCGCGCACTCTCGCCGCAAACCCAGATCGAGGTGCTGGTGCCGGACTTCCGGGGCCGCGACGACCGTGCGCTGGAGATACTGAAGGCAGCGCCGCCCGACGTGATGAACCACAACCTCGAGACCGTGCCGCGCCTGTACAAGGAAGCCCGGCCGGGTAGCGACTACGCCTTCAGCCTGAATCTGCTGAAGAAGTTCAAGGCCCTGCATCCGGGCGTGCCGACCAAGAGCGGGTTGATGGTCGGCCTGGGCGAAACCGACGAAGAGATCCTGACCGCGATGCGCGACATGCGGGCGCACGCCATCGACATGCTGACGATCGGCCAGTACCTTGCACCGAGCGGTCACCACCTGCCCGTGCGTCGCTATGTGCATCCCGATACCTTCAGGATGTTCGAGCGCGAGGCCGTGGCGATGGGCTTTTCGCACGCGGCCGTCGGCGCAATGGTGCGCTCGAGCTACCACGCCGACCAGCAGGCCCACGCTGCGGGCGTCCCTGCAACGCACGGCGCTTGACGTGCCTGGCTGTCGCGGGCACACTCGCGCGCCTTCATCAACCGGTCCTCGAAAGGAGACAAAACATGGAACGCCACATGATTGATCTTGTCCCCCCTCTCGGGATCGTTTCGGTCCGCACTCGCGTCCGCTGAAGCCAGGCTCTCGCCTGCATCGGCGGCCCGTCAGCCGCCAAGACGATTCCTCCGCACTTCGTTCGTTCGGCCACTGGCCGGACGTGCTGCCGCATGCGCCCGGGCGCAGCGGTCCGAATCGAATGGATGGAATCCAAAATGCAGGAACTGGACTTCGATCGGCTGAGGCCGATCGGGCTTTCACTGGCGATGGCACGCGCCATCGCCCTGGTCAGGGAAGACGTCAGCGGCGCGCCGCTGCGCGTCACCGAGGTACACCGCGAAACACTGCGTGTGCACGATGGCGTCGCCGAATTCACTTCACGCGTGATGCCGCGGCTGCAGCGCGGCCTCGCCGATGACGGAGAGACGCTCGCCGTCGGCGACTGGCTGTTGGCCGAGTGCGATCGGCACGGCGACTGGTGGGCACACACGCGCGTCGCGCCGCAGACGCAGCTGGCGCGGCGTGACATGCACGGCATGCCGCAGGTGTTTGCCAGCAACGTCGATACGGCGCTGTTGGTGATGGGCCTGGACGCCGATTTCAGCCCGCGCCGGCTCGAGCGCTACCTCGCCCTGGTGCAGGGCAGTGGCGTCGAACCGGTGATCGTGCTGAGCAAGGCCGACCTGTGCGTGGGGGAGCTCGAGCAGCGCCTGGAGACCTTGCGCACACGCCTGCCCGGCGGGCTGAACACCGTCGCGATCAACGCGCTGGATAGCGAGGCCGAGCGGAAGCTGGCGCCTTGGCTCGACGCCGGTCAGACCCTGGTGATGCTCGGCTCGAGCGGTGCGGGCAAGTCGACCTTGACCAACACCCTGCTCGGCACCCCGGTGCAGGACACCGGTGGCGTGCGTCAGGGCGACGGTCGGGGGCGGCACACCACGACCGTGCGCTCCCTGCACCAGTTGCCTGGTGGCGCATGTGTCATCGACACCCCCGGTGTGCGCACGCTGCGGCCGGCCACCGACGTGGCAGGTGCTGGCTTCGACGATGTGACGAGCCTGGCCCGGACCTGCCGCTTTCGCGACTGCCGCCACGCTGGTGAGCCGGGCTGTGCCGTGCGTGAAGGCGTGCTGCCCGATCGGCTGGCGAACTTCCACAAGCTGGAGCGTGAACTCAGGCGCGACACGATGACCGCGCTGGAGCGGCGCGAGCAACTCAACCTGTGGAAGGCCAGGGGCCGTGCAGGGCGCGCCCGCGTGCGCCAGAAGCTCGGCGCCTAGGCCTCGGCCAACAACTGGTCGATCAGCTTGTGCAAGGCGGCGAAGTCCGGCGCCCCGACGAAGCGCTTGACGATCTGGCCGTGCTTGTCGATCAGGAACGTGGTGGGGGTGAGCTGGATGTCGCCGAAGCGCTTGGCGATCTCGCCTGTGTTGTCGATCGCCACGGCGAAAGGCAATTGGCGCGATTGCGCGAAGCGGGCCACGTAGGCTGGCGGGTCGTAGCTCATGGCCACCGCCACGGTCTCGTAGCCGCGCTCCTTGAACTTGTTGTAAGTCGCGACCACCTGAGGCATCTCCGCCACGCAGGTGGTGCAGCTGGTGGCCCAGAAGTTGACCAGCACGACCTTACCGCGCAGGGACTCGGTGCTGCCTTTGCTGCCATCGAGCAAGGTGTAGGACACTGCGGGCACGGCCTCGCGCTTGGCGACCGTGTGCCAGACCAGCGCGGCAGCCGCCAGCGCCAAAACGGCAATCAGGGAGACGATCAAAGAGCGGGCCAGCTTCATCGGAGGACTTGTGCCATGCAACGTCGACAGTTTACGACCCGCCTGATCGCCTTGCCCGCACTCGGACTTGCGGCGGCCGCGCCCGCCCACGCGCTGAGTGAAGGGGATGCTGCATCGGGCGTGCGCAGCGCGCTCGAGCGCGGGGCCAATGCCGCAGTCAGTCTGCTCGGTCGCAGCGATGGGTTCCTGGGCAACCCCAAGGTGCGCATCGAACTGCCAGGCTTTCTCAAGGAGGCGGCCAAGCTGCTCAAGGCGACTGGTCAGGGCAAGCGTGTCGATGAGCTGGTGACGGCGATGAACCGTGCGGCCGAAGCAGCGGTGCCAGAAGCCAAAGCGCTGCTGATCGGTGCCGTGAAGGCCATGTCGGTCGAAGACGCGTTGAAGGTCGTGCGCGGTGGCGATACGTCGGTGACCGACTTCTTCAGCACCAAGACGCGCCAGCCCGTGGGCCAGAAGTTCCTGCCGATCGTCAGCCGCGCCACCGAGAAGCTTGCTCTGGCCAAGAAGTACGACGCCGTCGCCGGCAAGGCCGCCGGCCTTGGCCTGCTGAAGAAGGAAGACGCGGACCTGAACGGCTACGTCACGGGCAAGGCGCTCGACGGCCTGTATCTGATGATCGGCGAGGAGGAGAAGAAGATTCGCCGCGACCCGGTGGGCACCGGCAGCGCCATCTTGAAGAAGGTTTTCGGGGGCTGATCAGACCACGCTGCGTGCACGCAGGTCCGCACGCTCGGCTGCGTCGATGCCGAGTTCGGCCAGGACTTCGTCGGTGTGCTGGCCGAGCAGGGGCGGCGCGCGGCGAACCTGCACCGGCGTCGCTGACAGCTTCATCGGGCTGGCCACCAGGCGCAGCGAATCCGTCAGTGGGTGCGGCACCGCCACGGCCATCTCGCGTGCCAGCACCTGCGGATCGTCGAACACCTCGGCCAGGTTGTTGATCGCGCCGCAGGGCACCTTGGCCGTTTCGAGCGCGCCGAGCCATTGTTGTTTGCCGCGCGTGCGCATCAGGTCGGCCAGCATCGGTACCAACAGCTCGCGGTGGCGCACCCGATCGGCATTGCGCAGGAAGCGCGCGTCGCTTGCCAGATCCGGGCGGCCGGCGACCTCGCAGAATCGCATGAACTGGCCATCGTTGCCCACTGCCAGGATCAGGTGCCCGTCGGCAACCTCGAACACCTGGTAAGGCACGATGTTCTGGTGGGCATTGCCCGCGCGCTGCGGTGCCGCGCCCGTGGTCAGGTAATTGGCGCCGAGGTTTGCCAGCATCGTCACCTGGGTGTCGAGCAGGGCCATGTCGATGTGCTGGCCCTGGCCCGTCGCATCGCGGTGGCGCAGCGCGGCCTGGATCGCGATCGTGGCGTACAGGCCGGTGAACAGGTCGGCCACGGCCACGCCGACCTTCTGCGGGCCGCCGCCCGGCAGGTCATCGCGTTCGCCGGTCACGCTCATCAAGCCGCCCATGCCCTGAACGGCGTAGTCGTAGCCGGCGCGGTCGCGGTAGGGGCCGGTCTGGCCAAACCCGGTGATGGAGCAATAGACCAGGCGCGGCTGTGCGGCGAGCATCGTCGGCGCATCGAGGCCGTGACGGGCCATGTCGCCGACCTTGAAGTTCTCGACCAGCACGTCGCATTGCGCGGCCAGGCGGTGGATCAGGGCCTGGCCCTCGGGCTGGGCCAGATCCACCGTGATGGAGCGCTTGTTGCGGTTGCAGCCGAGGTAGTAGGCCGCTTCGCCCGTGTCGTGGCCCTCGCGGTCTTTCAGGAACGGCGGGCCCCAGCCACGCGTGTCGTCGCCACCCGGGTGGCCGTCGCTGCGCGGGCGTTCAACCTTGATCACGTCCGCGCCGAGGTCGGCCAGTGTCTGGGTGCACCAAGGCCCGGCAAGCACCCGTGACAGATCGAGCACGCGGACACCGGCAAGTGCGGCAGAAGGTGGCGAAGGCTTGACCGACATGTGCCGATCCTACGGCCGGCAGGGCTCGGACAACCCCCGGATAATCGTCCACGATGCTGCGACCCGCGCCCACCCTGCTCCTGGCTCTGGCGGGCGTCGTGGCGGCGTGCACGCCGACCTTGGACTGGCGCGAGGTGCGGCCCGACGGCACCGGGCTGCTGGCCCTGTTTCCGTGCAAGCCGGTGGGGCACGCGCGCAAGCTGATCCTTGGCGGCAATGCGGTCGAGATGACGCTTCATGCCTGCAGTGCCGGCGGCGCCACTTACGCGGTGGGCTTCGCCGATGTCGGACAGCCGCAGCATGTGGAGCCCGCGATTGCCGAGTTGTGGGCCGCTGCGGCGCGAAACATCGGATCGAAGGGCTCACATGCGGTCGCCCCGTTGCGCCTGGAAGGCATGACGCCCCAGCCGCAGGCCGGCCGGCAGGCCTTTGCCGGCACGCTCGGCGACGGGCAACGGGTCGAGGAGCAGGTGGCGGTGTTCGCGCGCGGGACGCGGGTCTTCCAGGCAACGATGGTCGGCGCAAAACTCGAGGTCGATGCGGTCGAGATGTTCTTTGGCGCGTTGCGCCTGGCTTCATGACCGCGGTGTTGTCGAGTCCGTCTCGACACGCACTGTCGGCGAGGGCGACCGTTGCGATGTTCGGCGCTTTCGCCTTCGCCTATTTCTTCTCGGCGCTGCTGCGCGCTGTGACCGCCACGCTCGCGCCGCAGTTCAGCGCCGAGCTCGGCTTGTCTGCGGGCGACCTCGGCTTGCTGGCGGGTGCCTACTTCCTCGGCTTCTCCCTGCTGCAACTGCCGCTGGGGCACGCCCTCGACCGCTGGGGCCCGCGCCGCGTCCTTCTGTTGTTCTTGGGGCTGGCGGTCCTGGCCTGCGCTGCCTTCGCGATGGCCCGCAGTTTCACGTCACTCTTGGCCGCGCGCGCCCTGATCGGCGTGGGCGTGTCGGCCTGCCTGATGGCGCCGTTGACGGCCTACCGTGCCCATCTCGGGGCCGCCGCCCAGTTGCGTGCGAACTCGTGGATGCTGATGACCGGGTCGCTGGGCATGCTGGCCTCGACCCTGCCGGTGCAATGGCTGCTGCCGAGCATTGGTTGGCGCGGGCTGTTCTGGCTGGTGGCTGCGTTGCTCGGTCTGGCCACGCTGCTGATTGCCTGGGTGGTGCCGCGCGACGCGCCGCCCGCCCGGGGTGGTGGGGCCGCGGAGGAGCTCGGCTATCGCACGATCTTCGGCCATCCGTATTTCGTGCGCATGGCGCCGCTCGCCTTCTTCGTCTATGGCAGCTTGATCGCCGTGCAGTCGCTGTGGGCCGGGCCATGGCTGACCGATGTGGCTGGTTACAGCGCCGCCGACGCCGCCCGCGGCCTGTTCGCCGTCAATCTGTCGATGCTGTTTGCGTTCTTCGCCTGGGGCATGGCCATGCCCCATCTGACGCGGCATGGCTGGAAGGTCAACCAATTGATTGCACTCGGCGTGCCTGTCTCACTCCTGCTTCTGGCTGGCGCGGCGGCGCTGGGCGCCCGGGCAGGTTCGGCCTGGTTGGCGGCATGGTGCGTATCCTGCACCTTCGTGTCGCTCAGCCAGCCGGCTGTCGCCCAGGCCTTCCCGGCCGCAGCGGCGGGACGGGCCTTATCGGCGTTCAACCTGGTCATCTTCCTCGGCGTCTTCTGCGTGCAATGGGGCATCGGACTGACCATCGATGCCCTGCTGTCGATCGGTTGGCCACGGGTGGCGGCGATCCGGGCTTCATTCGGCCTTCTCGCGCTGGTTTGCACCCTGTCCTACGCGTGGTTCCTTGGGCACGCGCGCGGCCACGCGTCACAACCCGGATAATCTAGAGCGCTGTCGCTATTCCACATGCCAGGTCTCCTTGTCATTGCCCACGCCCCGCTCGCATCGGCTCTGCGTGCGGTTGCCGAGCATGTGTACCCGGATTGCGCCGGGGCCTTGTCGGTGTTCGACGTCAAGGCCGACATGCCGATCGAACAGGTGGAAGCCGAAGCGGCGGCGCTGCTGATGCGCATGGATACGCCGGAGGCATTGATCCTGACCGACGTGTTCGGAGCCACCCCCTGCAATGTGGCGCAGCGGCTGGCCGATGGCGTACGGGTCAAGGTGGTCACCGGGGTCAATGTGCCGATGCTGTGGCGCTCGCTGTGCTACGCGGACGAGCCGCTCGACAGTCTGGTGGCCCGCGCGTTGGCAGGGGCCACGCAGGGCGCCATGCAGGTCAGCCCGACGAGGCCGCAGAACCAGGCACGCAACCCTTCCGACCGTGATGCAACAGACCACCGTAGTCATCAGCAATAAATTGGGTCTGCACGCCCGCGCATCGGCCAAGCTCACCAAGCTGGCCAGCAGTTTCGCTTGCGATGTGCACATGAGTCGCAACGGCCGCCGGATCAATGCCAAGAGCATCATGGGCGTGATGATGTTGGCAGCAGGCCTGGGCAGCGAAGTCGACATCGAGACCGATGGCGCGGACGAAGTTCAGGCGCTTGCGGCCCTGGTCTCGATGGTCGACGACCGCTTCGGTGAAGGGCAGTAATTTCGGCGGCCAACTCGATGGTGTGGCGCTGCTACATTCGCTCGCATGATCATGCCGAGCCATTGCCAATGTGAACCCCTCGGCCGGGCGGCGTGTCTCGCGGGTCTCAGGGCACGGCAATGAGCATCCAGGTCTTCGGCCTGGCGGTTTCCCGTGGCGTTGCCATCGGACGGGCGGTCCTCGTGGCCTCCGGTCGCGTCGATGTGGCGCACTACTTTGTGGCGGCCGAACAGGTCGAAGCCGAGGTCGCGCGCCTGCGTGATGCGCGGGACGTTGTCGCGGCGGAATTCACCGCCCTGCAACGCGACATGCCCGCAGACGCCCCGCCCGAGCTGCCGGCGTTGATCGACGTCCACCTGATGCTGGTGAACGACGAGTCGCTGACGGGCGCTGCCGGGCAATGGGTACGCGAGCGCCACTACAACGCCGAATGGGCCTTGTCTGCACAGTTGGAGGTCCTGGCGCGCCACTTCGACGAGATGGAGGACGAGTACTTGCGTGAGCGCAAGACGGATCTGGAACAGGTCACCGAACGGATCCTTGCGGCACTGACGCGCACCACCACCGGGGGCCGAGGCATCGGTGCGCCGGCGGCACGTGACTTTGGTGGCGAGGAGCCGTTGGTGTTGGTCGCCAGCGACATCGCGCCAGCGGACATGCTGCATTTCAAGCGCAGCGTCTTTGCCGGTTTTGTCACCGATGTGGGCGGCCGGACATCGCATACGGCGATCGTTGCGCGCAGCATGGATGTCCCTGCCGTGGTTGGTGCACGCGAAGCGAGCCGCCTGATTCGCCAGGACGATTGGGTCGTGATTGATGGCGATGCAGGGGCCGTGATCGTCAATCCACCGCCCATCGTGCTCGAAGAGTATCGATTCCGGCAGCGGCAGATCGAACTCGAGCGCGCGCGCTTGGACCGGCTGCGGCACACGCCCGCGGTGACGCTCGACGGTGAATCGGTCGAGCTCGTGGCCAACATCGAACTGCCCGAGGATGCGGGTACAGCGATTGAGGCTGGCGCGGTCGGTGTCGGGCTGTTCCGAACCGAGTTTCTCTTCATGAACCGGGGCCAGGATCTTCCCGGAGAGGACGAACAGTTCGAGGCCTATCGCGCTGCCGTCCTGGCGATGAACGGATTGCCGGTGACGATCCGCACGGTCGATGTGGGCGCGGACAAACCGCTCGATCGCTTGACCATTCATGAGTTGCGCCATGAACACACGTTGAACCCGGCGCTGGGCTTGCGCGCCATTCGCTGGAGCCTTTCCGAGCCGTCGATGTTTCGCCAGCAGTTGCGCGCCATCCTCCGTGCCAGTGCCTACGGCAAGGTACGGCTGTTGCTGCCGATGGTGGCCCACTTGAGCGAGGCCCGTCTGACCAGGGACGCCTTGGTTCGCGCAAAGCAGCAACTGCGCGATGCGGGCCGCGCTTTCAATGACGTCGAAGTCGGCGCGATGATTGAGATTCCGGCCGCGGCGCTGATGCTGGGCGCCCTGTTGCAGCACTTCGACTTTGTCTCCATCGGCACCAACGATCTGATTCAGTACACGCTCGCGATCGACCGCGCAGACGAGCAGGTCGCGCACCTGTACGACCCGTGGCATCCCGCCGTGATCGGCCTGATCGCTTCGACGATCGCCCGAGCAAATGCGGCCGGCAAAGGCGTCAGCGTGTGCGGTGAGATGGCCGGTGATCCTGCGTTTACGGCGCTGCTGCTGTCGATGGGCTTGAGGAGCTTCTCGATGCACCCGCGCCAAATTGCTGCGGTGAAGCAGGCTGTGCTGCGCGCAGACACGCGCAAGCTGCGCGCAGCGCTGCCGCAGATCCTAGAGGCCGATGACCCACAGGCGAGTGCAACGATGGCATTCAGCCCGCTGCGCGCGCCGAGCTAGCCGTTCTAGGCGAGGTCAGTCTGGCCGCAGCAGGTCCCCGAAGTTCTGCTATAGTCATAGGCTTCGCGGTTCACAGAGCACTCACTGGCTTAGGCCACGGATGCTGGACAGCGGAGGAGAGAGAAAGCCAAGCGCTTGACAGGGGTTTGCAAAACATCGCATAATCCCATCTCTTCGCTGAACGAAAGTCAGCAGCGCCGAACGGCGCAGTTCTTTAACAAAATACAGCCGATAAGCGTGGGCGTTTGAAGGCGAGTGCCAGAGTCGAAAGACTCAGGTCTCATGACCTTAAACGCTCATGGAAACTGAAGTGAAGTTCACTTCGATTCCTAAGAGCAAATTCAAGATCGAACTGAAGAGTTTGATCCTGGCTCAGATTGAACGCTGGCGGCATGCCTTACACATGCAAGTCGAACGGTAACGCGGGGCAACCTGGCGACGAGTGGCGAACGGGTGAGTAATGCATCGGAACGTGCCCAGTAGTGGGGGATAGCCCGGCGAAAGCCGGATTAATACCGCATACGACCTATGGGTGAAAGCGGGGGACTCGCAAGAGCCTCGCGCTATTGGAGCGGCCGATGTCAGATTAGCTAGTTGGTGGGGTAAAGGCCTACCAAGGCGACGATCTGTAGCTGGTCTGAGAGGACGACCAGCCACACTGGGACT
>JAZKIW010000111.1:43373-69375 GCA_040384625.1 Pseudomonadota bacterium | reverse complement strand
CTGCACCATCTCGACCTTGTCGAACTGGTGCTGGCGGATCATGCCGCGCGTGTCCTTGCCGGCGCTGCCTGCCTCGGATCGGAAGCACGGGCTGTGGGCAGTGAGCCTGACCGGCAGTGCCGCAGCGTCGAGGATCTGTTCGCGCACGCTGTTGGTGAGCGAGATTTCTGAGGTCGAGATGAGGTACTGCGGCTCGGCGTCTTCGTCGCCGCCACGCAGGACCCAGAACATGTCGTCCTTGAACTTCGGCAGCTGCCCGGTGCCTTCGAGCACCTCGCGGTTGACGATGTAGGGCGTGTAGCACTCGGTGTAGCCATGCTTCTCGGTCTGCACATCGAGCATGAACTGCGCCAGCGCACGGTGCAGGCGCGCCGCCGGGCCACGCAGGAAGCTGAAACGCGAGCCCGACAGCCTGGCGCCGGTATCGAAGTCCAGGCCGAGCGGCGCACCGAGGTCGACGTGGTCCTTGACCACAAAGTCGAAGCCTCGCGGGTGGCCCCAGCGTCGCACTTCGGCATTCGCGTGTTCGTCGGCGCCGACCGGCACGCTGTCATGCGGTAGGTTGGGCAGGCCCATCAGCAAGGCCGTGATCTCGGTCTGCAGCACGTCGTTGCGAGCGGCCGATGCCGCCAGCTCGTCGGCCAGCGCCGGCACCTGGGCCATCACCGGTGCCACGTCCTGGCCCTTGGCCTTCAGTTGGCCGATCTGCTTGGACAGGCTGTTGCGCTGCGACTGCAGTTCTTCAGTGCGCACCTGGATGCGCTTGCGCTCGGCCTCGAGCCCGCTGAACTGCTCGCGGTCGAGAAAGGGCTGCGGCGTCTTGCGCGCCTCAAGCTTGGCGATCACGCCATCGAGATCGCGGCGCAGAAGATTGACGTCGAGCATGTGGTTGTTGTCTGGGTTCAGGTCGTCAGGCGCGCCGCGGCCGTCTCGGCCATCGACTTGTCGCCCAGGCCCTTGGGCAGTGGGAAGTGCACCGTTTCCACCACGCCGTCAAGCGAGCGCAGCGATACAGCGCCCAACTCGCGCAGGCGCGCGATCACCTGCTGCACCAGGATGTCAGGGGCCGAGGCACCGGCCGTCAGGCCCACGCGTGTGGCGCCCTCGAACCATTCGGCCTGCAAGGCGTCGGCGTTGTCGATCATGTAGGCCGGGCGACCGAGGCGGTCGGCCAACTCGCGCAGGCGGTTGCTGTTGCTGCTGGTCGGGCTGCCGACGACGATCACCACGTCGACCGCGGGCGACAGCACCTTGACGGCGTCCTGTCGGTTCTGCGTGGCGTAGCAGATGTCCTGCTTCTTTGGCTGGCGCACGTTCGGGAAACGCCGCTTCACCGCGGCCAGGATATCGGCGGTGTCGTCGACGCTGAGCGTGGTCTGGGTCACGACGGCCAGACGCTCGGGGTTCTTCACCGGGGCACGGGCGACGTCGGCCACATCCTCGATCAGGTAGATGCCGTCGTAGAGCTGCCCCATCGTGCCCTCGACCTCGGGGTGCCCCTTGTGGCCGATCATCAGAAATTCGTAGCCCTCCTTGTGCAGCTTGGCCACTTCGACATGCACCTTGGTCACCAGCGGGCAGGTGGCATCGAAGATCGAGAAGCCGCGCTCGGCGGCCTCGCGCCGTACCGCCTGGCTGACGCCGTGGGCGCTGAACACCAGAGTCGCGCCGGGCGGCACCTCGCTCAACTCCTCGATGAAGATCGCGCCCTTGGCCTTCAGGTCGTTGACGACATAGGTGTTGTGCACGATCTCGTGGCGCACATAGATCGGCGCCCCGAATCGGATCAAGGCGCGCTCGACGATCTCGATCGCGCGGTCGACGCCGGCACAGAAGCCACGCGGCTCGGCAAGCACGATTTCTTCGAGCGACATGGTCAAAGCACCCCGATCACATGCACGTCCAGCCGCACCGGCTGGCCGGCCAGCGGGTGATTGAAGTCGAAGAGCAGCCAGTCGCCGCCCTGCTCGCGCACCACCCCGGCGTAAGCCCCCTGGCCGTCGGGCGTGGGGAACTGAACCACATCGCCGACCGCGTATTGCGCGTCGGGGTCGCCGATCTCGTGCAGCAAGGCGAGCTTCACGCGTTGCAGCATCTCGGGGTTGCGCGGCCCGAAGGCCTCGCCGGCCCCGAGCTCGAAACTCTGGCGCGTGCCCTCGGGCAGGCCCACCAGGAGCGCCTCCATCGCCGGCGCCAGTTCGCCATTGCCGAGCGACAGGGTGGCGGGCGGGCCGTCGAAAGTGTCGACCACGGCAGCGCCGTCAGGGCCGGCAAGGCGGTAGTGCAGGGTCAGGAAGGAACCCGATTGGATCGCGGTCACGTGGAGGGGGCGGGCGATAGACTGGCCTGGATTTTACGGGGCGCACTTGAAGACCGGCCTGACCTCCCTGCAGCAGCTGCCCACCGAGGCCCGCCCGGGCGAGAAGCTGCTCGCGCGCGGCGCTGGCGCCCTGGCCGAACCCGAACTGCTGGCCCTGCTGCTGCGCACCGGCCTGCCAGGTCAGGGCGTGCTGCAACCGGCGCAGGCGCTGCTCGATCGCTTCGGCAGCCTGGCTGGCCTGCTGCACGCCGACGCGACGGCACTGGCGCTGAACGCTGCGGCCGTCGTGCTGGCCCACAACGACCCGAGTGGCGCGGCGGAACCTTCGCGTGCCGATGAGGCGGTGACCCGCGCCGTGCGCGCAGATTTGCAACTGGTTGCCGTGCGCGAGCTCGACCACCTGCGCAGAGCGCGGGTTGCTGTGACATGAAGGCGACCGATCTCGCTCGCCTGGCCGCGCTGAAGGAACGCATAGCGATCAAGGCACGCGAAGAGGCAGCGCGGCGCGAGGCCGAGGCGCAGGCGGCCGCGCGCGCGCGCATCGACCGCGATCGCTTCCGCATCACGGTCGGCACCGTCACGCCCCAGGTCCAGGGCGAGCGCGCCGATCTGCCGCGCCCCGCCGTGGCACCCGAGCCGCGCCAGCGCCAGCAGGACGAGGCGCGCGCCCTGGCCGCGACCCTGTCGGACGATCTCGACGTCAGCACCCTGCTCGACACCGACGCGGCGCTGAGTTACCGCCGCGCGGGCATCGGCCCCGATGTGCTGAGCCGGCTGCGCCGCGGCCAGTGGTCGATCCAGCGCCAGCTCGACCTGCACGGCCTGCGCCGCGACCAGGCGCGCGACGCGCTCTCGGCCTTCATCCGCCAGGCCGAACGCGAGGGTCTGCGCTGCGTGCGCGTGGTCCACGGTAAGGGCAATGGCTCGCCCGGCCGCGAGCCGGTGCTGAAGGACAAGGTCAAACGCTGGCTGGTGCAGAAGGACCAGGTCATCGCCTTCACCCAGGCCAGCGCCGCCGATGGCGGCCACGGCGCCCTGCTGGTGCTGTTGCGCGGCTGAGCGCCTCGCGCGGAGCGCTCCGGGGCGCGAGCGCAGCGAGGGATTGGGGGTTCGTCGATCAGCCGCCCTTGTTGCGCATCCAGTCCGCGGTGCCGACGAAGGCCGTGTGTAGGCGATCCGCCAGCGCTGTCTCTGCGCCGGTTTCGGTCAGCGCCTGCCGCATGCAGGCCAGCCACTGGTCGCGCTCGGCGATGCCGATGGCGTAGGGCAGGTGCCGCGCGCGCAGGCGCGGGTGGCCGAAGCGTTCCTGGTACAGGTCGGGCCCACCGAGCCAGCCACACAGAAACCAGTGCAGCTTGTCGCGCGAGCCGGCGAGCGTGTCCGGGTGGAGGCGACGCAGTCCCGCATAGGCGGGCTCGAGGTCCATCAGATCGTAGAAGCGGTCGACCAGCGCACGCACACCTGGCTCGCCGCCGAGCAAGGCAAACGCCGTTGTGCCGCTCACCGCAGTATTCGCGCCGCCAGCGCCACGACGGCTTGGCCCGCCGCCGAACCCGGATAGAGATCGAGCAGCAACTGCCGTTTCTGCACGGCTTCGCGCACGGCCGGGTCGACCGGGACCTCACCGACCAGGTCAAGCTTGACCGGCGCATCCAGGCCCGGGCTGACATACCGATCGATGACCTGCTGCAGCTGCCCGCGGATGCTGCGGCCCTCGCCCGGCTTGAGCACCTGGTTGACCACCAACTGCAAATCGCGCCGGCCTTGGGTGCTCGCCAGGACCTTGATTGTGGCGTAGGCATCGGTCATCGCCGTCGGTTCGGGCGTCGTGACCACGAGCACATCGTGGGCCAGCGAGATCGTGTACAGGACCACATCGGAGATACCGGCGCCGGTGTCGAGCAGCACGCGGTCGAAGCGCGGCGTGACGGCCTCAATGGTCGACAGCAACTGGTCGCGCACCTCGGGCGTCAGGCGCGAATACTCGACCATGCCCGAGCCCGCCAGCAGGACCGAGAAGCCGCCCGCCACCGGCACGATGGCATCCTCGAGCCGGTGCTTGCCGGTGAAGACGTCGTGCAGGGTGATCTTCGGGAACAGGTTCAGCACCACGTCGAGATTGGCCAGGCCGAGGTCGGCATCGAGCACCAGCACACGCTCGCCGCGCTGGGCCAGCGCCGCGGCCAGGTTGGCCGAAACGAAGGTCTTGCCAACGCCGCCCTTGCCGCTGGTGATGGCGGTGATGCGCGCGCGCCGGTCGCTCGGGAGGGCAGGATCTGTCATGCGTCGGTCACTTCAAGGTCGTCTGGATCGTCGGCACCGAACTGCGACGGGCTGAAGAGCAGGCCCTTCTCCTCGGCCGTCACCAACGACACCGCGGCCGGTTCGAAGACCGAGCGGTTGCGACCCGATGCCTTGGCGTTGTAGAGCTGCAAGTCGGCGCGTTCGAGCCACAGCCGCACCGACGAACGCACCCATTGCGGCGCGAAGGCGCCGCCCAGGCTGACGGTGACGGAGATGTGCTGCGACAGGCCGATCGGTACCGGCCGGCGCTCGACGCGCGCGCGCATGCGCTCGGCCACCGTCGGACCAAAGGCCGGCGGGCAGTTCGGCAGCACGATGGCGAATTCCTCGCCGCCGATGCGCGCCACCGTGTCCATCGGGCGGACGCATTCGAGCAGGGCCTCGGCCACGGCCTTCAACACCAGGTCGCCCGCGGCGTGGCCGTGGTTGTCGTTGACGAGCTTGAAGTGGTCGATGTCCAGGATCAGCAGCAGAGCCGGCTCGCCAGCCCGCGCGACACGGTCGATCTCGCGTGCCAGGACCATCTCGAAGTGGCGCCGGTTGGCCAGTCCGGTCAGCGCATCGCGGCTGGACAGTTCGCACAGGGCGTCGATCAAGCCCTGCAGCCAGGCCGCACTGCCGGCCTCGCCGGGCGGCGCTTCATGCCCCGACTGGCGCAACAGCGACAGGGCCGCATCGAGCCTGAGCGCGGCCGCGTCGCCGACTGCCGCCGCTGGCGGCGCCTTCGCATCGGCAGGAGGCTGGGGCTCGTTCAAGGTGAGGGCCAGTCTAGCAGCGGGGCCTGCGCGAACGCCCTGGAAATGGCCCGGAAAGGGGCGCCACTTTGCGGTCTGCCCGGTGGCCGCGCCGGGTCAGACTCCGGCAGCCACTCGAGCGCGTGCCACGTCGGCCCGCGCTCGCCCCAAGCCCATGAGCCTCGCCCTCGCCAGCCCCAAAGCCACGCTCACGCAGCACGTCGACGCCGAATTCGCCTTCGCCGGCGCCGACTTCGAGCGCGTGCGCAAGCTGATCTACCAGCATGCCGGCATCAGCCTGAATCCGGGCAAGCAGGCGATGGTCTACAGCCGCCTGTCGCGCCGCCTGCGCGACACCGGCCACAAGTCCTTCGCCGGCTACCTGCAGTGGCTGGAGCAGCTCGCCGCCCAGGACCCCGAGTGGCAGGCCTTCGTCAATTGCCTGACGACCAACCTGACCGCCTTTTTCCGTGAGAACCACCACTTCACCGCGCTGGCCGAAGACCTGGCCGAACGCCGCGGCAAGGCGCTGCGCATCTGGTGCAACGCGGCCTCCACCGGCGAAGAGCCGTACTCGATCGCAATGACGGTGGCCGAGACGCTCGGCGCCGACGCGCCCGTGACCCTGCTGGCCACCGACATCGACACCCAGGTGCTGGCCACCGCGCGGCAAGGGGTCTACGACGCCGCCGCACGCGGCCTGAGCGTCGAGCGGCTCAAGCTCCACTTCCAGCGCGGCACCGGCACCAACGCCGGCGCCATGCGCATCAAGCCGGCGCTGGCACGGATGATCGACTTCCAGGCCTTCAACCTGATGAACGAGCACTGGTCCTTCGGTGAGGCTTTCGACCTGGTGTTCTGCCGCAACGTGATGATCTACTTCGATGCGCCGACGCAGCGCCGCGTGCTCGAGCGCATGCACCGTGCGATGCGCCCGGGCGGCCTGCTCTACGTCGGCCATTCGGAGAACTTCAGCGACTCGCGCGCCCTGTTCCGGCTGCGCGGCAAGACGGTCTACGAACGCGTATGACGGCCGATCCCGCAGCAGCGAGCAGCGCCCGACTGGCAAAGCTGAAGGCAGCGCCGCGGCGCGCCGGCGAAGCCTCGTTCTTCTTCTACGACGCGCACTTCAAGAACGTGGCTGTGAAGGTGTTGCCGGGCGAGTTCTTCGTCCACGACGAAGACATCCTGGTCATGACCACCCTGGGCTCGTGCATCGCCGCCTGCTTGTGGGACCGCGAGCGCCGCATCGGCGGACTGAACCACTTCATGCTGCCCGACAACGGCGAGACCGGCGGCAGCGACGGCGGCCGATACGGCGCCTTCGCGATGGAGTTGCTGATCAACGAGCTGATCAAGCGCGGCGCTTCGCGCCCGACGATGGAGGCCAAGGTCTTCGGCGGCGGCTCGGTGATCGGCGGCATGAACAGCCTGAACGTCGGCGAGCGCAACACCGAGTTCGTGCTCGCCTACCTGAAGACCGAGCGCATCGCCGTGGTCAGCAAGGACGTGCTCGACGTCCATGCCCGCAAGGTCTGCTTCCTGCCGGCCAGCGGCAAGGCCATGGTCAAGCGCTTGGCGACGACGAATGCGGTGGCGTTGGCAGCCCAGGAACTCGCCGCCGCGCGCGAGGCGCGGCCCCTGGCCGGCGGCAGCGGTTCCATCGACCTGTTTTGAGGCACGGACACGACATGGCCAAGATCCGCGTGGTGGTGGTCGACGACTCGGCGCTGATCCGCAGCGTGCTCAAGGAGATCATCGACCGTCAGTCCGACATGCAGTGCGTGGGGGTCGCTGCGGACCCGCTCGCCGCGCGCGAAGTCATCCGCAGTAGCGACCCCGACGTGATCACGCTCGACGTGGAGATGCCGCGCATGGACGGCATCGACTTCCTCGCCAAACTGATGCGCCTGCGACCGACCCCGGTGGTGATGGTCTCGACCCTGACCGAGCGCGGCGCCGACGTGACCTTGCGTGCGCTGGAACTCGGCGCCATCGACTTCGTGGCCAAGCCGAAGATCGGCGTGGCCGACGGCATGCGCCAGCTGGCCGAAGACATCACCGACAAGATTCGCACCGCTGCGCGCGCGCATGTGCGACGCGCGGTTGCGCAGCCTGCCTCGACCGTCGGCGGCAGCGCGCCGGCACCGATCGCGACCCTGGGCCGCCTCTCGACCGAAAAGCTGGTCTTCATCGGTGCTTCCACCGGAGGTACCGAGGCCACCAAGGAGTTGCTGCTCGGCTTGCCGGCCGACTCGCCGGCGGTGCTGATCACCCAACACATGCCACCGGGTTTCACCACCAGTTATGCGAAGCGCCTGGACGGGCTGGCGCGCATCCGCGTCTCCGAAGCCGTCGACGGCGAGCGCGTTCTGCCGGGCCACGCCTACCTGGCACCGGGGGGCCTGCACCTGTCGGTCGAACGCTCGGGTGCCAACTACATCGCTCGCGTGCGCGACGGCGAGCCGGTGAACCGCCACAAACCCTCGGTCGAAGTGCTTTTCGAGTCGGCCGCACGTGTCGTCGGGCCGAACGCCTTCGGCATCATGCTCACGGGCATGGGCGCCGACGGCGCCAAGGCCCTGCGCGCGATGCGCGACGCTGGCGCCTACAACCTGGCCCAGGACGAAGCCAGCTGCGTCGTCTTCGGCATGCCGCGCGAGGCGATTGCCCACGGCGCGGTGCACGAAGTGCTGCCGCTGGCGCAGATCGCGCCACACCTGCTCGAGCGCCTGCGTGTCACGGCAGGGCTGTCGACGAACCGACTCTAGGATCCGCCGCCGCTACCAGCCGCGCAGGTTGAGCAGGCGGTCGAGCTGGGCACTCTCGTGCTCCTCCTGCCAGCGCTTTTGGCCGACCAGGCCTTGCGGCGCACCGATGTCCTGCAGCGTGTAGGGGCTCAGGCGGGTTAGCTCGCGTTCGGCCTCGAGGCTGCGGCGGGCTTCGGTGTATGCGGCCAGGCGCTTAAGAAGGATCCCGCGCCATTCGTCGATCTTGTCGAGCACGCTATCGAGGGCACGCGCAGCCAACGAGCGCTGCAGTGGGATTGGGCGGGGCAAGCAGTCGGTGTGCATGAGGGGCTCCAAGGCGTTATCGTGTGCTGGTCAGAATAGTTGTCGGAAGCCCGGGATGGAATCGACTTGTTCTGGATGCTCTGGTAAGCAATACTTACCAACATGCCCGAACGCACCAGCCGCCTGCCACTCAACACCCTGCCCGCCTTCCGCGCCGTCGCGCGCCTGGCCAACCTGCGCGCCGCGGCCGAGGAACTGCATCTGACGCACAGCGCAGTGAGCCAGCAGATCAAGCTGCTCGAGGAGCAGATCGGGTTTGTCCTGTTCGCGCGGCGTGGCCGACGCGTGGTGCTCAATCCTTCGGGTGCGGCCTTGCTGCGCGCGGTGGAGCCGGCCCTGGCCCAGCTCGACGACGGCCTGCGCGCGGCCGCCGCGGCCTCGGGCAACGAAGCGCAACGCATCCGGATCACCCTGCTGTCTTCGTTTGCACAGCGCTGGCTGCTGCCGCGCATGGGTCGCTGGCGTGAACGGCACCCCGACATTGCGCTGGAGCTGCACACGTCGCAGAACGTCATCGACTTGCAGCGAGAGGGTTTCCATGCCGCGCTGCGCCAAGGTGGCGGTAGCTGGCGTGGGCTCGAAGCGGTGTCCCTGACCGATTCGCCGCTGATCGTGCTTGGTTCGCCCGACGCCGCGCACCGCCTACGCGGAGCCGACGGTGCGACGCTGGCTCACGAGCCGCTGCTTGGCGGCGCCACGCTTTGGCAACGCTGGTTCGCACTGGGCGGCGTGCGCGCGCGCGTCAATCCGGTGGCCGACTTCAACGATGCGGGCCTGATGTTGCAGGCGGCCGAGCAGAACCTCGGCCTCGTATTGGCGCGCGAGATCCTCGCTGCCGACGCGCTGCGGGACGGCCGCCTCGTGCGTCTGTCACCCGTGTCGATGCAGGAGGAAGGCGCCTACGGCTACTGGCTCGCCTTTCTGCCCAGCCTGCGCGACTGGCCGCCGCTGACGGCTCTGCGCGAGTGGCTGCTGGCCGAGCTGGCGCAATCGCAGCGCCAGCTCGACGGCGTCAAAGAAACAGCGCCTGCAGGTCGCTCAGGAAGTCGAAGCCGCGCGGCGTCGGCCGCACCCACGCGCCGTCGCGTGCGATGAGTCCGCGTGCCTGCGCACGCTGCAAGGCCTCGTCGATGACGGCGATCGATTGACCGGTGCGTTCGGCAAAGCGCGCCAGTTCGAAGCCTTCGGCCAGGCGCAGGGCATTGAGCATGTACTCGACCGGCAACTGGTCGACCGCCACAGCCTGTTCGTTCGACACGGCCTGACCGGCCAGGGCCTTGTCCATGTACATAGCCGGCTCGCGCCAGCGCACCTGGCGCAGGATGCGGTCTGAAAAGCTCAGCTTGCCGTGCGCGCCGGCGCCGATGCCGAGGTAGTCGCCGAACTGCCAGTAATTGAGGTTGTGCGCGCAGCGATGGCCGGGCTGCGCGAAGGCCGACACCTCGTAGCGCGACAGTCCTGCGGCCTGGGTGCGCGCGACGATCGCATCGAGCATCTCGCTGCCGGTGTCGTCGTCGGGCAGGACCGGCGGTGCATTGGCGAACGCCGTGTTCGGCTCGACCGTGAGGTGGTAGATCGACAGGTGGGGCGGCTCAAACGAGAGCGCAGTGTCGAGGTCGGCCTGCAACTGGGCCAGACTCTGCCCGGGCAGCGCGTACATCAGGTCGAGGTTGAAGGTGTCGAAGGCCTCGCGCGCTTCGGCCAGCGCAGAGCGCGCTTGCGCGCCGTCGTGCACGCGACCGATGCGCGCCAGCAGCTCATCGTCGAAGCTCTGCACGCCGACCGACAGGCGCGTCACCCCGGCGGCGCGAAAGGCGCGAAAACGCTCGCGCTCGAAGGTCCCGGGATTGGCTTCGAGCGTCACTTCGCAGCCCGGTTCGAGGGGCAGGCGGGCACGGATGTCGGCCAGCAGGCGATCGATGCCAGCGGGCGAGAACAGGCTGGGCGTGCCGCCGCCGATGAAAACGCTGACGACCCGCCGGCCCCAGACGTGCGGCAGGGCCGCGTCGAGATCGGCCGTCAGCGCGTCGAGGTAGCGGGCCTCGGGCAAGCCTCCGGGCCGCGCCTCGTGTGAGTTGAAGTCGCAGTAGGGGCACTTCTTCAGGCACCAGGGCAAGTGCACATAGAGCGCCAGCGGAGGCAGCGCGGTCAGGCTCACCGCCTCGGCCGACAGGGCCGACCTGCGGTGGATGCGGATCGGGGCTTCGCTCACCTCACTTCAGCGACCAGGCAGCGCGCATCAGATCGCGCATCTGCGCGGCCGCGAGTGCTCGGTGACTTACGCCGTTCTTCTGGGCAGGGCTTAGTTCGGCGACGCTGGCCGCCAGCGATTCGATCCACACCAAGGGGTCGTAGCCGAAGCCGCCGGCGCCGCGCGGTGCGTCGAGCAGGCGGGCCTCCCAGCGGCCGATCGCCATCAGGGGTTCGGGGTCGTCGGCGTGGCGCACGGCGACCAGGGTGCTGACGAAACGCGCGCGTCGGTCGTCGACGACGCCCCGCATGCGCGCAAGCAACAAGGCATTGTTGGCAGCATCCTGCGCACGCCGCTGGGCTTCACGCTCGCCGGTCGTCGCGACGCTGCCGGCATACACGGCCGACTGCACGCCCGGTGCACCGCCAAGCGCGTCGACACACAGACCGGAGTCGTCGGCGATGGCCGCGAGCCCGCTCGATCGTGCCGCGTGCCGTGCCTTGGCCAGCGCGTTCTCGACGAAGGTGACATGCGGCTCTTCGGCCTCGCCGATGCCCAGGGTTCCCTGGCCCAGCAGTTCGATCGGAAGGTCCGACAACAGGGCCTGCAATTCAGCGAGTTTCTTGGCGTTGTTGGACGCCAGCACCAGCTTCATGACGCCAGTGCGGCCTTCTGCGCACGGACGAGGTCGGCAATGCCGCGCTCCGCGAGCATCAGCAGCGCATCCATCTGGGCGCGCGTAAAGGCCGCGCCTTCTGCCGTGCCCTGCACTTCGACATACGCGCCGGCTCCGGTCATCACCACGTTCATGTCGGTGTCGCAGGTCGAGTCTTCGCTGTATTCAAGGTCCAGGAGGGGCAGGTTGTCCAGCAGCCCGACCGAAATCGCGGCCACGTGGTCGCGGATGGGGCTCGCCTTGATCCGGCCCTGCGTCAGCAGCCAGGTCACCGCATCGTGCGCCGCGACGAAGGCACCCGTGATCGCTGCCGTGCGCGTGCCGCCGTCGGCCTGCAGCACGTCGCAGTCGAGCGTGATCGTGCGCTCGCCCAGCGCAGCCAGGTCGAACACGGCGCGCAGGGAGCGGCCGATCAGGCGCTGGATTTCCTGCGTGCGCCCGCTCTGCTTGCCGCGCGCGGCTTCGCGATCGCTGCGCGTGTGCGTGGCGCGCGGCAGCATGCCGTACTCGGCGGTGACCCAGCCCTCGCCGCTGCCGCGCTTGTGCGGCGGTACCTTCTCTTCGACCGAGGCGGTGCACAGCACCTGCGTCGCGCCGAACGCGATCAGCACCGAGCCCTCAGCGTGCTTGGTATATCCGCGCTCGATGCGCAAGGGCCGAAGGGCATCGGCGGCACGGCCGCCGCTGCGAACAAATGCGGTCATCAGGACTTCTTCTCGTTGGAGCGGCGAATGGCGTCGTTGATCTCTTTGATCGAACGCTCGATTTCCGCCTCGTCGAGCTCGTCGCTGGCCAGATCACCGACGACGCTGGCCTGGATGGTGGAGGCAAAGACCTCCTCGCCCAGGCTCTGCGTGGAAATGCCTGTGACGCTGTCACTGTCTTCTGCCGACTCCCACTCGACCGAGATCACCGTCACGTTGTCGCTCTTCGGCCCGGCGTTGCGCAAGGCCAGTTCGACCAATTCGGGCACCGCATCGGAAATCGTGCGCAGCGAGAGCTGCTCGGCGATTACGTGGTCAGCGACGCTTCCCCACAGGCCGTCCGAACACAGCAGCAGGCGGTCACCGGCATGCAGCAGGAGCGGGCCGGCGGTGTCGACGACCGGCTTGCCGGGGCTGCCCAGGCAGGTGAAGAGCACGTTGCGGTTGAACTTCTCGCCCATCGGCACCACGTGCGACAGGGTCTCCTGCAGCTCGGTGTAGGAATGATCGCGCGTGCGAGCGATCAACTTGTCGCCACGCACCAGGTACAGGCGCGAATCGCCGCAATGGGCCCAGTAGGCGGCATTGCCTTGCATCACGCAGGCCACGATCGTGGTGCGCGGCGTGTCCATCAGCGCCTTCTCGGTCGCGTAGCGCAGCAACTGGTGGTGCGCCGCGATGATGGCGTCGTGCATGAAGCGCAGCGGGTCGGCCAGGGTCGGCTTGGCATCGCGCTGGAACAGGGCGGCCAGGGTCTGCAGCGCGAGCTGCGAAGCCACCTCTCCTTCGGGGTGGCCGCCCATGCCGTCGGCGAGCGCGAAGAGACCCGAATCGCGCGTGTAGCAATAGCCCATGCGGTCTTCGTTCTTCTCGCGGCCGCCCTTGCGGCTGACCTGGTAGACGGAGAAGCGCATGGTGGTGCTCCCGCTTACGCCTTGGCGCCGGTGGTCAGGTTTTCGAGCTGGAGCTTGAGCCGTTCACTGAAACTGAGCTTGGTGTAGCGGCGCTCGGTCTCGCGCGCCAGTTCCTTCTGCAGCGCGAACACGCTTTGCGGGCGCGACAGCGGATCGAGCGACATGCACCACTCGGTGACCTCGATCAGGTTGTCGGAGTAGACGTTGCGCAGGCGCGAGAGGCTCAGCGCGAGGCGGTCCTTCTCGATGCGCTGCGGCGCATCGTTCGGCGGGTAGCCCTGCATGCAGGCGTAGATGCAGGCGCCGATCGCGTAGATGTCGGTCCATGGGCCGAGCGAGCCATCGCGCCGGTACATCTCGGGCGCGGCGAAGCCTGGCGTGTACATCGGGCGGATGAAGTTGCCTTCCTTGCTCAGCACCTCGCGCGCGGCGCCGAAATCGAGCAGCACCGCCTTGTTCTCGTTGGTGATAAAGATGTTGGCCGGCTTGATGTCCAGGTGCAGCATCTTGTGCTGGTGGACGATGCGCAGGCCGCGCAGAATCTCGTCGAACAGCGAGCGGATGGTCGACTCGCGAAACACCTTGTCGCGCTTCAGGTCGCGCGCAGTGACGATGAAGTCCTGCAGGGTATCGCCCTGCAGGTAGTTCATCACCATGTAGACGGTTTCGTTCTCGCGGAAGAAGTTCAGCACCGACACCACGCTCGGGTGCGAGATCTGCGCCAGTGAACGGCCTTCTTCGAAGAAGCTCTTCAGGCCCAACCGGTACAGCGGCAGCTTGTCGGGCTTGACGCGCGGCGTCAGTTCACCCGGCGAGCGTTCGGCCAGCGAAGCCGGCAGGTACTCCTTCAGCGCGATCAGGTGGCGCTGCTCGTCTTCGGCGAGATAGACGACGCCGAAGCCGCCGGCCGCGAGCTTCTTGACGATCTGGTAGCCACCAACCACGGTACCCGCTGGCAGCGGGGCGGGTTTGGGCTTTGACATAATCTGTGTTGCTTTTGAGCTCGAAGGTTCGATGTCAGTTTACAGCATGACCGGATACGCCAGCGCCAGTGCTGGCGCGGCTCGGCAAGGCGACAGTGGTGCCGCAACCACGACCGGACTAGGCACTTTGGTGAGTGCGGAGCTGCGGTCGGTGAACGGCCGCTTTCTCGATCTGTCGCTGCGTTTGCCCGACGAACTGCGTGCCCTCGAACCAGCCTTGCGCGAGCTGGTCGCGAGCGCCGTTAAGCGCGGCAAAGTCGAGTTGCGGATCAGCAGCCAGCGTGACGCCGATGCCGGCCTGGCTGCCCCAGGCAGCGAGCAACTGAACCGCCTGTCGCGCATCGAAGGCACGGTCCAGAGCTGGCTGCCCAAGGCCGCGCCGCTGTCTGTCCACGAAGCCTTGCAGTGGTGTCGTGGCGGCGCGACCTCTGAGCGGCTCGACGAGCCGGCGCTGCAGGCCGCGCGCGAAGCCGTAGCGGCCTTGCGCAAGGCACGCGGGCGCGAGGGCGAGCGCCTGGCGGCCGTGCTGCACGAGCGCATCGGCCACCTGCGCAGCCTTGCAGACCAGGCCCGGCCGCTGCTGCCGGCCGTGGTGCAGCGTCAGCAGCAGCGCTTTCTCGAGCGCTGGCAGGAGGCCCTGCAGACCAGCGGCGCGACTCAGACGCTGAGTGCCGAAGCCCTGCAGGAGCGCGCCCTGAACGAGGCGGCGGCCTTTGCGATCCGCATCGATGTGGCCGAGGAGCTGGCCCGCCTGGCCGCTCACCTGGACGAAATCGAGCGCCTGCTGAACAAGGGCGGCGAAGTCGGCAAGCGGCTGGACTTCCTGATCCAGGAGCTGCAACGCGAGGCCAACACATTGGGCTCGAAATCGGCCGCGCTCGAGCTGACCAGCGTGGCCGTCGAGATGAAGGTCGCCATCGAGCAGATGCGCGAGCAGGTGCAGAACATCGAGTAGCGCCGGCCGCCCCGGCCCCGCACCGTGCCCACAGTAGGCACCGAAATGGCGCCCTGTTCGGGCCATGCACCAGAACCTGCGCCCGGACAATCGGCACTGCTGTTCGGTTCGATCGCGCGGCGTGTGCGGTCCAGGCACGTCTGTCTCTTGCCCGCAAGGAGTCGCCATGAAAGGCGTTGTCTTCACCGAGTTCCTGGACTTTGTCGGCGCCAGCCATGGCGAAGACACTGTCGACGACATCATCGACGCCAGCCACCTGCCCAGCGGCGGCGCGTACACCGCGGTCGGCACATATGACCACACCGAGATGGTCTCCCTGTGCACTGCACTGTCCGAACGCACTGGTACCCCGACGGCCGACCTGGTGCGCGGCTTCGGCACGCACCTGAGCGGCACTTTCGCCAAGGGCTACCCGGCGTTCTTCTCGCGCAGCGGCAACTTCTTCGACTTTCTCGAGAGCATCGAGGCGCACATCCACGTCGAGGTGCGCAAGCTCTATCCTGACGCCCAGTTGCCGACCTTCGTCGTCGAAGAACGCACACCGACGCGGCTGGTCCTGCACTACCGCAGCCCGCGCCGCATGGGCGACCTGGCCGAAGGCCTGATCATCGGCTCTGCGCGCCAGTTCGGTGTCGAAGCCAAGGTTCAGGCCTCGCCCGTCGAGGGAAGCGACGGCCAGGCGATGCGTTTCGTCATCGACCTCGCGTGAGCTGAATGAACAGCGCTGACAGCAGCCTGCTGCTGGCAGACCGGCTGCGCCGCGTCGAGTCGCGGCAGGACCGCGAACGGCGCGCGCGCATCGAGGCAGAGCGCCTGCTCGAGTCGAAATCGCTCGAACTGTACGAAGCCAACCTGGCCCTCAGCGCGCTGGCGGCAGACCTGGAGCGGCGCGTCGAAGAGCGCACCCGCGAGCTGTCGGTGGAACGGCAGCGTGCACTGCAGTTGGCCGAGGTCGATGCCCTGACCGGCATCGCCAACCGGGCCTCGTTCGCCCACCGCCTGACTGACCTGCTGGCAGACCCGCAGGCCAGCGCACAAGGCATTGCCGTGCTGCTGATCGACCTCGATGACTTCAAGACCGTCAACGACACGCTCGGCCACGCCGCGGGCGACACGCTGCTGATCGAGGTCGCGCGCCGCCTGGTCGACACCGTCCGGCCGGGCGATGTGGTGGCACGCCTCGGTGGCGACGAGTTCGCGGTCATCGCGTGCGCCGTCGGCAGCGCACGTCAGGGCGCGGTCGTGATGGCCCACCGCCTGCTCCGCGCCTTGTGCCGACCGGCGACCATCGACGCCCGCCTGGTGCCCTGCAGCTGCTCGATCGGGCTGGCCGAGGCCGGTGGCCCGGGCCGCAACGCCGACGAGCTGCTGCGTGACGCCGATCTGGCTCTGTACGCCTCGAAGCGTGGCGGTCGCGAACGCGTCACGTCGTTCGAGGTCGCACTGCGCGCCGAGCTCGAACAACGTGCGGCGCTCGAGGCCGAAGTCCGGCACGCCGTCGTCGACAAGCAGATCGAGCCCTGGTACCAGCCGATCATGCACCGCAGCAGCGGGCGCTTCGTCGGCGTCGAGGTCCTGGCGCGCTGGCACCGGCCTGACGGCAAAGTGCGCGCACCGGCAGACTTTCTCGATGCCGTCGAGGTGCTGGGCCTGCTCGACACGATGATGGAGAACATGCTGCAGCGCGCCCTGCGCGAGGCCGGCCCGCTGATCGCCGACGGCTCGCTCGAGTACCTCTCGATCAATGTCTCGCCCTCGCAGTTCAACCAGGGCTGGGCGCTCAACCGCCTGCCCGCCCTGCTGGCGGAAACCGGGTTCCCGGCCAGTGCCCTGGTGGTCGAGATCACCGAGACAGCCCTGCTGCAGGATATCGACCGCACCCGGACGATGCTCTCTGCGCTGACCGACCGGGGCATGCGCATCGCGCTGGACGACTTCGGCGTCGGCTACTCCAACTTCTCGCTGCTGCGCCAGTTGCCCTTCGACCTGCTCAAGCTCGACCGCAGCCTGATCTGCGACATCGAGACCGACAAGGACGCCCTCGCGCTGGCCGAGTGCATCCTGAACCTGGCCGTGCGCCTGCGCATCAAGGTCGTGGCCGAGGGCGTCGAGACGCAGCAGCAGGCTGCCCTGCTCGCCGCCGGCGGCTGCGCGACGATGCAGGGCTACTGGTTCGCCCGCCCGCAGCGCGATCTGTCGACCTGGTTCGCGCCCGACGCCGACCCGCCGCCCCGGGCCTGGGCCTGAGTCGAGCAAACCACGGCGCCAAGCGGCGCACGCCTGGGTGAAAATCGGGCCATGGAAACCCCCGGCAACCTGTTCGTCGTCGCCGCTCCCAGCGGTGCCGGCAAGTCGAGCCTGGTCAACGCCCTGCTCGAACTCGACTCGCACCTGGCGCTGTCGGTCTCGCACACGACGCGCGCGCCGCGCGGCCAGGAGCAGCATGGGCGCGAATACTGGTTCGTCGACGAAGCCGAGTTCCGCGCGATGGTGGACCGAGGCGAGTTCTTCGAGTGGGCCCAGGTGCACGGCCACCTGTACGGCACCTCGCGCAAGGCCATCCAGGAGCGGCTGGAGCACGGCGAGGACGTGGTGCTGGAGATCGACTGGCAAGGCGCGCTGCAGATCAAGCGCCTGTTCGAGCATGCGGTGCTGATCTTCGTCCTGCCGCCGAGCTGGGACGAGTTGCGCCTGCGCCTGACGCGTCGCGGAGAGGACCGGCCGGACGTGATCGAACAGCGCATGGCCAACGCCCGCGGCGAAGTGCCGCACGCGCGCGACTTCGACTTCGTTATAATCAATGCGCTGTTCGAGACGGCGCTGTTCGACCTGAAGACGGTCGTCCACTCCCAGCGCCTGAAGTACGCGGCACAGCAGCGCAACAAATCGCAGGTGTTTGCCGCGCTGAACCTGATCTGACCGCCCCCTGTTCTCCGATCACATCAAAGGCACCCATGGCCCGCATCACCGTTGAAGATTGCCTGGACAAGATCCCCAACCGGTTCCAGCTGGTGCTTGCCGCCACCTACCGCGCGCGCATGTTGAGCCAGGGCCACGCACCGAAGGTCGACGCCAAGAACAACAAGCCTGGCGTGACAGCCTTGCGCGAAATCGCCGCCGGCGTGGTCGGCATCGAGATGCTGCGCAAGGTGCCGATCTAACCCGGCTTACCGCTACCTGAACAGGCGCCTGCCGGCAACGGCCAGGCGCCTGTTTCATTTTGTGTCCCGCTCCGGCGCAAGGACGGCAAAAGCCGCGCAAGCTACATTGCGGCCGTGGGCATCCGATCCTTCGCCGTTGACCTGCTGCCGACTGCGCTGCAGCAGATGTCATCGCGCGCCTCCGCAGCCAAGCCTGCGGAACGCGCCGAGGCCGCTTCGTTCGACGCCCTGACCGACAAGCTCGGCTACCTCAGCAAGGCCGAGATCCGCCAAGTGCGGGAGGCCTACAAATTCGCCGACGAAGCCCATCTGGGCCAGTTCCGCGCCAGCGGCGAGCCCTACATCACGCACCCGATCGCAGTCGCGGGCCTGTGCGCCGACTGGAAGCTCGACGTGCAGGCCATCATGGCCGCATTGATGCACGACACGATCGAGGACCGCGGCGTGACCAAGCCCCAGCTGATCGAGCGCTTCGGCGCGCCGACGGCCGAGCTGGTCGATGGCCTGACCAAGCTCGACAAGCTGCACTTCTCGACACGCGAGGAGTCGCAGGCCGAATCCTTCCGCAAGATGCTGCTGGCGATGGCGCGCGACGTGCGCGTGATCCTGGTCAAGCTGGCCGACCGGCTGCACAACATGCGCACGCTGAGCGCGATCGCCGCCGACAAGCGCGAGCGCATCGCCCGCGAGACGCTCGACATCTACGCCCCGATTGCGCACCGCCTGGGCCTGAACCAGATCTTCCGTGAGCTGCAGGAACTGTCCTTCGCCCACCTCTACCCCTGGCGCCACGGCGCCCTGGCCAAGGCCGTGGCGCGCTCGCGCGGCACGCGTCGCGACATCGTCGAGCGGGTGCAGAAGGAGGTCGAGAAGGCCTTCACGACGGCCAAGCTGAAGGTCCAGGTGTCGGGACGCGAGAAGACCGTGTACTCGATCTTCCGCAAGATGCGACAGAAGCACAGCAGCTTCGCCAATGTCAGCGACCTGTTCGGCTTTCGCATCGTGGTGGCTCAGTTGTCGGATTGCTATCTGGCGTTGGGCGTGCTGCACCAGCTCTACAAACCGGTGCCGGGCCGCTTCAAGGACTACATCGCGATCCCCAAGGCCAACGGCTACCAGTCGCTGCACACCACCCTGGTCAGCCCGCTCGGCACCGCCGTCGAATTCCAGATCCGCACCGAACCGATGAACGCCGTGGCCGAGAGCGGCATCGCGGCGCACTGGATGTACAAGACCAAGCGCGGCGGTGCAGGCGGCGACGAAGCCCAGCACCTGGGCGCGAGCTGGCTGCAGTCGCTGATCGACATCCAGGACGACACCCGCGATGCGGCCGAGTTCCTCGAACACGTCAAGATCGACCTGTTTCCCGACGCGGTCTACGTGTTCACGCCCAAGTCGCGCATCCTGGCCTTGCCGCGCGGTGCCACGCCGGTGGACTTCGCCTACGCCATCCACTCCGACGTCGGCGACCACTGCGTCGCCGCCAGCGTCAACGGCGAAGCGGTGGCGCTGCGCACCGAGCTGAAGAGCGGTGACGTGGTCGAGATCACCACCGCGCCGGGCGCCAAGCCTAACCCGTCGTGGCTCAACTTCGTGCGCACGGGCCGGGCGCGATCGAAGATCCGGCACCACTTGAAGAACATGGAGCACGAGGAGTCGCGCGCGCTGGGTGAGCGCCTGCTGGCCCAGGCGCTGCGCGGCGAAGGCCTGCTGATGCCCTCGGCCGACCCGAGCGACGAAGCCGCTGTCGCTCTGTGGCAGCAGCTCACCCGCTGGAGCGGCAACCGCACGCGTGGCGACCTGATGGTCGACATCGGCCTGGGCCGCAAGATCGCGTCGATCGTGGCCAAGCGCTTGGCGCACGTGATGGCCGAGCGCGGGGGCCCGCGGCCCGACGCCGTGACGCTGAGCCGACGCCACTTCGGCACCGACGCGGGCGATGAGCCGGTGGTCACGCATGGCCTGGTCTCGATCGACGGCAGCGAAGGTGCATCGATACAGCTTGCCACCTGCTGCAGGCCGATCCCGGGCGACGACATCGTCGGCTACCTCGGTCGTGGCGAGGGCCTGACCGTGCACACCGCCGAATGCTCGGTCGGCAAACGCCTGTACGAACGCGACCACGAGCGCTGGCTGCCGGTGGAGTGGTCCGAGCAACCGGTGCGGTCCTTCGAGACGGCGATCACCGTGCTGGTCGAGAACGGCAAGGGCGTGCTGGCCCGCGTGGCCGCCGCGGTCAGCGGCGCGGAGGCCGACATCACCCACCTCGACATGGGCGAGGAGCGGGCCACCGAGAGCGCCGAGTTGCGTCTGTTGCTTTCGGTGCGCGATCGCCAGCACCTGGCCGACGTGCTGCGCACCTTGAAGCGCGCGCCCTCAGTACTGCGCGTCGCGCGGGTCAAGGGCTGAAGTCGCCTACTTCGCCGGCGGGTCCGGCGGCGAGCCCTTGTCGAACACGATCAGCCAGCGCCCGTCCGATGTGCGCATCCAGATCGAGTTGAAACGCGCCACGATGTCACCCTTCGGGTCGCGCACGGGCCCCGTCGAGAGGGCAAGCTGGCCGGAGGCGAGCACCTCGACCTGATCCGGCTCCCACGAGAACGGTGCCGTCGGGCCATCGTAGAAGCCTTTCCACGCCGCCAGCACCGCCGCACGCCCGCGATGGACCTTGGCGTTGCCGAAGAACACCGTGTCCTCGGCCAGGTGGTGGCCGAAGGCGGCAAGGTCGCGCTCGGCCATGCTCTTGGCGAAGGCCCTCTCGGCGGCGAAGACTTCGGCACGCCAGGCTTCCGGTGTGCCGCTCTGCGCGCTCGCGTCGTCGTGGGTCATCGTCAGCAAGGCGCAGACCGACAACAGCCACAGCTTGTTCCAGGTACGGCCCATCGCGAGCTCCCGAATCCGTTCATGGCCGATTGTTGATGAAAATCGCCCCATGCACACGCCGCCGAGCGGTCCTCGCCGCTGGATCGCCCACCTCGACATGGACGCCTTCTATGCGTCGGTCGAGCTGCTGCGCTACCCCGAGCTGGCCGGCCTGCCGGTGGTGGTGGGCGGCGGCCGGCGCCACCAGCCGGTGCTGTTGCCCGATGGGACGCGGCGCTTTGCCAAGCTCGCCGGCTACACCGGCCGCGGCGTCGCCACCACCGCCACCTATGCCGCGCGCGACGTCGGCGTGCACTCGGGCATGGGACTGATGAAGGCCGCCTTGCGCGCCCCCGAGGCGGTGCTGCTGCCGGTCGACTTCGAGCAGTACCGCCTCTACTCGCGCCGCTTCAAGGGCGCGGTGGCCGAGGTCGCGCCGCTGATCGAGGACCGCGGCATCGACGAGATCTACATCGACCTGAGCCACCTGCCCGGCGCCCAGGACAGCGTCGGCCACGACCCCTTCGGCGGCGTGCGCGCGATCGCGCAGGAGATCCGCAACAACGTGCGCCGCGTCACCGGCCTGACCTGCTCGGTCGGTGTCACGCCGAACAAGCTGCTGTCCAAGATCGCCAGCGAGCTCGACAAGCCCGACGGCCTGACCGTGCTCACCCATGCCGACCTGGCCGCGCGCATCTGGCCCCTGCCGGTGCGGCGCATCAACGGCATCGGACCCAAGGCCGGCGCCAGGCTCGACGCATTGGGCGTGCACACGATTGGCGAACTCGCCGCACGTGAGCGGCCCTGGCTGTTGGAGCACTTCGGTGCCAGCTACGGCCGCTGGCTCGCCGACGCGGCGAATGGCCTCGACGAGCGCGAGTTGTCCACCAGCAGCGAGCCCGTGTCGATGAGCCGGGAGACCACCTTCGACCGCGACCTGCACGCCGTGCACGATCGCACTGAGCTCGGCGCCGTGCTGGACGAGTTGGTGCAGCAACTGGCGCGCGACCTGCAGCGAAAGGGCTATGCGGGCAAGACGGTCGGCATCAAGTTGCGCTTCGAAGACTTCAAGACCGTCACGCGCGACCTGACCCTGCCCGAGGCCACGGCCGAAGCCGATACCATCCGCGCCGCGGCCGGCCAATGCCTGAAGCGCGTGGACTTTTCCCGCCGCCTGCGCCTGCTGGGCGTGCGCATGGCTTCCCTGCGCCACGCCGGTCGGTGACACTCGGCACGACCATGATCGACAAAGACAGTCAACGCCAGCGTCAGCGGGTTTCGCCCACGCCACGCGGCCGCTTGCCGAACTGGCTGCTCGTGGTCTTCGCCGGCCTCTTCACGGCCGCCGCGCTGATCGCCCGCTCCCTGAGCTGACTGCTCGAGGGTGCCCTGCGCCGGTCCGCGGGATCGGAGCGCTGGGCTGCTCTGCTTCGCTCATGTCCCCCCAGGCCGCCTTCGCCGGCCCTCCGCCTTGACTTCGCTGCGCAGAGCAGCCAAGAGCAGCCCAGCACCCCGATCGATCGACCGGTTCACACGTCGACGTCCACCGTCATTGGTAGCCCAGGCCACCGGGCAGCCGTCGATGCGAGGTAAAGGAGGAGAGCGGGCGCAGCCCGCTCGGGGGACATGAGCGCCGCGACTGCCCCAGCGGCCTGAGCGTGCGCGCAATGCGCCGGCAAGATCGCGATCCAGGTTGCGAGGGCACCACCGCGTTGCGGCCGGCTAGGATGCGTGCCGAGGAGACCAGCGCCCATGCCCGTCATCACGAATATAGAAGACCTGCGCGTGCTTGCCGAAAGGCGCGTGCCGCGGATGTTCTACGACTATGCGGATTCCGGCTCTTGGACCGAGGGCACCTACCGCGCCAACGAGGCCGATTTCCAGAAGATCCTGCTGCGCCAGCGCGTGGCGGTGAACATGGACAACCGCAGCACGGCGACGAAGATGGTCGGCGTGGACGTGAAGATGCCCGTCGCCCTGGCCCCTGTGGGCCTGACCGGGATGCAGCATGCCGACGGCGAGATCCATGCCGCGCGGGCGGCGGAAAAATTCGGCGTCCCCTTCACGCTGTCGACGATGAGCATCTGCTCGATCGAGGACATCCGGGAGAACACCAGCGCGCCGTTCTGGTTCCAGCTCTACTGGATGCGCGACCGCGACTTCATGGAGCGGCTGATGGGCCGCGCCAAGGATGCCGGCTGCCCGGCCCTGGTGCTGACGCTGGACTTGCAGGTCATCGGCCAGCGCCACAAGGACCTGAAGAACGGCCTCACCGCGCCGCCGAAACCGACCCTGACCAACATCCTCAACCTGATGACCAAGCCGCGCTGGTGCCTCGGCATGGCCGGCACCAGGCGCCACACCTTCCGCAACCTGGTCGGCCATGCCAAGGGCGTCAGCGACATGTCCTCGCTCGGTGCCTGGACGCGCGAGCAGTTCGATCCGCGGCTGGACTGGAACGACGTAGCCTGGATCCGCAAGCGCTGGGGCGGCAAGCTGATCCTGAAGGGCATCATGGACCTCGAAGATGCGAAGCTCGCTGCGGTCAGCGGCGCCGATGCCCTGGTGGTCAGCAACCACGGCGGGCGCCAGCTCGACGGCGCACCGAGCTCGATCAGCGCGCTGCCGGCGATCGCCGACGCTGTCGGCTCGCGCATCGAGGTCTGGATGGACGGCGGCATCCGCTCGGGACAAGACGTGCTCAAGGCCTGGTCGCTTGGCGCGCGCGGCACGATGGTCGGCCGCGCCTTCGCCTATGGCCTGGGCGCGATGGGCGAGACCGGTGTGACCAAGGCGCTCGAGATCATCCACAAGGAACTCGACGTGACGATGGCCTTCTGCGGCCATACGCGCCTCAGCGACGTCGACCGCAGCATCCTGCTGCCTGGCAGCTACTGACCGCTCAGGGCTTGGTGCGGCGCTGGCGCAGAACGGTGGCGCTCTCGCCGCCCTGACCCCAGTTGTCGGGGTCGATCTCGTCGATCAGAACGGTCACGTCCGCAGGGCGCTTGGCCAGCACGTCTTGAAGCAGGTCGGTGACGCCGCGGATCAGCGCGGCCTTCTGTTCGCGTGTGGTGGGCGGGTCGCGGCGCGCAAGGCGGATGGTCACGAGGGGCATGCTGGCTGGTTCCGATGGACGATCAGGCTCGGGAGTTCGTTGTACGCCGCCCGAGCGTGGGTGGAAAGTACCACCAGGCTGCCGCCACGGCGAACCCGAACAGGGAGTAGGCAAGCGTGAAGACCCAGCTCGGCGCATCCCAGTAGAGCAGGCCTTGCAGCCAGTACTCGATGAAGCCTGAGCCCTGGCGCGCCGCACCGGCTTGCGCGCGCAACCAAAGTTCGAGCGAGGTGAGCGGGCACACGACACCAAACCAGCTTTCCGCGACAACGATGCCGATCGCCGCCAGGTGCGCGAGCCGGAACCAGAGCGCATTCACCCAGGGCCGGCGCTTCAGGTTGCCGACCAGGACCAGAAGCAGACCGCCGACGACGAAGACGACCAGGGCCACGTGCAACACGAGCACGAGGTCGGCCAGCAGCGTGTTCATCGCCCCGCATCTCCGGGCGGATGCTCGATGAACCACTGTGCGATTCCGGGCATGTGCGGCTCGAACGGCCCCGGGATCGACAGGTTGAGTACCCCCGCCCGGGTGTCGCCGCGGTTCTCGAAGTCGTGCGTTACGCCCCCCGGCACCAGGACGAAAGAGCCCCTGGGGGCATCGGTCCACACCGCGTCGACGAGGACACTCATCGTGCCTTCGATGACATAGAAGATGTCGTCCTCGGCGTGCGAGTGGGCGCCCGGGCCTTGCGTGTGCGGCTCGAGCCACCATTCGGAGATCGAGTAGCGCGACGCAGTCTCGCCTTCGTCGGCCTTGAACACCGCGGCGATGCGGCCCATCGGATAGGCGCGCCCTTCACCGGGGCCGAGGATCACCGCCTTGCGCGGTGCCGGGTCGACTTCATTCATGCGGCCCCCTTGCCGGGCTGGCGCGCGTAGCTCACCGTGAGCATCTCCCACTGATGCCCGTCGGGTTCGTTCCAGTAGAGCATGCGCCCCCCGTACTCGGTATTGATCTGCATGTCGACGGGCCCGCGCACGGTGCTGCGATAGGCGATGCCGGCGGCGTGGATGCGACCGAGGATGGCGTCGAACTCCTGTTCGCCGACGCGAAAGCAGAAGTGGTAGATCGGGAACGGCTCGTCGGTCTCGATGAAGTCGAGCGTCAGGCCGTCGTTCACGTACACCGGCGAGAACGGGCCGAGTCCGGCCTCGGCCCAGGGCACGCCGAGCAGCTCGGCCAGCAGTTTCGCCGAGGCCAGCTTGTGATGCGATGGAACGATGCTGTGGTCGAGATCGATGGGCATGTCGCCTCCCTCGGGCGCGTCAAGTCAGGTCGAAGGTGTAAGTGACGAAGGCGTCCGAGTCGACGGTGGCCCCCACCGATGCGTACAGGCTTCGCGCGGCGGCATTGTCGGCCTCGGTACCGACCCGCGCCTTGGCGCAGCCCAGCGCTCGCCCATGGGCGAGCAGCGCCTGCAGCATGGCCTTGGCTGCTCCCTGGCGCCGATGCTCGCGGGCGACAGCCACTTCGGCGATGAACAGGGTCGATGGTTGATCGGGCTGCAGGCACTGCGTCGCGGTGGCGCTGCCGACCACCAGGCCGCCGAAGATCGCAACGGCAATGTGGTGGCGCGGGTCGCGCAGGAACGTGTCGGTCCAGCGCGGGTCGAGCGCCCGGTCGAAGATCTGTGGGTCCGCCGCCAGTAGCAGCGCCGCATCACCGACGCCGAGCAGCTTGACCTCGTAGGTACAGACCGGGTCGATACCGATGCTCCCCAAGGCCGCGCGCGCTCACTCCACCCGGCGCACTCGGGGGGACTTGTTCAGTCCGTCGAAATCGAGATAGAACGCGCCGAGCAGTCCGCGCCGCACCGACACCCTCATCGCTCCTGGACGAACAGCCGCCATGCTGCCATCCTCCACCTGCCAGACTTGCCCGTTCTCCAAGCGAATCTTGTCGTTCGGGCCCCATCCGGAGAAGGTGCTCGACACCGCCGATTCGATGGCCCGAACGTCCGCGTCTTGGCGTGCCTCCGGCAAGCCGAACTTCTTGGCACGGT